>NZ_CAMPPP010000003.1:0-569405 GCF_946901175.1 Pseudomonas sp. Marseille-Q5117 | reverse complement strand
CGGGCAATTGCCCAATCTGCTCGGGCTGGAGTTGCCGGCCAACACCACCGCGCTCGCCAGCCTGATGGATCTGCTACGACATCTGGGGGCTGTGGATAAGCCCTCGCTGATGCTCGGCGTTGCTACAGTGATCGTCGGCGTGGCCCTGAAAAAACTCTTGCCGCGCTGGCCGACGCTGTTGCTCACACTGGTGCTGGCCAGTCTGCTGGTGTGGATCTGGCCAGGAATGTTCGGTCATGTGCATCTGGTCAGCGCTTTCGTCGGACGCCTGCCGCCGCTGAGCGCCTTGACGCTGGATCTGGAGGTGATCCTGCGCCTGCTGCCAAGCGCCGTGGCGGTGGGCATGCTCGGGCTGGTCACCAGTCTGTCGATCGCCCGTTCGATATCGGCGCGCTCGCAACAGTTGCTCGACGCCAATCAGGAAGTCCGCGCACAGGGTCTGTCGAACATCGTCGGTGCGTTCTTTTCCGGGTCGCTGTCCGCCGGATCGTTTACCCGCTCGGGATTGAGTTATGAGGCGGGTGCCTGCTCGCCGCTGGCCGGGGTGTTTTCGGCGATCTGGGTGGCGCTGTTCGCGGTGTTCGGCGCGGGGCTGATCGCGCACATTCCGATCCCGGCCATGGCCGGCAGCATCCTGTTGATTGCCTGGGGTCTGGTCGATCACCGAGGCATTCGCGCTTTGCTGCGGGTCAGCCGCGCCGAGTTCGTGGTGATGGCCCTGACCTGTCTTGCGACCTTGCTGCTGGAATTGCAGACGGCGATCTACGCCGGGGTGCTGGCGTCGTTGTTTTTCTACCTCAAGCGCACCTCGCAACCACGGGTGCAGCACTGGCGCGACGGTGACGACGATGTGCTGCGCGTGGGCGGTTCGATCTTTTTCGGCGCCAGCCATTACCTGCAAGTGCGCCTGCAACGCCTGCATGGCGCGCGGGTGGTGATCGAGGCGCAGCAGATCAACTTCATCGATTATTCAGGGGTAGAGATGCTGCATCAGGAAGCGCGACGGCTGCTGGTCCAGGGTCGCAGCCTGACCTTGCGCCGGGCGCGGCCGCCAGTGGTGGAGGAACTGCGCAAACTGGAAGGGGCGGAGAAGTGCCCGATCAGGTTTGAAGATTGAGCTGATAACGGTAGTGATGCGATTCGCGAGCAGGCTCGCTCCCACATTGATCGCATTTCAATGTGGGAGCAAAAGTTAAAGGGCCAGTTGGCGGCGCAGCTCGGCAAGTACCGGCGCGGTATCCGGGCGTATGCCGCGCCACAGCCAGAATGCCTCGGCCGCCTGTTCGGCAAGCATGCCCAGACCATCCATCGCCAGCGCCGCGCCGTGCTCAGTGGCCCAGCGGCAGAACGCGGTCGGTTCCCTGCCGTACATCATGTCGTAGCACAGGGTCTGGCCCGGCTCGATCAGGCTTGGCGCGATCGGTGGCACATCACCGGTCAGGCTCGCGGAAGTGGCGTTGATGATCACGTCCACCGGCTCGCGCAGCCAGTCGAAACCACTGGCCGACACCGGCCCCAGATCGCCGAACAATTCCGCCAGCAGCTCAGCCTTGTCCACCGTGCGGTTGGCGATGATCACCGAGGCCGGTTTCTCTGCCAGCAACGGCTCCAGCGCACCGCGCACCGCGCCGCCGGCGCCGAGCAAAAGGATGCGCTTGCCGGTCAGGCTGAAACCGGCATTGACCGTCAGATCACGCACCAGTCCCGCGCCATCGGTGTTGTCGCCGAGCAGTGAACCATCTTCCAGTTTGCTCAAGGTGTTCACCGCACCGGCCCGCTGCGCGCGGGCGGTCAGGCTGTTGGCCAGACGGTAAGCGTCTTCCTTGAACGGCACCGTCACATTGGCGCCGCGCCCTTCGCGAAAGAACGCCGTGGCGCAGCCGGCAAAATCATCCAGCGGCGCCAGCAGCGTGCTGTAATCGAGGCGCTGGCCGGTCTGTTCGGCGAACAACTGGTGAATCATCGGCGACTTGCTGTGGCCGATCGGGTTACCAAAAACAACGTAACGATCCATCACCCGTCCTCAGGCCTCGGCCAGCCAGTCACGATCCTGGAGGAAATACTCGGTCAGACGCGCTTCTGCGCTGCCAGGTTCGGCCTTCCAGTCATAACCCCAGCGCACTTGCGGCGGCAGCGACATCAGAATCGATTCGGTACGGCCCCCCGACTGCAAGCCGAACAGCGTGCCACGGTCGTAAACCAGGTTGAATTCGACGTAGCGGCCACGACGGAATTCCTGGAATTCGCGCTGCTGAGCAGTGAAGGCGTCGTTCTTGCGCCGCTGCACGATCGGCAGGTAGGCCTCGATGTAGGCATCGCCGATGGCGCGCATGAAGGCGAAGCTGGTGTCGAAATCCCACTCGTTCAGATCGTCGAAGAACAGACCGCCAATGCCGCGCGGCTCATGACGATGCTTGATATGGAAATAGGTGTCGCACCAGGCCTTGTAGCGCGGATAGACGTCCGCACCAAACGGCGCACAGGCTTGCTCGGCGACGCGGTGCCAATGAATGCAGTCTTCTTCAACGCCGTAGTACGGGGTCAGGTCGAAACCGCCGCCAAACCACCAGACCGGTTCTTCGCCTTCTTTTTCAGCAATGAAAAAACGCACATTGGCGTGGGAGGTCGGCACATGCGGGTTGTGCGGGTGGATCACCAGCGACACGCCGAGCGCCTCGAAACCACGCCCGGCCAGTTCCGGCCGATGGGCACTGGCCGACGGCGGCAGACCGCTGCCGAACACGTGGGAAAAGTTGACCCCGCCCTTTTCAATCAGCGTGCCGTTTTCCAGCACGCGGGTGCGCCCGCCACCGCCCGCCGGCCGGGTCCAGGCGTCTTCGACGAAGCATTTGCCGCCGTCTTCGGTTTCCAGTGCAGCGCAGATGCGGTCTTGCAGATCGAGCAGATAGGCCTTTACGGCGTCGGTGCGGGTCGTCATGGCTTCACCTTGAATCGGGCGGCGCCCCGGCAGGCGGGCGGCGCAAATGGGCGCGTAGCATACCATCGCAGACCGGCGCGCCGCAGTTGACGAAGATCAAGCAGGGGAGTTGGATAGAGGGCTTAGCAACGACCCAAGGAGAGCAGGCAGATGGCAAAGCGTATCCAGTTCCGCGCCCACGGCGGTCCCGAAGTGCTCGAATATGTTGACTACGAACCCGCTGCACCCGGGCCGAATCAGGTGCGCGTGGCCAACCAGGCGATCGGCCTGAACTTCATCGACACCTATTACCGCAGCGGCCTCTATGCGCCGCCCGCGTTGCCGTCCGGCCTGGGATCGGAAGGCGCCGGCACCGTCGAAGCGGTGGGCAGCGACGTCACCCGGTTCAAGGTCGGCGATCGCGTGGCATACGGCAGCGGCCCGCTCGGCGCCTACAGCCAGCTGCATGTGCTGCCGCAGGACAATCTGGTGCACCTGCCCGATGAAATCAGTTTCGAAACTGCCGCCGGCGTCATGCTCAAGGGCCTGACCGTGCAATACCTGCTGCGCCAGACCTACCAACTGCAGGGCGGCGAAACCATTCTGTTCCACGCCGCAGCCGGTGGCGTCGGCTCGCTGGCCTGCCAATGGGCCAAAGCGCTGGGCGTGAAGCTGATCGGCACCGTCAGCTCGAAGGAGAAAGCCGAGCTGGCCAAAGCCAACGGCGCCTGGGCCACCATCGACTACAGCCATGAAAACGTTGCCGAGCGCGTGCTGGCACTGACTGACGGCAAGAAAGTCCCGGTGGTGTATGACGGCGTCGGCAAGGACACTTGGCTCACGTCTCTGGACAGCGTCGCACCACGTGGCCTGGTGGTGAGTTTCGGCAATGCTTCCGGCGCGGTCGATGGCGTCAATCTGGGCATTCTCGCCGCAAAGGGTTCGCTCTACGTCACCCGACCGACGCTGGCGACCTACGCCAACAACGCCGAAAACCTGCAACGCATGGCCGACGAGCTGTTCGAGATGATCATCAGTGGCAAACTGAAGGTAGACATCAGCCAGCGCCATGCACTGGCGGATGCGGCAAAAGCACAAACCGAACTGTCGGCACGGCGCACGACCGGTTCCACAATTCTGCTGCCATAAAGCCTCAAGTTGATACTCGGCGAACTCCTCCATGAGTTCGCCGAGTATCTTGCGGCTATATCAAGTACATCTTGCGGTGAAGTTTCTTCGCCGCTGGTCTACGACCGGCAAACTTCCTGCGCAACTTCTTCGATTCATATACGAGCCATTTTTCAGCCCACTCTTCAATCACTGGCGGATCAATACTGGCGGTTAAAAAAATCACGATACTCCGGCTGATGCGCGTTCATGTTCACAGGCTGATCCAGGGCCATCAGTATTTGCCGCCATTCGGCGGACAACAGCCAATAATCGCCCCGGGCGCGCTGCTCGATATGCATGGCGTGCGAAGCAATCGGTGTCAGGCCGAAGCGCTGAAACAGTTGTCGCTGTGGCGATCTGCACAAGGCCGTCACCCCCTGATATCCGCGATCGATCGCCCATTCCGCAGCGGTGGCGAGCAGGCCATTGATCGATACCGGCCGGTGCTGCTGGGAATGGGTAATCAAGCGACTGAATTCGACATGCCGTGTCAATGCCACAGTGGGAGACACATGATGCTGCGCCAGTGAAGCCCATTCGAAGGGCGCCGGGGTTGCCCGCAGCACCGCAATAAGCTGATCACGCTGATACAACAGAAAGTGCGTGCTGCGTGAGGTGATCGCCAGTCGGGTTTCCAGCGCCCGGGCTCTGGAGGTGAGCATGTAATGCTGCAATCGCAGGCGAAACTGTCGATTGATGAAGCGTTCAAATTCCCCGGCATCCGATCCTCCCTCAAGAATGGCCACACGATAGTCGGCCTGTTGATTCTTGAGTGTCTCCTGAAAGCCCTGCAGATAATCCTTGAGGTGTAAATCGGTAATATCCATTACTTCTCCGCAGTCATTAATATTTCGAAGTTGCTTCAAGCACATTGAAAGAATGGATGCTTTTGGAAATCTCGCCACTGCACGCGTTCTGATAATCACGTGGGAAAACTTACAGATATTTCAGACTCAAAGATTCGTCTGACGCATGAAAGAACAATGGCAACGGATAAGTTTTGAACGAATGCAGGAATAAACTGCGGGCATGCGCAGAACTCCTCGTCGACGCCGAGGAGTCCGCAAAAAAATAAAAAAGAATGGCGTCAGTCAGGACGAACGACGTTACCGGTGGCGAGGTCGCGGATCACGCTGGGATTCTTGCGCCCGCCAAGGCTGCCGCCCAGCACGAGATCGACCTGACCACGGAAATACTGCTCGATGCGCAAACGCGTGCGCGCCGGCGGTCGCCCCTGGGGGTTGGCCGATGTGGAAATCAATGGCCCGACCAGCGAGCACAGGTCGCGCACCTGGGGGTGATCGCTGACCCGCAGCGCCACGGTGTCATGCACGCCTGTGACCCATTCCGGCAACAGGTTCTGGTGCGGCACCAGCCAGGTGTTCGGCCCAGGCCAGGTGCTGGCCATGCGGTCGATCCAGTCCTGCGGGAAGTCCTCGAAGAGGAAATCGAACTGGCGGATGTTGTCGGCGACCAGGATCAGCCCTTTGCTCACCGAGCGATTCTTGATCGCCAGCAAGCGGTCCACCGCGTCTTCGTTCCACGGGTCGCAACCCAGCCCCCAAACGGCTTCGGTTGGATAGGCAATCACCGCGCCGGCGCGAACTTCACGCGCGGCTTGTTGCACACGCCAACTGTTGACCATGAAAAAACTCTCCACAAACAGGTTTCGCGCAGTTTACCGATCTTCCTCGTAAAACCTAGCTCGACCGCGCCAGCCAGCGACCGTTTTCGCATACCGCACGGCCTTCGATTTCCAGCTCGGTCAACGTTGCCAGCACTTTCGGCAGCGCCCAGCCACAGCTCGCTGCCAAGGCCTCGCTGGTGTGCGGCGCCGCGTGCAGCAGCGCCAGCAACGGGTGATCGGCCTTCGGCGCCGCCGTGGATAACAGTGGCTGCTGCCAGCCGCGCAGGGCTTCGAGGATATGTTCGATAGTCTCCACCAGCACCGCCCCGTCGCGAATCAACTGGTGACAACCGCGCGCGCCGGGGTGATGGATCGAGCCCGGAATGGCATAGACCTCGCGGCCCTGTTCGGCTGCCAGCCGCGCGGTGATCAACGAACCGCTGGCAACACTGGCCTCGACCACCAGCACGCCGAGGGACAACCCGCTGATGATGCGGTTGCGCCGGGGGAAGTTGCTCGGGCTCGGCCCGGCGTCCAGTGGAAACTCGGAAAGCACCGCGCTGCCCGAGGCAATCATCGCCTCGGCCAGGCGTTTATTGCGTTGTGGATAAAAATTTTCCAGCCCCGTGCCGAGCACCCCCACGGTCAAGCCGCCAACATCCAGAGCAGCCTGATGGGCAGCGGCATCGATGCCCAGCGCCAGACCACTGTTGATGACAAAACCGGCCCCGGCCAGACTGCGGGAAAACGCCGCCGCCGTATCCATGCCCGGGCGGGAAGCGCGGCGGCTGCCGACCATCGCCAATTGCGGTTTTTCCAGGATCGACGGATCGCCGGCGACAAATAACAGCGGCGGCGGATCAGCGATTTGCGCCAGCAACGCTGGATAATCCGCTTGATCCCACATCAGCAAATGTTGGTCGGGGTGCTCTAGCCAGCGCATTGCGTGGCTGGCGCCGTCGCGCACCGTCGGACAACGCCGTGCTTCGGCGCAGGCCGCCGGCAACCCCAGTGAGCGCCAGGCATTGGCCGGTGCGCTGAGGGCTTTGGACGCCGAGCCGAAGGCTTCGAGCAATTTGGCAAAACGCTTGGGGCCGATATCCGGCATGCGGTGCAGGCGCAGACGCGCTTCCAGTTCCGCCGGGGAAATGGCCGTACTGACAGACAACATGAATGGATCATCCTTGATCGTTCTATGCTCCGAACCATTCGGAACAAGTTGTGGATAACTCTGTTGGTAACTTGTTAAGCAAGCTTACGGATTTCGCACCTTGTCGAGCACCGCCAGCGAGCGTGAAGCATTGAGGACCAGGCCGTAACTGAGTTTGTCGTAGGTGCGGAACACCATCAGCAGGCCGGCGCGTTCATCGGGAATTTTCAGCGGCTGGCCGGTGATCCGATCACGCACCGTTTCGCCGGTTTTCATCACCGCCAGAACATTGCCTTCGGCCAGACCGTCACGTTTGCCTTTGTTCAGGGTAACCACGTCCATCACACCGATCTGCGTGACGCCGCGTGGCACATCAATGATCACGCCGTTGATGTCGCTTTTCGGCGCGCTGGGCATGAAAGTCGAATTGATCGAACGTTCTTCACCGCCGAACAAGCGGTCACCGAGGCGTACTTCCTGGGTGGTGCGTTGCAGGGCGAGGGTGGCGACATCGCCTTCGGTGGCAACAACCTCGCCGCCGCCGATATCGTCGGCGTTGATGCCGAGGAATTCCTTGGTCTGCGGGTCGGTGTAGACCTTGCCTTGGCGAAAGATGCCGTACACCGGTTGCTCCGGATCGAAATGGCCACGGGCGAAGATGCGATCACCGGTACCGCTGAGCACCCGTTCGGCATCGCCGGCGACGATGTACGGCGCCTTGTCGAAGTCTTCGGCCTTGTCGACGATGCGGTTGCTCAGCAGAAAGCTATTGATCGATTTCAGCGGAATGCTCGGAATCGCCTCGGCCACCGGGCTGGTGCGAATTTGTGGCGAGAGTTTGATGGTGCCGCGCGACTCGCCACGATGGACGGTCAGTTGCGGCTGGCCGTTGACGTAGCTGAGCGTCAGCGTGTCGCCGGGATAGATCAGGTTGGGGTTTTCGATCTGCGGGTTGGCCCGCCACAATTGTGGCCATTGCCACGGCTCGCGCAGGTATTTGCCGGAAATGTCCCAGAGCGTGTCCCCGGAAACCACCGTGTATTGCTGTGGAAAACCATCCCTGAGTTGCACTTGCCCTTGCGCGGCGCCGGCCGAAGCCAGAAGCAGCAGGGCGAGTAGTGTTTTCCTCATGCAGTGAATCCCTTTATCATGTGCATTCGCGTGAATCGTCAGAGCCCCCGTGGCTCGCTTCTGTTTTTCAGAAGCTACGCTTCACAACGGTAGCCTGCATCTTCGGACCCGCCAGGCCATCGACCCGACTTTACTCAACGTGTGCAGCAATCGAAGCCTATGGCCATTTTAAACATCCTCGAATTTCCGGACCCGCGTCTGCGCACTATCGCCAAACCAGTGGCTGTAGTGGACGACGAAGTGCGTCAGTTGGTCGACGACATGTTTGAAACAATGTATGAAGCGCCGGGCATCGGCCTCGCCGCGACCCAGGTCAACGTGCACAAACGTATCGTCGTGATGGACCTGTCCGAAGACCGCACCGAGCCAAGGGTATTCATCAACCCCGAGTTCGAACCGCTGACCGACGAGATGGACCAGTACCAGGAAGGCTGCCTCTCGGTACCGGGTTTCTACGAAAACGTCGACCGCCCGCAGAAGGTCAAAATCAAAGCGCTGGACCGCGACGGCAAGCCCTATGAGCTGATTGCCGAAGGTCTGCTCGCGGTGTGCATCCAGCACGAATGCGACCACCTCAACGGCAAATTGTTCGTCGATTACCTGTCCACGCTCAAACGCGACCGGATCAAGAAGAAGCTGGAAAAGCTGCACCGCCAGAACGCTTGATGCCCCTCTTCAAAGGCTTGCTGCGGCAAGCCTTTTTCTTTTTATGAGACGCCCTTCATGACTGAGCCACTGCGCATTGTTTTTGCCGGTACCCCGGAATTCGCCGCCGAACACCTCAAGGCCCTGCTGAGCAGCCCATACGAGATCGTCGCGGTCTACACCCAGCCGGATCGCCCGGCCGGCCGAGGGCAAAAACTCATGCCAAGCCCGGTCAAACAACTCGCCCTGGAAAATAATATCCAGGTGTTGCAGCCGCCGACCTTGCGCAATGCCGACGCCCAGGCGGAACTGGCCGCGCTGAAGCCGGACTTGATGGTGGTGGTCGCCTACGGTTTGATCCTCCCGCAAGCGGTGCTGGATATTCCGCGTCTGGGTTGCATCAACAGCCACGCGTCGTTGCTGCCACGCTGGCGCGGTGCGGCGCCGATCCAGCGCGCGGTTGAACACGGCGACGCCGAAAGCGGTGTAACGGTGATGCGCATGGAAGCCGGCCTCGACACCGGGCCGATGCTGCTCAAGGTCGCCACGCCGATCAGCGCGCAAGACACTGGCGGCACCCTGCATGATCGCCTCGCCGAGATGGGGCCGCCCGCTGTGGTGCAGGCGATTGCCGGTCTGGCTGCCGGCACCTTGGAAGGTGAGGTGCAGAATGACGAACTCGCAACCTACGCACACAAACTGAACAAAGACGAAGCACGCATCGACTGGAGCCGTCCGGCGGTCGAGCTGGAACGTCTGGTCCGCGCCTTCAATCCCTGGCCCATCACCCACAGCACGCTCAATGGCGAAGCGTTGAAAGTGCTGGCCGCGACCGTGGCCGAAGGCACTGGCGCTCCGGGTGAAATCCTCAGCGCCAGCAAAGACGGCCTGATCGTCGCCTGCGGTGCCCAAGCGCTGTGCCTGACCCGCCTGCAATTGCCCGGCGGCAAGGCGCTGAACTTCAGTGACCTGTTCAACAGCCGTCGTGAGAAATTCGCCGTCGGCAGCGTCCTCGGCGCAGCGGTGGACGCGCAATGAATCCGCGTCTGGCCGCCGCCAAGGCTCTCGCTGCCGTACTCAGCGGCAAGGCTTCGCTGAACAGCTCCCTGCCGACGCAACTGGATAAGGTCGAGGATCGCGATCGCGGTTTCACTCAGGACCTGGCCTTCGGCACCGCACGCTGGCAGCCACGCCTGTCGGCACTGGCGGAAAAACTCCTGCAGAAACCGTTCAAGGCCGCCGACGCTGATGTCGAGGCGTTGCTGCTGGTTGGTCTGTATCAACTGCTCTACACCCGCGTGCCGGCCCATGCCGCCATCGGCGAAACCGTCGGTTCTGCCGACAAGCTTAAAAAGCCCTGGGCCAAAGGTCTGCTCAACGCGGTGCTGCGCAATGCCCAGCGCGAAAGCGAGACGATCTTCGCCGAACTGGAACGCGACCCGGTGGTGCGCACGGCTCACCCGCGCTGGCTGCAAAAATCCCTGAAGGCATTTTGGCCCGAGCAGTGGGAAGCGATCTGCGCAGCAAACAACGCGCATCCGCCGATGATCCTGCGGGTCAACCGTCGCCATCACAGCCGCGACGCTTATCTCGCACTGCTGGGCGCTGCCGGGATTGCCGCGACGCCGTGCGTTTACAGCCGCGACGGCATCGTCCTCGAAGCCGCTGCCGACGTGCGCAGCCTGCCGGGTTTCGCCGAAGGCTGGATCAGCGTGCAGGACGAAGCCGCGCAACTGGCTGCCGACCTGCTTGATCTGGCGCCGGGGCAGCGGGTGCTCGACGCCTGCTGCGCCCCTGGCGGCAAGACCTGCCACATCCTCGAAGCCGAACCGGCGCTCGCTGGCGTGGTAGCGGTGGATCTGGAAGCCAAGCGTCTGGTGCGGGTGAAGGAAAACCTCGAGCGCCTCGGCCTCGACGCTGAACTGATCGCCGCCGACGGTCGCGATATCGACAAATGGTGGGACGGTAAACCGTTCCAGCGCATCCTCCTCGATGCGCCATGCTCGGCCACCGGCGTGATCCGTCGCCATCCGGACATCAAGCTGACCCGCCAGCCCGACGACATCGTCGCGCTCGCGCAACTGCAAGGCGAACTGCTCGACGCCATGTGGAAAACCCTCGAGGTCGGCGGCATCCTGCTCTACGCCACGTGCTCGACGCTGCCGACCGAGAACACCGAAGTCATCGCCGCGTTCCTCGAGCGCACCCCCGGCGCGCGGGAACTGGATCTGGCCACCGCGGCCGGCATCAAGCAGCCCCATGGTCGCCAGTTGCTGGCCCAGCAGGGCGGGCATGACGGCTTCTACTACGCCAAGCTGATCAAGATCGCCGCCGCGCGCGGCTAAACGGATTCATGGAGTGACTGGATGAAAATCATCATCCTCGGTGCGGGACAGGTCGGCGGTTCGCTGGCCGAACATCTGGCCAGCGAGGCCAACGACATCACTGTGGTCGACCCCGATGGCGAGCGCCTGCGCGACCTCGGCGACCGCCTCGACATCCGCACCGTGCAGGGCCGGGGCTCGCTGCCGTCGGTGCTGCGCCAGGCCGGTGCCGACGACGCCGACATGCTGGTCGCGGTGACCAACAGCGACGAAACCAACATGGTCGCCTGCCAGGTCGCCCACACGCTGTTCCACACGCCGACCAAGATCGCTCGCGTGCGCGAAGCGTCGTACCTCAATCGCGAGGAACAGCTGTTCCAGAACGAAGCGATTCCGGTCGACGTGCTGATCAGCCCCGAGCAGGTCGTGACCAATTACATCAAGCGCCTGATCCAGCACCCCGGCGCGTTGCAGGTGATCGACTTCGCCGAAGGCGCGGCGCAACTGGTAGCGGTGCGCGCCTACTACGGCGGGCCGCTGGTCGGCCAGCAACTGCGCCAGTTGCGCGAGCACATGCCGAACGTCGAAACCCGCGTCGCGGCGATCTTCCGCCGTGACCGGCCGATCCTGCCCCAGGGCGACACGGTGATCGAGGCCGATGACGAGGTGTTTTTCATCGCCGCTCGCGAGGACATTCGCGCGGTGATGAGCGAAATGCGCCGCCTCGACGAAACCTACAAACGCATCGTCATCGCCGGTGGCGGGCAGATCGGCGAGCGCCTGGCCGAGGCCATCGAAAGCCGTTATCAGGTGAAGATCATCGAGATGAGCCCGGCGCGTTGCCGCTACCTCTCTGACACCCTCGACAGCACCGTGGTCTTGCAAGGCAGTGCCTCGGACCGCGATCTGCTGCTGGAAGAGAACATCGCCGACGCCGATATCTTCCTCGCTCTGACCAACGATGACGAAGCCAACATCATGTCGTCGCTGCTGGCCAAACGGCTGGGGGCGAAGAAGGTCATGACGATCATCAACAACCCGGCCTACGTCGACCTGATCCAGGGCGGCGACATCGACATCGCCATCAGCCCGCAACTGGCGACCATCGGCACTTTGCTCGCCCATGTGCGTCGCGGCGATATCGTCAGCGTGCACTCACTGCGGCGCGGCGCGGCGGAAGCGATCGAGGCGATTGCCCACGGTGATGCGAAATCGAGCAAGGTCATCGGCAAGCCGATCGAGAAGATCGGCCTGCCGCCCGGCACCACCATCGGCGCGGTGATCCGCAATGAGAACGTGATCATCGCCCACGACGACACGGTGATCGAAGCGGGTGACCACGTGATTCTGTTCCTTGTGGATAAAAAGCATATTCGTGATGTGGAGAAACTGTTTCATGTGGGGTTGAGCTTTTTCTGAGGTTGATCGTTCCCACGCTCCGCGTGGGAATGCAGCCCGGGACGCTCTGCGTCCCATAAGCGGACGCAGAGCGTCCATTGAGGCATTCCCACGCGGAGCGTGGGAACGATCACTCAAACGAGGCTGAATAAAATGCTCGAATCCCTGGAAAAAATGCTCGCCAAGGGTGTGGATAACGCTCTGCTGCGCTTCGGTCTGGGCAAGGGTTATCTGGACTTGGGTGAAAACGCCAAGGCTGCCGAGCATTTTCAGCGTTGTGTCGCGTTCGATCCGAAATACTCGGCAGCGTGGAAGCTGCTGGGCAAGGCGCAGCTGGCGCTAGGCGATCACGCCGCTGCGCGTCAGGCCTGGGAACAGGGCCTGGAAGCGGCCCGCGCCCACGGTGACAAACAGGCCGAGAAGGAGATGACGGTGTTCCTGAAGAAGCTCGAGCGGCAGGCGCCTTGAGCTACCGATTGAGCAAGGCGAGCCCGTCTGCATCAACCGTCACCCCATCGAAGTTGCTCAGTACCAGCGCGCCTCGCCCGGCGGACGCTTCTTGAAGCGTTTCATGCTCCACATGTACTGGCTCGGATACGCCGCGACGTAACGCTCGACCACTTTGCTCATGGCCGCGCAGGACTCGGCGGTATCGGTGCTGTACATCGCTTCTGGCGCGGCTTCGAGAATGACTTTGTAGCCCGAGCCGTCAGGAAGGCGCAGGGCATGCAGGAACACACCGACCGCTTTGCCGCCGGCCAACATGTTCGGCACGAATTTGCTGGTCAGTGCCTGAGTGGCGAAGAACGGCACGAAAATCCCGGCGGATTCGGCCGGTTCCGGGTCGGCGGGGATGCCCACGGCACCGCCCTTGCGCACTTCCTTGATGACGCTGAGAATGCCTTCCTTGGTCGACGCCGCGACCTTGTTGCCCAGCTGCACGCGCTGTTTGCGCAGCAATTCATCCACTGCCTTGAGCTTCGGCGGACGGTAGAAAATGATCGGTTTGCACTGGCTGCAATAGAAGTGGTTGAGCACTTCCCAGTTGCCGAGGTGGCTGGTGATGCCGACCACGCCTTTGCCCGAGGCCAGCGCGTCTTTCAACACATCAAGGCCTTCGACTTCACGGACCAGATCGATCGAGCGCTGCGCCGGCCAGATCCACGCGCAGGCGCTTTCGGTCAGTGACTTGCCGATGTCCTTCAGACTCTGACCGACCAGACGCTCGCGTTCGGCCGCATCCATCTGTGGAAAACATTTGGCGAGGTTGATCCGCACCACGTCGCGGGAACGGTTGGGGGTTTTCCACATGATCCAGCCGATCGCCGAACCCACGGCCTGCACGGCTCGCCATGGCAGCAGGGCAAACAGCCGCAGAGCGCCTACCAGCAAGGCGCCTTTAAACTTTTCCACAGGTCACTCCTGATCTTTGTGCTGTGCGCGAGGCGGGCATTCTAACCGGCGTTGGCGAGCTGCGCGTAGCGGTCGCAATCCTGGGTGTGGTCCATGACCATGCCCGAGGCCTGCATCAGCGCGTAGCAAATGGTCGGACCGACGAAGGTGAAGCCGGCTTTTTTCAGCGCCTTGCTCATCGCCAGCGCTTCCGGGGTGATCGCCGGGACTTCGCTGCGATCCTTGAAATGATTGATGATCGGTTGGTCGCCCACGAATGACCAGAGCAACGCCACCGGATCCTCCAGCGCCAGCCACGCCTGGGCGTTACGCCTGGCTGCATTGAGTTTCAGGCGATTGCGGATGATGCCCGGGTCGAGCATCAGTTCGTCGATTTCGGCGTCGCTCATCTGCGCCACGCGCTGCACGTCGAAGCCGAACAACACCTCGCGATAGCGCTCACGTTTGCGCAACACCGTGATCCACGACAGCCCGGCCTGGAACCCTTCGAGCAAAAGCAACTCGAACAAACCCTGCGCATCGCGCAGCGGCGTGCCCCACTCCTGATCGTGATAAGCCATGTACAGCGGATCTTCGGTACACCAAAAGCAGCGTGGCATAAGGCTCCAGGGGGCGTGCGCAGCAACGAATCGGGTATACTCCCGCTCTTTAAATCGCAGCCCAAGAAACAGGTGAATTTCGTGAGCCAGCCTACGCCAGCCGTGCGTACCTTCCAAGACTTGATCCTCGCGCTCCAGCAATACTGGGCCGAGCAAGGTTGTGTGGTACTTCAGCCCTACGATATGGAAGTAGGCGCCGGCACTTTCCACACCGCGACCTTCCTGCGCGCCATCGGCCCGGAAACCTGGAACGCCGCGTACGTGCAGCCAAGCCGCCGTCCGACTGACGGCCGTTACGGCGAAAACCCGAACCGTCTGCAGCACTACTACCAGTTTCAGGTAGTCCTGAAGCCGAACCCGGACAACTTCCAGGAACTGTACCTGGGCTCGCTCAAGCATGTCGGCCTCGACCCGCTGGTGCACGACATCCGCTTCGTCGAAGACAACTGGGAATCGCCGACCCTCGGCGCCTGGGGTCTGGGCTGGGAAGTCTGGCTCAACGGCATGGAAGTCACCCAGTTCACCTACTTCCAGCAAGCGGGCGGCATCGAGTGCTACCCGGTGACCGGCGAGATCACCTACGGTCTCGAGCGTCTGGCGATGTACCTGCAAGGCGTCGATTCGGTCTACGACCTGGTCTGGGCTGACGGTCCGTTCGGCAAAGTCACCTATGGCGATGTGTTCCACCAGAACGAAGTGGAGCAGTCCACCTACAACTTCGAACACGCCAACGTCGACAAACTGTTCGAGTTGTTCGACTTCTATGAAAGCGAAGCCAAGCGCCTGATCGAACTCGACCAGCCGCTGCCGTTGCCGAGCTACGAAATGGTGCTGAAGGCGTCGCACACCTTCAACCTGCTGGATGCGCGCCGGGCGATCTCGGTGACTGCGCGTCAGCAATACATTCTGCGCGTACGCACCCTGGCGCGTTCCGTTGCGCAAGCCTACCTGCTGGCCCGCGCCAAGCTGGGCTTCCCGATGGCGACCCCGGACCTGCGTGATGAAGTACTGGCCAAGCTGGAGGCTGCACAATGAGTGCGCAAGATTTTCTGGTTGAACTGGGCACCGAAGAACTGCCACCCAAAGCCCTGAACACTTTGGCTGATGCGTTCCTCGCCGGTATCGACAAGGGCCTGCAAGCCGCCGGCCTGAGCTACGAAAGCAAAACCGTGTATGCCGCGCCACGTCGTCTGGCCGTGCTGATCACTGCGCTGGCTACTCAGCAGCCGGATCGCAGCATCAACCTCGATGGCCCGCCACGTCAGGCCGCGTTCGACGCTGACGGCAATCCGACTCAGGCCGCGCTCGGTTTCGCCAAGAAGTGCGGCGTCGAGCTGAGCGAAATCGACCAGAGCGGTCCGAAACTGCGCTACAGCCAGAACATCGCCGGCAAGCCGACTGCGAGCCTGCTGCCGACCATCGTCGAAGATTCGCTGAACGACCTGCCGATTCCGAAACGCATGCGTTGGGGTGCGCGCAAGGAAGAATTCGTGCGTCCGACCCAGTGGCTGGTGATGCTGCTCGGTGATCAGGTCATCGACTGCACGATCCTCGCGCAGAAGGCTGGCCGTGAATCCCGTGGTCACCGTTTCCACCATCCGCAAGCCGTACGCATCGGTTCGCCGTCGAGCTACCTCGCCGACCTGCGTGCCGCTTACGTATTGGCCGATGCCAACGAGCGTCGCGAGATCATCAGCAAGCGCACCGAAGAGTTGGCCACCCGTCAGGAAGGCACGGCGATCGTACCGCCGGCGCTGCTCGACGAAGTGACCGCGCTGGTCGAATGGCCGGTGCCGCTGGTGTGCTCGTTCGAGGAACGCTTCCTCGACGTACCGCAAGAAGCGCTGATCACCACCATGCAGGACAACCAGAAGTATTTCTGCCTGCTGGATGCCGACGGCAAGTTGCTGCCACGTTTCATTACCGTGGCCAACATCGAAAGCAAAGACCCGCAGCAGATCATCGCCGGTAACGAGAAAGTGGTTCGCCCACGCCTGACCGACGCCGAGTTCTTCTTCAAGCAGGACAAGAAGCAGAAGCTCGAAGACTTCAACCTGCGCCTGCAGAACGTGGTGTTCCAGGAAAAACTCGGCAGCGTCTACGACAAGGCCGAGCGCGTATCGAAACTGGCCGCGTACATCGCCGCACGCATCGGCGGCAACGCCTCGTGGGCTGCCCGTGCGGGCCTGCTGTCGAAGTGCGACCTGGCCACCGAAATGGTCGGCGAGTTCCCGGAGATGCAAGGTGTCGCCGGTTACTACTACGCCCTCAATGACGGCGAGCCACAGGATGTCGCGCTGGCCTTGAACGAGCAGTACATGCCACGCGGGGCCGGTGCCGAATTGCCAGCGACCCTGACCGGTGCAGCTGTCGCCATCGCCGACAAACTCGACACTCTGGTCGGCATCTTCGGTATCGGCATGCTGCCAACCGGCAGCAAAGACCCTTATGCCCTGCGCCGTGCGGCACTGGGCGTGCTGCGTATCCTGATCGAGAAACAACTGGATCTGGACCTGAACGACGCCGTGGCTTTCGCGGTGAATGCGTTCGGCGGCAAGGTCAAGGCTGCCGGCCTCAACGAAGCCGTGCTGGAATTCATCTTCGACCGTCTGCGTGCGCGTTATGAAGACGAAGGCGTCGACGTCGCCACCTACCTGTCGGTACGTGCACTGAAGCCAGGCTCGGCGCTGGACTTCGACCAGCGTGTGCAGGCGGTGCAGGCCTTCCGCAAACTGCCGGAAGCGGCAGCGCTGGCGGCGGTGAACAAGCGCGTGTCGAACCTGTTGAGCAAGGTCGAAGGCTCGGTACCGACCGTGGTCGAAGCCAAGTATTTCGACAACGCCAACGAGTTCTCGCTGTATTCGGCAATCCAGCAAGCGGATCAAGCGGTGCAGCCAATGGCCGCGGCGCGTCAGTACAACGAATCGCTGGCACGCCTGGCGGCACTGCGCGAGCCGGTCGACGCGTTCTTCGACGCGGTGATGGTCAATGCCGACGATGCCAATGTGCGGGCCAACCGTTACGCGCTGCTGGCGCGTCTGCGTGGCCTGTTCCTCGGTGTTGCCGACATTTCGCTGCTGGGTTGAGGGATTGCTGTTGAAACTGCTGATTCTCGATCGTGACGGCGTGATCAATTACGACTCCGATGCCTACATCAAGTCGGTGGAGGAGTGGATTCCGCTGCCCGGTTCGATCGAAGCGATTGCGCAGTTGAGCAAGGCCGGCTGGACGGTGGCGGTGGCCACCAACCAGTCGGGCATTGCTCGCGGCTATTACGATCTCGCCACCCTCGAGGCCATGCACGCGCGCCTGCGCGAGCTGGTCGCGGAGCAGGGCGGTGAAGTCGGTCTGATCGTGTATTGCCCGCATGGCCCGGACGAAGGCTGCGATTGCCGCAAACCGAAACCGGGAATGCTGAAAACCATTGCCGAGCATTACACGGTGCCGTTGACCAACGTCTGGTTCGTCGGCGACAGCCTTGGTGACCTGGAGGCCGCCAAAGCCGTCGATTCACAGCCAGTTTTGGTGAAGACCGGGAAAGGCGAAAAGACTCAGGGCAAAACCCTGCCGGTTGGCACTCTGATTTTTGACGATCTGGCGGCGATAGCCGCAGAACTTATCCACAACTAGAGTACTTCTGAAATTCCTGGCCAGGGATTGCTCGGGAGTGCGCTTGAACAGTCGGGCATTGCCCCGTAACGGTAACCGTCGCCATGTCGATACTGCGGGCCTTCAGAATCTTTCTTTTCTATCTGCTGCTGGGCACAACAGCGTTGCTGTGGTGCAGCCTGAGCTTTTTCATCGCGCCGTTTCTGTCCTTCAAGGCGCGCTATCGTTTCATCAACGTGTACTGGTGCCGTTGCGCCCTGTGGCTGACCAAGGTTTTCCTCGGTATCCGCTACGAAATCAAAGGCGCGGAAAACGTACCGGACCGGCCCTGCGTGATTCAATCGAACCACCAGAGCACATGGGAGACGTTCTTTCTCTCCGCTTATTTCTCGCCATTGAGCCAGGTGCTCAAGCGCGAATTGCTTTACGTGCCGTTCTTCGGCTGGGCCATGGCCATGCTGCGCCCGATCGCCATCGACCGCGACAACCCGAAGGCCGCGCTCAAACAAGTTGCGGCCAAAGGCGACGAGCTGCTCAAGGACAACGTCTGGGTGCTGATCTTCCCCGAAGGCACACGAGTCCCCTACGGCACTGTCGGAAAATTCTCCCGCAGTGGCAGCGCATTGGCGGTGAATGCGGCGCTTCCGGTGCTGCCGATTGCACACAATGCCGGCAAATTCTGGCCAAAAATCGGCTGGGGCAAACAGGCCGGAGTGATCACCGTGGTCATTGGCGAACCGATGTATGCCGAAGGCAGCGGGCCGCGCGCCATCGCTGATCTCAATGACCGTGTGCAGGCGTGGAACGAGAAGACCCAGCGCGATATGGGCTCGCTGCCACCGGCGCCACAGGCACCGGCCGCGAGTGATCAACTGGCTGTCTGAATTTTGTGGATAACCTGTGTACGCTTTTGCTTCAAAAGTCCGTGATCGTTTTGTAACTTATTGATTTTCATCGATATTTTTAAATCGACAAGTTGAACGAAATCCGTGCATAAGTTTTATTCGGATGTAAAAAAACCGGTCGTTATAGCCGGTTTTTTTGTGCCTCTTTTTCATTCAGAAATCAGCGGCAAATCGATGCGGAATGTGGTTCCCGCGTCGACCACGCTGCGACACTCGATTGTGCCGCCATGATGATCAATCACGGCTTTGACCATCGACAGACCCAGGCCCACACCGTCGATGCCCTGGGCGGAGGAGAAACGCCGATACTGGCTGAACAGGTCAGGCAATTCATCGGCGGCAATGCCCTTGCCCTGATCGGACAATTCGCAGCGCAGCCACTGCCCATCACAGCTGACCGTCAGTTGCACCGTGCTGTCTGCCGGGCTGTACTTGATCGCGTTTTCCAGCAGGTTGAACAGGGCGCGAGTCAGCAATCCCTGATCGGCCAGAATCAGCCGCTCCTGACATTCCTCATCAACTTCGTTGAGCAGCTCGATGCGTTTCTGCTGGGCGATGGGCAGGGCCTGATCGAGGACGTCCAATACCAGCATCGCGAATAATGTCGGGCGGAACTGGTAGGTTTCGGATTCAGCGCGCGCCAACAAGACAAAACCATCAGTCAGATCCAGCGCGCGGCGCACCTGACGCTCAATCTGCTCGAACAGCGGCGCATCAGCACCCGCCTGGTGACGATGCACATCCAGCAGGGCGAGGATCGCCGAATGGGGGGCGCGCAGGTCGTGGGAAAGAAAACGCAGCAGCACGCCGCGCTGCTCCTCGGCCGCACGCTCGGCACTCAAGTCCGTCAGGCTGAGCAGCCAACCGATCGGCGTATCGCCGTCGACCGGCAGCAGCGCCGCTCTTTCCAGGCGCAGACTGCGTTCCTTGTGATCGCGAAACTCCAGCAGCGGCAGGGTGGCCAGCGGCGGTCGCGGCGCTGTGGATAATTCCGGATAGCCGAGCCGCGCCAGTTGCTCGAGTACGTCATCGCCCACCAGCGAATCTTCGAACAGTTCGCGCGCCTTGCGATTGCCCAGCAGAATCTTGCCCAGCGGATCACTGATCAGCGTCGCCACCGGCAGGTATTCCAGGCCATCGGCAATGAACCGCCGGGTGTCGCGGGTGCGGCTCATGGCTTGTTCGAGCGCCATGATCTGGCCCTGCAAACGGTCGGCACCGGTGAAGCGGGTCCGGCGGCGTTCAGGGAAGACTTTCGGTTCGCTGTCCAGACGCGCCAGCTCCCAACCGAAGTAGGTCAGCACCACGCTCAGACGTCGCCAGTTCCAGATCAGGTAACCGAACAACATGCCCAGCGCGGCTGGCGTTGGCGACCACCAGTAGCGGACTTCGGCCAGTAGGGCGCTGGCGATCAGCGCACAGGCCATGCCGATCAAGGTGACCCACAGCGCCCAACGCGGACGCCACAGCAATAATCCCAGTACACCGGCGATCATCGCCACGGACAACAGCGCGCCGGGCGCTGGCGAGGGATTGTGCAGATTGATCTGGGCGCGATAAGACAACAAGGCAGTCAGCGGCAACAGCACTAGACTTATCCACAACCACTCGCGCACCAGCCGGCGGAACAGACGCTGGACCTGGCTCGGCTCACGACTTTCACGTCGGCGTTGAGTGTTATGCATGAGGCACAGGGCAGGGCAGTGGGAATGGTTTCATAGGTCTCAGGTCTGAGGCGTAGACCCGAAGAATCATAGCGGACGTCGACCAACGACGGGCTGCTTCTTTCATCGCGGCCGCGGAGTCGCTATTGTCGACATCCCAGCCCCAGCGACAAGGAACACCGCCGATGCGCGTTGCCATTCTGGACGACGAACCCGCCGAACTGCGCCGGGTCGAGCAAACCCTAGAGCAAATGGCCGAAGCTGGCGAACAGCCGTGGTCGCTGCACAGCTTCGAGCGCGGCGAAGACTTGTTGCGCCAGTTGCGCCGGGAGACTTTTGACCTGCTGATCCTCGATTGGCAACTGCCGGACCTCACAGGCCTGGCACTGCTGCGCTGGACCCGCGAACACATGGACGCGCCACCCGCTGCAATCATGCTCACCAGCCGCGACGGCGAGAGCGATATCGTTCAAGCCTTGAATGCCGGGGCCGACGATTATGTCAGCAAGCCGTTTCGCCCGAATGAGTTGAAGGCGAGGGTGGCAGCGGTATTGCGCCGACATAGCCAACCGCGCAGCGCGGCGGGCGAAGTACAGACGTTCCACGATCTGACTTTCGACGATGCGGAACTGACCGTCACCCGTGCAGGCAAACCGATCCTCATGACCGAACGCGAATACCGCCTGGCGCGCTGCCTGTTCAGCAACTTGGGGCGGCCATTGTCGCGGGATTATCTGTACGAGCGCTTCTGGCCGAACGAGGAGACAACTTCCTCGCGGCCGCTGGATACGCATATATACCGATTGCGCAACAAGCTCGGGCTGACAGCGGATCGGGGTTGGCAGTTGCTGACTATTTATGGGTATGGGTATCGGTTGGAGAGTGTCGGCACTGGGAATGAGTGAGGCAAAAAAAAACCCCGGCATTGGCCGGGGTTTTTCATAAGCGGATAGCAATCAGGATCAGAAATCCAGGTTGGAAACCGCCAGTGCGTTGCTCTCGATGAAGTCTCGGCGAGGTTCGACCGCATCACCCATCAGGGTGTTGAAGATCTGGTCTGCCCCGATGGCGTCTTCGATGGTGACTTTCAGCATGCGTCGCACGCTTGGGTCCATGGTGGTTTCCCACAGCTGATCCGGGTTCATTTCGCCCAGACCTTTATAGCGCTGGATGGTGTGGCGCTTGGTGCTTTCGGCCATCAGCCAGTCGAGGGCTTCCTTGAACTCGGTAACGGCTTTCTTGCGCTCGCCACGCTGGATGTACGCGCCTTCGTCGAGCAGGGTGCTCAGTTGCGCGCCCAGGGTGACCACAGTTTTGTAGTCGTTGCTGCCGAAGAAGTCGCGGTTGAAGGTGACGTAGTTCGACAAGCCGTGGGAGATCAGTTCGACCTCTGGCAGCCAGACGCCACGTTCGCGATCCTCACGCAGGCTGGCCTTGTAGACCAGGCCCGACTTCTCGTTGGTACGCAGACGGACTTCGTACTGCGCCAGCCACTCTTGCATCGCCGCGTGGTCGCCCAGGGTTTCAAGGCTGACGGCCGGCAGATAGATGAAGTGCTCGGTCAGCTCCTGAGGGTACAGACGCGACAGGCGCTTGAGGGTCTTCATGACCATGCGGAAGTCGTTGACCAAACGTTCCAGCGCTTCACCGGAAATGCCCGGGGCTTCTTCGTTCAGGTGCAGGCTGGCATCTTCCAGGGCCGACTGCGTCATGTACTCTTCCATGGCGTCGTCGTCTTTGATGTACTGCTCTTGCTTGCCTTTTTTGACCTTGTACAGCGGTGGCTGGGCGATGTAGATGTAGCCACGCTCGATCAGCTCCGGCAGCTGACGGAAGAAGAAGGTCAGCAGCAGGGTGCGGATGTGCGAACCGTCGACGTCAGCATCGGTCATGATGATGATGTTGTGATAACGCAACTTGTCGATGTTGTACTCTTCGCGACCGATGCCGCAGCCCAGCGCGGTGATCAGCGTGCCCACTTCCTGGGACGAGATCATCTTGTCGAAACGGGCTTTCTCGACGTTGAGGATCTTGCCCTTCAACGGGAGGATCGCCTGGGTCTTGCGGTTACGTCCCTGCTTGGCAGAACCGCCCGCGGAGTCACCCTCCACCAGGTACAGTTCGGACAGCGCCGGGTCTTTCTCCTGGCAGTCAGCGAGTTTGCCCGGCAGGCCGGCGATGTCCAGCGCGCCTTTGCGGCGGGTCATCTCACGGGCCTTGCGCGCGGCTTCACGGGCACGGGCGGCGTCGATCATCTTGCCGACTACCAGCTTGGCTTCGTTCGGATTTTCCAGAAGGAAGTCGGAGAAGTATTTGCCCATCTCCTGCTCGACCGCAGTCTTCACTTCGGAAGACACCAGCTTGTCTTTGGTCTGCGAGCTGAACTTCGGATCAGGCACCTTCACCGAGATGATTGCGGTCAGGCCTTCACGGGCATCGTCACCGGTGGTGGCGACTTTGTGCTTCTTCGCCAGACCTTCCTGCTCGATGTAGTTGTTCAGGTTACGCGTCAGTGCCGAACGGAAGCCCACCAGGTGGGTGCCGCCGTCGCGCTGCGGAATGTTGTTGGTGAAGCACAACAGGTTCTCGTTGAAGCTGTCGTTCCACTGCAAGGCGATTTCCACGCCGATGCCGTCTTCACGCTGGATGTTGAAGTGGAACACCTGATTGACCGCAGTCTTGTTGGTATTCAGGTATTCAACGAACGCGCGCAGGCCGCCTTCGTACTTGAACAGCTCTTCCTTGCCGCTGCGCTCGTCCTTGAGGACGATGCCGACTCCGGAGTTGAGGAAGGACAGTTCACGAATACGCTTGGCGAGGATGTCCCAGCTGAAGTGAATGTTCTTGAAGGTTTCGCTGGAAGCCTTGAAGTGAATCTGAGTGCCAGTGGTTTCGCTGTCGCCAACGATGGCCATCGGTGCCTGAGGCACGCCGTGAACGTAAGTCTGTTCCCAGATCTTGCCACTGCGGCGAACGGTCAGTACCAGCTCTTCGGACAGGGCGTTCACTACCGACACACCTACGCCGTGCAGACCGCCGGACACCTTGTAGGAGTTGTCGTCGAACTTACCGCCAGCGTGGAGGACGGTCATGATGACCTCAGCGGCGGACACGCCTTCCTCTTTATGCACGTCTACCGGGATGCCACGACCGTTGTCTTTAACGGTGATGGATTCGTCCGGGTGAATGATGATGCTGATGTCGTCGCAATGGCCGGCGAGGGCTTCGTCGATCGAGTTGTCGACCACCTCGAACACCATGTGGTGCAGACCGCTGCCATCGTCGGTGTCACCAATGTACATACCGGGACGTTTGCGTACGGCATCCAGGCCTTTCAGCACTTTAATGCTCGTTGAGTCGTACGTATTTTCTTCGCTCAATGCCTTCACTCCCGATGGTCGTGGGTCTGGGTGATACGGCCCTGTTCCACGTGGAACAAAGCGACTGGCGTTTCCGTCTGCCAGCCTTCCCTCAGTAATTCGTGATCTACACAGGTGATGAACACCTGGCAGCGTAAGTCTTCCAGCAAGCGGCACAGCGCGCGACGGTGGCTCTCGTCCAGCTCGGACGGCAAGTCATCAACCAGATAAATACACTGTCCGCGACGGGCCTGGCTGACCAGGTGCCCTTGGGCAATCCGTAGTGCACAGACCACAAGCTTTTGCTGACCCCGGGACAGGATGTCCGCGGCATTGTGTGCGCCCAATCTGAGACGCAAATCAGCGCGTTGCGGTCCGGCCTGGGTGTGCCCCATCTGCTGATCCCGTTGCACGGAACCGGCGAGCACAGCGCTTAATTCGCGGTCCTTGTCCCAGCCTCGGTAATAGCTGAGCGTCAAACCCTCAAGCTCAACCAGTTCGCTCAAGGTCTGTTCGAAGACCGGTTTCAAGGCTGTGATGTAAGCGCGGCGGTATTCATCGATTTCAGCGCTGGCCTGGCACAGTTCCCTGTCCCAAACCGCTTGCGAAACGGCGTCAAGTGTACCATGCCGCAGCCAGGAGTTTCTCTGGCGCAGCGCCTTCTGCAAACGCTGCCAGGTGGCCATGAAACGCGGCTCAACGTGGAACACGCCCCAGTCGAGAAACTGCCGGCGAATCTTCGGCGCTCCTTCCAGCAGACGGAAGCTGTCCGGGTTGATCAACTGCAACGGCAGGATCTCCGCCAGCTGCGCAGCACTACGGGCGTTCTGGCCATCGATGCGAATCTGGAACTCGCCCTGACGGTCGCGAGAAATCCCCAGCGCACTGTGTCCGCCTTCAGCCAGCTCAACCTGACCAAATACAGTACAGGCGAGCTGTTCGTACTGAATGACCGGCAACAGCCGCGTGCTGCGAAACGAACGGGCAAGCCCCAGCAGATGAATGGCTTCCAGGACACTGGTTTTGCCGCTGCCGTTGGCGCCGTAAAGAATGTTGATGCGGGGGGAGGGGGAGAAGGTCACCGGGTGCAGATTGCGCACCGCGGTGACCGAAACACGACTTAACGACATTCAGGATCAGCTGATTACAGACGCATCGGCATGACAACGTAAGCCGAATCGTCATTGTCGGACTCTTGCACCAGCGCACTGCTGTTGGAGTCGGACAGGATCAGGCGAACCTGCTCGGTGGTCATCACACCCAGCACGTCGAGCAGGTAGCTGACGTTGAAACCGATCTCCAGCGAGCCGCCGTTGTACTCAACGCCCACTTCTTCTTCCGCTTCTTCCTGCTCCGGGTTGTTGGCCTGGATCTTCAACTGACCGCTGGCCAGTTGCAGACGGATACCGCGGTACTTCTCGTTGGACAGAATCGCGGTACGGCTGAACGCTTCACGCAGTGCCTGACGATCGCCGAGTACCAGTTTGTCGCCACCTTTCGGCAGCACGCGCTCGTAATCCGGGAATTTACCGTCGACCAGTTTCGAGGTGAAAGTGAACTCGCCGGTGGTGGCGCGGATATGGTGCTGGCCGAGGACGATGCTGACATTGCCATCCGGCTCAGTGAGCAGACGCGCCAGTTCGAGGATACCTTTGCGCGGCACGATCACCTGATGACGATCCGGCTGACCGATATCGGCCTGCATCGAGCACATCGCCAGACGGTGTCCGTCGGTGGCCACAGCGCGGATCACACCAGCGGAAACTTCCAGCAGCATGCCGTTGAGGTAGTAACGCACGTCCTGCTGGGCCATGGCGAAGCTGGTGCGTTCGATCAAGCGACGCAGCTTGCTTTGCTCCAGGCTGCAGGTCAGCGAGCCAGGGCCTTCTTCGACGGTCGGGAAATCGTTGGCCGGCAGGGTCGACAGGGTGAAGCGGCTACGACCGGCCTTCACCACCAGCTTCTGCTCGTCGACCTTGATGTCGATCAGCGCATCGTTGGGCAGGCTTTTGCAGATATCCATCAGCTTGCGCGCCGGCACGGTGATGGAGCCCGTTTCGGCCGGCTCTTCGAGTTGCACACGACCGACCAGCTCGACTTCCAGGTCGGTACCGGTCAGCGACAGTTGCTGGCCTTCGACGACCAACAGCACGTTGGACAGTACCGGCAAGGTCTGTCGGCGCTCGACGACGCCTGCGACCAGTTGCAGGGGTTTCAACAGGGCTTCGCGTTGAATGGTGAAATGCATGGTCTAGTCCCTTGCCTTAATAAGCTGCGCTGGTGTTCATCAAGTGGTCAGTGTACGCAGCAGGTTCTTGTAGTCCTCGCGGATGTCCGCGTCGGATTCCTTAAGTTCGTTGATCTTGCGGCAGGCGTGCAACACGGTGGTGTGGTCGCGGCCGCCAAACACATCGCCAATTTCCGGCAGGCTGTGGTTGGTCAGTTCCTTGGACAACGCCATGGCCACCTGACGCGGACGAGCCACCGAGCGCGAACGGCGCTTGGACAGCAGGTCGGAAATCTTGATCTTGTAATACTCGGCGACGGTGCGCTGAATGTTATCCACAGAAACAAGTTTGTCCTGCAACGCCAGCAAGTCTTTCAGGGATTCGCGGATCAGCTCGATGGTGATGTCGCGGCCCATGAAGTGCGAGTGGGCGATTACGCGTTTCAGCGCACCTTCCAGCTCACGGACGTTGGAGCGAATGCGCTGGGCAATGAAGAACGCGGCGTCATGGGGCAGCTCGACTTTAGCCTGATCGGCTTTCTTCATCAAAATCGCCACGCGGGTTTCCAGCTCAGGCGGCTCGACCGCAACGGTCAGGCCCCAGCCGAAGCGGGATTTTAGGCGTTCTTCAAGGCCTTCAATTTCTTTCGGGTAGCGGTCACTGGTGAGAATGACCTGCTGACCACCTTCAAGCAACGCGTTGAAGGTGTGGAAAAACTCTTCCTGGGAACGCTCCTTGCGAGCGAAGAACTGAATATCGTCGATCAGCAAGGCGTCCACCGAACGGTAGAAACGCTTGAATTCGTTGATCGCGTTCAGTTGCAGCGCCTTGACCATGTCGGCCACGAAACGCTCGGAATGCAGGTACACGACCTTGGCATTCGGATTCTTCTTTAATAGATGGTTGCCCACCGCGTGCATCAAGTGGGTTTTACCCAAGCCGACGCCACCATAAAGGAAGAGCGGGTTATAACCGTGCTTGGGATTGTCCGCCACCTGCCAGGCCGCCGCACGGGCGAGCTGGTTGGATTTACCTTCAACGAAGTTTTCGAAGGTGAACGTGCGATTCAGGTAACTGGTGTGCTTGAGCGCACCTTCTACCTGCACGGTGCGCTGCTCCGCGCGAACCGGGGCCTGCTGCGAAGCGGCACCGGCCATCGGGTCGAAGCTGTCGCGGGAAGGCTCTTCACTGACTTCAGCGGCCTTCTGTGTGGAACGCTTGGCCGGAGCAGGGGCTGGCGTCGGTGCCGGATTGCTCGCTGGCACATTATTGGCCTGCGCCTGAGCAACCTGCGCGGCAGCCAGTGGCGCATTGGGTGCGGCACGAGGTGCCGAGCTGCGTTTGCTGCCTATTAACAAGGACAGCGCCGGCGTCGAGCCATTGCCGTGCTCATCCAGCAGTTCAAGGACGCGGCCCAGGTACTTTTCGTTGACCCAGTCCAACACGAAACGATTCGGTGCGTAGACGCGCAACTCGTCGCCTTCGGCTTCGACCTGTAGTGGACGGATCCAGGTGTTGAATTGTTGGGCAGGCAGCTCTTCGCGCAAAAGCTCCACGCACTGCTGCCAAAGTTCCACTGACACGGATATCCCCTAAGTTGAAAGCCGGTGAGGCAAAAACAAGCGGCCATTGTAGCGGCGAGCGATTCACTTATCCACATGCAGGTAGGTTCGTCACCATCATTTATCAACGCGTTAACGCATTAAAAGGCGACCAACGGCATGTGAATAAGCCCTGTGGATAAACGCCTCTGAGGGCACTGGACAACTGGGGGCTAAACCCGGTGGATAACCAGCCTGTGGATAACAGGCCATTCCACGCACAGCTTATCCGATAGCGCAGCACAGGCTGAACACGGTTTTCCACTGTAGTTGTCATTCTCTGTACATCCCGTGGAATAAGGCTTCATGGCAGTTATCCACAGAAGATGGCGTGCCTAGCTTTTACAAGCTTTACAGAAAAGCTTTAAATAATTCCCTTCTTTATTTCTATATCTGGCTGACAGGCGTTCAAGCTAAAAACCTGCCCGGATCTATTTATAAGGAAACGCTGGTTGGAAATTGACCTGAAGGCTTGCTTTCTCTAGAATCCCCGGTCTCTTAAAACGGGGGCCATTCCGGCCCGTTGTGGACGAACCAGGTAACACGACATGAAACGTACTTTCCAACCAAGCACTATCAAACGCGCTCGTACCCACGGTTTCCGTGCTCGCATGGCTACCAAGAACGGCCGCGCAGTCCTGTCGCGTCGTCGCGCCAAAGGTCGTGCGCGTCTGGCAGTTTGATAATCCGGTACTGGAGGTGAGTCAGGACTTCAGTCGGGAAAAGCGTCTGCTTACCCCCCGGCATTTCAAGGCAGTCTTTGACTCCCCTACCGGCAAGGTTCCGGGGAAAAATCTCCTGCTCCTTGCACGCAACAACGATCTTGATCACCCCCGTCTCGGGCTGGTTATCGGGAAAAAGAGCGTAAAGCTCTCCGTTGAGCGCAATCGCCTCAAACGTCTGATGCGCGAATCGTTCCGTCTGCACCAGGATTCACTGGTCGGCTGGGACATCGTTATCGTCGCGCGCAAAGGTTTGGGTGATGTAGAAAACCCCGAATTGATTCAGCATTTCGGCAAACTCTGGAAGCGTCTGGCACGCAACAAGCCCGTTCCGGCAGTCAAAACCGAAACTGTAGGGGTAGACAGTACCGATGCGTAAACTGGCACTCGTTCCGATCCAGTTTTATCGCTATGCCATTAGTCCTTTAATGGCCAGCCACTGTCGCTTCTACCCCAGTTGTTCCTGCTACGCGTATGAAGCCATTGAAAATCATGGCCTTCTGCGCGGTGGCTGGCTGACCTTTCGTCGTTTAGGTCGCTGTCATCCGTGGAATCCCGGTGGTTATGACCCGGTTCCACCTGTCCCTACCTCCCGTTCTTCTTCGATGGCCGAGTAATCATGGATATCAAACGCACGATCCTGATCGTCGCCCTGGCAATCGTGTCCTACGTCATGGTTCTTAAATGGAACCAGGATTATGGCCAGGCTGCCCTGCCGACTCAGAATGTTGCTTCCAGTACGACTACATCCGGTTTGCCGGACACCGCCACTGGCACAAATGCTGCCAGTGACGATATTCCGCGCGCCGCCAGCGATACCAGCGCACCTGCCGAAACGCCGGTCGCCGCCAGCAAGGATCTGATTCAGGTCAAGACCGATGTGCTCGATCTGGCGATCGATCCACAGGGTGGCGACGTTGCGCAACTGACTCTGCCTTTGTATCCACGTCGTCAGAATCGTCCTGACGTTCCGTTCCAGCTGTTCGATAACGGCGGCGAACGTGTATATCTGGCGCAAAGCGGTCTGATCGGTACCAACGGCCCGGATGCAAACCCGGCCGGTCGTCCGGTTTATTCCTCGGAGAAGAAGGTCTACCAACTGGCTGACGGTCAGGATCAACTCGTCGTTGACCTGAAATTCAGCAAGGACGGCGTCAACTACATCAAGCGTTTCACCGTGAAACGTGGCCTGTACGACGTTGCTGTCTCCTACATTGTGGATAACCAGAGCGCTCAGCCCTGGAACGGCGCAATGTTTGCCCAGTTGAAGCGCGACGCCAGCGCTGATCCGTCGTCTACCACTGCTACCGGCACCGCGACTTACCTGGGCGCCGCCCTGTGGACAAGTTCCGAGCCGTACAAGAAAGTGTCGATGAAGGACATGGACAAGGCACAGCTCAAGGAAACCGTCACCGGTGGTTGGGTAGCCTGGCTGCAGCACTACTTCGTGACTGCGTGGATTCCGGCCAAGGGCGAAAACAACATCGTCCAGACCCGTAAAGACAGCAAAGGCAACTACATCATCGGTTACACCGGTCCTACTCTGACCGCTGCTCCAGGTGCAAAAGTTGAAACCAGCGCGGTGCTGTACGCAGGTCCGAAAAGCCAGGCTGTGCTGAAAGAGTTGTCCCCAGGTCTGGAACTGACCGTCGACTACGGCATTCTGTGGTTCATTGCCCAGCCGATCTTCTGGCTGCTGCAACATATCCACGCCATTGTCGGTAACTGGGGCTGGTCGATCATCTTCCTGACCATGTTGATCAAAGGGATTTTCTTCCCGCTGTCGGCTGCCAGCTACAAATCGATGGCGCGCATGCGTGCCGTGGCACCGAAACTGGCTGCGCTGAAAGAGCAACATGGCGATGACCGGCAGAAAATGTCGCAGGCCATGATGGAGCTGTACAAGAAAGAGAAGATCAATCCACTGGGCGGCTGCTTGCCGATCCTCGTACAGATGCCGGTCTTCCTGTCGCTGTACTGGGTGCTGCTGGAAAGCGTGGAAATGCGCCAGGCGCCGTTCATGCTGTGGATCACTGACCTGTCGATCAAGGATCCGTTCTTCATTCTGCCGATCATCATGGGCGCAACCATGTTCATCCAGCAGCAGCTGAACCCGACGCCTCCGGATCCGATGCAGGCGAAGGTCATGAAAATGATGCCAATCATCTTCACCTTCTTCTTCCTGTGGTTCCCTGCTGGTCTGGTGCTGTACTGGGTTGTGAACAACTGCCTGTCGATTGCACAACAGTGGTACATCACGCGTAAGATCGAAGCGGCGACGAAAAAAGCCGAGGCGTAACTTGCACTGTGGATAACACCACTCAAAACGCCCCCTAGTGGGGCGTTTTGCTATCTGCCACTTTTGTCTGGATGCCGCTTTATGAGCACACCCCGTGAAACTATCGCTGCTGTCGCCACTGCTCAAGGGCGCGGCGGTGTGGGCATCGTCCGTATTTCCGGGCCGTTGGCCAGCATGGCGGCAAAAGCCATCAGCGGCCGCGAGCTGAAACCGCGTTACGCCCATTACGGGCCGTTTTTCAGTGACGACCGGCAAGTGCTGGATGAAGGTCTGGCTTTGTATTTCCCGGGGCCGAACTCGTTCACCGGCGAAGACGTGCTGGAACTCCAAGGCCACGGCGGCCCGATCGTGCTGGACATGTTGCTCAAGCGCTGCCTGGAACTGGGTTGTCGTCTAGCCCGTCCTGGGGAATTCAGCGAGCGCGCCTTCCTCAATGACAAACTCGATCTGGCCCAGGCTGAGGCAATCGCCGATTTGATCGAAGCCAGTTCTGCCCAGGCTGCGCGCAATGCGCTGCGTTCATTGCAGGGTGCGTTTTCCCAGCGTGTGCATAACCTGACCGAGCAACTGATCGGCTTGCGTATCTACGTCGAAGCCGCCATCGACTTCCCGGAAGAGGAAATCGACTTTCTCGCCGACGGCCATGTGCTGAGCATGCTCGACAAAGTACGCGATGAGTTATCCACAGTATTGCGCGAAGCGGGGCAGGGCGCGTTATTGCGTGATGGCATGACCGTCGTCATCGCAGGCCGGCCGAATGCCGGTAAATCCAGCCTGTTGAATGCCTTGGCCGGTCGCGAGGCTGCCATCGTTACCGAGATTGCCGGCACCACGCGGGATATCCTGCGCGAACATATCCACATCGACGGTATGCCGTTGCACGTTGTCGATACCGCAGGCCTGCGTGACACCGATGATCGTGTGGAAAAAATCGGTGTTGAACGGGCCTTGAAAGCCATTGGTGAAGCGGATCGGGTTTTACTGGTGGTCGATGCGACCGCACCGGAGGCACTGGATCCTTTTGCCTTGTGGCCAGAGTTCCTCGAGTCTCGACCGGACCCGGCGAAGGTCACCCTTATCCGCAACAAAGCCGATCTGACCGGTGAAGCGGTTTCTCTGGAGACCAGTGACGACGGCCACGTGACCATCAGTCTCAGCGCCAAGTCCGCCGAAGGCCTCGATCTGCTGCGGGACCACCTCAAGGCGTGCATGGGTTACGAGCAGACTTCGGAAAGCAGCTTCAGCGCACGTCGCCGGCATCTGGAAGCACTGCGTCACGCCAGCGCGGCACTGGAACATGGCCGCGCGCAACTGACCCTGGCCGGGGCAGGCGAATTGCTCGCCGAAGATCTGCGCCAGGCTCAGCATTCCCTGGGTGAAATTACCGGGGCGTTCAGCTCTGATGATTTGCTCGGAAGGATTTTCTCCAGCTTCTGCATCGGCAAATAACCCTCCTGCTATTCACAGACAGGTCCGTTCGCGACCTGTCTGCTTCCCTCTTTTCTAAAATCCTCCAAGAGTGCCGGGCAGATTTTTTCTCCCTGAGCGGTTTTCGGCTGCCTGGTACCTCTTCGTCCATCAAATTTTTGTCGACTAAGCCCTGTGAATAACTGCCACTGAGGGCAGTTGATAACAGGGCCTCAAAACTGGAGACAACCCACGCTGTGGATAACCACCCCATTCATCCACAGGCTTACACCGGTTATCCAATGGCCTCATTGCCACATGAGCACAGACTTTTGAATCTCTGTACACCTTGAAAAATATGGCCTGTAGCGATCTATCCACAGAAAGGTGGTTCAGTAAGAATAAACATAAAAACAAAGGTTTTATAAATTTCTCTCTTTTTTATTCTTTTAACCTCGAGTTCTCCACAGCTGGTTAAATTTTGTGCAAAGGGTTCTTTAGAAAGGGCGAAGTCCCTATACTTGCCGACCAGGTCCAGAAACCTGAGCTCAACTATTTCCTGAATGACCTACTTAAGCAGGCACGAGGTGCGTGGTGGATTTCCCTTCCCGTTTTGAAGTGATCGTCATCGGCGGCGGTCATGCCGGTACCGAGGCAGCACTGGCGTCAGCACGCATGGGGGCAAAAACCCTGTTGCTGACGCATAACGTGGAAACCCTCGGTGCCATGAGTTGTAACCCGGCCATCGGTGGCATCGGCAAAAGCCACCTGGTCAAGGAAATCGACGCCCTCGGCGGCGCGATGGCCATGGCTACCGATAAGGGCGGCATCCAGTTTCGCGTGTTGAACAGCCGCAAAGGTCCGGCCGTACGGGCGACCCGTGCGCAAGCCGACCGGATTCTCTACAAGGCAGCTGTTCGCGAAATTCTGGAAAACCAGCCGAACCTGTGGATATTTCAACAGGCTGCTGACGACCTGATCGTCGAGCAGGAGCAAGTCCGTGGTGTGGTTACACAGATGGGTCTGCGTTTCTTCGCCGATTCCGTGGTGTTGACCACTGGTACATTCCTCGGCGGACTTATCCACATCGGTTTGCAGAATTTCTCCGGCGGTCGCGCCGGTGATCCACCGTCGATTGCTCTGGCCCACCGTCTGCGTGAGTTGCCACTGCGTGTCGGTCGCCTGAAAACCGGCACACCGCCGCGTATCGACGGCAAGTCTGTGGATTTCTCGGTGATGACCGAGCAACCGGGCGATACGCCGATTCCGGTGATGTCGTTCATGGGCAACAAGGAACAGCATCCCCGTCAGGTCAGTTGCTGGATCACCCATACCAATGCCCGCACCCACGAAATCATCGCGGCGAACCTCGATCGTTCGCCGATGTATTCCGCTGCCGGTGAAATCGAAGGCGTCGGCCCGCGTTATTGCCCGTCGATCGAAGACAAGATTCATCGCTTTGCCGACAAGGAAAGCCATCAGGTGTTCATCGAACCGGAAGGTCTGACCACCCATGAGCTGTATCCGAACGGGATATCCACAAGCCTGCCGTTCGACGTGCAATTGCAGATAGTGCAATCGATCCGCGGCATGGAAAACGCACACATCGTGCGTCCGGGTTATGCGATCGAGTACGACTACTTCGATCCTCGCGACCTGAAGTACAGCCTGGAAACCAAAGTCATCGGTGGTCTGTTTTTCGCCGGGCAGATCAACGGCACCACCGGTTACGAAGAAGCTGGCGCTCAAGGTCTGCTCGCCGGGGCCAACGCTGCACTGCGCGCGAAGGGCAAAGAAGCCTGGTGTCCGCGCCGCGATGAAGCGTACATCGGCGTTCTGGTCGACGACCTGATCACCCTCGGTACCCAAGAGCCGTACCGTATGTTCACGTCGCGAGCCGAGTACCGCCTGATTCTGCGCGAAGACAACGCCGACCTGCGTCTTACCGAAAAAGGCCGAGAGCTGGGTCTGGTCGATGACGCGCGTTGGGCGGCCTTCTGCAAGAAACGCGAAAGCATCGAGCTTGAAGAACAGCGCCTGAAAAGCACCTGGGTGCGGCCGAACACCCCGCAGGGGGATGCGATTGCCGAGAAATTCGGCACGCCGCTGACCCACGAATACAATTTGCTCAACCTGTTGAGCCGTCCGGAAATCGACTACGTCGGTCTGGTCGAAGTGACCGGGAAGGGCGCCGAAGATCTACAGGTCGCCGAGCAGGTCGAGATCAAGACCAAATACGCCGGTTACATCGACCGCCAACAGGACGAAATCGCCCGTCTGCGCGCCAGCGAAGACACGAAATTGCCTGTGGATATCGATTACACCAACATCTCCGGTCTATCCAAGGAGATCCAGAGCAAGCTCGGCGCCACACGTCCCGAAACGCTGGGCCAGGCTTCGCGGATCCCGGGCGTGACCCCGGCAGCGATTTCGCTGTTGATGATTCATTTGAAAAAACGCGGCGCGGGCCGTCAGTTGGAGCAAAGCGCTTGAGTGCCAAGGTCACTTCGCAACATGCCGAAGAGTTATCCACAGGAGCCCGCGAGCTCGGTGTCAATCTCACAGAAACCCAGCACGAATTGCTGCTGGGTTATCTGGCCCTGTTGATCAAATGGAACCAGGCCTACAACCTGACCGCCGTGCGAGATCCAGACGAAATGGTTTCGCGGCACTTGCTCGATAGTCTCAGCGTGATGTCGTTTATCGAAAACGGTCGCTGGCTCGATGTCGGCAGTGGCGGTGGCATGCCTGGTATCCCGCTGGCGATCCTGTATCCGGACTCGCAGGTGACCTGTCTGGACAGCAACGGCAAGAAAACCCGCTTCCTGACTCAGGTCAAACTGGAGCTGAAGCTGGATAACCTGCAAGTTATCCACAGTCGCGTCGAAGCCTTCCAGCCTGCGCAGCCATTCAACGGGATCATTTCCCGGGCATTCAGCAGCATGGAAAACTTCACCAACTGGACTCGCCACTTGGGCGATGCCGATACACGCTGGCTGGCAATGAAGGGCGTTCATCCGGCCGATGAGCTGGTAGCATTGCCGGCAGATTTCAAACTCGATAGCGAACACGCCCTGGCCGTCCCCGGTTGCCAAGGCCAACGCCATCTGCTGATACTGCGCCGCACGGCATGATTGGGAACACAAGCAAGAATGGCTAAGGTATTCGCGATAGCGAACCAGAAGGGTGGTGTGGGCAAAACCACCACCTGCATCAACCTCGCAGCATCCCTGGTCGCGACCAAGCGCCGGGTGCTGTTGATCGATCTCGATCCACAGGGCAACGCCACCATGGGTAGCGGTGTGGATAAACATGGTCTGGAAAACTCGGTCTACGATCTGCTGATCGGTGAATGCGACCTCGGCCAGGCCATGCACTTCTCCGAGCACGGCGGTTATCAACTGCTGCCGGCCAACCGCGATCTGACCGCGGCCGAAGTGGTGCTGCTGGAAATGCAGATGAAGGAAAGCCGTCTGCGCAGCGCGCTGGCGCCGATCCGGGACAACTACGATTACATTCTGATCGACTGCCCACCGTCGCTGTCGATGCTCACACTCAACGCACTGGTCGCCGCTGACGGGGTGATTATCCCTATGCAATGCGAATACTTTGCGCTGGAAGGTTTGAGCGACCTTGTGGATAACATCAAGCGCATCGCTGAACTGCTCAATCCGAACCTGAAAGTCGAAGGCCTGCTGCGGACCATGTACGACCCGCGCCTGAGCCTGATGAACGATGTTTCGGCGCAGCTCAAGGAACACTTCGGCGATCAGCTGTACGACACGGTGATCCCGCGCAACATCCGCCTGGCCGAAGCACCGAGCTACGGCATGCCGGCGCTGGCTTACGACAAGCAATCGCGTGGCGCCCTGGCCTATCTGGCTCTGGCGGGCGAGATGGTTCGTCGTCAGCGCAAAAATTCACGCATTGCTGCTGCTCAGCCAACTTAAGGAATCCCCATGGCCGTCAAGAAACGAGGTCTCGGACGTGGACTGGATGCACTGCTGAGTGGTCCGACGGTCAGCGCGCTGGAAGAACAAGCCGCGCAGGCCGACACCCGCGAACTGCAACACCTGCCGCTGGACCTGCTGCAGCGCGGCAAATATCAGCCGCGCCGCGACATGGACCCGCAGGCCCTGGAAGAGCTGGCGCAGTCGATCAAGGCTCAGGGCGTGATGCAGCCGATCGTGGTACGCCCGATTGGCGGCGGTCGTTTTGAGATCATTGCCGGTGAACGCCGCTGGCGCGCCAGTCAGCAGGCCGGGCAGGAAACCATCCCGGCGATGGTTCGCGATGTGCCGGATGAAACCGCCATTGCGATTGCGCTGATCGAGAATATCCAGCGCGAAGACCTCAATCCGATTGAAGAAGCCGTCGCCTTGCAGCGCTTGCAGCAGGAATTCCAGCTTACTCAGCAGCAGGTTGCCGAGGCTGTGGGTAAGTCGCGGGTGACTGTGGCTAACCTGTTGCGACTTATTGCACTGCCCGAAGTGATCAAGACCATGTTGTCGCACGGTGACCTGGAAATGGGTCACGCGCGTGCCTTGCTCGGTCTGCCGGACAATCAGCAGGTCGAAGGGGCGCGACATGTTGTCGCACGAGGGCTGACTGTGCGCCAAACCGAGGCACTGGTTCGCCAGTGGTTGAGTGGCAAACCGGAGCCTGTGGAAGCTGCAAAACCCGACCCGGACATCGCTCGCCTCGAGCAGCGTCTGGCCGAGCGCCTAGGCTCTGCGGTGCAGATTCGCCATGGCAAGAAGGGCAAAGGCCAATTGGTGATTGGTTATAACTCGCTCGACGAGCTTCAAGGTGTGCTCGCACACATCCGCTGAAACATTTCCTCATGTAGCGCGCAGTCGGAAATCACTACCTGACAGTTGAATAGGGGCAGAACCGCCCCTATACTCTGCGCGCATTTTGTCGGCACAAATTATGCCAAGTTATTGAATTTCGGCAGCCGACCATTGGAGAGCAACTGTGATGGAAACCCGCACGCCAAACCGCTTGCCTTTCCATCGCCTGGCGGTTTTTCCGGTGTTGATGGCTCAATTTGTCATTCTGCTCATTGCCGCTTTGGCGCTCTGGCAATGGCATGGAGTCGTTGCCGGATACTCGGGACTTTGCGGAGGCCTGATAGCCTTGCTGCCCAATGTTTATTTCGCTCACAGGGCATTTCGGTTTTCCGGCGCCCGAGCAGCCCAGTCCATCGTCCGGTCTTTTTATGCCGGCGAGGCAGGCAAACTTATTTTGACGGCAGTGCTGTTTGCACTGGCGTTCGCAGGTGTGAAGCCACTGGCGCCGATCGCAGTATTCGGCGTGTTCGTGCTGACGCAGTCGGTCAGCTGGTTCGCTCCCCTGCTGATGAGAACAAGACTTTCGAGACCTTAGGGCGTTTGAGGCAACCATGGCAGAGACAACCGCTTCGGGCTATATCCAGCACCACTTGCAGAACCTGACTTTCGGTCAGCTACCCAACGGCGGCTGGGGTTTTGCCCACACCGCAGCAGAGGCCAAGGAAATGGGCTTCTGGGCTTTCCACGTCGATACCCTCGGCTGGTCGGTCGCGCTGGGTCTGATCTTCGTTCTTCTTTTCCGCATGGCGGCGAAGAAAGCGACTTCGGGTCAGCCGGGTGCCTTGCAGAACTTCGTTGAAGTATTGGTCGAATTCGTCGATGGCAGCGTGAAAGACAGCTTCCATGGCCGTAGCCCGGTGATTGCACCGCTGGCACTGACCATCTTCGTCTGGGTGTTCCTGATGAACGCCGTCGACCTGGTACCGGTCGACTGGATTCCTCAGCTGGCCATCCTGATCTCCGGCGATGCACATATCCCGTTCCGCGCCGTGTCGACCACCGACCCGAACGCGACTCTGGGCATGGCGTTCTCGGTGTTCGCACTGATCATTTTCTACAGCATCAAGGTCAAGGGCATCGGCGGCTTCATCGGCGAACTGACCCTGCACCCGTTCGGCAGCAAGAACATCTTCGTTCAGGCCCTGCTGATCCCGGTGAACTTCCTGCTGGAATTCGTCACCCTGATCGCCAAGCCGATCTCTCTGGCTCTGCGTCTGTTCGGCAACATGTATGCCGGCGAGCTGGTGTTCATTCTGATCGCTGTGATGTTCGGCAGCGGCCTGCTCTGGCTCAGCGGCCTGGGCGTTGTTCTGCAGTGGGCGTGGGCTGTATTCCACATCCTGATCATCACCCTGCAGGCGTTCATCTTCATGATGCTGACCATCGTCTACCTGTCGATGGCGCACGAAGAAAACCATTAAGACCAGTCTCGACTAGTCTGATGTTCCTCCCGGTCAAACGGGAGGGAGCTCCTTGCGGGGCAGCTGAAACGATTTGTTTTACCGCTTTAATCTAAAAAACCTAAACCATACGACGTAAAAGTCGGGAGGAAAGATGGAAACTGTAGTTGGTCTAACCGCTATCGCTGTTGCACTGTTGATCGGCCTGGGCGCACTGGGTACCGCAATTGGTTTCGGCCTGCTGGGCGGCAAGTTCCTGGAAGGCGCAGCGCGTCAGCCAGAAATGGTTCCAATGCTGCAAGTAAAAATGTTCATCGTTGCCGGTCTGCTCGACGCCGTAACCATGATCGGTGTTGGTATCGCTCTGTTCTTCACCTTTGCGAACCCGTTCGTTGGTCAGATCGCTGGCTGATTACTCGGATCTTCCGGGTAATTTGGTGTGATGGACAACGTAACTGCGAGGTGTTGGCGTGAACATTAATGCGACCCTGATTGGCCAGTCCGTTGCGTTCCTGATTTTTGTACTGTTCTGCATGAAGTATGTATGGCCTCCGGTCATCGCTGCTCTGCACGAACGTCAAAAGAAGATCGCTGATGGTCTGGACGCTGCCAGCCGTGCAGCTCGCGACCTGGAGTTGGCCCAAGAGAAAGCGGGTCAGCAACTGCGCGAAGCGAAAGCTCAGGCAGCTGAAATCATCGAGCAAGCCAAGAAACGCGGTAACCAGATCGTCGAAGAGGCTGTTGAAAAAGCCCGTATCGACGCTGACCGTGTGAAGGTTCAGGCTCAAGCCGAGATCGAACAGGAACTGAACAGCGTCAAAGACAAGCTGCGTGCCCAAGTGGGCTTGCTGGCTGTTGGCGGCGCCGAGAAGATCCTGGGTGCCACAATCGATCAAAACGCGCACGCAGAGCTGGTTAACCAACTGGCTGCTGAAATCTAAGCGAGGGCGATCATGGCAGAACTGACCACGTTGGCCCGACCTTACGCTAAGGCGGCCTTCGAGCACGCTCAGGCCCACCAGCAACTGGCCAATTGGTCAGCCATGCTCGGCCTGGCAGCAGCGGTGTCGCAAGACGACACCCTGCAGCGCGTGCTCAAGGCCCCGCGACTGACGAGCGCAGAAAAGGCCGCCACGTTCATTGACGTGTGCGGCGACAAGTTTGATGAAAAGGCACGCAATTTCATCAACGTCGTTGCCGAGAACGACCGTCTCCTGCTTCTGCCGGAGATCGCCGCTCTGTTCGACCTGTACAAGGCCGAACAAGAGAAATCGGTAGACGTTGAAGTAACCAGTGCATTTGCATTGAACCAAGAACAGCAAGACAAACTCGCCAAGGTTCTCAGTGCACGACTCAACCGGGAAGTGCGCCTGCAAGTTGCGGAGGACGCTGCCTTGATTGGTGGTGTCGTGATCCGCGCCGGCGACCTGGTTATCGATGGCTCGATTCGCGGCAAAATCGCGAAACTTGCCGAAGCATTGAAATCTTGAGTTTGAAGGGGCAGCAGAGCAATGCAGCAACTCAATCCTTCCGAAATAAGTGAAATTATCAAGGGCCGCATCGACAAGCTCGATGTGACCTCCCAAGCCCGTAACGAAGGCACTGTCGTCAGCGTATCTGACGGCATCGTGCGGATTCACGGTCTGGCCGACGTCATGTACGGCGAGATGATCGAGTTTCCGGGCGGCGTCTACGGTATGGCCCTCAACCTGGAGCAGGACTCCGTAGGTGCCGTGGTATTGGGCTCCTACCAGTCGCTGGCTGAAGGCATGAGCGCCAAGTGCACCGGCCGCATCCTCGAAGTTCCTGTTGGTAAGGAATTGCTGGGCCGCGTAGTCGATGCTCTGGGTAACCCTGTTGACGGCAAAGGTCCACTGGGCAACACCGAGACCGACGCGGTCGAGAAAGTTGCTCCAGGCGTGATCTGGCGTAAGTCGGTAGACCAGCCTGTACAGACTGGCTACAAGGCTGTCGATGCCATGATCCCTGTCGGCCGTGGCCAGCGTGAGCTGATCATCGGTGACCGTCAGATCGGTAAAACCGCTCTGGCGATCGACGCGATCATCAACCAGAAAGACAGCGGCATTTTCTGCGTCTACGTTGCAATCGGTCAGAAGCAATCGACCATCGCCAACGTGGTTCGCAAGCTGGAAGAGAACGGCGCCCTGGCCAACACGATCATCGTGGCTGCCAGTGCTTCGGAATCTCCTGCGCTGCAATTCCTGGCACCGTACTCCGGTTGCACCATGGGTGAATTCTTCCGCGACCGCGGTGAAGACGCGCTGATCGTTTATGACGATCTGTCCAAGCAGGCAGTGGCTTACCGCCAGATTTCCCTGCTGCTGCGCCGTCCACCAGGCCGTGAAGCTTACCCAGGCGACGTGTTCTATCTCCACTCCCGTCTGCTGGAGCGCGCATCCCGCGTTTCGGAAGAATACGTAGAGAAGTTCACCAACGGCGCAGTGACCGGCAAAACCGGTTCCCTGACCGCACTGCCGATCATCGAAACCCAGGCTGGCGACGTTTCCGCGTTCGTTCCGACCAACGTGATTTCCATCACCGACGGTCAGATCTTCCTGGAATCTGCCATGTTCAACTCGGGCATCCGCCCTGCAGTGAACGCCGGTGTTTCGGTATCCCGTGTGGGTGGTGCCGCTCAGACCAAGATCATCAAGAAGCTCTCCGGTGGTATCCGTACCGCTCTGGCTCAGTACCGTGAACTGGCGGCATTCGCCCAGTTCGCTTCTGACCTGGACGAAGCGACCCGCAAGCAACTTGAGCATGGTCAGCGCGTTACCGAGCTGATGAAGCAGAAGCAATACGCACCAATGTCGATCGCTGACATGGCGCTGTCGCTGTATGCCGCTGAGCGTGGGTTCCTGACTGACATTGAAATCGCCAAGGTCGGCAGCTTCGAACAAGCGCTGATCGCTTTCTTCAACCGCGATCACGCCGATTTGATGGCCAAGATCAACGTTAAAGGTGACTTCAATGACGAAATCGACGCTGGCATGAAAGCCGGTATCGAGAAGTTCAAGGCCACCCAAACCTGGTAAGCCGCAGCGGGAGCCGCGAGGCTCCCGCTTGCTAACCTGATAGGTGTTACATGGCAGGCGCAAAAGAGATTCGCAGTAAGATTGCGAGCATCAAAAGCACGCAAAAGATTACCAGCGCCATGGAAAAAGTGGCGGTCAGCAAAATGCGCAAGGCACAAATGCGCATGGCTGCTAGCCGTCCTTATGCGGAGCGTATCCGCCAGGTAATTGGGCATCTGGCCAACGCCAACCCGGAATACCGCCACCCGTTCATGATCGACCGCGAAATCAAGCGCGTCGGTTATGTCGTCGTGAGCAGTGACCGTGGTCTGTGCGGCGGCTTGAACACCAACCTGTTCAAGGCCCTGGTCAAGGACATGGCGGTAAACCGCGAAAACGGCGTCGAGATTGATCTGTGTGTAGTCGGTAGCAAGGGTGCGGCCTTTTTCCGCAACTTCGGCGGTAACGTCGTTGCAGCTATCAGCCACCTGGGAGAAGAGCCGTCGATCAATGATCTGATCGGCAGCGTCAAGGTGATGCTGGATGCCTACCTGGACGGCCGTATCGACCGCCTGTCCGTGGTGTCCAACAAGTTCATCAACACCATGACGCAACAGCCTACCGTGGAGCAGTTGATTCCACTGGTGGCAACCCCGGATCAGGATCTCAAGCACCACTGGGACTATCTCTACGAACCGGACGCCAAAGAGCTGCTTGACGGCTTGATGGTCCGTTACGTCGAGTCGCAGGTCTACCAGGCGGTGGTCGAGAACAACGCGGCTGAACAGGCTGCGCGGATGATCGCGATGAAGAACGCTACCGACAACGCCGGTGATTTGATCAGCGATTTGCAGCTGATCTACAACAAGGCGCGTCAGGCTGCGATCACCCAAGAGATCTCGGAAATCGTCGGCGGCGCTGCCGCGGTTTAACGGTTCAAATATTCAGAGGATCCAGCTATGAGTAGCGGACGTATCGTTCAAATCATCGGCGCCGTTATCGACGTGGAATTTCCACGCGACAGCGTACCGAGCATCTACAACGCGCTGACTGTACAAAGCGCGGCCGCAACCACCCTGGAAGTTCAGCAGCAGCTGGGCGACGGCGTGGTGCGTACCATTGCGATGGGTTCCACCGAGGGCTTGAAGCGCGGTCTGGAAGTCACCGACTCTGGCGCAGCCATCTCCGTACCGGTCGGTAAAGCGACCCTGGGCCGGATCATGGACGTCCTCGGTAACCCGATCGACGAAGCTGGCCCGATCGACACCGAAGAGCGCTGGGGCATTCACCGCCCAGCACCTTCGTTCGCCGAGCAAGCAGGCGGCAACGACCTGCTGGAAACCGGCATCAAGGTTATCGACCTGGTCTGCCCGTTCGCCAAGGGCGGTAAAGTCGGTCTGTTCGGTGGTGCCGGTGTAGGCAAAACCGTAAACATGATGGAACTGATCCGTAACATCGCCATCGAGCACAGCGGTTATTCCGTGTTCGCCGGTGTGGGTGAGCGTACTCGTGAGGGTAACGACTTCTACCACGAGATGAAGGATTCCAACGTTCTGGACAAAGTGGCACTGGTTTACGGTCAGATGAACGAGCCGCCGGGAAACCGTCTGCGCGTAGCACTGACCGGCCTGACCATGGCCGAGAAGTTCCGTGACGAAGGTAACGACGTTCTGCTGTTCGTCGACAACATCTATCGTTACACCCTGGCCGGTACTGAAGTATCCGCACTGCTGGGCCGTATGCCTTCGGCAGTAGGTTACCAGCCGACCCTGGCTGAAGAGATGGGCGTTCTGCAGGAACGTATCACTTCGACCAAGGAAGGTTCGATCACCTCGATCCAGGCGGTATACGTACCGGCGGACGACTTGACCGACCCGTCGCCAGCGACCACCTTCGCCCACTTGGACGCCACCGTCGTTCTGTCCCGTGACATCGCTTCCCTGGGTATCTACCCAGCGGTAGATCCACTGGATTCGACTTCGCGCCAGCTGGACCCGAACGTGATCGGCCAGGACCACTACGACACCGCTCGCGGCGTTCAGTATGTTCTGCAGCGTTACAAAGAGCTGAAAGACATCATCGCGATCCTGGGTATGGACGAGCTGTCGGAAGCCGACAAACAGTTGGTTAACCGTGCTCGTAAGATCCAGCGCTTCTTGTCGCAGCCGTTCTTCGTGGCTGAAGTCTTCACCGGTGCTTCGGGTAAATACGTTTCCCTGAAAGACACCATTGCTGGCTTCAAAGGCATCCTCAACGGTGACTACGACCACCTGCCAGAACAAGCGTTCTACATGGTTGGCGGCATCGAAGAAGCGATCGAGAAAGCCAAGAAACTGTAATCCCGGCGCCCGGCAACGGGCGCTAATTTAGGTTGAGGCAATCAGATGGCTATGACAGTCCATTGCGATATCGTCAGCGCGGAAGGGGAAATCTTTTCCGGCCTGGTCGAGATGGTGATTGCGCACGGTGCACTGGGTGATCTTGGTATCGCTCTGGGTCACGCGCCGCTGATCACTAATCTCAAGCCGGGTCCGATCCGCCTGATCAAGCAAGGCGGGGAAGCCGAGGTGTTCTACATCTCCGGTGGTTTCCTCGAGGTTCAGCCGAACATGGTCAAGGTACTTGCCGATACCGTGCAACGTGCCGCCGACCTGGATGAAGCTCAGGCTCAGGCAGCTCTCAAGGCTGCCGAGAATGCCCTGAACGAAAAAGGCGCGGACTTCGATTACGGCGCCGCTGCCACACGTCTGGCCGAGGCTGCAGCCCAGCTGCGCACCGTCCAGCAGATCCGCAAGAAGTTTGGCGGTTAATCCGTCAGCCGCTTATTGTGCGATTGATAAAAAAGGGTAGCCTCGGCTACCCTTTTTTCTTTTCCGAATTCCCACAAACCGGTCGCAGTTGCTGACCACCCAGGATTGGTAGCCAGTCATGTCTCTCGAAATCGTTATCCTCGCGGCCGGTCAAGGCACTCGTATGCGCTCGGCGCTGCCCAAGGTGCTGCACCCGATTGCCGGCAACTCCATGCTCGGCCATGTTATCCACAGCGCTCGGCAACTTGATCCACAGCGCATTCACGTGGTGATCGGTCACGGTGCCGATGTGGTGCGTGAGCGTCTGGCAGCTGATGACCTGAATTTCGTGTTGCAGGACAAGCAGCTGGGCACTGGCCATGCCACCGCCCAGGCGGTGCCGTTCATTGATGCCGACACTGTGCTGATTCTTTACGGCGATGTGCCGCTGATTGAAGTCGAAACCCTGCAACGTCTGCTCAAGCATGTCGTGCCGGGCCAGATGGGTTTGCTCACTGTTGAGCTGGACGACCCGACCGGTTACGGCCGCATCGTGCGTGATGCTGACGGCAAGGTCGCGGCTATCGTCGAGCACAAAGACGCCAGCGAAGCGCAACGTGCGATCACTGAGGGCAACACCGGCATCCTCGCTGTGCCGGCCGATCGCCTGGCTGACTGGATGAGTCGCCTGTCGAACAACAATGCGCAGGGCGAGTACTACCTCACCGACGTAATCGAAATGGCGGTCAGCGATGGTTTGATCGTGGCTACCGAACAACCGCACGACCCGATGGAAGTGCAGGGCGCCAACGATCGCAAGCAGCTCTCTGAACTGGAGCGTCATTACCAGTTGCGCGCCGGCCGCCGCTTGATGGCTGAGGGCGTGACTCTGCGTGACCCGGCCCGCTTCGACGTACGCGGCGAAGTCAGCGTCGGCCGCGATGTGCTGATCGATATCAACGTGATCCTCGAAGGCAAGGTCATCATTGAAGACGACGTAGAGATCGGTCCGAACTGCGTGATCAAGAACAGCACCCTGGGCAAAGGCGTGGTGATCAAGGCCAACAGTCATATCGAAGGCGCCATTCTCGGTGAAGGCAGCGACGCCGGTCCCTTCGCGCGTTTGCGCCCGGGCACTGTGCTCGAAGCGCGCGCTCATGTGGGTAACTTCGTCGAGCTCAAAAACGCCCATATGGGCGAGGGTGCCAAGGCTGGCCACCTGACCTATCTGGGCGATGCCGAAATCGGCGCACGCACCAACATCGGCGCCGGCACCATCACCTGTAACTACGATGGCGCCAACAAATGGAAAACCGTATTGGGCGCTGATGTGTTCATCGGTTCCAACAACTCGCTAGTCGCGCCTGTGGATATCTCCAACGGTGCGACGACTGCGGCCGGCTCGACCATCACGCAAAATGTGGATAACGCTCAGCTGGCAGTTGGCCGAGCTCGTCAGAAGAACATTGACGGCTGGAAGCGGCCGGAAAAAATCAAAAAATCCTGATTTATCCACAACCTCCTGTGGGAGCGAGCCTGTTCGCGAATGCGGTTTGTCAGTCACGTCTTCAGTGGCTGAGACTTCCTTTTGCGAGCGGGCTCGTTCCCACAGTCATTTCAATCTTTCTGAATTTTTCTCCCCGCGTCTTGACGGCAACCTTTCGATAGAGTTTCATTGCTTACGTTATCTTTCGAATCGAAACTTAAGCCGCCATGTCCAAGCGCAATACACCCCAGCGTCGTCATAACATCCTCGCCTTGCTCAACGAGCAGGGCGAAGTCAGTGTCGATGAGCTGGCCAAGCGCTTTGAAACTTCCGAAGTTACGATTCGCAAGGATCTCGCCGCGCTGGAAACCCATGGTCTGTTGCTGCGTCGTTACGGCGGTGCGATCACCATGCCGCAAGAGCTGGTCGCGGAAACAGCGCAGAGTATTTCCAAGTACAAGCAGGCGATCGCCCGCGCGGCGGTCAAACGCATCCGCGAGCACGCGCGCATCATCATCGACAGCGGCAGCACCACCGCCGCGATGATTCCCGAACTGGGCCAGCAACCGGGCCTGGTGGTGATGACCAATTCCTTGCACGTTGCCAATGCCTTGAGCGAACTGGAACACGAGCCAGTGCTGCTGATGACCGGCGGTACTTGGGATCCGCACTCGGAATCCTTTCAGGGCCAGGTCGCCGAGCAAGTACTACGCTCTTACGACTTCGACCAACTGTTCATCGGCGCCGACGGCATCGACCTGGTGCGCGGCACCACCACCTTCAATGAACTGCTCGGCCTCAGCCGGGTGATGGCCGACGTTGCACGAGAAGTCATCGTTATGGTCGAGGCCGACAAGATCGGTCGCAAGATTCCCAACCTGGAGCTGCCCTGGAGCAGCATCCATACCCTCATTACCGATGATCGCCTGCCCGTCGAGGCACGCGATCAGCTTCAGGCCCGCGGGATCACTTTGATCTGTGCGGCTGTCAGTCAGGAGAAATAACCATGTGTGGCATTGTCGGCGCTGTAGCTGAACGTAATATCACCGCCATCCTTCTCGAAGGCCTGAAGCGCCTCGAATACCGCGGCTATGACAGCGCCGGTGTGGCGATTTATACCAACGACCAGACCCTGGAACGCATGCGTCGTCCGGGCAAGGTCAGCGAACTGGAAACGGCACTGGCCGAACAGCCGCTGGCCGGCCGTCTCGGTATCGCCCACACCCGTTGGGCTACCCATGGCGCGCCGTGCGAGCGCAATGCCCACCCGCATTTTTCCGGTGACATTGCGGTGGTGCACAACGGCATCATCGAGAACCACGAAGCCCTGCGCGAACAGCTGAAAGCGCTGGGCTATGCGTTCAGCTCGGACACCGACACCGAAGTCATCGCGCACCTGCTGACCCACAAGCTTAAGGAACAACCGGACCTGACTGCCGCGCTCAAAGCGACCGTCAAGGAACTGCATGGCGCCTACGGTCTGGCAGTGATCAACGCACAGCAACCGGATCGTCTGGTCGCCGCGCGCAGTGGCAGTCCATTGGTGATCGGCCTGGGCCTGGGCGAGAACTTCCTCGCTTCCGACCAACTCGCTTTGCGTCAGGTCACTGATCGCTTCATGTACCTGGAAGAAGGCGATATCGCTGAAATCCGTCGCGACAGCGTGCAGATCTGGGACGTAAACGGCAACGCTGTCGAGCGCCAGACCGTGCAGTACACCGACGGTGCCGAAGCCGCCGACAAGGGCGAGTTCCGCCACTACATGCTCAAGGAAATCCACGAACAACCGGCGGTGGTACAACGCACCCTCGAAGGTCGCCTGGGCAACAATCAGGTGCTGGTTGAGGCCTTCGGTCCACAAGCTGCCGAGCTGTTTGCCAAAGTGCGCAATGTGCAGATTGTCGCCTGCGGCACCAGTTATCACGCCGGCATGGTCGCGCGTTACTGGCTCGAAGAACTGGCCGGTATTCCGTGTCAGGTCGAAGTCGCCAGCGAATTCCGTTATCGCAAAGTGGTGGTGCAGCCGGACACGCTGTTCGTGACCATCTCGCAGTCTGGCGAAACCGCGGACACCCTCGCGGCGCTGCGCAATGCCAAGGAGCTGGGCTTCCTCGCCAGCCTGGCGATCTGCAACGTCGGCATCAGCTCGCTGGTGCGCGAATCCGATCTGACCCTGTTGACCCAGGCCGGTCGCGAAATCGGTGTGGCCTCGACCAAAGCCTTTACCACACAACTGGTCGGCCTGTTGCTGCTGACCCTGTCGCTGGGTCAGGTGCGCGGCACTCTGGCTAACGGCGTCGAAGCCACACTCGTCGAAGAACTGCGTCGCCTGCCGACCCGTCTCGGCGAAGCGCTGGCGATGGACAGCACCGTGGAAAAAATCGCCGAGCTGTTCGCCGAGAAAAACCACACCCTGTTCCTCGGCCGTGGTGCGCAATTCCCGGTCGCGATGGAAGGTGCCTTGAAACTCAAGGAAATCTCCTACATCCACGCCGAGGCCTACCCCGCCGGCGAGCTCAAGCACGGCCCGCTGGCACTTGTGGATAACGACATGCCGGTGGTCACTGTCGCGCCGAACAACGAACTGCTGGAAAAGCTCAAATCCAACCTGCAGGAAGTCCGCGCTCGTGGCGGCGAGTTGATTGTGTTTGCAGACGTTAAGGCGGCGATGACCAACGGCGAAGGCACTCACGTGGTGCAGATGCCACACATCCACGACATTCTCTCGCCAATCCTTTATACGATCCCGCTGCAACTGTTGTCGTATTACGTCGCTGTGCTCAAAGGCACCGACGTTGATCAGCCGCGCAACCTGGCGAAATCGGTCACCGTGGAATAAGTTATCCACCGTTGATCTACGCTCCTGGTTTTCAACAATAAAGATTGACACAAAACAATAAAGTTTGACACGCATGAACATAGATTGACACAAGGCTCAAACCCCCGTATCTACGGGGGTTTTCCTTTCCAGGCTTTCCCTTTGGTCTGGAATCATCGCTTCAACTTTCAGCGGGTGTAGTCTGGAAAATGTTTTGAATGCGGCCGCTTTGGCGGTCGTGTCCTTCTACGACTTTTTCTCGACGCGAGGTGAAGCGGTCCGCATCGACTGAGGAGGCGTGGGTTGCGAGGTCGTAAATTTGCATCACAGCAGGACATTGAACGGCACATTGCAAATGGATTTGGCGAAGGCGCCGGGGCAAGCTACGTGCCTTGGCTGCGGGTACAAGATGTCCCGTCGATAGGTCGTTCGCACAAGATTCAAGGTGTGAAGATCGAGAGGATTCATCACCTCCTGTCAGATCTCGAGCGTTCCTACTTCCTTGTGTGTGAATTTTCTGAAGACGTCGTGGATATCCGGGAGCAATACCCTTTACTACCCACAGAGCGTGCGCAAGCGATAGCGTCGGCGATCGATGTACGCTATCCAAGATACCCTAGAACAACACTGCCTTATGTGATGACAACAGACTTCCTGTTAACTGTTAAGGACCCGAGCGGAAACTTCAAATCGGTAGCTAGGACGGTGAAGTATCGTTCCGATTTAATTGGCAACGGAAGTAAAAGAACGCTTGAAAAACTTGAAATTGAAAAGCGTTTTTGGGAAAGCCAAGGTGTTGATTGGAAAATCGTAACAGACGAGTTTTTTACACGAGATTTGATTAAAAATCTTGGACTAATCAGGAGGTACTCGAAGCTCTCTCGTGATTTAATGAAAGCGCCGTTGCATTCGAATTTTATCGAGTGCCTTGTAAACAGCCGGGAATATTCGTGGACCTTGGCCACCTGTCTAAGAAAAATAGCATCACTTCTGTCCATTTCCTATATAGACGCTCAAGCAATTTTCTTTCATCTGGTTTGGAACAAGATACTGAAAATCGATTTGGTTAACACTCCTCTCCACCTTACTGGTCTAGTTCCTGGCTTCGAAGTTTCACCGAGCCCTGTCCAAGTATCGTTGAAGGAGAAAATGTCATGACTGTTCTCGTTAATGACGTTTTCGAGCCTGTAACCGATCTGTCGGTCATCGCTACGATAGCCAGGCTCCTTTACCAGGATGAAACGCATGACTTAGCAGTTTTGATGGATCTAGCTGACCCACCCCGGCAGCCATACGCTGTTGGACTGGAGGAGCTGCGTCGATCGTTAGCGTCTGGTCACACCAAATCAGCAGCCATTGCCACGCCCGAGTTCATGCTTGTGCTTGAGGAACAGTTGGATGAGAGAGCCAAGCAAGGCCGGGACGAAAAGTGGGCCGTCATCGCCCCTCTGCTAGATCCTGAATACCCAGGACAAATATTTGTACGAGGTGAGTTAGGCCGACTTGTTAGCAAACGGGCGTCAGAACTCGGAATTCAGCGGAAAACGATCTATCGGCTTCTTTACCGCTATTGGTTATATGGTCAAGTTCGCAACTCATTGCTTAACAATTATACGGCAGTAGGTGTTGCCGATAGAAAATATGATCCGAGCAGGCCACCAGGGCGAAAGCCTAAATTTCAAGGCGTTCTTACTTCGCCTTCAAAGATGCTCAGTGCAGTTGATAAACGATGCATCCGTGTTGGATATGCTCTTTATGTAAGAGATAAGAAATCTTCCATTTCGAGCGCATATGACGAAATGTTGAGACGATTCTACTCTGTTCGAGACATCTCTAAAAACAGTGAAGAAGCGCTTCGTTTGTTGCCTGGTTCAGAACTCCCCAGCTTGAGGCAGTTCCAATATTGGGGGCAGATTTTTTTCGACGAGATTGAAACCGAGCGTGGCCGTAAAGGGTTGAGGAGGTGGTTAAAGGATTGCCGTCCGCTTTCAGGTACCGTTCGAGATTGGCTGCGTGGACCCTGTCATCAGTTCGAAATCGACGCAACGATTGCCGATATTTATTTGGTCAACAGCTACTCTAGACGGATGCTCATTGGTCGGCCCGTCGTTTATATCGTAGTGGATAGTTTCTCCGGAATAATTGCTGGTCTCTATGTAGGATTGGAGGGCCCTAGTTGGAATGGGGCGAGACAAGCGCTGTTCAACGCGTTTACCTCCAAAGTCGAGTTCTGCGCTCAGAACGGCGTTGAAATCAATGCAGATGATTGGAATTGTCACCACCTGCCCCACCAGATTTACGCCGACCGGGGAGAGATGCTGTCACTCGCAGCAGAGGGGTTATCCTCAGGATTGGGAATTGAGATGGGCACTGCTCCACCTTATCGGCCTGATTGGAAGCCTATGGTAGAAAGTCGGTTTGGCATTTTGAATGATTTGACGGGTATCAGATGGCTACCTGGCGGGGTAGCTGCGAGGGACAAAGAGCGCGGCGAGCGAGATTACCGGCTCGATGCCACGCTGAACCTCAAAGAGTTCACCCAAATCCTCATTAATTGCGTGCTCCACTATAACCGACACCATCGACAGCCTGACCGACTGACTCAAGCGATGATGAATGACGGCGTAGAACCTACCCCCAACGGTATATGGAATTGGGCCTGCGACAACGACCTGATCGAATCCAACAAACGTCCCGACGAGCTGGTTTATCTCCACCTTTTACCGCGTGAGCGCGCGACCGTTCAAAAGGGCGGAGTGATGTTTCGCGGCATGCACTACGTGTGTGATATGGCCATAGAGAAAGATTGGTTTGCCAAGGCTCGCAAAGGGGGCGTTTGGTCAATAGAGTGTTGGTTCGATCCGAACTCGGCGGCACACATTTGGATTCAAGGAGAGGCCAAGCAGTTTATCCGTTGTGATCTTCGACGATCGGATGCCGGTTACGCGAATTACCGCTCGGACGAGATTTTTGATCTGCTCGAAGCCTATCGCCAAAAACCGCCTACGCGCCGGCGAGCTGAGCTGGAAAGCCGTGTGCAGCTTAGCGATCAGGTCCACCAGATCATCAGTCATGCGCTCGCAGAACGAAAACAGGAACCTGCTCCGCCTACCAAGGCAGAGGCCACTGGACACATCCGCGAGAACCGCGCAGAAGAACGTCTCCGTGAGCGTGAAAATGCGGTTGTTCCTGAAGGCGTGAGGGTGGAGCCAGCTTCACTTCAATCTGAAACGACACCGAAAGCGCATGATTCATATGCCGGCGAGCGCACCGCGCAGGTTATCGATTTGCTCAAAAGAATTCGGCCAGGACAGGCAAAATGAAAGGTGCACAGACGTTTGCCAATTACGTCAGACAGGACATTAGTGAGTACGCGGGTAACCCGCTGATCGAAGCTTTGCCTCCGATATTGTCGGAGGCGGCGGCTGTTGAACTGATCTCGAACTTTCCTCAGCCGGTGGATCCGAAAGAGCTGACGCTCGAAGGAGCCACTCGAATTCACTGTATCGACAGGCTGAGAACCGTCGTACAGCCGTTCTTGCTACATCTGGAACTGGAGGCCCTGTTCTCACTGCTCATCCGTCGAGGGTATGTCGGGCGTAACCCTATGTCGCCCGCTACCGTCCGGCATTTGCATTCTTTATCGGGAGCTCAGCGTTACCACGATGCGTTCAAGTCCACTGCAGAAACGTTTACCGTCGTCGGCCTGAGCGGCATTGGCAAGTCGACGGCGCTCCACGCCATCTTGAGCCTTTATCCACAGACAATCCGTCATGAGCGCTATGAGGGAAAGCAGTTTGTTCATACCCAAATCACATGGCTGAAGCTTGACTGCCCTCGGGATGGATCGCTGGCTGGATTTTGCCAGCAGTTTTTTTATGCGGTTGGTGACGCTCTAGGAGATAAGGACTACCACAAGCGCTACAGGCATCGAAACATCAATGATGCGCTGCAACAGATGGAGCAGGTGGCCAGCACGTTTTTCATCGGCGCCTTGTTGATCGACGAGCTGCAAAACCTCCACCTGGCGAAAACCGGTGGTAAAGAGAGCATGCTGAATTTTTTCCTGCACTTGGTAAACAACATCGGTATCCCGGTGGTTTTCAGTGGCACGAACTCGACAATTAGCCTGTTCTCAGAAGCCATGCGGACTGCCCGCCGAGTTTGTGGTGCCGGTACGCTCGAATTCAAACGATTCGAAAAGGATGATGAGGAGTGGCGGTTGTTGGTCGAAAATCTCTGGAGCTATCAGTGGTGCAAGCAGACTGCCGAGCTGACCGACGAGATTTTTGACACGCTGTATGAACACACTCAAGGCGTGACAGATTTCCTGGTCAAGCTGCTGGTATTGAGTCAGCGTTATGCGGTCCAGAGTGGCTCGGAGTGTTTGACTGCCGAGGTCATGGTGAAGGTAAGCAACTCAAAAATGCAGATTCTAAAGCCAGCCCTTTCAGCCCTGCGTAGCCGTGATCCGAAGCGGATGCGACAGTTTGACGATTTGCTGCCGATTGAGGATCAACTGAGCGAAATGATGGTCTTCGATGGATTGGCACGAGAGGATCGCCTCACCTTGCTTCGAAGCGTTGTATCCCGTGAGAAACCGGCAGACCCATCTCCAACCATTCTTGCGAAAGATCACCCATCGCCGATTGCTACTGCTGTGGAAAACTCAGAGGCTAAAGCGCTTAGCGAACATGACGCTCCCCTCGACGCTCTGCGCGCTGCGGGCTGGCTCAACGAGGACCTGTTTGAGTTCTCACCGATGTATCACAAAGCGTGAGTAGGAGGGGGGTGAAGTGCAGCTTAAACTCCATTTCTTCCCCGCCGCGTTTCCCGACGAGACGCTGCACAGCGTGATTTCTCGTTATGCCCGTCTTTGCGGTGTTCGTAATTGCCAAGCAGCATTTGCCGGACTGAAATCGGCGGCAGCTTTTTCGCAAAATGTGGCATTCCCGAGTCACTTAGGGGATTTTGTCGACGCGCTACCCAGCGGTACCGAGCTATCGGTAGCCGAGGTCCTGATGCGCCACACATTACTACCCTATTACGCGCCGTTTTTGAGGGTGAGCCAGGTTGAACACGCTCGGACGCTGATGACCGCTGATGGTAAAGGCTTGATGTTAAAGCTGGGCGTCAACGCGAGCCGTATTGGATTCGCCTCCCGAGTGCGGTTATGCCCAGAATGTATCGCCCAAGATCAGGCTCAACGGGGAGTCGCTTACTGGCACAGGGTCCACATGCTTCCAGGCGTGCTGGTATGTCCGCATCACGGTACGTCACTCAGGATCCTTGATCCTCGCTGGTCCAGCCGCAGCTCTCGACAACTCAATCTGCCCAGTGATGAGAATGTGCAAGCACACACAGTACTTCTCGACACCCCGTTGCGGTGCATGCCACCGCTTCACGAAATAGCGTTGCGCTCACTTCAGGTCCTCGAGTCTGAAGTCACTGCTTTGTCGGCGGAGGCGGTGCGCTTCACGCTTTTACACAGGGCAACGCAGCTCAACCTTGCTTCTGATAACCATCGCTTGCACCTGCACATGCTGGCGCAGCACATGGCCGATTTTTTTGCCGCACTCCCGCGAGAATGGGAATTTTCTATACTCGGAGATGTTCGTGCAGGTACACCCGCCTCATGGGTCACGAAGCTGCTTCGTACGCCTATAACCTCTCACCATCCGCTCAAATACATCTTATTGGCCGGTGCTCTGGGCGTTGAAATGGTGAGCTTGCTGCATGGTCAATGCCCTGTGAAACAGGCGGTGGCATGTGATCCGAAAGCTCACATTCGGCTTCACGCGCGCCTTTCTCCGGTGATGCCTGGTGAAGGCCTGGACTGTTCGTCAGCCGCTGTGTGGGAACATGCTCTTGAAGGAGCTGATGCCAAAAAGATCGCTGCCGTTCTAGGCGTTTCATCAGCGTATGTCTATCGTCACATCCGAAATGTACCCGGCGGGCAAGATGCTTGGAGGGAGGCACGATTTCACATTGAGCTATGCGCAAGACGCGCGGCTTTCGAGGCTGATTATCGATTTTACAAAGCACATGCATGCAGGGGGTATGCATGGCTGTATCGTCACGATAGACAGTGGCTTTCGGAGTCAACTGCAAACCCAAGCCCACATCGTACGCCTCGTCTAAATAGCACCGAAATGTTCGCTGCCCTCGATGCGAGACTGGCCGGCGAAGTCCGTCAGTGTGCCGACACGCTTTATGCTCTCGCGGGCAAGCCTGTCCGCATTTCGCGTACCAGGATTGGTCGGGAGCTTCATGTTCTTTCTCGCTTCGAAAAGCAGCTCTGCAAGCTTCCTCTCTGTGCAGCAATGCTCGAAAAAGTATGTGAACCAATCGAAGGCTTTCACGATAGGCGTCTGCGATGGGCTAGACGCCAATTGTTCTCGGAGGGCAAGCCTATATCACGTTCTTCGCTCTACAGGGTCGCGAGCATTCGGCCCCCGCTGTAATCCAGCCGGGCATTCCCTCCATCTAAAAAAAGTTCTAAATCAATTCACCGTGAACATATTGTTTCTCTGTTAATGAAAATTTGCACCCACCAGAATAGCGTCGGCATACGCTGGATGATCACAATCATCATCTAAAACGTACTAACCCGCGATCACCCGAAATAGTTTTGCAATCGCCATGGGCTGACCTACACGGGTTATCGATACGTGTTCTGTATTTCAAGGAGTACGGGCGCGGCGGGGTTCAGATGAATTTACTACGATTCAAAGTTGAGCGGCTGTGTCATTTCCAAATCCAGACCGGATACAGAATTTTACGGGTTGCATATATACTGCCCCCGGATGCACGTTCTCTTCGACCCCTACCTTTAATTGGTAAATGATGTCTGATCTATTATTTTTTCCCGTGTCGATGCCGGATGAAATGCTGCACTCTCGTGTCACCCGCTATCACTATCTGTCAGGCAATAGAACCGCGACAGAAACCTACCGCGATTTGTTCGCATCGACACCCTTTTGCATTGGTGGCATCGTACCCAAGCAGATCGAGAGGCTCGCGCACAGGCTGCCGGGGCAATCGGAGAGCAATCTCGCAGAGCTGATCAGTAGCAATACTACTTTTCCTGCTTACCGGCCGTTTCTTGGGGTTAAGCAGGGGCCGGAGAACAACGAAGGACCGCTGGGTTATGACGGGGTGGTACGGGTGCCCCGCAGAGAAGAGTCCTCCCATGGCAAGGCTAAGCTTTGTCCAACCTGCGTTCAGGAAGATTTGATTGAGCGGGGTTCTGCCTACTGGCATCGATCTCACCAGATACCCGGTGTTGCCGTCTGTTGGCGTCATGGCGACGCATTGATCCATGCCTGCCCCGAGTGCTCTCGCCCGTTCTACCGTAAATTGAAGCTGCTTCCCAATCTGACTGAGCCATGCGCATGCGGCTGGAGCCCGTTAAACAGCGCAGCAATACACAAGGGTTCAAAGATGGAACAGAAAGTCGCTCTGTTCGCACACGATATCTTGCAACGCAATATTCCTCCGATAGGCAGTACGGTATTGAGTTCGTGCTACGTCCGCCAATGCAAGAAGCGCGGATTCATTTTCGGAAAAAATGCGGGTATTGCGAAACTATTCGACAGCATCCAAAGCGCTTACGGCGATGAACTTTTGGCGCAGATTGATCCAGCCTACAACAACGGAAAGCATGAGCAATGGATCCGGCTCAAATCAGATAAAGGTCAGCTAAATATGCCGCTCGCGCGGCATTTGATCATTGCTCTACATTTGTTTTCCAGTGCAGATGGCTTTGAAGAGGCTCTGAAGAATGAGTCAATCCTGCTGAGTGCCGCTGTTTCTCCGCGAGCGCCCAAAGTCGAAGAATCGCGTCTTAGCCAAAAAACTAGATATCGCCAAAAAATCGAGTTGCTTTTAGCGCTGCGTACCGATGCCAATATCGAGTACCTCTGGAAGAAGGCGTACAAACCTACGCAATGGATTCTAGAAAATGATAACGCATGGTTAATGGCAAAACTCCATGCCCCTAAAAAAGCTACAGTTAAGGTCGAAAAGTCCGTCGATTCAAGAGACGACGCCTATGCAGCCCTTATCGAAGCGGGCGTAGATGAGCTGTATAAAGTTACGAAAGATCCGAAGAGAGTGAACATTCGGAATTTGCAATCGCTGCTCCCAGGTTCATTACCTCATGAGCTGTATCTACGCAAGCAGAGGTTCCCTCTGACTTATCAACAGATCAAGATTCATCAGGAGTCAGTATGGCATTTCCGTCTAAGAACTTTGGTGTGGACTGTCTCTGAACTCATCAGGATGAAGCTCCCCGTGAATTACTCGACGGTAAGATTGACCTCAGCGGTATCAAGCAAGGTTTTCCTGGTTTTCTCCAGTTTCTTTGAGTGGGATCTGGAAAGCCTGGCAAGAACCGGGGTCGACGCGGAGGCCCTGCTCAGGTCTACCGGCGTATCGAGGAATTGAGAGGGACCACCGGTTCAAATAAGCTTTTGAGGGCATCTTTGTTCCGTCAGCGTCTGCCAACCTTTGGTGTTAACAAAAATCCCATCTGGCTTGAAAGCGTAAATGCGGGGTAGCGTCCACCTTTCACATTAGTAACCTTCGCGGCAGCTTTCTGAAAGCTTTCACTTGTTACTCTTTAACTCAGTAAATTGAGCTTTAGGAGAAAATCATGACAGCAATGACAGCAGTGAAAGCGTTTTGCGCCGCTTCGATTTTGACCTTATCTTCATTAGCCATGGCGGAAGGAGGCGGTGACCGCGTGTATGGTCGAATGATGCAAGAGAACCAACAAGCAATGGAACAATATGCCTCAAGGAACGGCAAGACTCCTCCTGAAGTTGTTCATTATGAATATGGTATGAACCTCGATATCCAGAAGGTCGTCAGTGTCACGCAAGCCAATAAAACCTGTGGGGTTGCTCCTTCGCGCATGACCTATGAAGACTCTACGGGCAAGCTTAACACCGTGGAATATAAGGTCATGGCCGACAACTGCCCCCATGGAAGCTAGACAATGAAAATTATTTAAGAACTGCATAATTCTCCTTTGTCCGAAACTAGCTTACTGCTCGCTGACGTAGAAGTAATTTTCAGGAAAGGCTGAAGTTATCCATTTTATGAAATCATGTCCGTCAGTTGAAGTGTTTCTAACGTACAGTAAACAATTGCTCGACCACCTGATACATCCCGCCTCCTTGTTTTTCCTTTGGTTTGGGAGGTGGTTTAGGCGCCCTAGTGGCGCCTTTTTTACGTTCGAAATGAGCTATTTCCTCTGCACGGCCATGACCCTCACCATGCAGGAGCAAGATTAGAAGATCAATTTTCGGGGTACTCAGCAACGACGTGGTCTGTGCCTGCCTTTGACAAGCCGATTACCTTATACGCGTCATGTTTCCCGTCCACTTCCATTCCTGGGGAGCCGGCCGGCATGCCTGGAACGGCAATCCCGAGCAGGTCATCACGTTTGCTCATCGCAATGATTTGCTCGGCGGGCACGTGACCTTCAACAAACTTTCCGTTGATGGTTGCTGTGTGACAAGACGAGAGCTCAGGAGAAATCCCGAGACCGCGCTTGATCGCGCTCATGTTGGTTTCCACGTGATCAACGACGGTAAAGCCGCTAGCTTCAAGGTGCTGGATCCATTTCTTGCAGCACCCGCAATTAGCGTCGCGATGTACATCGATCGTCAATGGCTCTGCTGCGTGACTGGCTGAACTGATGAACAGAGCCACGAGAGCAGCGAGACGAAGTGCCCGTCTGCGACGAAGAGATTTATTTCGCATGGGTATGTTCCTTCCCATCAGTATGTGTATGTGATTTGGGCTGTACGGTTGGAGTCGGGGCCGCATCATCTGAAGCTTCCCTAACCTTATGATCGGCGTGGTCAGCAGGCTCATTTGCAGACGGCGCTGCGGAGGGGCCATGGGCATGTGCCGTGTTTTTCTCGTCATCATGAGCGCGGACTTCCGCCCTTTGGTTGGCAGCACCTGCGCCACTTTGCCCCTGGGTCGTTCCATGCTGACCCTCATGGTTGTGCATCACGCTTTCGCCACCACCGTGTTGATGGCCACCGCTACTCGTGATCAGAGCCTTGTATTGCTCTGCATCCAGTGACGGAAGTTGCTGGAGAAATGCGACCATCCCCCATATGTAGGGATCGGCCATGCTTTTGCCCCACGCGGGCATGCCGGTGGATTTGATGCCGTGCTTGATGATCCAAAAAGCTGCGGCTGGGTGCCCATCGACGCCCAGCTTCGAAAGGTTCGGAGGTGCGGGGTAAAGGCTGTTACTCAGTTCGGTGCCTGCAAGCCCCGGAGCCAAATGGCAACCGACACACATCGAGTTGTAGTTGCCAGCACCTTCACGGATGAGGGCTTCTTGGCTCAGGTCGGGGACCTGAATGTTGCGCGAGCGCACTTCGATCGAGCGATCCCGAGCAATAGAAAGTATTGCGTAGACGGGGGCGGAGTGCGGATCATCCGCCCCGACATTGATCACGCCGAAATACACCACGCCGGCAGCCGATGATACGGTGGCCAGACCAGCAGCAATCAGTGCCTTCAGCGTTGTTTTCATACTCGGTTCTCAGAACCACATCCGAATACCGGCGACAAAGCGTGCCTCGCTGGCGTCTTCACCTTCCTCACGTGCAAAGTCTGCCGTATTGCCATAGGAACGGCTCCAACTCACCCCGATATAAGGGGCAAATTGGCGGACAATCTCATAACGCAATCGGAGCCCCACTTCGGTGTTGGCTAATCCGGACCCGATGCCGCGCTGAGGGTCATTCTTTCCGTAAAAATTGACCTCGGCCGTCGGCTGCAAAATCAATCGATTCGTCAGCAGAATGTCGTAATCGCCTTCCAGCCGAGCAGCCGATTGACCGTTCTCACCGATGTAGGCAGTCGCTTCGGCCTCGAAGTTATAGAGGGCCATGCCCTGAATGCCAAGTGCGGCCCAGGTTTGAGGGGACCCTGGTTTGAAATCCTGTCGTACACCGGTGACGACGTCCCACCACGGTCCAATAGAGTGCCCCCAGAGCGCGGATAATTCAGCGCTTTCCGTCACGCCATTGGTACGTTCGCCTTCCGAGCGCAACCACAGTCGATCAATGTCACCGCCGATCCATCCTTTCGCATCCCAGGCCAGCGCACTACCGTTGTCTGCATCCTGGTACTCAAACTTATCCAGCAGCATGAAAGAGTTGATTTCTTTGTCGTGAACACCATGACCAGCGACGTCTGGAAAGGCGGCTGCACGGTCAGCGTCGGTAAGTACGGGGACAGGGGTTCGACTGGTGGTCGTAGTCCCTCCACCCATACTTTCCATTCCGGTCATTTGCCCGTCATCCATTTTCATCTTGCTGTGGTCCATAGCCCCCATGTTGCTATGGTCCATCGCTCCCACGGAGCCATGGTTCATCTTGGAGTGATCCATCTCTTCAGCGGCGTGAGCCACGGCAAAGAACACAGGACTCGTAGAAACTGCCAATGCCATCAACGTTGGGCGTAAAAAATTCCTGGTCATGATCTCAATCCGCCTTTTTGTTTTCTTGGTCATGATCCATCGACTCATGGCGCATCTTGGTATGAGGCATCGTCCCGTGATTCGACGTTGCCTCGGTTGACGTGGTCGCAGTCTTGTTCGTCGCATTTGCAGAAGTAACAGGTGAATGATCACCACTTTCTTCGACTGCCAATGCTACGGAGGAGAATCCACCCATCAGGCCAAAGGCAAAGAGGCAACCGACCAGCGATTTATGATTTAGGTGTGTGCTCACAGATCGTCTCCTTTACTCATCAACCCGTACTTCACGGAACATGCCCATTTCCATATGGAAAAGCAGGTGACAGTGATAGGCCCAGCGCCCTAAAGCATCGGCGGTGACTCGATAGCTGCGCTTGGTACCTGGTGGCATGTCGATTGTGTGCTTGCGTACCATGAACTTGCCGTTTTCATCTTCAAGGTCGCTCCACATTCCGTGAAGGTGAATGGGGTGCGTCATCATGGTGTCGTTTACCAAGGTGATGCGAAGACGCTCCCCATACTTGAGACGAAGGGGCTCAGCGTCAGAAAATTTGATGCCGTTGAAGGACCAGGAAAACTTTTCCATGTGACCGGTCAGATGCAGCTCAATGGTGCGATTGGGCTCGCGGCCATCAGGGTCCTGGAAAGTGCTTTTCAGGTCTGAATAGGTGAGGACTCGACGACCATTGTTCCGCAAACCGATGCCTGGATCGTTTAGCTTTGGCGTCGGGGTCATGGCTTGCATATCAACCAAGGGGTTGTTGGTTTCGGAGGCTGGGTGAGTCTGCATTTCTCCACCCATACCGCCCATGCCAGCCATCTTGCTGTGGTCCATGCCGGCCATGTTGGACATATCGCCTTTGTCCATGCCCGCCATCTTGCTATGGTCCATGCCAGCCATGTTGGCCATGTCGCCTTTGTCCATACCAGCCATCTTGCTGTGATCCATACCAGCCATGCTAGTCATATCACCGCCGTCCATGCCGGTCATCCCGGTCATGTCACTTTGGTCCATGCCCGCCATCTTGCTGTGATCCATGCCAGCCATGCCGGACATGTCGCCGCTGCCCATACCAGCCATGCTGCCATGGTCCATACCAGCCATACCGCCCATTCCCATGTCATCCATGGACAAAAGAGGCCTAGGGTCGATCGCAGGCACTTGTGCCTTTAATCCTTCGCGAACTGCGAGGGTTCCGCGTGCATACCCGGTTCTGTCCATAGACTGGGCGAAGATGGTGTAAGCCTCTTCACTGGCGGGGTCAACTATCACGTCATACGTTTCAGCTACGGCGATGCGGAATTCGTCGACGCTGACCGGTTTGACGTGTTGGCCATCGGCGGCCACAACGGTCATTTTCAAGCCAGGAATTCGAACGTCGAAATAGCTCATCGCCGAGCCGTTAATAAAACGAAGGCGCAGCTTCTCACCCGGTTTGAAAATACCGGTCCAGTTACCGTTGGGCGCCTGGCCATTCATGAGGTAGGTGTAAGTATCTCCACTGACGTCTGCGAGGTCAGTGGGGTTCATTTTCATTTCTGCCCACATCTTTCGGTCGGCGACGGCAGCAGACCAACCTTGCTTGCTGACGTCGTCGATGAAGTCGCCCACGGTACGTTTGTGGTGGTTGTAGTAGTCCGATTGTTTCTTGAGTTTGGCCATGACGCGACCAGGATCCTCATCGGTCCAATCAGTCAGCATCACCACATAGTCGCGATCGTATTGAAACGGCTCAGGCTCTTTCGAATCGATTACGATTGGCCCGTAAACGCCTGCCTGCTCTTGTAACCCGGAGTGGCTGTGGTACCAGTACGTGCCGTTTTGATGCACGTTGAACTTGTACTCGTACATGCCGTCCGGCGCGATGCCGTGGAAACTCAAACCCGGTACCCCATCCATGTTGGCAGGCAAAATGATGCCGTGCCAGTGAATGGAGGTGTCTTGCTCCAGACGGTTTTTCACGCGCAGAGTGACCGTCTCTCCTTCGCGCCAACGCAGCAAAGGCCCCGGCAACGAGCCATTGATGGTCATGGCTGTGCGCGGCGAGCCAGTGATGTTTACCGGCGTTTCACCAATAAACAGATCAAATTCGTTGCCGGTGAGGACGCTCGGCAGACCTGGACTGGTCACTGCCCATACAGGAGTGCGCCACAGACCAAGGCCGCCAAGGATGCCGCCGGCGGCCAGGCCTTTAACGAATGTCCGTCTAGAGGTTTTGGAATGCATGCCGTTTATTTCCAATCAGTCAAAAGGGAGCCGTTCAAATCAACCCGTGAGTTGGCAAGATGAGCTTCGCTTACCGAAAAAAAGACGAATTTTTCATTGCAAGCGAGCTCAGAAATTGCCACATCTAAACCACCTTCGTGATTACATTTCTGTCAGCTTGGCCGCGTGCCTGATCGTTCAGCAGTTTTTATGGTCCATCGCTTTGGCTTTGCTTTCAGCGACAGGCGGTTGAGCGCTCTGCGTTTGAGCTACCTGGTACGATTCCATCGAATTCGTCCTGGCCACTTCCATACGTGCGAAAGTCCGGTCACCACCGCCTTCAGCCATGGCCAGAGTGGAAACAGTCAGCGCTGCGGCGACGAACAAGGTTTTGATGGTGTTCATATGGGCTACCTCAGATGTGTGAAAATATCCCCTCTGAATCACATCATGGATTGGACTCTTTGGGGGTGAGCAAAAGACTCAGTTGGACTATAAGAGACACCCCCTGTCAGGAAGCTTAGGCCAATATTACAGTTGTGTCAGTTTTGGATATTTTTCTTGAAGTACACGCTATTTAATACGTATGGTCTCCATCTTTTCGCATTGCGCGACTTTTATTGAATATAAGATTGAAGTGTAATCATTGCTTTGGGTTCCATTAATTCTCACGGAGGCGATGTTCTAGGTCTCTCCATTAAAATTAATAGGAGACTTGAATGCGCTGCTGCAACAGCTGAGTTCAATGATCAAAGAAGATAGTAATGCCACCGAGGGTGATTAATTGTGAGTATTAATTTTGAGAAAGCATTAGGCTCCGCAGAAAGAGCATTAGTTTATCGTGGCCAAAGAGCTGAGATCTTGAGTAACAATATCGCGAACGCTGACACTCCGAACTTCAAAGCCCAAGACTTGGATTTTTCTACTGTGCTCGCCAGCCAAACCAAAGAACCTGCTACCACTGCGTTTTCTTTGAAAACAACAAACGCAAAGCATTTTCTTAAGAAAGAATCGGCGGTGGCTATATACGGGCGCGACTTGTTTTACAGCACGCCGGCTCAGCCTGCCTTGGACCAAAATACTGTCGATCAGCAGGTCGAGGTCGCCAAATACACAGAAAACGCAATACGTTTCAACGCGGCTTTTACTCGGTTGAATGGAGCATTCAAGGGTTTGCTCAAAGCTCTGCGCGGTGACTAGCAGCGCAGGCGCATGCGAGCCCATTTGGACCGACACAGCAGCTTAAGTACTCCTAGATTCAGAGGTATTCTCCTCCAGACGGCGCTCTACTCAGGAGCAGGAGTCTCCGTTCAATGGCTGATCTTGGAAGGAAAGCCAACCGCCTCCACAGCTTTACGAAGCTGTTCCGCGTTTTCGCTACTTTCAACACTCACCTTACCGGTTGATCGATCGACTGAGACCGTAGAGTTGCCGTCCAGTGCCTGGATCGCTCTTGTGATTTTGCCGACGCAGCTGCCGCAACCAATGCCTGATACATCTAAGACGACCATGTAAATTACCCTCGTGCTGAGCGGTGTCTTTTCCCCGCAGCGACAGCATCGACGTTGACACCATGGCAAGGTCAACGATTATCTGATCAAGGTCGTGAGCGTCATCGACGCTCAGTCAATTCGACTATTCCTCAACCTCAATGCATTGAAAACTACAGATGCAGAACTGACGCTCATGGCTATGGCAGCGATCATTGGCGACAGGAGGTGCCCCGTCAATGGATAGAGCAAACCAGCGGCAAGAGGTATACCCATTGAGTTGTAGAGAAAAGCGAAGCCCAAATTCTGGCGCATGTTTTTAACTGTGGCGACCGAAAGAGCTCGTGCTCGTAAGATCCCCATCAGGTCACCTTTTACCAGCGTGAGTTGCGCGCTATTCATCGCCACGTCAGTCCCCGTTCCCATGGCTATCCCCACATCTGCTCGCGCTAGGGCCGGAGCATCGTTGATACCGTCACCTGCCATGGCCACTTTTCGCCCGTGTTGCTGTAGGTCTGCCACCAAGCGCTCCTTGTCTTGGGGTTTGACTTCACCGTGAACCTCTTCAATCCCCATCTCCCTGGCGACAGCCCGAGCGGTAGTAAGCCCGTCCCCAGTAGCCATGATGATTTTCACGTTGTGAGCCTTAAGCTTGGTGACGGCCTCTTTTGAGGTTGGCTTGATCGGATCTGATACGGCCAACAAACCTGCCAATGCGCCGTCGACTGCGAGGTAGATAATACTGATGCCGTCAAGTCGCAACACCTCAGCGCGCTCTTGTAGGGAGTTGGTGCTCACGCCTGCGGCTTCCATCAACGCTGTGTTCCCCAGCTGAAGCTTCTTGCCATCGACAACGCCACTGACCCCGATACCCGAATCAGACTCAAAGGATTCCGGCTTGGTGAGCTTGATGTTCACGGCTCGGGCGTGATCGACGATCGCATGTGCTAAAGGATGCTCGCTGCCCTGATCAAGGCTGGCAGCCAGGTGAAGGACGTCGTCGGGATTGAAGGTGGGAGTGGCCTCCACGCTGTGAAACACGGGCCGTCCCTCTGTTAGGGTGCCTGTCTTGTCGACAACCAGCGTGTCGATTCTGCAAAGGCTCTCAATCGCACTGGCATCTCTGAACAAAACACCCATGCTTGCTGCTTTACCTGTCGACACCATGATCGACATAGGCGTAGCAAGTCCCAACGCACAGGGACAAGCGATGATCAGCACGGCGACAGCGTTGATTAGACCAAACACCCAACTGGGCTCAGGGCCGAAAAGCCCCCAACCGATAAATGTCATTATCGCAATCGTGATAACACCCATCACGAAGTAGCCGGCAATCGAGTCGGCCATTCGTTGCATCGGAGCCTTGGAACGCTGAGCTCTCGCGACCATCTGTACGATCTGGGACAGCATGGTTTCGGCACCGACCTTCTGCGCCTCCATTACCAAGCTTCCATGCGTATTCAGCGTGGCGCCGATCAGGCTATCTCCAGCTTTCTTCATTACCGGGACTGGCTCGCCAGTGAGCATCGACTCATCCACCGCACTTTCACCCTCAAGTACTGAACCATCAACTGGCACCTTCTCACCTGGTCTGACCCGTAAGTGGTCTCCCAGGTGCACATGGGTGAGAGGAATGTCTTCCTCATGGCCATCGGCATTGATCCGACGTGCAGTTTTGGGCGAAAGGCCGAGAAGAGACTTAATGGCGGCGGAAGTTTGTGATCGGGCTTTGAGCTCAAGGATCTGGCCAAGCAACGTGAGCGAGATGATGACCGCTGCCGCTTCGAAGTAAACGCCGATACGTCCATCTTGCATGAAATTGGCGGGAAAACTTTGGGGGAAGATTGTTGCTATGACGCTGTACAGATAAGCTGCGGCAGTGCCCAACCCAATCAGAGTCCACATGTTGGGACTGCGATTTTTAACCGAGGCCAGTCCCCTTACAAAAAAAGGCCACCCTGCCCATAAGGTCACGGGTGTCGCCAGAGCGAACTCGATCCAGTTTTGAGCTGAACCATGAAGAAGTTGTAACGAGTGACCCGCCATCGCGAGCACGGTTACGACCACGGTTAAGGGCAGCGACCACCAGAAGCGGCGATTGAAATCCCGGAGTTCAGGATTTTCTTCTTCATCAAGTGCCGGCATGACAGGCTCTAGTGCCATGCCACATTTAGGACAGTTACCGGGTCCGGTCTGCCGTATTTCAGGATGCATCGGGCACGTAAATTCAGCGCCCGTTTGTACCGCAGACTCCGGCGTTGTGCTGCCTGACTCGTCGCGCACCACGTGGCCACTGTAGCGCTCAGGGTCCGCTCGAAACTTCTCCTGGCATTTCAGGCTACAGAACCGATACGTCTGTCCCTGGTAAGTCTCAGCAAATTTACTCGACGAAGTGACTGCCATTCCACACACCGGGTCATGTAGATCAGCATCATCCCGGGAAGCAGCATGGGTGTGATTATGGTCGTGATGGCCAGAGGTGGTAGGCATGTCTATTCCCCTTGTAAGGTGCTACTAGAAATGAGCATATTCAGTACAACGATTATTTGCGGCTCCACAGTGGTGCGGTGATGTTTCCGCACGGACCCCGGCTGAGTAAGCGTTGCTATGTTACTTGACTTAGCGTAGCCAACTCTTGCGTCGGGCCGGCAGAAACAGCCGACTCCGGTTTATTTCAGATCAAACTCGCCGACCATTCCCGATTGGTAATGCCCCGGCACGTTGCAGGCAAACTGCAGCCCTGCACTGTCGTTGAAGGTCCAGATCAGCTCTTGGGTTGAGCCAGGCTCAATCAGGACACTGTTAGGGTCGTCATGCTCCATTGCGACCATCTTCATTCCGCCCATGCCGTGGCTCATGCCGCTCATCTTCCCGGTACCGGTAGGGCTTAGTGTTCCGTTCTTGAACATGCTTGCCATTTCTTTCTGGTGTGCTGCATGAGCAGCGGCTTTGCCGATGTTGAACTCATGCAGCAGCGAACCCTCGTTGCGAAGGACAAAGCGGATTGTTTCACCAGGTTTTACGTCAATGCTTTTAGGCTTGAAAAAAATGTCGCCCATCTCGACCTCTACAGTGCGGGTAACGTCAGAGGCCACACCAGGCTGGCCTATGTCGTCTTGTCCATGCCCAGCATTAGCCATAGCCGTAGCAGCGAAAAAAAGGGTCATTGCTGCGATGAACGGAGTAGCGAGCGTAGTTTTCATGGTGACCTCAGGAATACGTGGGAACATTGGCTATGCTAATGATGCTCAGCTGCCGGCTAACTGACTTGGGCATTACTTCTTTGTCAGTTTTCTAAATAGATACGGCGTCCAATTGACGCCGCAACAAGATGCTGACAAGTACTTATCCAGGGGGCGTTTATTGATGGTTTTCTGAAAGCATCAATTTGTGCTCGCGCTGCATCTGGCGCAAAACGTCATCAACGATTTTGTCGTGCTTCTCCATCCAGGCTAGATGCTCTTGGGGTGACATTGAGGCATCTGGGTGATCGTTGTGGAGCTGGCTCATGATGTCCCCAAGCATCTTCATGTGTTCTGCCATGTGGACGTGACGCTCTCCTTCAGGGGCTTGTTCAGCTTTCATCAACGTGGCTTCGGCCTTGTCGCGCAAACCTTCCATACGCTCAATGACTCGATCTCCGCCGCTTTCAGCCCACACAGAAGCCGAGACCAGTATCGAGCTTACAAAAAACAGCATTTTCAGGCGGTTCATAGGGGTAGCTCCTCATGAGGGAATCCGACTTCCATACGATTCATCGCTCAGAGGTCGGTCGAGCACCAATGAAGTACTCATGTCTGAACCCTAGCCAGCACTCGCTGACATCTACCTGAAGCCAAGATTACTTTTCTGTCAGTTGCTGGTTGGCTGCCAGTTTTCGTTGCAGACTCCGCTTAACCTTTATCTGAGAACGACCTCATGAGACTTCTTGTCGCTGAAGACGAACCAAAAATAGGTATCTATTTGCAGCAAGGGCTCAACGAGGCCGGGTTCAATGTCGACCGTTTCACGAATGGAAAAGAGGCGCTTCAGCACGCTTTGAGCGAAGCCTATGATCTGCTGATTCTCGACGTCATGATGCCGGGTTTGGATGGCTGGGAAGTCCTGCAGAAGGTTCGCGCTTCCGGGAAAGACGTCCCGGTGCTTTTTCTCACCGCCAGAGACCGCGTTGAAGACCGAGTGAAGGGACTTGAACTCGGTGCGGATGACTATCTGATCAAACCCTTCGCGTTTTCTGAATTGCTTGCTCGAGTCAGAACGTTGCTGCGTCGCGGTAGCAGCGCACCTTCGCAAACCTTTATGAAACTGGCTGACCTTGAAGTGGACCTGCTCAAGCGTCGAGCCATCCGAGGAGGCAAACGCATAGACCTTACGGCCAAAGAGTTTGCGTTGCTTGAGCTTCTGCTGCGTCGTCGAGGGGAGGTGCTGCCAAAGTCTCTTATCGCCTCCCAGGTTTGGGATATGAACTTCGACAGCGATACCAACGTTATCGAGGTTGCAGTGAGACGGCTCAGGGCCAAGATAGACGACGATTTTGAGGTCAAGTTGATTCATACCTCAAGGGGAATGGGTTACATGCTCGATGCACCAGATTCGGAGTCGTGATGAACCGGATGTCCCTGACGACTCGTATGAGTCTGATGTTTATGCTCGCGGTAACGGCCGTGCTCACGGTCGCCGGACTCAGTTTCAATAACCTCAGCCGGCATCATTTCAAGATGCTGGATCAGCAGGCATTGTACGAAAAACTCCACTCGACCCAGCGGATCTTGTCCGGGCTGAGCAACATCGATCAATTCAGCGAGGCTAAACCGGAGTTAGAAGCGCTGCTGGGCGCACACCGTGATTTGACTGCGCTTATCATCGATGGCGACGGCAAGGTGCTGTTTGCGGATCCCGGCCCGGTCGACGTTCCGAAGGCGTTTCGAACAACCACAAACACAACCGTCTGGGAATGGCGGGAGCAAGAGCAGATGTTCCGTGGTGTGACTGCGCAATCCGTAGTGACGGGACAAGAAAGGCCATTAACTGTCATGTTGATTTTTGACGTTACGCAGCATATGTCCTTTTTCGAGACGCTCGAACGATGGTTTTGGATAGGGTTGGTGATCAGCGCATTGGTCAGTGCTGCACTCGGCTGGATGGTAGCTAGCAGTGGCATGCGGCCTATCCGCCAGGTCACACGGGTTGCTGCCTCCATGTCAGCAAAATCACTCAAGGAGCGTATTCCCCTGGCACCCGTTCCGAAAGAGCTTCAACAGATGGTGTTGTCGTTCAACGCCATGTTATCCAGGCTCGACGATGCATTTGTCCGGTTATCCAACTTTTCGGCAGACATTGCCCACGAACTACGGACCCCCGTGAGCAACTTGATGACCCACACTGAAGTGGTGCTTTCGAGAAAAAGAAACATCGAGGACTACGAAGACAATTTGTACTCCAATCTTGATGACTTGAAGCGCATGAGCCGGATGATTGATGACATGCTTTTTCTGGCGAAATCTGACAATGGTCTAATTACGCACGAGAGCAAGCCAATAGACCTGGTGGCTGTCGTGGAAAAATTGCTTGAGTACTACCGCCTGTTGGCTGATGAACGAGGGATCGAGCTCAAGGTTTCAGGACGGGGGAGCGTGCGAGGTGATGTTCTTATGCTCCACCGAGCGATTTCCAATCTGCTCTCAAATGCGCTGCGCTACACCTATGAAGGGACGTCAATCAGTGTCGATATTCAGCACAAGGATGCGTCGGTAACGGTTGTCGTGGAAAACCATGGTGAGCCCATTGCCCCCGAACACCTTGAAAAGCTGTTTGATCGTTTTTATCGCGTGGACCCAGCGCGGCGAGAAGGAAGTCCAAGCAACGCAGGGCTAGGTCTGTCGATTACCCGATCAATTGTCGAAGCGCACGATGGCAAGATCTGGTGTACGTCAGGCGACGGGAAAACGGCTTTTCATCTTGAGTTTCCGGCCGTCGATTCGACGGTTAGCTGAGCGACAAAACATTTGGGACCAACGGCGTCTTGGCGTTGTGCGTTTAGCTACGCCTCTGCGGATTTTTCAGAGTGATTGAGCTCCCCGGTCCTGCGGTACGCCGTCTCTTTTCAGGCCTTGCTACGCTCAACGATTAGATGCCAAACATCGGATCAAGCTGACTGAAATGTAATCGAACAGTTTGTGATCGTGTGGCATCGTGTTCTCGCACTGTGACGTTAGGGCTAGCGAGTTTCTCCTGTTCAACCTGGCGAAGAGGACGGGGGCTCCGAGTTAATCAACAGTGGTTTTTAAAGAAATTAAAAACTAGTTCCTCCCAAAAAACCTCGAATCAACAGCGCTTGCTGTGAGGAGTCTTGCATGTCATTCCTTAAAACTACGTCCGTGGCCGTTGCAATCACTGCTGGTTTGCTTCTGAGTGCAGTGGCCCAGGCACATCCAAAACTTCTTTCTTCCACTCCGGCAGAAGGCTCGGATGCGGCGGCTCCGTCGAAAATCGAACTGCATTTTTCTGAGAATCTCACCACTCAGTTTTCCGGTGCAAAGCTGATCATGACCGACATGCCTGGCATGCCTAACTCCCCCATGGGTGTAAAGGCCGCTGTCGCTGCTGGTGGTGATCCGAAAACGATGGTGATTACGCCGGCTGCACCGCTGACCACCGGTACCTACAAAGTTGAATGGCGTGCAGTGTCTTCGGACACCCACCCGATCACCGGCAACTTTTCATTCAAAGTGAAATGATCCATGAGCGACTCATTAAATATCGTGGTTCGCTTTGCTCTCTATTTTGACCTGATGTTGTTATTTGGACTGGCCATATTCGGCTTGTACAGTCTCAGGGGAAAGGAAAGGGTATCGGGCACGGTCTTGAACTTTGAGTCGCTTCTTTACGGTACTTCTATTGCAGGTGTAGCTCTGTCCCTTGCTGCGATGTTGTTGCTTGCAAAAGCAATGAGCGGTGTATCGGAGCTTATGGAGCTACATCACCACATTTTTGAAATGGTCATCATGGGCACCGATGTTGGGTTGACCTGGATGGTTCGGATAGCCGCCTTGGTGGGGGCAATTCTGGGCGTCGCGTTGAATAAACGATATCCGACACCCAGCCTCTGGATCGTCACCGCCTGTGGAGCAATCGCGTTGGCCACGCTAGCCTGGACAGGGCATGGTGCCATGGACGAAGGCAGCCGCCGCTACTGGCATTTTCTCAGCGACATTTTCCATTTATTAGCGGCAGGTGGCTGGTTGGGTGCTCTAGCGGCCTTCGCTCTACTGCTGCGGTTGAAATCGCTGAAGGGTGAGGAGGAAGCACGTATTCTTGCCCGCGTGCTGACTGGCTTTGAGTCGGCCGGCGGTGTGATTGTTGCGATCATAAGCGTTACGGGAGTAGTAAATTACCTTTTCATCGTCGGTCCCAACCTTGATGAGGTCATGCTCAGTACCTATGGCCAGTTGCTGTTTTTGAAGATCCTGCTCTTTGCCGGGATGATCGTTTTAGCGACGCTGAACCGCTTTCACTTAAGCCCGCTATTGGAGCGCTCGGTTCGCAATGGTCAATACTCTGTAGCGGTCAATGCCTTGCGCCGCAGCATGAAATTCGAATTCCTGATGGCAATCCTCATCATCTGTCTTGTCGCATGGTTAGGCACGCTAAGTCCTGAAATGGAAATGAGCGCGCAATAGAGGTTTCTGGCAGCTAACCAAGAAGCCTAGAACGTGATTGTTAGCACCATTTCTACTGGCTACACTTCAGCCCATGACACGCTATCTACGGCTTTGCCTGATTTTCCTGATTAGCCTGGCGCTTCCCTTCAGCGGGATGGCGGGTGTTCAGGCGCCGACAGAGCCGTGCCCGATGCAAACCATGGGCATGGCGATGATGGACGGCATGGGCCAAGACTGCTGCCATGACATGAAAAGCCCAACCGAGCACGGTAAACCCTGTAAGCCGGGCCAGGAGTGCAAGACCGGCGGCATGCTGCAAGTCTCCATCATCAAGCCTCCGGTGACCCTGTCGAGCCCCCTCGCAGCGTCCATCTCCATAGATTCCCATCCTGTCCAAACTCCATCAGGGGTATGGCGACCTCCCCGCATTTGATTCCTGTACCACACTGAGCCTCATTCCGCGTCAGGCGGTATGGGATATCTGCGTGCATCTCTCATGAAGCACGCAGTGGATCATCACAGGAATCGTGAACATGAAATCCAAGTGCTATTGCACAGGGCGGCCCCTCGTGGCCATCTTGGCGGCAAGCGTATTGGCCACGCCGAGTTTCGCTGCTGCGTTGACACTCGATGATGCTTTGCAGCTGGCTGAAACCAATGCGCCGTCGCTGACTGCACAAGATGCAAAAATTCGTGCCGCCACTAGTGCAGCCATCCCAGCCGGGGAACTACCCGATCCCAAGTTGCTGGTAGGTATACAGAACTATCCCATTGGGGGGCCGGATCGCTGGAGCATCGATCAGGACTTCATGACCATGCAAATGGTCGGTGTCAGTCAGGAAATGCCGAACAGCGCCAAACGAAAAGCCCGAATCGAGGTTGCTGATGCAGCCATTGACCGCGCTGCCGCTGAGCGTCTGGTCGAACGTCTAAAGGTTCGTCAGGCCACGGCGCTGGCCTGGATCAGCAGCTATTCCGTTGAGCGTAAAGACGCGCTGTTCCAGGACTTCTATAGGGAAAACCGCCTGCTGGCCGATACCGTCCGCGCGCAGATTGCCGGTGGCCGCGCTCAACCTGCTGATGCCGTCACGCCCAAACAGGAGGCGGCACAACTGGAAGAGCAGCAGGACGATCTGATTCGCCAGAGATCGCAAGCCCGAGCAGCTTTGAAGAGCTGGATTGGACCAGCCGCAAACGATAAACCTGTGGGCAGCTTGCCTGAATGGCCTGTAGAAGCCTCTGGGTACTCTCACAACGTTCAACATCACCCAGAATTGGCAGCGTTTGCCCCAATGACCCGCGAAGCGCAGGCCAAGGTGCGCGAGGCCGAAGCGGAAAAGCGGTCTGATTGGAGCTGGGAAGTCGACTATCAGCATCGCGGCCGAGAGTTCGGCGACATGGTCAGCGTGCAGTTTTCATGGGATCTACCACTGTTTCCTGACTCGCGACAAAACCCAAAAATCGCAGCCAAGCATGCGGAACTCAATCAGCTTGAGGCTGAGCGTGAGGTCCTTTCACGCGAGCACACCCAGCAATTGGAGGATGACTTAGCGGACTATGAGCGCCTGAACCGCGCCGTTCATCGAGCCCAGACCAGCCTGCTCCCTTTGGCTAAGGAAAAGGTCGAGCTCACTATGGCCAGCTATCGCGCCGGCAAAGGCGATCTGAACTCCGTCGTGGCCGCTCGGCGCGAGCTTATCGAAGCCCGTCTCAAGCAGATTGATGTTGAAGAGCAGCGTGCTCTCACCAGCGCTCGCCTGTATTTCGCCTATGGGGAGTCCGCTCAATGATCTCTCGAACATGGAAAGGGGTTTTTGTTGTCAGCATCTCAATTGCTTTGGGAGTCGCCGGTGGTTACTGGTTGGCTCAACCGAGGGTGAGCGCAGTACCGGATGCAGCATCGGAGCCGAAGCCGGAGTCCTCAGTCGATCGCAAGGTTCTGTATTGGTACGACCCCATGTACCCACAACAGAAATTCGATAAGCCGGGTAAGTCGCCCTTCATGGACATGGAGATGGTCCCTCAGTACGCGGATAGCAAGGGGGACAGCGCCACTGTTCGCATTGATCCAAGCCTGACCCAGAATCTTGGTGTGCGACTGGCTACGGTCAATCGAGGTGTGTTTGCTTCGAGTCTGGACGTTGTAGGTGTATTGACCTTCAACGAGCGTGACGTCGCCGTCATCCAGGCCCGTACGGCGGGTTTCGTCGAGCGCGTGTATGCCCATGCTCCTGGCGATGTGATCAAAGCCAACGCCGCCTTGGCGGATATTCTTGTCCCGGAGTGGTCTGCGGCTCAGGAGGAGTTTCTCGCACTTAAGCGTAGCGGCGATGCGGGCTTGCTGGCAGCGGCTCGCCAGCGTTTGCGGCTTACCGGGATGCCGGCGGCATCGATTACTCAAGTAGAGCGCAGTGGCAAAGTCCAACCGAACCTGACCCTCACCAGCCCTATCAGTGGGGTGTTGCAAGAACTCGATGTGCGCGAAGGTATGACAGTGGCTGCCGGCCAAACACTGGCACGCGTGAATGGGTTGAGTAACGTCTGGCTGGCTCTGGCGGTCCCGGAGACTGAATTCGGGTCGATACAGCTGGGACAAGTGGCTGAGGCGCGTTTGCCCGCGTTCCCAGGCGTCGTGCTCAACGGCGTGGTAAGCGCGATTCTTCCAGAAACCAATCCCGATAGTCGCACCCTTCGCGTGCGCGTCGAATTGCCTAACCCGCAAGGCCGTCTCAGGCCGGGTATGACCGCACGCGTGAGCCTTAATCGCGCGACGGAGCAAAGTGTGCTGTGGGTGCCGAGCGAGGCGGTCATTCGCACCGGTCTACGTGCCCTGGTGATGCTCGCTGAAGACGCCGGTCGCTATCGTCCCGTGGAGGTGCAACTTGGGCAGGAAAGCGATGGCAAGACGGCGATATTGAAAGGGTTGGAAGAGGGCCAAAAAGTGGTTAGCTCTGGCCAGTTCCTGCTCGACTCAGAGGCCAGTCTTAAAGGCATCGTTGCCAAATCAGAGGAACCTTCACCCACCAGTGCAGCCGCCGCCGGTTTGCATGAAGCGGATGGGCAAATCGTTGAGATCAACGATAAAGAAGTCACTCTCGCTCACGGCCCTTTTAAGACGCTGGGCATGCCTGGCATGACGATGACGTTCCCGCTCGCCAATCCCGCTCTGATGCAGGGTCTTAAAACGGGCGACAAGGTCCGGATAGGTGTGAATCAGACCGACGACGGCTTGCGTGTTGAGCGTCTGGACAAATCAGGGGGCCAGCCATGATTGCAGCCCTGATTCGTTGGTCCGTAACCAACCGATTCCTGGTGCTACTGGCGACGCTGTTTATCACGGCGTGGGGCATTTGGTCGGTGCAGAGCACGCCCATTGATGCGCTACCAGACTTGTCCGATGTGCAGGTGATCATCCGCACCCCGTATCCTGGACAAGCACCCCAGATTGTCGAGAACCAGGTCACCTATCCGTTGGCCACCACCATGCTCTCAGTACCAGGTGCCAAGACGGTGCGTGGTTATTCCTTTTTCGGTGACAGCTTTGTCTATGTGCTGTTCGAAGACGGCACTGACTTGTACTGGGCTCGCTCGCGGGTGTTGGAGTACTTGAGCCAAGTACAAAGCCGCTTGCCGGCCAGCGCCAAGCCAGCGTTGGGGCCAGATGCGACAGGCGTAGGATGGATCTTCCAGTACGCGCTGGTGGATCGCACTGGCGGGCATGATCTGGCGCAGCTACGCGCACTTCAGGACTGGTTCCTCAAGTTTGAACTCAAGACCCTGCCCAATGTGGCGGAAGTGGCCACTGTGGGCGGCATGGTCAAGCAGTACCAAGTGCAGCTTGATCCGCTCAAACTGGCCAGTCTTGGTATTACGCAGGCCGAGGTGACCGAAGCGATCGGCAAGGCCAATCAGGAAACGGGTGGCGCGGTGCTGGAGATGGCAGAGACCGAGTTCATCGTGCGTGCATCCGGCTACCTGAAGACGCTCAATGATTTTCGGGCGATCCCCCTCAAGCTGGGATCGGGCGGTGTGCCGGTGAACTTGGGCGATGTCGCCACGATCCAGTTGGGGCCGGAGATGCGCCGTGGCATCACCGAACTCGACGGCGAAGGCGAGACGGTTGGCGGCGTGGTGATTTTGCGCAGCGGTAAGAATGCTCGCGAGACCATTGCGGCGGTCAAGACCAAACTCGACGAGTTGAAAAGCAGCCTTCCGGCCGGAGTGGAAATTGTCACCACCTACGACCGTGGGAAACTGATTGACCGCGCTGTTGAAAACCTCAGCCACAAGCTCATCGAAGAGTTCATCGTTGTCGCATTGGTTTGCGGGATCTTTCTTTGGCACCTGCGCTCCTCTCTGGTGGCTATTATTTCCCTGCCGGTCGGTGTACTGATGGCCTTTATTGTCATGCGCTACCAAGGGCTCAACGCCAACATCATGTCCCTGGGTGGGATAGCCATCGCCATCGGCGCCATGGTCGATGCTGCTGTGGTGATGATCGAAAACGCACACAAGAAAGTTGAGGCATGGCACGTGGCCAATCCAGGTGAGGAACTGAATGGTGAACGTCATTGGCAGGTAATGACCGAAGCGGCGACTGAAGTTGGACCAGCCCTATTCTTCTGTTTGTTGATCATCACTCTTTCGTTCATTCCGGTGTTCACCCTGCAAGCGCAAGAGGGTCGGCTGTTCGGCCCGCTGGCTTTCACCAAGACCTACGCCATGGCTGCAGCAGCGGGATTGTCAGTGACCTTGGTGCCGGTTTTGATGGGCTACTGGATTCGGGGACGGATTCCTAATGAAAAAAACAACCCGCTGAGCCGCTGGCTCATCCGGATCTACCAGCCGGCTCTGGATGCAGTGCTGCGGCGACCGAGGATCACGCTGCTTGTGGCGGCGTTGGTGTTTTTTAGTGCGCTATGGCCAATGTCGCGCTTGGGGGGCGAGTTTCTTCCGCCTTTGAATGAGGGCGACCTGCTCTATATGCCTTCGGCGCTGCCCGGATTGTCCGCACAGAAAGCGGCGCAACTGCTGCAACAGACCGACCGCCTGATCAAGACCGTGCCAGAGGTCGAACATGTCTTCGGTAAAGCGGGACGTGCCGAAACTGCCACCGACCCGGCGCCGCTGGAGATGTTCGAAACCACCATCCAGTTCAAGCCACAGGAGCAATGGCGACCAGGCATGACTCCGGAAAAACTGGTGGAGGAGCTGGACCGAGTGGTGCGAGTTCCTGGGCTGACGAATATCTGGATACCACCGATTCGCAACCGAATAGACATGCTGGCTACGGGGATCAAAAGTCCTATTGGTGTAAAGATTGCCGGCACCAACCTGACGGAAATCGATTCGGCGACTCAGGCGGTCGAGCGAGTGGCCAAGGGCGTAGCCGGTGTCAGTTCGGCTCTGGCCGAGCGATTAACCGGTGGACGTTACATCGACGTGGATATCGACCGACAAGCCGCCGCCCGATACGGACTGAATATCGCCGATGTGCAGTCGATCGTGGCCGGCGCTATCGGCGGGGAAAATGTCGGTGAAACCATTGAAGGGCTTGCACGCTTCCCAATCAACGTCCGTTACCCTCGGGAGTGGCGGGATTCGCTTAGCGCTTTGGAGCAGTTGCCAATCTACACCCCGCTAGGCAGCCAGATCACCCTTGGCACAGTGGCGAAGATCAAGGTCAACGACGGGCCGCCGATGCTCAAAAGTGAAAACGCACGGCCTTCAGGCTGGGTGTACATCGACGTGCGTGGCCGGGACATTGCATCGGTAGTCGCCGATCTACGTCGGCTCGTCAGCGAGCAGGTCAAGTTGCAGCCCGGCATGAGCCTGAGCTACTCAGGTCAGTTCGAGTTTCTTGAGAGGGCAAATGCACGACTAAAACTGGTGGTCCCCGCCACGCTGCTGATCATCTTCGTCCTGCTTTACCTGACATTTGCACGCTTTGATGAGGCTTTGCTGATTATGGCCACGCTGCCATTCGCTCTCACGGGCGGAGCATGGTTTCTCTATCTGTTGGGATTCAACCTGTCGGTTGCCACCGGGGTCGGCTTTATCGCCCTGGCTGGAGTTTCTGCCGAATTTGGCGTGATCATGCTGCTCTACCTGAAAAATGCCTGGGCCGAGCGTCAAGAGCTCGGTGACAACACAGAACGCGGGTTGATGGCCGCGATTCGTGAAGGCGCTGTGCAGCGCGTTCGCCCCAAGGCCATGACCGTTGCGGTGGTTATCGCTGGTTTGTTACCAATACTTTTAGGAGGTGGTGCCGGCAGCGAGGTGATGAGCCGCATTGCCGCCCCGATGATTGGCGGTATGGTCACGGCGCCGTTGCTGTCGCTGTTCGTCATTCCGGCGGCCTATCACCTCATGCGCCGTCGACGCCTATCCGCTGAGCCTGGCAGGCACTAACGCGGAAAAAATGTGCAAAAGGGGCTGCGCTTGCAGCCTCGTTTGAGTTGCACATCTCGTTGTCATCAGTTCTACGCGCGGTATGTATCGAAATTAGCGAGTTTATGTATTTTGCATAAACTCGCTAATTTCGATACATACGCTGTGGTCAGTGCCATTCCCCACCAGCACTTGCTAGAAAAACGCCCGCTTCCATCACTGCGTTTCGATGAGCCAAAAAAAGCACCCTGCTCAAAGCCGACTTAGCATTCGTCACCCTGATATCTCTCTTGAAATTGAGGCAAATGACCTTAATATGATCTTATCTTGCCGTCATCGTTTTCGATCATGGATGTTTCTCGGGGGGTAGGTCGGAATGGCAGAACAAGAAGACGCAAAGCCTGCGAGTGGGCGCTTTAATACGAATGATGAGACGAAGCGGATCGTATGGACACAGACCGCTGGTCATTGTGAACTGTGCGGCGCAGATCTAACGTTCGACTATCGTGCCGGCAAGCCAATGAAATGGGGCGAAGTGGCGCATATCCTACCCGCCAGTCCCAAGGGGCCTCGGGGACGTGCGGATCATGATGCTGAGGCGCACACAAACGATACTGCCAACCTGATGCTCCTCTGCCCAGGCTGTCATGACAGAATTGATCGTGACGCAGATGGTTACCCTGAAAATAGTTGGAGCCCAAGCTGAAAGAGATTTTGCATAGGGCAATTCTTGAGGGCTTCGACGAAGCTCGGGTGGCGATTCTGTCCCGAGATTATGGGCGCGCTTACTATTGGCTTGAACGTACCCACATCCTCTCACAACGCCGCACTTTGCTACGTGCAAAGTCACACGTCTTGATGCTGTACGTGGGCGTCAAGACACATGATCCTCGGGAGATCCTGGGACAAATAACACGAGTTATCGCTGCACTGCTATTTTCTAAAGTATGAGTGCCTTCGGGGAATGCTGGTCGTGCCCGGGTCAGTTCTTTTCAGGTGATGCCTCTTTCTCAAGAGCTGGAAACTCTTCTGAATGAAGATTGATCCTCATGCGCGGTCTGAGTCGTTGTCGCATCCGCTTACACCCATGGAGAGACATATGAGCGCTGGTCATAGTCACGGTCAAGCACGTGCAGGACATGAGAAAAAACTGTGGATCGCTCTAGCGTTAACGACGAGTTTTATGATTTCAGAGGTCATTGGGGCTTTCATTACCGGCAGCTTGGCGTTGTTATCGGACGCAGCTCATATGCTGACCGATTCCACTGCATTAGCTATTTCATTGGTCGCTATTCAGATCGCCAAGCGCGCTGCGGATAAAAAAAGGACATTCGGATATGCACGATTTGAGATTCTCGCAGCTGCTTTCAACGCGATTCTGTTGTTCATGGTGGCGGTGTACATCCTATACGAGGCCTACCAGCGGTTTAAAACTCCGACAGAAATAGAATCGATAGGCATGCTGATCGTGGCAGTGATTGGGCTAGTTGTGAACCTTGTCTCAATGCGCTTGCTGATGTCTGCCAGTGACGAAAGTCTTAACGTCAAAGGTGCTTATCTGGAGGTTTGGAGTGACATGCTAGGCTCCATAGGCGTGATAGGAGCCGCATTGATCATTCGCTTTACCGGATGGATTTGGGTTGACGCGATCGTTGCCGCAGCTATTGGGTTATGGGTCCTTCCCAGAACTTGGATCTTGCTTAAAGAAAGCATGAATATCCTGTTGCAAGGGGTTCCAGAGGGCATCGATATCGCTGAAGTGGAGCTAAGAATAAGGGCGGTTGAAGGCGTTGAAGATATTCATGATTTGCATATCTGGGCTTTGACCAGCGGCAAGAATGTCATGAGTGCACACCTTGTCGTCCAACGTTTCTCCCGCACCGAGCAGGAAATATTAGCTGAAGTAACGCACCTTATGAGCGAAGCGTTCCATATTAGCCATACGACGCTTCAATTAGAGGATTCGCGATTTCATGAAGGGCTCGAAGAAAGCGAAGGTATGCAGCACTAGTAAGATACGTCGCGAACAGCCCATGTCAATGGTAGGGCACGTAAGGGGAAGCCCCCTACACCACCAGAGTATTTCTAGAGGTATGGGGGGATTTGAGTGCGGATTATGCAAGCTTGATATTGAAACTCACCCCTGAACCCGTCTTGCCTGCTGCCAGGAAGTTTGTCCCTCGAGGTTTGGAAAGTTCAGCCTGAAAACAGTAATGCTACCAGGCATGCTCTGAACCTCCGCTGTTCCCTGATGAAGACTCATGATCGATCTGACAATCGCCAAGCCAAGACCAGTCCCACCTTCCGCACGGGAGCGACTGGTGTCGACTCTATAAAAACGGTCGAACAAGTGCGTCAGATGCTGAGGTTCGATTCCTGCGCCTGGATTGCCTACAAGTAGCGAGACTCGTTCGGCATGGCTTTCGATAACAATTGAAATAGATTGGCCGGCCGGGCAGTGGCGTATAGCGTTCGACAGCAGATTCGATATTGCTCGCTGAATCATCAGCCTGTCGCCAATGGTCTTGCCGTTTCCGGCGACGCTTAGGCTGATGCGCTTTTCTTCCGCCGACAGCGAAAACAGATCGACGACCTTCAATGCTTCATCTTCTAACGTAATTGTCTCGAACGGGACGAGCGCCGCTGGATGACTGACTTGAGCGAGGAAGAGCATATCCGAGACGATCCGGGTGACTCGGCCCAACTCTTCGGTGCAAGACTCCAACACCGCTTTGTACTCTTCTGCAGGTCGCTCCCGAGATAGTGTCACTTGTGCCTTCCCCATCAAATTGGTGATTGGGGAACGTAATTCGTGGGCCAAGTCATCGGAAAACTGCGACAGCTGCTGAATACCACTGTCGAGTCGGTGGAGCATGAAATTGATACCATGGGCCAGTTCACTCAGTTCCTGAGGCATTTTGACCACTGAAAGACGATGACTGAGATCTTGGGCCGAGATCATGGCGGCGACCTTTCGAAATTCTCTGAGGGGAGAGAGCCCTCGTTGCACCACAGCCCAAGCGCTAATTCCAATGAGTATCAGTAAAAGCGGTAGAGCAATGATCGTCGATCGAAGATACGCGCTGAGCAATGCTTCATCGTTCGCACTATCCATGGACAGCAAAACGGCGACATTTTTACCATTCTTCAATCGGATGAGTTTGTATGCGGTGAGGAAGTGTCGACCCTCACTATCGGAATTTGAAGAATATGAGAGATTGTCGATGGCGGCATTAGCAGCTTTCAATTCGATTCGTGGATCCGATAAACCAGTTCCGAATTTTAGTACTGGCGTCCTGAGGTTTGTCAGGTCATAAATGGACAAATTTAGATTGTCGTGCCCCATGACTTGATCCAGCAAGGAGTGCGGTTTCGAGTTCACCTCCGCCATATCCTCGTAAAATGAGAGGCTGTGTTCCACCTGCTCCATTTTCTTTTCCAGACTATGTTTCGCCAATTTATCCAGCTCATGCGTAAGCGCGAAAAAGGCCAATATAGCCAGAAACACCACTAACAAGGCCCCCAAGATACTCACCGTCAAACCTAGTCGCATTGACAGGCTCGCCGGCTTCATTCGCGTGCCTCCAATACATAACCAACCCCGCGAAGGGTGTGGATCAATTTGTTATCAAAGGGATCGTCAATTTTGGCCCTCAATCTACGGATTGAAACCTCTACAACGTTGGTGTCGCAGTCAAAATTCATATCCCACACTAAGGAGATGATTTGGGTTCGTGAGAGTACCTCTCCAGTCTGACGCATCAGTAGATGCAGAAGCGCGAACTCCTTGGTCGTCAAATCTATACGCTGCGCGCCACGAAAGGCACGGTGGCGCCCTTGATCGAGCTCCAGATCGGCTACTTTGAGTACCTGCGGTACAGGAATGTGTTCACTTCGACGCATAAGGGTTCGTACTCGGGCAAGCAGCTCTGGGAACTCAAACGGTTTAACCAGATAGTCATCAGCACCCAGATCGAGCCCGCGAATTTTGTCCGCAAGCCGTCCCCGGGCCGTCAACATCATCACCCTGGTATTGCTGCTTTGGCGCAGATGTTCAAGAACACCCCAGCCATCAAGTTCTGGAAGATTAACGTCGAGTATCACCAAATCATAGACATGTTGACGTGCAAGATGAAGTCCATCTGCTCCGGTTACCGCACGGTCGACTATATAGCCACTTTCTGTCAGCCCTTGATGCAAGTATTCGGCAGTTTTAGGCTCGTCCTCAATTACAAGGATTCGCATGATATTTCGCCCTCTTCAATAGGAAGTCAGTTGGGTCAGAAGTGTTATTGTTTTATTTTCTGAGAAGAATTATATAATTCGAAACCATTTAATTTTTTGCGCTTACCGATATCCGGCATTAGATATTAAATAATGATCTTAAAGCCTGTAGCCGCTACAGGGTCAAGCTTAAACCCCCGGTCTTGAGCCATCACAGCGACTCCTTGCGACAACGTGTCGCACTTTGACCGTTGAATCGAACACTGGGCAAGCGCCACACATGGTTAACCAAAATCGACAAGTGCTGTTCGGCAGATACCAGGTTGGTATTTGTTTCGGCATATTGCTGCCCCCACGTTCGAATCTTTCATTCCTCCTATGCTAGTGCAAAAAAAATAGCTGCATCGTTGGATAACGTATTTGTAATTTTTCAGTCACCTTGCTGATAAGTGCAAAACTTTACATTTACGTATAGAGAATAGGCGTTGAAGGAACTATGAAATTGCGTCCGCATAGAAAGTTAACTGCACCCTTGAACATACAAAAGTCCTTACTAGTTGTAGGCTTGAGTTGTATGTTCTTAATGGCAGACACCAGTTTTGCCGCAGTTTCGTCTTCTCAGACGCTGACCATGGATCAGGCACTGGAATCGGCCTTTGCTAACAATCCCGATTTGGCGGCAGCACAATGGGAAATTGGTATCAGCCAAGGAGATCGAAAACAAGCGGGTTTGATTCCCAACCCCGAGCTTTCTTGGGAAGCTGAAGATACCCGACGGAGCTCGCGCACTACGACGGTAATGATCAACCAACCGATTGAGCTTGGCGGCAAGCGCGGAGCTAGGATAGACGTTGCCAGTCGAGCCCAAGACGCGGCTAGTATTGAATTGGAGCGTAAACGCAATATTCTACGTGCAGAAGTCATCCAGGCCTTTTCTAGCGCCTCGACGGCCCAGCAGAGATTGCTCTTATCGCGTCAATCCCTTGTGCTTGCCGAGCGCGGTGTTCGTGTTGCTCAAGGACGGATTAATAGTGGTAAATCATCCCCCATCGAAGGTACACGAGCAGAGGTACAGTTATCTGAAGTGCGCCTAGAACTGCGGCGTGCTGAGCGCGACGAAGCAAATGCCTATCAGCAGCTTGCGCGCGTAATGGGCGCACCGTTGCCTTCGTTTAAATCCGTCGGTGAGTCAGACCGGCCAATGCCCAACGTTCCGGAACCGTCACTGCTGCTCAACCGCATCGGTGAAACTGCCGAATTACGATTGGCAAAACTACAAATTGATCAGCGTGAAGCTTCTCTTGATCTGGAGAAGTCTCAGCGTGTTCCAGATCTCACCGTAAGTGTGGGCAGTCAATACGATGAACGAGAACGCGAGCGTGTGAACGTTGTGGGGCTGTCGATGCCCATTCCGTTGTTCAATCGTAATCAAGGCAATGTACTGGCAGCAGCCCGCCGAGCCGATCAGGCCCGCGACCTTCGCAATTCAAGCGAGTTACGCCTGCGTACAGAAATTCAGATCGCTCTGGATCAGTGGATGACGGCGAACACCGAAGTTACCTCTTTCAATCAAACCATCCTGCCTGCCGCCCAAAATGCCGTCGACACCGCGACCCGAGGTTTCGAAATGGGCAAGTTCAACTTCCTGGATGTGCTCGATGCACAGCGCACGTTGATCAGCGCACGTAACCAATACATCCAGGCCATTGCAGAGGCAACAGACGCCTGGGTGCGCATTGAGCGAGTTTTCGGTGATGTCACTCAATTAACTCGTTCCCAGTGAATTTCATATAACGCTTTTGTACCGCTGCTCAGCACTGCATTGTCACGCTAATCCGTGACTGCCCGATTGAGCTGCGTAGGGAGTTTCCATGGATAAAAAACAAATCTTTGTGATCGCGCTGACCCTGACGGTGGGCATGGGAATCGGCTCATTCTGGGTTGGTAAAACGTCTGCACCGTCCGCCGAAGCTCAGCCTCATGAGGAGCATGGCCACGATGACGACGGCAACAAGGATGCCGGTGGGTCAACAGCTGTAGGCGAACATGCCGAGGGCGAAGAGGAGGAAGGTCACCTGACACTTAGCGAGGAGCAGATTAGCGCGGCTGGCATCCAGTTGGCCGAAGCAAAGGCACACAGCATCAGCCTGTCATTGCCCTTCCCAGGAGAAGTCCGGTTCGATGACGACCGGACTTCCCATGTCGTGCCCCGAGTGCCTGGCGTCGTCGAGTCGGTACATGTCAATCTTGGCCAGCCGGTGAAAAAAGGCCAGCTACTAGCCGTGATCGCCAGCCAGCAAATTTCTGATCAGCGTAGTGAGCAAGCCGCAGCGCAACGTCGTCTGGAGTTGGCGCGTACCACCTACGAGCGTGAGCGACAGTTATGGCAAGACAAAATCTCTGCCGAACAAGATTTCCTTCAAGCCCGTCAGGCTCTGCAAGAAGCTGAAATCGCCCTCAGCAATGCCCGTCAAAAAATCAGCGTACTCAGTGGCAGCTCGGTAGCCAGCGGCGGCAACCGGTATGAGCTGCGTGCGCCGTTCGATGGCGTCGTGGTTGAGAAACACTTGGGCCTTGGTGAGGTTGTCAGTGAAACCACCAATGCCTTCACTCTCTCGGACTTGTCGCGTGTGTGGGTAACTTTTGGCGTCTCCCCCAAGGATTTGAACAAGGTGCTGGTGGGCAAGTCCGTCACCGTCAATGCCCCAGAGTTAAGTGCCGAAGTCACCGGCACCGTGGCCTACGTAGGAAGTTTGTTGGGCGAGCAGACCCGTACCGCCACGGTCCGCGTGACCCTACCCAATCCGAAAGGCGCCTGGCGTCCCGGACTGTTCGTTACCGTGCTGGTAGATACCGATACCCGGCAGACGAAAGTCGCGGTGCCAGAAGTGGCGATCCAGACGGTCGAGGATAAACCGACAGTTTTCGTTCGAACTGATGACGGATTTAAGGCGCAGCCGGTGGAAATAGGCAGTCGTGCGGCGGGTCTGGTTGAGATCACAGAGGGCCTGGAGCCCGGTGTTCAAGTCGCTGCTGCCGGCAGCTTCATTCTGAAATCAGAGCTGGGTAAAGCCTCGGCTGAACACTCCCACTGATCCGCCATTTCCACGAGAAGGTTCTTATGTTCGAACGCCTGATCCAATTTGCAATCGAGCAACGCATCATCGTGCTGCTCGCGGTTCTTCTCATGGCTGGCCTCGGCATCGCCAGCTATCAGAAACTTCCGATCGACGCAGTACCCGACATTACAAACGTCCAGGTGCAGATCAACACGGGTGCCGCAGGTTTCTCGCCACTGGAGACAGAACAGCGAATCACCTTCCCCATCGAAACCGCCATGGCCGGCTTGCCAGCTCTTGAGCAAACGCGTTCGCTCTCACGCTCAGGTCTGTCGCAAGTCACCGTGATATTCAAGGAAGGCACCGACCTGTTTTTCGCCCGGCAATTGGTCAATGAGCGACTGCAGGTGGCCAAGGAGCAATTACCCGAGGGCGTGGAAGCGGTCATGGGGCCGATCTCTACCGGCCTGGGTGAGATTTTCCTCTGGACAGTCGAGGCAAAAGAAGGCGCCGTTAAAGAGGACGGCAGCCCTTACACCCCGACCGACTTGAGGGTGATCCAGGATTGGATTATCAAACCTCAGTTGCGCAACGTTCCCGGCGTCGCCGAAATCAACACCATTGGTGGTTTCGCCAAAGAATATCAAATTGCTCCCGATCCAAAACGCTTGGCGGCGTACAAGCTGACTCTGACTGATCTTGTGACGGCGCTGGAACGGAATAATGCCAACGTCGGTGCCGGATACATTGAACGCAGTGGTGAACAACTCCTGATTCGTGCTCCCGGGCAGGTGGCAACCACCGACGACATTGCCAACATCGTGATGGCCAACGTCGATGGCACGCCGATCCGCATCAAGAATGTGGCAACAGTTGATATCGGCCGTGAGCTGCGCACGGGGGCCGCTACCGAAAACGGTCGTGAAGTCGTGCTTGGCACTGTGTTCATGTTGATCGGTGAAAATAGCCGAACCGTCTCTCAGGCCGTTGCCGCCAAACTGGAGCAAGTCAATCGGTCACTACCTGAGGGGGTGGTGGCGGTCACGGTATACGACCGTACCAATCTCGTGGACAAGGCGATTGCCACGGTCAAAAAGAACCTGATTGAAGGTGCGATCCTGGTCATCGCAATTCTGTTCCTGTTCTTGGGCAACATTCGCGCCGCATTGATCACTGCCATGGTTATTCCTTTGGCCATGCTGTTCACATTCACCGGTATGTTCACCAACAAAGTCAGCGCCAACCTGATGAGTCTCGGCGCGTTGGACTTCGGCATCATTGTTGACGGAGCGGTGGTGATTGTCGAAAACGCGATCCGGCGCTTGGCTCATGCACAACAGCACCATGGACGTATCCTCACACGTTCCGAACGGATGCATGAAGTGTTTGCAGCGGCAAAGGAAGCGCGCCGCCCATTGATTTTCGGTCAGTTGATCATCATGGTCGTGTATCTCCCGATTTTTGCCCTGACCGGTGTTGAAGGGAAAATGTTCCACCCCATGGCGTTTACAGTCGTAATTGCCCTGCTGGGCGCCATGCTGCTGTCCGTTACCTTTGTTCCTGCGGCGATTGCCATGTTCGTAACTGGCAAGGTCAAGGAACAAGAGAACGTGATCATGCGTGGCGCGCGTCGGATGTATGCACCTGCGCTGGATTGGGTCATGAACCACCGATCAGTAGCCTTTGCCATGGCACTAGGCCTCATTGCAGTGTGCGGGGTTGTCGCCAGTCGAATGGGAAGTGAGTTTGTACCGAGCCTCAGCGAAGGGGATTTTGCCCTGCAAGCACTACGCGTGCCGGGCACCAGTCTGACGCAATCGGTAGAAATGCAGCAGCGTTTGGAAAAGCTAGTGCTGGCAAAAGTGCCTGAAGTCGAGCGAGTTTTTGCTCGTACCGGTACCGCAGAGATTGCCTCCGATCCAATGCCGCCGAATATCTCTGACAGCTATGTGATGCTTAAGCCTAAGGATCAATGGCCTGACCCGAACAAATCCCGGGATGAGTTAGTCGCGGATATTCAAAAGGCTACGGCCGCGATGCCCGGCAGCAACTATGAGCTTTCGCAGCCAATTCAATTGCGTTTCAACGAGCTGATATCAGGCGTGCGCAGTGACGTAGCCGTTAAGGTCTTCGGTGATGACATGGTAGTGCTTAACAGCACAGCTGCGAAAATCGCTGCCTCTATGCAGAAGGTCGAAGGAGCTTCAGAGGTCAAAGTCGAGCAGACCACAGGGCTACCAGTACTTACCATTAACATCGACCGTGACAAGGCCGCGCGTTATGGCCTGAATGTTGGTGATGTACAGGACACCATAGCGGTAGCGGTTGGTGGTCGCCAAGCGGGTACGATGTATGAAGGAGACCGTCGTTTCGATATGGTTGTGCGTTTATCCGATGCCATGCGCAAGGACATTGAAGGGTTGTCTACGTTGCTGATTCCAGTACCGGCGCTGGTCAATGGCAATGCAGAACAGATTGGTTTTATTGCCCTCTCAGAAGTGGCAACTCTCGATCTGGTGCTTGGGCCGAACCAGGTCAGTCGCGAAAATGGTAAGCGTCTGGTAATCGTAAGCGCTAACGTGCGAGGTCGGGATATAGGCTCTTTTGTTCAAGAGGCCAGCAGCGCTATTGATCGAGAGGTACAGGTGCCGGCTGGTTATTGGACTAACTGGGGTGGGCAATTTGAGCAACTCCAGTCGGCTGCGAAACGTCTCCAAATCGTTGTCCCGGTGGCCCTGCTCCTTGTATTTGCCCTGCTTTTCATGATGTTCAACAATCTCAAGGACGGCCTCCTGGTATTCACCGGTATTCCATTCGCGTTGACTGGAGGGGTCATGGCTTTGTGGCTACGTGACATCCCGCTATCGATCTCGGCGGGTGTTGGTTTCATTGCTTTGTCGGGGGTTGCGGTGCTGAACGGTTTGGTGATGATAGCGTTCATTCGCAATCTTCGAGAGCGGGGGTATTCGTTAAATTCTGCTATCAATGAAGGAGCCCTCACGCGGCTTCGTCCGGTATTGATGACAGCTTTGGTGGCTTCCCTCGGCTTTATACCTATGGCTCTGGCCACTGGCACCGGGGCAGAGGTTCAACGACCACTGGCCACCGTTGTGATTGGGGGCATCCTGTCCTCGACTGCATTAACGCTGTTAATACTGCCTGCGCTCTATCAATGGGTGCACCGCCACGATGAGGATGAACCCGCAGAAGGGAGAATAACAACCCAATAGTTCTTTTGGTTTTGAGCCCGCTGCGGTTGTTCATCAGCGGGTTTTTTATACCAGGAACGATTACGAATATGTAATCTGAGCGCCACCGTGATGATAGGTTCGCATTGATACCCTAATAGCGTTATCTATATGAGGTGTCAGAATGAAACTTACTAAAATCTTTGCTGTTGCGGGCGCTTTGGCCCTTTCTTCATTCGCTATGGCGGAAGGCGGTGGAGACAGAACATTCGAGAAGATGATGGCGGCAAAAGATCTGGCAATGGAGAAGTATGTGGCGAAACAAGGAAAAAATGCCTCAGTGGTGTCAAGTGACGAAAAGAATGAGAAGGCTAAGTAAGCGTAGCCATGCAGTTTGGAATCAGCCCGCCCCTAGGCTCCTAGTGGCGGGTTTTTTTTGCCGGTTTGATTACATACTTGTAATTTTAGCGCCACCCGGTCGCAATCATTAGCCTGATATTATCTTGACTGTATTAGTTGAGGTGCTGAATATGAAATCTATCAACATTTTAGCTTTGTTCGGAGTTTTAGCTGTCTCGTCAAGCGTGTTTGCAGAGGGGGGAGGAGATAAGGCTTTCGAAAAAATGATGGCTGCCAACACCAAAGCTATGGAGAAGTACGCAGTCAGCCAAGGAAAAAGCGCGCCGGTACCGAAGCGATATGAATATGGAATGAAGGTGGATGTGGTAAAGGTGATCAGTGTGGTGCGGCCTGCGAAAATCTGCGCAGTAGTGCCGGCCGCAATGACTTATGAAGACTCCGTAGGGCAACTAAACACGATCACTTACACTGTAGCTGGAGACTGCCGTAGGCGAGGCGGTTAATACCTGCGCTGTCATATGACAATTAAACGCGCGACCCGCTTCGTTAGTCAAAGGTGTCGGGCGTTTTTGTTTGTTCGAGTTCTGAAAGGCAAAAAAAGACGCCCCGAAGGGCGTCTCAAAATTCACCTTACCAAAGGAGCAAAGGAGCTTCCAAAGGTGAATGGATATGACAACTGAACAGCATTGAGTTTGGATTTTCACAATCTAGCTACTCATCTATAGAACCCCAGCCAGATGCGCTAGCTAAGATTCTATCAACTCACGATAAGTATAAAAAACATAACCTAACGTGAAGATGATTGAAAAATGACATTTCTGTAACTTTTCGAAGGACGGGACGCTCGCACAGCGAGTCATCCCGTTCGATGTCACATGACAGCTAATGGATACTCAACAATCACACGTACTTCATCAAGGTCAGATTCAAACGCTGTAGCACGAGTGTTTGCTTGGCGCAGGCGGAAAGACATGTCCTTCAAAGATCCGGTCTGAACGACATATTTCACCTCAATATCGCGTTCCCAGCGTTTCTGATCGGTCAGCGGATTTCCCTCTGCATCCCGTCGCATGTAGGTTCCATTAGCGTTGGAGTAATCGGCATCGGTGCCACGGGCGTAACGTGTCATAAACGACAGTCCTGGCACGCCATATGTCGTCATATCCAAGTCGTATCGGACCATCCATGAACGCTCTTTAGGCGAGTTGAAATCGCTGTATTGGATTGAGTTGTCGAGAAAAATGGAATCCGATTGGCGGAGGTAGTCGAAGTCGTCGTTACCATTGTTTCGTTGGTGAGACAATGCGACAGAGTGTGCGCCATACTTCACGCCGACTTTAGCACTCCAAATATTATTGTTGAATTCACCTAGCAATTTTTTGCCTTCGTCGACGGCTTTGTAGTAGTTCAAGCCGCCGAATACGGAGAGTTCATCCGAAAGCGAATAGTTTAATCCCGTGCCGGCATAATATTGATTCCAGGCGTCTTTAAGGCGGCTGGAGTAGAGGCTAACGATCACATTCTTGTTCAGATTGTAGTCACCGCCAAAGTAGCCGACCCACGGTGAATTAACAGGTCCGGCATAAAATGTCGCGAAATTGTCGCGCATATTGCTGGAAGTTGGCTGGCTCATAGCGTGAAGGCGGCCCGCCTGAACAGTCAATCCGTCAAAGCTGGTGTTTGTCGCCGTTACGCCTGTGAAACTTTCTGGTAGAAGTCTGGAGTCACCAGCGGCAACGACTGGGTTAGATGGGAATACGTCGCCGACCTTTACTACCGTGTCAAAGGCGCGAATTTTTGCTGCACCTCCAATTTTAGTATATTCGTCTCTAGCCTGCCCATCACTATTGACCGGTAGTACATCGAACGAACTACGGCCACCATTACGCCCGTCACCTGTGTCGAGTTTCAATCCGATCATGGCGAACGCGTCAACACCGACACCCACAGTGCCCTGAGTAAACCCGGACTCGAATTTACTAATGATGGCATGTGCCCAGGCCTCGGAGTAACCGTTGCCCGTTGCACTCGATTGGCCGTTGCGATGATCACGATTGAAGTAATAGTTTCGGTTGAGAACAGTAAGGCTGCTGCCTTCCACAAATCCTTCGGCCTTTTCTTCCGCAAATACCGTGGACGGGCCAGAACTGACAACGATCGCCAACGCGGCCATCGAAAATTTCGTGTTGTTATTCATACATCACTCCTTAGGTTCGGCAGAACTAGAAAGCTCTTCGGCTGGAATTATTGTTTACAGAAAGCAGGATGTGCCTCCCGCATCGTCGCCGAGCTGTATCGTTGCAATCTGGAGATAACGTGGACATGATCAGAAAATTACAATTTTGTAATGTAAATCTGCTTTTTTAAAATTGCCTTTATTTGGAGCGCGTGTCAGCTGATGTGCAGATCTTGTTTGCTACCTTAACGTTCATGGGAGCCTTATGATCCGCAGCGCACCGGGTATTCACACGCAATCTGCGCTCAGATCGTATCGGTCCAACGAAACGCCTTTTTTGACGCAACTGCGAAGCTAATGATGTCCGCCGAGCCAATACGTGGGTGGCTGTATTCGCGGTGAGGTGGGAGCCTGTTGGTAATCCAGAATGTATTACGCTTACTTCGTAGGTGGGAGGGACACGAACCATGGCTTGCCAGCGGCTAGCGACGAGTCCTCCCCGAGCGACATGTACGTACTAGATACGAAATCATCTAAGCTTATCCATGGCTGGGAACGGCTCAAATCGTTACTCGACCAATGCCTAAGCTTCATGCTTACAGCCATTGGCTGACATCTCTGAACGGCCGGAAAGAGCGACTGATGCATTTTCAAACGGCGCGCATACCGGCTGCTTCGCTTTTCCTAGCTATGGGGCTCGAGGGTACGAGATCACCTCTTCGGTATATTCTAAGACGGAGCAGACAAGCTTAAGACAGGAATTGTGCGATCACTGAAGAGACGTGTACGCAAATTAGCGAGTTTATCTCTTTCACATAAACTCGCTAATTTCAGTACATACGCTGTGGTCAGCGCTCTTAATAAGTCGCATTTACCATAAAACGGCGCCGCCATTCCCCCTTCCGTTGGGGTCAAATACGACCTTGGTGCTTAAGACGATTCAGCCTCCGCCACTCTCAGATCTTTCTTGTATTTGGGGTGAATGACCTTAAGATGATTTTATCTGGCCATCATCGTTTTTTTCATGGATGTTTCTCGGGGGTAGGTCGAAATGGCAGAGCAAGAAGACGCTAAAGTCGCGAGCGGGCGCTTTAACACGAATGATGAGACGAAGCGGATCGTGTGGATACAGGCCGCTGGTCATTGTGAACTGTGTGGTACAGATCTAACGTTCGACTATCGTGCCGGCAAACCGATGAAATGGGGCGAAGTGGCGCATATCCTACCCGCCAGTCCGAAGGGGCCTCGGGGCCGCGCAGATCATGACGCTGAGGCGCATACCAACGATACCGCTAACCTGATGCTCCTGTGCCCAGGCTGTCATGACAAAATTGATCGTGACGCAGATGGTTACCCTGAAAATGATTTGAGTGGTTTACACCAAGCGTACATGGAACGCATCCGACTCGCCGCAACGACCCCCGATGGTGGCAGAGCCATTCCTCTCATCGTCCAGAGTCAGCATTTCCAGACTGTCACCGATATTCCCGTTCGCGATCTGTTGACTGCGATGTCTGCTGAGGGATTTATCGCCTTCGATCAAGGCATCAAAATCACTTTCCCTGCACCCGGACCGCGAGGTAGGGACGCGACCTATTGGCAGAACATCAAAGACAGTGTCCAGTATGAGCTGGAGCAGCAACTCAAGCGTCGCGGCGGCACCTATGGAGACTCGCCCGCGCTGGCGGTAGTCGGCTTGGCCGACATTCCGGCCTTGATGATGTTGGGCCAAAGTATCGGCGACCGTTCCAAACGCTTGATCTTCTCCTTTCACCGCGAGCATCTTTTGCGCTGGCCCGATCAGTCCGCTGAGCCGCCCGCTTTTTTGTTTACACCTCCCTCCGACGGCGACGGGCCACTTGCGCTTGTGCTCTCCATTTCTGCGCAAGTTCCAGTTCGCGACGTGACCGACGCTCTGCCCGGTGCACGTATTGCAGAGCTGTCGATCCCAGAGCCAAGCTATGCGATGGTACAAAACCGTCGGGTGATTCATGCCTTTCGTGACGCACTTCAAATACGACTGAGCCAGCTTGAAGCTTTGACTCCTGACCCTATTCACGTCTTCGCCGCTATTCCTGCGGCATTGGCCATCGAGTTTGGCGCGTTGCTCACTACGCAGCATCAACATACGTACCTGATCTTCGATCGGGACAAAGAAAACCAAGATCGGTTTACGCAAACACTGCAATTGGGCTCGGTGGCCCAGGAGGCTAGGTAAATGCTTTTGAGCAACGAACAGACCAAGCGCAGCAGTTGGGAATATTTTCTGCTTCGCGCCGCGCGGGAAATCTCGCTGTCGGAAGCGCAGTACGAAAAAATTAATGACCGCTACTCCCAACTGGAAAAAATCCTCTCGGCTTCCGACAACCCGCTGCTCGCTGAGGCCCATATTTTCGTTCAAGGCTCGATGCGGCTGAAAACGACCATCAAGCCAATCCCCGGCGCGCCTGCGGATCTGGACACCATTGATGCGGACGCGATTATCTGGCTCCCTCACGCTCAAGGCGCTGGTGCGAAGGAAGTTCTAGAAGCGATTGAGCAGCGTTTTAGGGAAGGCTCCCGCGTTCAGGAAGAAGTTAAGCAATTACGTCGTGGCATCCGGATCGTTTATGCCGACGAAAATCCAGGTTTCCACATTGATGTCACGCCTGCCCGCGCGATCAACGGAAATGGCGAAGCAAACGGCGAGGGTAAGCTGGAGGTTCCGGATCGGGTCACAGGGTGGAAAGCAAGCAGCCCTATCCCTTACTCGAACTGGTTGCAGGTTGCTTCTGCCCAGGAAATCTCTCTGGAAAGCTTGGTAGTTGCCAAAAACCAGCGGATGCTCGATGCCGCGACACAAGATCCATTGCCGCATTATCAGGATTACATCGATCAAGATCCCCTGCGTGCGACCATCAAGCTGCTCAAGCGGCATCGCGATGAATGGGCCATCAACACAAGGAGCGCTGATACTCGCCCCATATCTGCGGTCATTACCACTTTGGCTACTCACGCATACCTGGATGTCGTAAAGGAATCGCAGTCGAAGCCTCTGGCTCCGCTCGATGCAATTTTGGAAATCGTTCGCAGAATGCCGCAGCACATCGCGCATAGAGGTAGCGACTGCTATGTCTGCAACCCTGCCGATAACGGCGAAAACTTTGCAGAGAAGTGGAATCGACCGGGCGAGGGGCAAGGCTATCGTCAGGCATTCGCCAAGTGGCATGCGGACGCCAGTGCGTCTGTGTCATTAGGTTTGGAAAGTTTTGAATCCAATGATTCCTTTGCCGAGGCAGTGAAAAAGAATTTCGGTATAGCACCGGCATTCATCACGGCAGTGAACAATGAAATCCCTGCGAATTGGACGATGCCCGGCCGACCAGATGGCACTACTCGAAACTCTGCTTCGATGGGTTCGCTCTTCGGAGGGGCCAGCGGTGGCGGAACCTCTCAGTCGAGCGTAAAGCCAGTTGGACGCCTTGGCTGATCCTATTAAGACGCCATTGCAGCGCGGAATCGCCGCACTGCGAAACACCCTAGGTCAGGATGCTGCCGATGCATTGCTCCAGCCCGCACCCATGCGGGCTGACGAAGCGGCGTGCTTTCACTTCCCCTTGCCCATCGATTACACGGGGCAGGAGCGGCGACTGCGTATTGGTTTCCCCTCCAACTTTCCCCGTGGGCTCTTGCGCCTAAACGTCGAACCCTCTCCATGGCTGGTTTGGCCGCATGCCACCAAGTCGGGGCTTTGCCTTCATGGCTTTCAGGAACGCCCCATCATGGGCTCCCCGGAGGTCGTGGTAGAGGACAGCCTTGCTCGCTTGGCCCAAATCGTTTCGTTGTCCAAGATGGGATCAAGCCAGGCAACGCGCGATATCGAATTTCAGAATGAGATCACTACCTACTGGTCGTTTCAGCATGGTCAGTCATTCCAGAACCTCTTACTGTTGGATCGACCTCAGACTGCCTCGCAGTTGTTTGCGCTCAGCGATCCGCGCCGAGCTGTGCCATCCGGTCAGGAAACGGTTTGGTTAGCATCGAACGTAGCTGCACTCAAAGGGCATTACCGACGGGTTGTCGGGCGCTCCGCTGTCATTCGCGCGGCCGAAACTCCCGGTTTTTACGTCAAGCTTCAGACTTATCCGGACATACGCACCCCGGATCCCGAAGATTTATTGCTCTGGCTCACGCCACACCTTCAACCAGACGATGCCGAGCAATTGCTGGCATGGTTTGAGCTGCATGGAACGTTGCCGAGTCGATGGATTGTTCTGGAGCTTCCAGGAGGGGCAGATGCTCCAACATATTGCCTCAATGTTCGGTCGCTCGGCGTACAGCAGGAGCGGGGCGCAAAGTTTGGCTTGCGTACAGCGCGCCGTCGGCCAGCTATCGCAAATGCACATCCTCCGGCGCTCGTCCGAGCAACTGCCCTGGACGTGCTTGATCGAGCGTCCATTCTGTCCCGCGATATAAGTGGCACTGCACAGCATCTTGAAAATGCTCGAGTCGTTTTTGTTGGCGTTGGCTCATTAGGCAGTGCGGTGGCAATACAATTGGCACGATCCGGTGTCGGCCACCTAACCCTCATCGATCCTGACACTTTGGTGTCAGCCAATCTGGGGAGGCACGTACTGGGAGCGGATAGCCTAGGGAGACTGAAAGCCTTAGCGTTGAGGGACAAGATTCTGTTAGATCTTCCGACGACAGAATGTACCGCTTATGCGACTTTTGCCGAAGTGGTGATGAGCAGCAAACCAGAAGTGTTTGATAACGCAGATCTGGTGGTGATCACGACAGCAGACTGGCAGTCGGAGGTCACTGTATGGCGAGCCAAATCAAGCGGCGCTCCTTGGGGGCTTTTACAAGCCTGGAGCGAACCGTATACACAGGTAGGCCATGCTCTATTCGCACCAGCCGGCACCTTTGATGGCCGTCAGTTGTTCACGGACGTCGGCGATTTTCTGCATAGATTTACAGAGTGGCCGGGAGGCGGTGTTGTTCCACTGCCCGCGTGTGGCGAGAGCTTTATCCCAGGCGGCTCGCTGGGAATGACCAATATCGCCTCCATGGTGTCGCACACGGCCTTACGCGCATTGACCGGCAACATCGCCACTGCATCTTGGGTCAGCAGCATTTACAGACCTGAAGATGTGCTGAGCCTAGGAGGCCAATACCATGGGCCCAAGCTGCCAGAGGGGGCGCAGCAGATCCTACTCGAGCGCGGATGGCCGGAAGATAAGGACGAAACGGTATGACGGATATCGCATGGCGCTGGCGATGGCCGGAGGTGAATTCCGAGCTGTTGGTGTCCCAAGCTGTCGCGGACATCTTGGATAGCCATCGGCAGGGCCTTTTTGGCGTGGAGCGAGGGGGACAGTTATTCGTCAACCCGGTTGATCCGAAAGGGTTGCTGCTGGCCTTGGCCACGTTGCCTCATCGCGCCGATCGGTCAGGCTGGTCTTGGCTAGAGTTGGATGCGGAGCGGTGCCGTCAGGAGATCCAGGCTGCCAACGAACAAGGGTTACGTCTGGTGGGCTATTGGCATACGCACCCCCAATCCGTTCCGGTGATCTCTCCGGCAGACATCGGAAGCTTCTCCAAATTTGCTGCACGTTACACGCAGGATCTGCCGCACCCAATAGCCATTATTGTCGGCAAGTCCGAAAAACCAGAAGGTATCAAGGCGTGGTCGTTCAGGGACGGCAGATATGTTGAGGCAACCTGGGTCAGATGAGCTTCAAGTCCGTGCGGTGGAACGCAGGTCAGCGTTTACCTTTACCCGCTAGCATTAGTGCGAAGAGCTCTGCCTGAAAGCGGGCATCATCCAATGCGTTATGGTTCGGTTCGCTGAGTGGCTTCAGCGCAGCGGTCATCTTGGATGATTTTGTTTCCTGCCAGCTGCACCCTACAGCTCCCATGAAGTAGGCCTTCATGTCGATAGCTGTAAAACCAAAGGGGTTGGTTTCCAGGTATTTGTGGAAGTAGTAATTGACGAATGACCAGTCAAACGGTGCATTGAGTCCTACGAAAATGACTTTTTGTCCCGTTTGGCAGGACGATTTCAGCCACTGATCAAATGTCAGCATCGCCTGTTGCGGAGCGAGGCCCTCGCTCTCCAGCTTCTCCAGACTCAGCCCCGATACTGCCAGCGCTTCGGGGTCGTGTTTCGGACTGTCAGGCCGCAGTTCAAGATAGATGGACGTTTCAGGTTGGGCTACAAGACAAGCTCCAATGGAAAGCAGACTGTATTCGCCTGGTATAGGCCCAGAAGTCTCGACGTCGACGGAAACATAAAGCTCATCAGGGTGCATGTCATATCCTTTCGTGTAGTTACCTGATTACGCTCAGGCTCTTAGCCATGTGAAGGTGGAAAGGCAGGTATAGCCGTTGACCCATTTTTTGCCCTTTCACTCGTTATCCGGCGTTCGAGCAGCGGCAGTGCCTGTCTGTCAGCGGTTGCCCATTCCTTTGGTCAGCTCTGCGCCCAGGCATAATGATGTGTGTCATTCTGATGGCGGATGAGGGCCGGACGATCATGAGTGAAACCGAGCGTTGGATAGTCAAGTGCCAAAAAACTGAGGACGGTACTGGCGACATCATCATCGATCTGCCTCAAGAGTTGCTTGACCAAATGAGGTTAGGTGTTGGGGACGACCTGGAGCTAACCGTAGCGAATGGCACACTAGTGCTTACGCCCGTGCACAACGCAACATCATTGCGGCCCATGGTTTCTGGCGTCCTGCGTCAGGATGTCTATCATGCTTACCGCATGCGTCTGGAGAGGCTTCTTCATATCTCTGTCAATGCCTCGGATCTGGACATTCACGACATGATAGTAGCTGGCTTCTCGGTCAGCCTGATCAAAATGCTTTGTGATGATGGAACCTTAAGCGACGAAGAGCGCGACAGAATCATTCAACCCAAAACGCTAAAAACAAAACTGTCAGCCAATCAGCTCTTAACCCTGCCTGAGAGCGATCGCCTTTTCCGGTTTGTACATATTACCGCCATGGCCGAGGTGATCTTCGGTGACAAAGTTAAGGCCAAACAATGGCTTTCCAAACCCAAAGCCCGCTTTTTGGGAGAAAGCCCATCGTCGATGGTTGCTACAACCTTTGGCACACATCTAGTCGAAGAAATGCTGATTCAAGTGTCGGAGGGCATGTCATTTTGATTCAGCCGCAGCCAAACGGCGTCTACCGCTCCTTGAGTAACATGGATTTCAGGCGCCTATACCGGCGTCGCCTTGCCGATACGGCATCCACGGGCATCCATTGAAGCACTAGGTTTCACTCACATCGGCACGTACCGTTGAGAAAGATACACGCACGGCAATGGCATAGCTGGGTACTGGCGCAAACCACTTTATCGGGTGGCAGCTCGATAGAAATCATCCCGTTCAGTGAGATGAAGGGAGAAGACGAAACAGCCATGAGGTCACCCTGCTGCTATCCGTCGGCATCGGAACCTGGTGATCCGCTAGCAGCTAAGCTGAGTGATGCTTCTCGTTCGAATCGGTTTTTTTGATCGGCAGGAGGTAGTCATGAATTTGGCAGATTATATTTCAGTGCTTTCTGATGGTGAGAAAATAGACGGATGCCAACTCACCACACCAGATGCTGTAGCGCTCGCCCGCCTGCATTTCCCTTCCCGTGCCTATTGTCTTGTTGCTGATTGGGCAATATTGGATCTCGACGTCACAACAAGTCAGCTGAAAGCCATTAAGGACAGGGAGCTAATTCCTGCTCTCGTTTACGCTTCGACCGTTATCCAAGATAGTAAAGGTCGCTTCGCACCTGGTGATTGGGTCAAAACAACACTGGGTGTTTCTTTCACCCACAACTGCCTGTTTCCAACAAAAAACACAGTTTATGTGCTGATGGGGGCCGGTCGAAGGTTGCGTACAGATTTAGACATCGCACTGAGCCTGTGCTGAAAAACTCACTCCCACACAGGTGAGTGGCAAGTCGCGCTCGCATAGCGTTTCGGCATGAATGAACGCCGTCGCTGTTGTGTCAATCTATGTTGTTACCAATCGAGCATCGTATTTGAAATGTGACGCGTCTGTGTCAGTCTATGTTGCTGTTGTATGGACCCCGGATCATCCTACAGGCCCCGGTTTACTTGAGGGGCTGTGTCAAACTATGTTGTTGGTAACCAGCTCCCACAATCGCAGCCTCGGCTGCGATTGTCGTATCCGCCCGGAGGAATTCGATGGACCGCTTTCAGGAAATGCAGATCTTCGTTGTCGTCGCCCAGGAGCAAGGCTTTTCGGCGGCGTCGCGGCGTCTGGGTCTGTCGGCGGCGAGCGTCACCCGGGCGGTGGCGGCGCTGGAGCAGCATATCGGTACGCAGTTGCTGGTGCGTACCACGCGCACCGTGCATCTCACCGAAGCCGGGCAACGTTACTGCGATGACTGCCGGCGGATTCTTGCCGAGGTGCAGGAGGCCGAGGATTCGGCGGCAGGCAGCCATGCCTTGCCGCGCGGGCAGTTGACGATTACTGCGCCGGTGCTTTTTGGCGATCTGTTCGTCACGCCAGTGATGGCCGATTACCTTTGTCGTTATCCGGATGTGTCGATCAACGCGCTGTTGCTGGACCGGGTCGTCAACATGGTCGAGGAGGGCATTGATGTCGCGGTGCGCATCGGTGAGCTGCCGGACAGCAATCAGCATGCGATTCGCGTCGGGGAAGTGCGACGGGTGATTTGCGCTTCGCCCACGTTTCTGGCTGAACACGGCCGACCGGAGCATCCGCAGGCCTTGGCCGGGTTGCCGGTGGTGGCGACGTCGGCGATCGGGCAACAACGCAACTGGCCGTTTCTCGACGGCGGTGAAGCCCTCAGCGTGCGCACCGAACCGCGCCTGACCGTCACGGCCAATCAGTCGGCGATTACTGCCGCGCGCAAAGGCCTGGGCCTGACGCGAGTGCTGTCCTATCAAGTGGCGGACAAAGTCGCGGCGGGGGAGTTGGAAATCGTCCTCGCCGAGTTTGAACTGCCGCCGTTGCCGATCCATGTGGTGTATCAGGGCGGGCGCAAGGCACCGGCGCGGATCCGCAGTTTTGTCGACTTCGCCGTGAAGGCGCTGCGCGAGCATCCGGCCTTGAGCGCAGCGGCGTTATTGCACGAGATGAAATAATCGATTGCAGCTGCTGGTTATTCTGTTGTTCCGGCAACCCATAGATGATGGCTCCATCGGCGCGCTCATCCCCGTAGCGACGTCACTTTTCAGCGGAGTCGACCATGCAAGCGATCAAACTCTACAACTTTCCCCGTTCCGGTCACGCGCACCGCGTCGAGTTGATGCTGTCGCTGCTGCAACTGCCGACCGAGCTGATCTTCGTCGATCTGGCCAAGGGTGAGCACAAGCAGCCGCAGTACCTGGCGATCAACAGCTTTGGCCAAGTGCCAGCGATTGATGACAACGGCGTGGTGTTGGCCGATTCCAACGCGATTCTGGTTTATCTGGCGCAGAAATACGGCAACGGACGCTGGCTGCCGGCCGACCCGGTGGGCGCAGCGCATGTGCAGCGCTGGCTGTCGGCAGCGGCGGGACCGATTGCCTTTGGCCCGGCGGCGGCACGCCTGATCACGGTGTTTGGTGCGCAACTGAATGCCGAGGAAGTCATTGGCCGTGCGCACAACCTGCTCAAGGTCATGGAACTGGAGTTGGGCAAAACGGCGTATCTGGCGGGCGAAGAGCCGACCATCGCTGACGTGTCTGCCTACAGCTACGTTGCTCACGCGCCGGAGGGCAATGTCTCGCTGGATGACTACGCCAATGTTCGCGCCTGGCTGGCACGGATCGAAGCGTTGCCGGGTTTTGTCGCGATGCCGCGTACGGTGGCCGGGTTGCAGAAAACCGCGTGATCTCCACTCAAGCGTAGGACAGAGCCTTTTCAGCCAGCAGTTCCTGATACAGCTCTGTCCACTTGCGACCCATCTCATCGGCGGTGAACAACTGCCGATAGCGCGCTTCGGCTTTGACGCCCATCTCGGCAGCAAGCGCAGGGTTTTCCCAGAGCGTACGCATGGCTTCACGAAAGGCCTGTGGATTGCTCGGCGGCACCACCAGTCCGGTTTCGTTGTGGATATTGATGTAACTGGTGCCGGTGCCGATTTCGCTGGAGATCATCGGTTTGCCGTACATCGCGCCTTCGAGCAACGAGATACCGAAAGCCTCGGAGCGCAGGTGCGAAGGAAACACGATCGCGTAACTCAATTGCAGCAACGCCACCTTGTCCTCGTCACTCAGACGGCCGAGAAAGTGAATATTGCGCAGGCCCAGCGCGGCGGCCTGTGCATGCAGTTCTTGCTCCAGCGGACCGGCACCGACGATCACCACGGGATAATCGATGTCTTTGAGCGCATCGAGCAGTATGTGCAGCCCCTTGTAATAACGCATCACCCCGACGAACAGAAAAAACTTATCCCCAAGCTGTTGGCGCCAGCGGTTCATGCGTTCGGTATCGCGCTGTGGATAACCTGCTTTATTCAGGCCGTAGGGGATAACGCGAGTTTTGTCCTGAAACTGCTGCAGCACATCGCTGGTGTGCAGATAGTTCGGCGATGCAGCAACAATGCGGTCGGCGCTGGCGAGGAAGCGATTCATCAGTGGCCGATAGAGCTTGAGCAGATGCTTCTGGCGAATGATGTCCGAGTGATAGGTGACCACGCTCGGCTTGTTCACGGCGCTGGCGAAATGCACCAGGTCCATGAATGGCCACGGGAAGTGATAGTTGATCACGTCGGCTTCGGCGGCCAGCTCACGGAACTGCTTGAACACGCTCCAGGAAAAACCGGTCGAGGCGAACTGAATATCCAGCTTCGCCCGATGTACTTCGTGCTGGCCCAGTTGCACCACGGGCGGTGTCGGATCGGTGCTGAGGGTCAGCACTTGCCCATCAATGCCATGCTGGGCGCCGCTTTCGCACAACTGAAAGATGACTTGTTCGATGCCGCCGACCGAATCGGGCAGGTACGTCTTGAAGAAATGAAGAACGCGCATTCAACCTCCCATGGCCTGGCGATAGGCACCGGCCGTAGCCTGTGCACAACGTTGCCAGGAAAAAAGCCGCGCCTGCTGCAATCCTGCTTCGCGGCAGGCCTGCCAATGCTGCGAGTCGTCAAGCAGACGGCTCATTGCATCGCGCAGGCCCTCGGCATCGTCCGCTTCAATATAGTTGCCAGCCGCACCGGCCACTTCCGGCATCGCCGAAGAACGGGTGGTCACCACCGGCGTGCCACTGGCCATGGCTTCCAGCACCGGCAAGCCAAAGCCTTCATACAATGATGGAAATATCAGCGCCCGGGCGCCGGCCAACAGTTGCGCCAATTGCTCATCGGGCAGATAGCCGAGCAGGCACACGTGGCCGCTGGCCAATGCCTGGCGCAGTGGCTCGTTGAACTGCTCGCGCTGCCAACCGGCCATGCCCGCAATCAACAAGGGAAAGCGCTGGCGCACAGCGTCTGGCAGCAGGGCGTGGGCCTGCAACGCCAGGCTCAGGTTCTTGCGTGGCTCGAGGGTGCCGACACAGAGGAAATATTCCCGTGCCTGGACAGCGTGAGCCTTGAGCACACTGTCGATTTCCTCAAGTGGCCGAGGACGGAAGCGTTCGGCCACACCCAACGGCGCCACCACGAATCGCTGTGCAGGGAGATTGAAGTAGGCCTGCGCCTCGTCAGCGATCGCCTGCGAATCGGTCAGAATGACCCGCGCCTGCTCCACGCCCGCGGCCAGACGACGTTCGATTTCCCTCAAACGTGCTGGTGGCTGGGTTTCTGGAAAATGCAGGTGCGTCAGATCATGCAGGGTGATCACGGTCGGGCCGTCGAAGGCCAGGGGCCACAGGCTCGGCTCGTGATAAAGATCGAGCCCTTGTGCACGCCCCTGATCAAAACGTTTCTGCTCCAGCCAGCGGCGTGCCTGATAGGCCCCGGGAATTTGCCGCAGCAATGGCGTCATGCGCGAGTAGCCGGGCATGGCTGCGGCCGGCAGGGCCGAACTCCAGCCCCATCCGTGAAACAGGCTTACGTCCACATCGGGTTCGCTGCGCAAGGCGTTGACCAGTTCGGCGACGTAGTGGCCAATGCCGGTGCGCGGTGCTTGCAGGATGCGGGCGTTAAGAGCAATGCGCATGCGGCCTCGCTTGCACGCGCGGGGCCTGCTGAACATGGGCAAGGCTGCGTGTCGCCAACTGCTCACTGGCCTCGCGCCAGCCGATCCAGCGCCAGTCAGCGACGTCGCGGGCAGCAGGGAACTGTCCGCTGCGTTGATAGGTTTCGATCAGATCGGCAAGGCTTTGTGGATCCAGCAGATCGAAATACGCCATGAACTCGCCACCGATTTCGCGGAATACCGCGATGTCGCTGCCCATCGCTGGCAAACCGCGCTGCATGGCTTCCACCAGCGGCAGGCCGAAGCCTTCAACGAACGAGGGGAAGACCAGCGCGCTGGCCTGCGTGTATGCGTATTCCAGGCTGGTGTCGCTCAGGTCATTGAACATGAACAGGCGCCGATTCAGTTCCGGATGATTGCGGATTCGCTCGAGCAGCGCGTCGCATTTCCAGCCGATACGCCCGGCGATGCACAAGCTTGCCGTCGAGCCGGCAGCCCAGGCGCGTTCGAAGGCGTCGAGCAGGTACCCATGGTTCTTGCGCGGCTCGATGGTGCTGACCATCAGAAATACCGGGCCGGATGCAGCGAACAGATCCTTGAGGCGTGGTTCGATCGTTGCCGCGCCGTGATGCAGGTCGAGCTCGGACCCCAGATAAAAGTAATCGAACCAGCGCTTTTCAGACTGCTCGGCACCGATTCTGCGTTGCAATTCACCACGCACCTGATCACGCACCGTGGCGGAAATTGCCATGTAGCCGTCAGCTGTGCGGGTAATCCAGTCGAACCACTCATTGAAAACTTCGACCAGACGCGTGTCGTAAAACTGCGGATGCGTCAGCGGAATCAGATCGTAGATCACCGCGATCATGCCGACGCCGTCGCGTTTGAGCTGCTCGACATGGGCGAAAAGTCCGAGTGCCAGGATGAATCCAGCAGCACCAGTTGATCGCCCGGGTGGTGTTGAAGCGGCGAGCAACGTTTAAGCAGCTGCCTGCGATTGATCCGTCTGACCAGCCGAATCGGCAGGCCGAGCACGGCAAACTGGGTCAACCGATAGCTGACATAAAGGAGCCGCCGTGCCAGTTTCGAAGTGCCTAGCGCATCGCGGCGCTGATGCCATTGCCCGAAGCGGTGGGCGAGGCGCTCCAGGCGTTCACCGAAGGTTTCGAGGCTGTTCCAGAATGGTGTATCGAGTGGCGCCAGTTGCAACACGCGATAGAGCTGGCCATTGATCACCACCACTGGCATGCACTCGACGCCTTCAGCGCTGGCGGGCAGCTGCTTGATGACGTTGCGCACCACGCGCTGGATCCCCGAATTGACCTTGGGGTGTTTGAATACGTGAGTGCATTCAACCAGCAGCCGGGTCATGGTGTGTGCTCGACGTGGCTGACTTCGGTATGACGGCTGATTGTGGTCTGCGCATTCAGCCATGAGCAGCCGACGAAATCTTCGCGTCGATTGTTGATGACATGAAACACCAGACCGAAGTCTCGCCATTCGAAGTTTCGATCCAGATGCGAGTCCAGCCTCGACAGGCTCAGCGCTACGGAATAGTTGCCTTTTCCAAGGCCCATCACAAACGCGAAGCGATAGTTGATGCGCTCACCGGCGCGCAGATTTTCCAGCGCTTGGTTCTGGCGATGGGTATTGATCCCATACATGGGCTGGCCGAGACGATCCTTGATCATGAAACCGAGCACCAGCCTCTCGATGTCCTGACGTACCTCGACGTCCACTGCCAGGACCACTGGCTGGCCGACTTCGGCGGCCTCGATCAAGCGCTCGGATTCGTCGAGCAGGCGCACCCGCACAATGCCGGCTTCACCGGTACCCGACACGGTCTGCACGTGGCCGCCACTGAGCATTTCCTGGCGCACTGTCTGGCCCTCGCGCTCGGCGAGCAAAGCGTTGTAATAATCCATTACGGCTTCAGGCCTGTCGTGCATGGCCAGACGGCCACCATCAAGCAAGATCGCGGTATCGCAGATCGACTGAATCGCCGAGCGGTCGTGGGACACGATCAGCAAGGTTGTGCCAGCCTCGCGAAAGCTGCGGATGCGCTCAAAGCTCTTGTGCTGGAAATACGCATCCCCGACAGACAACGCTTCGTCGACGATCAGAATATCGGGGCGGCGAGCGGTGGCGACGCTGAACGCCAGACGCATCTGCATTCCACTGGAATATGTACGCACCGGCTGATCGATCGCCTCGCCGATTTCCGCGAAGCTCTCGATTTGCGACATCAAGGCGTTGATTTCTTCAAGTTGCATGCCGAGCAATTGCCCGGCCATCACGGCGTTTTGCCTGCCGGTAAAGTCAGGATGAAAGCCCATCCCCAGTTCCAGCAATGCGGCGACCCGGCCGGTCAACTCAATGGTGCCGCAGGTTTGTCGGGACGTGCCGGTAATCATCTTCAGCAGCGTACTCTTGCCTGCGCCATTGACTCCGACGATGCCCACGGCCTGGCCCGCAGGTATTTCGAAGGTCAGGTCCTTCAATACCCAGTGTGGGTTGTGCCGCAATCGGGAAAAGGGAATCAGCCATTCGGCCAGACGACTCCAGCGACTGGGGTATTGTTTGTAGGCTTTGCCCAGCCCGGTAACACGGATATGTCCCATCAGAGTTCATCCACCATTTCACCGACTCGCTGGCGGAACAGGCGCAGTCCGATTGCGCAGAAGACCGCGCCGATCATGAATGCCGGCAATAGTGAACTCCAGGCTGGCCACTGGCCGTAAAGGAAGACATTCTGATAGCTGGCAATCAGGTTTGTCAGAGGGTTGAATCGCAGCAGACTTTGCAGCCACTCCGGCAAAATGGTGATCGGGTAGACGATCGGTGTCAGCCAGAACCAGAACTGCAGGCAGATGCCGAACAGCTGGCCGACATCGCGAAAGAATACGTTCAATACGCCAAGGACCATGCCCAGCCCGGCGCAGAACATCATTTGCAGAGCAATCAGCGGAATCAGCGCCAGCAAAGCCATTCCCGGCCAGCGCCCGGTGATCAGCAGAAAACCGAGAAACAGACTGATGATGATGGCGAAATTGATCCCGGCGTTGATCAGGACGATCACCGGCAGGCAGATCCTCGGGAAGCTGATTTTCTTCAACAGATTGGCGTTTTCCAGAAACATGTTCTGACTGCGCAGGGTGATTTCCGAAAACAGCCCCCACGCCAGCAGACCGGCGCACAGATAAATGCTGTAGGCCATGCCGTCATCCACACCGGGCAAACGGGCACGCATAATGTGGGAGAAGATCACGGTGTAAACGATGATCATCGACAGCGGATTGAAGATCGGCCATAGGGCACCGAACAGCGAATTGCGATAACGCGCTTGAAACTCGCGCTGCACGCTACCGAGGATGAAGCCACGGTAGCCATGCAGCGAGCGGTACAGGGAAAGCAGCATTCAGACCGTCCTGCCGTATTGATCTTCGAAGCGAACGATATCGTCTTCGCCCAGGTATTCGCCGCTCTGCACTTCAATGATCACCAGATCGATCACCCCGGGGTTCTCCAGGCGATGCTTGTGGCCGGCAGCAATGAACGTCGATTCGTTCTTGGCGACCAGAGTCGTGCCGGAACCGTTGTTGGTGACCTTGGCCATGCCTTCGACCACCACCCAGTGTTCGTTGCGGTGATGGTGCATTTGCAGCGACAGCTTGCCGCCGGGTTTGACCACGATGCGCTTGATCTTGAAGCGCGGGCCTTCCTCAAGCACGGTGTAAGTGCCCCATGGCCGACTGACCGTACGATGCAGGCGATAGGCTTCGTGGGACTTGTCCTTGAGTTGCTTCGCCACGCGGCGTACATCCTGCGCACGGTCGGCATGGGCCACCAGCACCGCGTCGGCGGTATCGACGATGATCAGGTTATCCACACCGACGGTCGCCACCAGCCGGCCTTCGCTCTGCACGAAGTTGTTGTGGCTGTCGATGAAGATCGCTTCGCCGCTGGCGCGGTTGTTGTTGGCATCGGCGGGAGTCAGCGCGGCGACCGCGCTCCACGAACCGATGTCGCTCCAGTCGAAACCGGCAGGCACTACCACGACTTTTTCCGAGCGCTCCATCAGCGCGTAATCGATGGAGATGTCGGTGATTTCGGCAAACAGCGTTGGCGACAGCTCCTGTTGCAGGCAGCCAACCGTTTCCACCGGTGCGCTGACGGCCATGCAGGCGCGGGTCTGTTCCAGCAACTCGGGTGCGTGCAGTTGCAGTTCGGCAATGAGCGTCGCGGTGGTGAAGCAGAACATCCCCGAATTCCACAGGAAGTTGCCGCTCTCCAGGTAATGCGTGGCGGTCTGCAGGTCGGGTTTCTCGACGAAACGCTGCACCTTGGCCGCACCCTTGGCGTCCAGCGGCGCCCCGGTCTCGATATAGCCGAAGCCGGTTTCCGGGGCGGTCGGAACCACGCCAAAGGTCACCAGATAACCGTCCTTCGCCAGATTCAATGCGTGCTCGACCGCACTCTTCAAGGCGTCCTGATTGACGATCAAGTGATCGGCCGGCATCACCACCATGATTGCGTCGTCACCATGCAGCGCCTGCAATGACAGTGCTGCCGCTGCGATCGCCGGTGCGGTGTTGCGCCCGCTCGGCTCCAGCAGAAAGTGCCCGCGATGGCGCGACACATGCGCCGCGCAGTAGTGATCCTTGCTCTGGAAGTAATACTCGCGGTTGGTCACCGTGACGATGTCGCCCCAGCCGTCCAGCAACGCCGCCGCACGCTGGTAGGTCTTGCCCAGCAGCGACTGGCCGTCGGGCAGGGTCATGAACGGCTTGGGGTGGCCCTCGCGGGACACCGGCCACAAACGGGTGCCGGCACCGCCGGACAGAATCACCGGAATCAGCATGGCCTACTCCTTGGCGACGCGTTTCATGTCCGCATCCATCATCATGCGGATCAAGGTATCCAGGTCGGTTTTCGGTTTCCAGCCCAGCACACGCTGGGCCTTGGCCGGGTTGCCGAGCAGCACTTCGACTTCGGCCGGGCGGAAGAACGCCGGGTCGATCTTCACGTAATCGCGGTAGTTAAGGCCAACGTGATCGAAGGCAATGCGGCACATTTCGCGCACGGTGGTGGTGATGCCCGTGGCGACCACGAAGTCGTCGGGTTTGTCCTGTTGCAGCATCAGCCACATGGCCTCGACGTAATCGCCGGCAAAGCCCCAATCGCGTTTCGCGTCGATGTTGCCCAGCGCCAGGTCCTGCTGTTTGCCCTGCTTGATGCGCGCGGCGGCGTCAGTGACCTTACGGGTAACGAATTCGATGCCGCGCAGCGGTGATTCATGGTTGAAGAGGATGCCGCTGCTGGCGTGCAGGTTGAAGCTTTCGCGGTAGTTGACGGTAATCCAGTGGCCGTAGAGCTTGGCCACGCCGTAAGGGCTGCGTGGGTAAAACGGGGTGTTCTCGTCCTGTTGCTCAGCCTGGATCAGGCCGAACATTTCGCTGGTCGAGGCCTGATAAAACCGTGTGTGCGGGCTGAACTGGCGGATCGCTTCGAGCAGGTGTGTCACGCCCAGCCCATCGACGATGCCGGTGGTCACCGGTTGATCCCACGAGGCGGCGACAAAACTCTGTGCGGCGAGGTTGTAGACCTCGTCCGGTGCCGACTTGATTACCGCACGCTGCACCGAACAGGCGTCCGCCATGTCGCCGTCGAGGTAGACGATATCGGCTTCGATACCCGTCTCGCGCAGGCGCCAGCGTGAATCGCTGCTGCGCCGGGCGACGAGGCCGTGAACCTTGTAACCCTTGTCCAGCAGCAGTTTGGCCAGATAGGCGCCGTCCTGGCCCGTGATCCCGGTAATCAGTGCACTTTTTGTCATTGTTGTCGTACTCGCATCTCCCAGTCGGACAGGATCGCCCGCAGGGATTGTTGTGTGGTGGTGGCTGGCGCCCATCCTGTGGCGCTGGCCAGTTTTGCGTGACTGCCGCAGACACGGCGCTGGTCGGCGCGCCGCATGCGCGCCGGATCCGCCACCAGTTCTACGTCGACTTCGGCCAGATCGGCCAATTGCTCGATCAGGCTGCGAATGCTTTGCTCGCGGCCCGAGCAGATGTTGTAGACCTGCCCGGGTGTGCCGTTTTCCAGCAGGGCGAAATACGCTGCGATCACGTCGCTGACATCAAGAAAATCCCGCGTAACGTCGATATCGCCGACTTGCAATTGCGGCGCTTGCAGACCCTGTCTGATACGGCAGATCTGCCGGGCTGCGCTGGCGATGACGAAGCTGTCTTTCTGCGCGGTGCCGATATGGTTGAACGGACGCGCCACCAGCACTGCCCAGCCTTCACTCAGGCCCCATTGCAAACTGAGGAACTCCGCTGAAAGTTTGCTCACCGCGTACGGATTGCGCGGCAGCGGCGGTTGTTGCTCGGTGATTGGCAGATGCTCTTCGGCGACTTGCCCGTAAACGTCGCCGGAGCTGACGTACAGGAAAGTGCCGGAAAAGCCGCGCGCCTTGAGCGCCTGCAGCAGGTTGAGGGTGCCGAAAAGATTGATATCGAAGGTGCGGGCCGGGTCACGAAAGGCTTCCGGCACGAAGGTCTGGCCGGCCAGATGAATGACTGCATCCGGCAACTCAGGCCAAAGGTCGATGAGGCTGTCGGCGTTCGTAAGGTCGTAGGCCGATGCGGCAGGCAGCAGCTCCCACGACGAGCCCGGCGACGCCAGACGAGACTGAATGTGTTGTCCCACGAAGCCGCTGAGGCCCGTGACGAACAGACGTTTTTTCAAACAGCGACCCCTTGGTCATGACTCGCGCCGCTTTCCTTGCACGCTTTGAGGAAAGCCCTGTCAGACCGGAGGAAACATCCGGTGAAACAGCAGGCGAAGCCGTTGTTGTAGTTGTTTGGTTGCCAATCTGTGCCAATTGCTCGGCAATTTCAACCGGGCAAACCGTGACTGATCAGTTCTCGTCAGCATAGTCCGATTTATTCTCGCCCGGCGGTTCCCGGACTCGCGATGGATGTGTTTAGAATGGCCCTCATCACGCTTGCCAGGGATGTTCCGGCTCGTTGTGCGAAAAGGTGAGACCGACCACTAAAACAAGAACAAGACGAGACTTGAGACGAAGAACCGAGATCGATCAGGTTCTACGCTTGGCCGTCACTAGGGTGAAGCTGCCGGGAAGGCGGTTTCATTGTGGAATGCCATGAATTTCATTCTTTATTCGGACATCAACGAACACTCCATCAGGGAAAGTCTCGGCCATCCCGACGCCAGTTATTACTTCGTATTGAAGGCTTACCGTTCATTGCTCGAAACTGTCGGGCTAGTTCATGTGGTGAGTACTGTCGCAGAGGTTGACCCGCTTTTTCGGCAGTTACGCGCCGTCGGCCAAGAGAGTGTTTTCCTCTCATTCACCCGACCACAAAAAACCGCGATTGACCTCCAGTGCCCGACCATTTGCGTCGTGACCTGGGAGTACGATTCGATTCCCGATGAACAGTGGAGCGATGACCCGGGTCATGACTGGACGCGCATGTTGGCAAGGCATGGCCGCGTGATCACGCTGTCCAGCCATACCGCCAGAGCGATTCGTCGCTCGATGGGAGAGGATTTCCCTGTGCTGGTATTGCCCGCCCCACTCGGAGAGGAGCTTGCGTCCATCGGTAAGCAGCACCTCAGCACACCGGTCAACACAGGTACGACGTTGACACTCAAGGGGTGCATTTTCGATTCCCGCCAGATGAATCTGCATCCGGATAATCTGCTGCCCAAGCCGCTCACCGCCGAAGAGCTGGCGGAAATTGAAGCTCAGCTGGAGGCCTCGCGACCACCACCGCTGACGTGGAAACGACGCTTCGTCATCGCAAAACATTACCTGCGCCTGTGGCTGCTCAATGCCGGGCATGATCAGACACCCCCGGTGCCGCGGGTGTGGTTTTTGCAGAATTGGTACTGGGAGGGGATCCGCGATTTGCTCCGGCATTCCTGGCATGACTGGCTTGCCAGGCATCTGCCCGGCATCGCCGGTCCTCAACCTTTGCCAGTGGCAGTGCAACCGCCACCGCGAGATATGCCGGACACCTCATTGCAGGTTCAAGCCGAGGTCAACGGTGTCGTCTACGTATCGGTGTTTCGCCCGGAGGACGGGCGTAAGAATTGGCTGCAGATCCTCACCGCTTTCTGCGCAGCTTTTCGTGACACGTCCGACGCCACACTGGTAATGAAATTTACCCAGAGCGACCTGGCGGCCGTCTATGCACACTTGATGACGCCACTTGCGCAACTGGCGCCTTTTTCCTGCCGGGTCGTGATGATTCACGGTTACATGGACGATGCGCAATATGCGCGGCTTTACCAGTCGGCGAGTTTTTACGTCAATGCTTCGCATTGTGAAGGTCTGTGCCTTCCGCTGATGGAATTCATGGCCTGCGGCAAGCCGGTGATCGCTCCCGACCACACGGCGATGCAGGACTATATCGATGAGTCCGTGGCGTTCGTAGTCGAATCCAGCGTTGAGGCGTGCACGTGGCCCCACGACCCGCGCATGCTGTTTCGTGCGCATCGTCACCGGCCAGACTGGGGCTCCTTGAAAAAAGCCTACGAAGACAGTTACCGGATGGCCACGACACAGCCTCAGGCTTATCAGCGAATGTCGTTGGCTGCCGCGCAGCGCATGGAGCATTTCAGCGCGATCGCGGTTCTGCAAAAGCGCGTCGAGGATTTTTTCGGGCTCGAACTACAGTCCGGTCACGTTGCCCAGGTCACGGATAACGCCCCATGCTGATCATCATCCATTCGGAAACCAACCAGCACACCATCAGCCGCAATCTGGGGCGCTCGGAGTACAGCTATTACTTCGTGCTCAAGGAGTATCGGCCAGTGCTCGAACGTCTGGGTCGGGTGATCGAGGTCATGGACCCGAACAGCGAAGTCGATGCGTTGTATGCAGAGTGCCAGTCACGTGGCGAGCCTTGCGTATTTCTGTCGTTCTCGCCACCGCATCGCACCCCGGTGCATCTGGCGTGTCCGACCTTGCCGGTCTTTGCCTGGGAGTTCAGTACGATTCCCGATGAGCCATTCGCTGGCGATCCGCTGAACGACTGGCGCACAGTACTTGCCGCCTGCGGTGCCGCGATCACGCACTCCAGTTACACGGTCGATGCCGTGCGCAAAGCGATGTCTGTCGAGTACCCGATAGTCGCCGTCCCCGCGCCGGTTTGGGATCGGTTCGCAGCGCGCGGCGTTCAATTGCAGGGGCAGCCGGACGTCGATTCAGTACGGCTGAAAATCAAAGGCCTGGTGGTCGACAGTCGCGAGATCGCCTTGGATGCTTTCGCTCCTGTGCCGTTGCGCCGTGGTCGTGGAATCGATTTCCTCGCGCCGGTCACCGAGCAAGAGCTGGTGCTTGAAGGTGTGGTGTACACCTCGGTGTTCAACCCCCGGGACGGGCGCAAGAACTGGGAGGACATGATCAGTGCCTTCTGTGCCGCTATGCGGGAAAACGCTGATGCAACCCTGGTGCTGAAACTCACCCATCACGATGCTGAAGAAGCCCTCACCGACATCCTCCATCACCTTTACAAGAATCAGCCTTATCGCTGCCGCATCGTGCTTATCTACGGCTATCTGGCAGACGCGGATTACGAACGTCTGGTGCAGGCGACCCGTTACGTCGTCAACACTTCCTACGGCGAAGGCCAGTGCCTGCCGCTGATGGAATTCATGTCGTGCGGCAAGCCGGCGGTGGCACCGTGCACCACGGCAATGATCGACTATATGAATACCGATAACGCTTTTCTGATCGAGGCAACCGAGCAATTCACGGCTTGGCCTCACGACCCGCGTTCGGCCTATCGAACCTTGCGCTACGCAACGAGCTGGGCTTCGATCTGCGCCGCTTACACTGCCAGTTACGACGTCGCGCAAAACGATCTCCAGCGTTACGCCACCATGTCGGCACAGGCTGTCGTGAGTCTCGAGGCGTTTTGCAGTCAAGCGGTGGCCGAGCAGCGATTACGGGCGTTTCTGGCGAGCCTGCTGCAAGTCCGCGCCGAAATGGCGACGGAGGTTATCGGCGCATGATTCGCAGATTGCTTCATCGATTGTTTGCCCAAGCGCAATCTTCGCAACCGCCACCAGTGGCTGAACCGATAGCGGAACCGGTGACTGAGTCGACACCAGACGCTGAACCCGAGCCTTTATTTGTCTGGTCGCCCCGCGATGTCGGTTTACGTGATGCCGTGCTGGACGGCTGGTTTCTCAATGACAGCGGCGAATTGCTCAAGGGCTTTTCCATTACGCCTGACGACACCTTGCTCGACGTCGGTTGCGGCGAGGGCGCCGCAACATTGTTTGCCGTACGCCAGGGCGCATCGGTGATTTTCACCGACAGTGAACACGACAAAGTGCGCGAGCTGGCACGGCAGGTCGAAGACCGCAGCACCCGGCCGCATCTGGGACTGGTCAGCAACACCTTGCCGTTACCGTTGGCCGACGGCTGCGCCAGCCGTGTCGTGTGCATGGAGGTGCTGGAGCACGTCGACGAACCCGAGGCGTTCATGGCCGAACTGGCGCGTATGGGGCGTCCCGGTGCGTTGTACCTGCTCAGTGTCCCCGCCCCGGTTGGCGAGCACTTGCAAAAAGGTATCGCTCCGCAGAGTTATTACCAGTCGCCCAACCACGTGCAGATCTTCACTCCAGAGCGCTTTGCCGCACTGGTCGAAGACGCCGGACTGATCATTGAGCATCGGCAGGCGACGGGGTTTTTCTGGGTGATGGGGATGATCTTTTTCTGGGCCAGCGAAAAAGCGGCCGGCAAGGATCCGGGCGGTGCGGTGCGTGATCGGATCCACGCGCCTTTTCCTCATCTGATGGGTGGGTGGGCGAGAACCTGGGAAGAGATGCTCGACCGGCCCGACGGACTTGCGATCAAACAGGTGCTTGACCAGTTCATGCCCAAAAGTCAGGTGATCATTGCGCGTAAACCGCTGGATGCGGAGATGCCGGATGAGCAGTAAACGCATCATGGACATCGAAGTGCTGCGTGCCATTGCCGTGCTCGGAGTGCTGTTCCATCACCTGGCGGGCAATCTGTTCCGCGATCCGGTGCCATTGCTCGATGCCATTCATGCTTGGGCACAACCCTGGTGGGGCGTTGACCTGTTTTTCGCCATTTCCGGCTTCGTAATTGCCCGCAGCCTGATTCCTGCGCTGCGTAATTGCAGCACCCGTCAGCAATACTGGGAACAAACGCGCAATTTCTGGCTACGCCGCGCTTTTCGCCTGCTGCCTTCGGCCTGGCTGTGGCTGGCCCTGGTGCTGCTGATGTGCATGTTTTTCAATCGCTCCGGGGCGTTCGGCACGCTGCAGGCCAATCTGCAGGCGACGCTCGCAGGAGTGTTGCAGTACGCCAATTTCCGCTTTGCCGATGCGTTCTTCCGCTACGAATATGGCAGCAGTTTCGTCTACTGGAGTCTGGCCCTGGAGGAACAGTTTTATCTGTTGTTTCCGTTGCTGATTCTGCTGTGCCGAAGACATTTGGTCTGGGTGCTGCTGGCGCTGGTCGCAGTGCAACTGCTGGCGGTGCGAACGCCGCTGCTGATGGTCGTTCGAACCGACGCGCTGGCCCTTGGCGTACTGTTGGCAATGTGGAGTGCTCAACCGAGTTACCGGCGTTGGCAGCCACTGTTTCTGAGTCGCAACGGGGCCGGAATCTCAGCGCTGATTGTCGTCGCAACGCTGATGAGTTACCTGGCCACCGATGGATTTTCCGCGAGTCACTTTCGCGTTGGCGCTATCGCTTCATTGAGTGCCTTGCTGGTGTGGGTCGCCTCTTACAATCAGGATTACCTGTTATCGGCCGGGCGCTTGCAGCAATTGATGGGATGGGTGGGCAGTCGGTCATACGGCATCTACCTGATTCATATTCCCGTGTATTTCCTGGTACGTGAAGTTACTTTCCGTTTGCAGGAAGCGGGCCTGCCGAGTCCTGCAGATCATCCAGTCGTCGCCTTGCTGCTGGCGTTCGGATTGATTGCGCTGCTCAGCGAATTGAATTATCGCTTCATCGAAATGCCTATGCGCAATCGCGGTACTGCGCTCGTACAACGTCTTGGTACGTCTCGAACGCCTAAGACGTCTTCTGAGGCGGCGTTCTGATCGACTCATCACGGCGTGAGGGAGCAGGCTCGCTCATTCCGTGTTTTGTGTAACCTTGCAGCCCTGTGGTTTCAGGGATTTTCAAGGTATGCGGTTTATTGCGGGTCTGATCTTTAGCGTCTTGCTGGCAGGTTGCGAGCAACACGTCGCGCCGGCCCTCGACCAGCAACTCTACGTCTGGCAACGCCAATGGACACCTGCGCATGAACCGGCATTGCGCGACAGTCGCCATGATTTCTCCACCCTGCGCGTACTGGCATTGCAGGCCTTTCCCGGCGAGCGGTGGCGCAGGGCACGGGTTGATCCGGCGTTGTTGAAAGCTGATGGTCGCGCTCTGATCGCAGTGATTCGCCTCGATGGCCAGTTGCAGTCGCTGGACCAGCAGCAGGTCACCGAGCAGATTCTGCAGGTCATTGCCGATTGGCAAGCGCAAGGTCTCACGCTGAACGGTATCGAAATCGACCACGATGCCGGCAATGCACGGCTGCCGGCGTACGCTGAATTCCTCAAACATTTACGTGCGGCCTTGCCGCCATCGTTGCCTTTGAGCATCACCGCGCTACCGGCCTGGCTCGATAGCGCGCAGTTGCCGGCGCTGTTGCGAAGCGTCGACAGCAGCGTGCTGCAAGTCCACGCCGTGAGCGATCCGCGGCTGGGTCTGTTCGATCCCGAGCAGGCGTTGAAATGGGCCAAGGCCTGGGCACGTATCAGCGACAAACCGTTCTATCTGGCGCTGCCGGCCTACGGCGTTGCGCTGTTGAGCGATGACGGTGGCGCGCCGGTAGTGGAAAGCGAAGTGCAACTGGAGCGCGGCGGGCAGCGCCGGGAGTTGCTCGCCGATCCGCAGCAACTCAGCCAATTGGCCAAGACTTTGCGCGAGGATCCGCCCGAGCATCTGGCCGGGCTGATCTGGTTTCGCCTGCCGCTGGCCAACGATCGTCGCGCCTGGAGCCTGACTACTTTACGCGCGGTGGCGCGGGGCGATGTGCTGGACAGTCATCTGCATCTGTCATTCATAGAGCAGGGCGGACTCTATGACATCCAGCTCGAAAACCACGGCAATCTCGACAGCCCCTGGCCCGCGCAAATCTCGCTGAAGGCGCAGGATTGCGCAGGCGCCGATGCGCTCGCCGGTTACTCGTTGCAACAAAGTGCCAATCTGCTTACCTTCACCCGCCTGCGTGACGGTCGCTTGCCGGCGGGCGGACAGCGTGCTGTCGGTTGGGCGCGTTGTGCACATATCGATCAAGGAGGTTCGCATGTTGACCCGTAACTGGCCCCGCCATCTGCTTTGCCTGAGCCTCAGCCTGCCGCTGGGGTCGGCGCTGGCCTGCGGCCCGGACTTCCCGATGCGCCTGCTCGACAACCGCGCGCAGACCTTGGCCGATCTGCCCGAAGGCAGTTTCAGCTTCGAAATCAGTCGCCTCGGTAAAACCATTGCCGGGCTGAAAAATGTCACAGCGGCGACCCATAACCCCAACGACTATGCCGAAGACAACGCGGCTGAGCTGGCGCGCGAACAGGCTGAGCAGGTGGGCCTGAGCGCCGAGCAATACGCTGTGGTCAAGCGCCTGCGCGGGCTCAGCGATGCCCATCAGGCCGAGGAACAGGGCGCCGGTCTGCCGGTGGAAATCCGTTTGTACGTCGCCGGCGCGGTGGCCTTTGCCACCGGCGATCATCAATTGGCCACGGAGTATTTCAACAAGGTGCTGGCGCTGCCGGCAGACCAGCGCCCGTTGCGCAGCACGTGGGCGGCGTATTCCCTCGGGCGCATCGCCTTCGCCATGAGCAACGAGGCGCACGATCGCATCGAAGCGCTGGAAGAAGCGCGCGATGCCTTCCGCCAGGCCCGGCAACTGAGCATCGACGGCTTCAGCGATCCGCTGGAACTGGGCGTTGCCAGCCTCGGTGAAGAGGCGCGGGCGTTGCGCAGCGCGGGCGACTGGAGCGGCGCCATCGAACTGTACGAAGCACAGAACCTGCACGATTCGGCCGTCGGTTACACCTCGCTCAAGCAACTGATGAACGAGCTGGCCGAATTGCCGGAACCTCAGCTGGCCAAACTGCTGCAGCAGCCAGCGGTGCAGCAACTGGTCACGGCATCGCTGGTCAGCCGTCAGGGCTGGTCTTTCGGTGAGCAGCCGCCGAATGAAAAGAAACTCGTCACACTCTTGCAAAACAGCACCCGTGGCAGCCTCGACAATGCCGATCGACTGGCGGCGATGAGTTATCAACAGGGCGACTACGCGTCTGCCAAGGCCTTTCTGGTAAACGCCGGGGAAGGCGGACTGGCCTGGTGGCTGCGGGCAAAACTGGCAGTGCGTGACGGCGACACGACTGCCGCTGCCGCCGCCTACGCCAAAGCCGCCCAGGCCTTTCCACAGAATGAAGACTGGGGCTATCGCCGCACGCCGGACTGGGCGTTTGAAACGGTCCAGCCAAAATGCCGGGTCGACGGCGAAAGCGCGATCCTGGCGCTGCAACGCGGCGAATACCTGCAAGCGTTCGTGCAGCTGTATCGCAGCAACAGCCTTTACTGGTTCGATGCCGCCACCGTTGCCGAGCGGGTGCTGACAGTCGATGAGCTCAAGCAGTACGTCGATGAGAATGTGCCGGCGCCGCCGCCATTGACGCAGCAGGAGCGCGACAACTATGTGCCGCTGTCGGTGGCCGCCAATCTGCGCAATCTGCTCGGTCGGCGCTTGCTGCGTGAGGGCCGTTACGAGGAAGCGGTCGGTTATTTCGCCAGTGATGATCTGCAACACAAGGCCCGGCTCTATGGCGAGCAACGGCTCAAGGCCGAGTCGGCGTGGTGGCCGAGCAAACGCGCCAGTGCGTTGTACAACGCCGCGTGGACGGCCCGGGAGTGGGGCATGGACATCCTAGGTTATGAGATGGCGCCTGATTACGCCACCTTCGGCGGCAATTACACGCTGGAGAGCACGAAGCTGGATGTCGGCCCGCTGATTTCAGCGGCGGAAGTGCAGCGCCAGCAGGCCAGCGCCGCGCAACCGGATCTGCGTTATCACTATCGTTTTGTCGCCACGGCACTGGCCAGTCGCGCCGCCGATAATTTGCCGCACACCAGTCAGGCGTTTGCTGCGGTGTTGTGCAATGCCGCCGGCTGGAACAGCAGCCTTGAAGACCAGAGTGCGCTGTATCAGCGCTACGTCAAGGAAGGCCCTTATGTGCCGTGGGCGCAAGACTTCGGCAATCAATGCCCGTATCCGGACTTCGAAAATGCCGACAAGCGCTACGTCACCCAGGTGACCGATGCCGTGCGTGAAACACTGCGGCCGTACAAGTGGCCGGTGCAGATCGTCGCGGTCATGCTGGTCGCTGTTGCTGCGCTACTGCTGATCACCCGTCGTCAGCGCAAGGTGCGCAAAGGCTAGGCCTGTTGAATGAAGCTCAGGCGTACGGCGAAGCCAATCAACAGACTGCCGAACAGCCATTGCTGAGCGCGCTGGGCGGTTGGACTGTGTTGCAGCCAACGGCCCAGTGCCGCGCCGGTCATGGCGACAACACTGTCGAACAGCAGGCCGACGCTGACCAGCACCAGGCCGAGCATGGCGAACTGTGTCAGCACCGGCGCGCCGCCGCTGACGATAAACTGTGGCAACAGTACCGAGCAGAACAGCAACGCCTTGGGATTAAGCAGGTTGGTCAGCAAACCGCGACGGATCGCACCGCGCCACTGGCGGTGGGCAGGTGCCTGCTCTTGGGCTTGCAGGCTCGGCACCAGCGAGCTGCGAAAACACTGGATGCCGATCCACATCAGATAGGCCGCGCCGGCGATGCGCACGACGTCAAACGTCCACGGCGCCGTTTTGAACAGCGCCGCTAGCCCCAATGCCGCCAGTGCCACGTGGCAGGCGCGGGCGATGGCCAGGCCCAGCGCGGTGGCCAGCGCCGCAGCTCGACCTTGCCGCGCACCGGTTTGCAACAGCAGGATCATATCCGGTCCCGGCAGTAGCAGAACCACAGCCAGCGTCAGAACGAACAGCCACAGACTTGCCACATCACACCCCCTTTCGTTGTTGATTTGCTCGGGCCAGTCTAGAGCGAGAGGGCAGGGCAGGTGCTTGCGTAGTCGGCTTCAATTGTCCACAGCTTTGGCATAACCTGCTGGTTTTCAACCGTCAGACTATCGGGATCTGCCAAAGATGAAACTCGACGCCTATGACCGCAAGATTCTCGCCGCGCTGCAACGCAACGGGCGCTTGAGCAATGTCGAGCTCGCGGAAGAAATCGGCCTGTCGGCTTCGCCGTGTCTGCGCCGGGTGCGCATGCTGGAAGAGGCGGGGGTGATCCGAGGCTACCAGGCCAATCTGGATCGAGATGAAGTCGGGCTGGGGCTGACGGTGTTTGTCGGGGTCAAGGTTGAGCGGCACAACGAAGAACGCGCCGAGGCTTTTTATGCGGCCGTCACTGCGTTGCCTGAGGTGGTCTCAGCGTTTCTGGTGTCCGGCGAATCGGACTTTTTGTTGCAGGTAGTGGTGCCTGACTTGCGCGCTTATGACCGCTTTGTCAGCGGCCATCTGCTCAAGCTTCCGGGTGTGAGCGATATTCGCAGCAACTTTGCCATTCACACAGTGAAAGCGCCGGGGGCGTTGCCGTTGGGGCATCTGCCGCTGTAGACCGGGTGGCGCCATTCGCGAGCAGGCTCGCTCCCACATGGGGAACGCATTCCAAAGTGGGAGCGAGCCTGCTCGCGAAGACGGCGGCAAGGTTTGGAACCTACATCTGCGTCGCCATCCCCTCGACATTCATCGCTGCCTGACGCAACGCTTCCGAACGCGTCGGGTGCGGATGGCAGGTCAGGGCAATGTCCTCGGCTGACGCGCTGAATTCCATCGCCACGCAAAACTCACCGATCATTTCGCTCACGCTCGGCCCGACCAGATGCACGCCAAGCACCTCGTCCGTGCGCTCGTCGGCGAGGACTTTGGCGAAGCCCTCGGTTTCGTGATTGATCTTCGCCCGGCTGTTGGCAGTGAAGGGAAACTTGCCGACCTTGTAGGCGCGGCCCTCGGCCTTGAGCTGTTCTTCGGTCTGGCCGACGCTGGCCAGCTCCGGCTGGGTGTAGATGACGTTGGGGATCAGCGCGTAATTCACCTCGCCAGCCTTGCCGTGAATCTGTTCGACGCAGGCCATGGCCTCGTCTTCAGCCTTGTGCGCGAGCATCGGGCCGGACGTGACGTCGCCGATCACCCAGACCCCGGCGGCTTCGGTGCGATGTTGCTTGTTGGCGAGCATGCCGCGTTTGTCGGTACTGAGGCCGACGTTCTCCAGCCCCAAGCCCTGGGTGTACGGCCGGCGCCCGATGGCCACCAGCACATAATCGGCTTCGATCAGCTCAGCCGTGCCACCGGCGGCAGGCTCGACGCTCAGCTGCACGCCTGTGGCGGAGCTGGTGGCACTGGTGACCTTCGAGCTCAGTTTGAAGGCGATGCCTTGCTTGCTCAGCGCGCGCTGCAAGGTCTTGCCGGCCTCGCCATCGACGCCGGGGCAGATGCGATCAAGGTATTCGACCACGGTGACCTGCGCGCCGAGTCGGCGCCATACCGAACCCAGCTCCAGGCCGATTACCCCGGCACCAATCACTACCAGATGTTTGGGCACTTCACTCAACGACAGCGCGCCGGTGGAATCGAGGATGCGCTGGTTGTCGATCTCGACGCCAGGCAGGGGAGTGGGCTCAGAACCAGTGGCAATAATGATGTCCTTGGCGCTGAGTTCGCTCTTGTTGCCTTGGGCGTCGGTCACCGTCACTTTGCCCGGGCCGTCGATATGGCCCCAACCCTTGATCCAGTCGACCTTGTTCTTGCGAAACAGAAATTCGATGCCCTTGGTCAGGCCGGCGACGCTTTCGTCCTTCTGCTTCATCATCTGCGCAAGGTTCAGCGTCGGTTTGACCTCGATGCCGAGATTGGCAAACTCCTTGCCCACCGCAGCGGCGTACAGCTCTGAGGCGTGCAACAAGGCTTTGGACGGCATGCAACCGACGTTCAGGCAGGTGCCGCCGAGGGTCGCACGTCCTTCGACGCAGGCGGCCTTGAGCCCGAGCTGGCCCGCGCGGATCGCTGCGTTATAACCGCCGGGGCCACCGCCCAGAATCACTACGTCATAGTTGCTCATGCGCTTGCTCCAGATTGCTCGATGGGGATAGCCAAGATTAGTCGCGATAAAAATTATGTGCGTAATATGAGCTGCGCCGAACATTTCGGTCAAGGCTTCAGGCAAGCGACAGCTGCGGCATCCTTGAATAAGCGTAATTGTGTACGAATATTTCACAGTTTGCGTTATATCGTAACGCTATGAACGCAGAGCCTACATTTTCGGGGTGTTATGCAAGTCGATCTTGAGTTGGACGCCACGCCAGTCAACGGATTGCCGCGCTTTCAGCAAGCAGCTGCGCAGTCACGCGAATTACGTCGGCTGGCTTATGGACTTGGCGCATTGGTCGGTTTGGGCTGGGTGCTGGCGTTTTTCGTCGGCCTGTTTGCGCCGCAGTCCCTGTGGTTGCCGTTGTTGGTCAATCAGAGCGCGGCGTTGCTGGTGCTGGTCGCCGGTCTGCAATCGGCGTGGTGGGTGACGCACTGGCGCGCGCGGGTGATGCATCCGCCAGCTTCGCAACCGACCGTTGTGGAGGAGGGCGCTGCAGCCGAGGGCTGGTACGAAAGGCTGCTGGAGCGATTGAGTCAGCAGAGCCGCCATCTGCTTGGACAAATCGGTGCGCCGACGTTGTGGCTCGGCGGCTGGGCGTTGCTGGTTCTGCTTGGTATTGAGCAGGTGTGGAATCTCACGTTGCCTGCGGCGGCCTTGGGGCTGTCGGCGAGCATCGGTGGGGCATTGGCGTTGTTGCTGGCGTTTGCCCTGCTGGTGCTGGAGCGGCAACTGGCGCAGGAACCGCCGGCGCAATGGCCGGAAGCGGCTGCGCTGGCACAACTGACCCGGGTGGTGATCATCACCCTGTTGGTCGGTGCGCTATGTCTGTTGTTTGTCAGCGAAAGCGCAGTCTGGCCGGTACGCGTAGCGGTGCTCAGCGCAGTCGTGCCAATGTTGGTTGCCGGCGAACTGCTGTTGCGCGCGTTACTGTCTGTCTTCAGCCCGCGGCGTGAACAACTCGAACCGACCCTGCTGGCGCGCAGTTTTATCGCCGATATGCTGCGCTGGCCGCCGCAGCCGTGGCTGGCGTTGCAGCATGAAATGCACAATCGGTTCGGCATCGATCTGCGGCAGATCTGGGCCTTCAGTTACATGCGCCGGGCCTTGTTGCCGGTGTTGGCAGTGGTCGCCCTGAGCGGTTGGCTGCTGACCGGCGTACATGAAATTCCCCTGCACGGTCGCGGCATCTACGAGCGCTTCGGTAAACCGGTACAGGTGTTCGGCCCGGGTTTACATGCCGGTTTGCCCTGGCCATTGGGGCGTGTGATCTCCGTTGAAAACGGTGTGGTTCATGAACTGGCAACCAGTGTCGGCGACAAGCCAATCGCCGTGCAGTCCGACTCCGCTGAAGGCCCGGCGCCGCTGACCGCCAACCGTTTGTGGGACGCCAGCCACGTTAATGACAAGTCCCAGGTCATCGCCAGCAGCCGCGGCGCGCAACAGGGCCTGCAAATCGTCAATATGGACGTGCGCTTCGTTTATCGCATCGGTTTGAACGACGAGGCGGCACTCGCCGCGACTTATAACAGCGCCGATGTACCGACACTGATTCGCAGCACTGCCAGCCGCATCCTGGTTCACGATTTTGCCTCGCGCACCCTCGACGGTTTGCTCGGCGACGACAGGGCAGGGCTGGCCGAGGAAATCGGTCGCGCAGTGCAAAGCGATCTGAACAGATTGAACAGTGGCGTGGAAATCCTCGCCACAGTCGTCGAAGCGATTCATCCACCGGCCGGCGCGGCGAATGCATATCACAGTGTGCAAGCGGCGCAGATCGGCGCGCAGGCGTTGATCGCTCGTGAACGCGGGGCGGCTGCGCAGGCCACTAACGAGGCGCAGTTGCAGGCGAGTACGGCGCGGGATCAGGCTACGGCCAATGCGCGGGAGATCAATGTAGCCGCGCAAACCGCCGACCTGAAATTCAGCGCCGAACAGAAAGCCTTCGCCAGTGCTGGCCAGGCCTTCGTGCTGGAGCAATATCTCAGCCAGCTCAGTCAGGGCATGAGTAAAGCCAAGTTGGTGATACTCGACCATCGAATCGGCGGCAGCGCAAATGCGCCAACCATCGATCTGCGTACTTTCACACTGCCGACTGATCCGTCGTCCCCCCGCACCACCGCTCAACCAGGAGCCACCCATTGAGCCAGTCGCCTGTTCATGACGTTCAAGACCACAGCGGCCACGATCACGGCCACGGCGGGCATCACCATCATCATGGTCATCACCACCATCACGGCGAGGTGCCAGAAGTTGGACCATTTCCCTGGCGGCGTATGGGCTGGGCTGCGTTGCTGGTAGCGTTTGCCATTGCCGCCGCGAGTCTGGTGCAAGTGCGCTCCGGTGAAGCCACGGTCATCACCCGTTTCGGTAGTCCGTCGCGGGTCTTGCTCGATCCCGGGTTGAATTGGCGCTGGCCGGCACCGTTCGAAGCGGCGATCCCGGTGGACTTGCGTCTACGTACCACCTCAAGTGGTTTGCAGGACGTCGGCACCAAGGATGGTTTGCGCATCATCGTTCAGGCCTACGTCGCGTGGCAGGTGCAGGGTGATCCTGAACACGTGCAGCGTTTCATGCGTGCCGTGCAGAATCAGCCGGACGAAGCAGCGCGGCAGATTCGCACCTTTGTCGGCTCAGCACTGGAGACAACGGCCAGCAGTTTCGATCTGGCCAATCTGGTCAACACTGATGCCAAACGAGTGCGCATCGGCGATTTTGAAACGCAGTTGCGTCAGCAGATCGATCAACAGTTGCTCGCTACATATGGCGTGCGCGTGGTGCAGGTCGGCATCGAGCGGCTGACTTTGCCCTCGGTCACGCTCAGCGCCACGGTCGACCGCATGCGTGCCGAGCGTGAAACCATTGCTACCGAACGCACGGCTGTTGGCAAACGCGAAGCGGCGCAAATCCGTTCCGCCGCCGAGCGCGATGCGCGAATCGTCCAGGCTGATGCGACGGTGAAAGCCGCTGACATTGAAGCGCAATCGCGAGTCGAGGCTGCGCAGATTTATGGTCGCGCCTACGCCAGCTCGCCGCAGCTTTACAACCTGCTGCGCTCCCTCGATACCCTCGGCACCATCGTTACGCCGGACACCAAATTGATTCTGCGCACCGATGCCGCACCTTTCCGCGTATTGGTCGACGGCCCACCGACGCTCGACAACAAAGCCGGATCGCAGCCATGAGCGAAGAAGTTCCACGTGGAACACATGCGTTGAACAGTCCGTGGATCCAGGCCGGACGTCTGACCTTCATCGCCCTGTATGCGATCACCGTGTTGGCGGCGCTGGCATGGGCGTTCTCGAATGTCCGGCAGATTGATCCGCAAAACCGCGCCGTGGTGCTGCACTTTGGCGCGCTGGATCGCGTTCAGAATGCCGGGCTGTTATGGGCGTGGCCGCAACCCTTTGAGCAGGTGGCTCTGTTGCCGGCGGCTGACCGGGTGATCGAGCGTCGAGTGGAAAATCTGTTGCGCAGTGACGAAGCGTTGAAGGCTGACCGGGTGGCGTCCTTCGCCACGCCATTGAGCGATGCACTCGCCGGGTCTGGTTATTTATTGACCGGCGATGCCGGTGTAGTGCAACTGGACGTGCGGGTGTTTTACCAAGTCTCCGATCCGTACGAATTCGTGTTGCAAGGCGAGCATGTGCTGCCAGCTCTCGATCGGCTAGTGACGCGCAGCGCCGTGGTCCTGACCGCCGCGCGAGATCTCGACACCATTCTGGTCGCTCGCCCGGAATTGATCGGCGCCGACAATCAGGCGGCCGAGCGCCGTGAGCGATTGCGCGGTGATCTGGTGCAAGGCATCAACGCGCGTCTCGCTGAACTGAAGGCGAGCGGGCAGGGCATCGGCATCGAGGTGTCGCGGGTGGATGTGCAATCAAGTCTGCCGGAGCCGGCGGTCAGTGCCTTCAATGCGGTTCTGACCGCCAGTCAGCAGGCTGACAAAGCTGTGGCTAACGCGCGCACCGATGCCGAGAAACTTACCCAGTCGGCCAACGAACAGGCAGACCGCACGCTCCAGGTGGCTCACGCGCAGGCAGGCGAGCGTCTTGCAAAAGCCTCGACCGATACCGCAACCGTCTCGAGTCTGGCTACGTCTGCCGACCCGCAAATGCTCCTGCGTCTGTATCGCGAGCGCATACCGAAGATCCTTGATCAGGCCGGGTCGGTCACCACCGTCAATCCGAAAGACGATTCCCGGTTGATCATTCAAGGAGCCAGTCAATGACGGCGACCACCGCTGCTCCGAGTCTCTTGTCCTCGGCCGAACAACGTCGCGCCGCGCGCCAATTGACCCTGGCGATGCTTGCGCTCGGGTTGCTGGGTCTGGGTTTGCTCTGGCGCTGGATGCTCCCGGAGCAAACCGGTGTCAGCCAGTTGCTGCTCGGTTTCGCCTCGTTGCTGGTAGCGGTTCCGGTGATGCGTTCGGCGTGGTACAGCCTGCGTTACCCAAGCCTGCACGGCATCACCGATCAATTGATTGCGCTGGCCATGCTCGGCGCCTGGGCGACCGGCGATCTACTCACCGCGGCGTTGTTGCCAATCATCATGATCTTTGGCCATGTGCTGGAAGAGCGTAGCGTCATCGGTTCCCAGGAAGCGATCAATGCGCTTGGCCGGCTGACCCGCAGCCATGCGCGCAAGCTGCAAGCGGACGGTTCGATCATCGAAGTGGACAACGGCACGCTCAGTGCTGGCGATATTGTCGAGGTGCGGGCCGGTGATCGGGTGCCGGCGGACGGTCGTGTGTTATCAGGGCAGGCGAGCCTTGATACCGCTTCGATTACCGGTGAGTCAGTGCCGGTAGAAGCTGGCGTCGGCATGCTGGCGTTTGGCGGCGCGATCAACCTCGATGGATTGCTGCGCGTCGAAGTCACCCGCACCGGTGACGAATCCACCTTGGGCAAAGTCATCGCCCTGATGCAAAGCGCCGAGCGCTCGAAACCGCCGATCACGCGATTGCTAGAACGCTATGCCGGCAGCTACATGGTGCTGGTCTTGTTGCTGGCGGCGGTGACCTGGTTCGTCACCCATGATGCACAGGCGATGCTCGCGGTATTGGTGGCGGCGTGTCCGTGTGCGTTGGTGCTGTCGGCGCCGGCCACGGCGATTGCCGGTGTCGCCGTCGCCGCGCGTCACGGGATTCTGATTCGCAGCTCGGCGTTCCTCGAAGAACTCGCCGATCTGACCTCGCTGGTGGTCGACAAGACCGGCACGCTGACGTACGGCACCTTGCGTTTGCAGTCGATCGACAGCCTGGATGCGGACACCGCCGAAGTGCAGACACTGGCCGCCAGTCTTGGCGCGGCAAGCAGTCATCCGGTGAGCCGAGCACTCGCTGGGCTGGTTGATCAGGAAGCGTATTGGCCTCTGACCAACATCCATGAGCGCCAAGGCCTGGGCGTAGTGGCGACGACAGAGAAGGGCGAAGCTGCGCTCGGTCGTCCAGAGTTGTTCGCGCAACTGGGTATCACAACCACCCTTGTTCCTGAGCACGATGGCCCGATTGCCGGCCTGGCTTTGAACGGTGCATTCCTCGCCTGGCTTTTGCTCGCCGACAGCATCAAACCGGAAGCGGGCTTTGCCTTGAGCGAATTGCGTGAACTGGGGCTGGGACGCCAGCTCCTGCTGACGGGCGATCGCCAGAGCGTTGCGCGAACGTTGGCGCTGGAAGTCGGGCTGAACGAAGTCCAGGCGCAAGCGCTTCCGGAGGACAAACTCAATCGCGTGCTCAAGGAAATCGATCACGGCTTTCGTCCGATGGTGGTAGGCGACGGCATCAACGATTCACTCGCGCTCAAGGCCGGCGTGGTCGGCGTGGCGATGGGCGCTGGCGGGACCGACATTGCTCTGGCGTCAGCCGACATCGTGTTGATCGGCAGCGATCTGCGTCGCCTCGGTACTTGCGTGCGCTTGAGTCGTCAGTGCCGGCGTACTTTGCAGGTCAACGTGATTATCGGCCTCGGCTGGACGCTGGCCATCGTGGTCTTCGCGGCGTTCGGCTGGCTTGGTGCGGCCGGGGCGATGATCGCGGCGCTGCTGCATAACCTGAGCACCCTGTTGGTGTTGGGCAACGCCGGACGTTTGCTGCGCTTTCAGGAGCCATTGCTCAGGCTCGACCCTCGGGATAAATGAAAGAAAATTCATCGAACCGCCGAGTGCGCAGGCAGTCATCTATCGTAAGGCGCGTCGTCTGTGGCGTTCAGCCGATGTGCCGATCACGATAGACAAGGCCGATCGAATCGATAGCCTGCTATTTTTCCAGGTTGGTCTACCCTCAGATCAGACGTCTGAAACAAGGGGGGATTTTCCATGCTCGCGCAACTTCCACCGGCCTTACAGAATCTGCAGTTACCGCTTCGCCTGCGACTCTGGGACGGCCATGAGTTCAATCTGGGCCCGACGCCCAGCGTAACCATCGTCGTCAAGGACCCGCAGATGGTTACTCAATTCACCCACCCAAGCCTGGATGCGCTGGGTGCGGCGTTCGTCGAAGGCAAGCTGGAACTGGAGGGCTCGATCAGCGAGGTCATCCGGGTTTGCGATGAGTTGAGCAATGCGCTGCTCGACGAAGACGAAGAGAGTCAGCCGGTGCGTGCGCATCACGACAAAGACACCGACGCCAAGGCCATTTCCTATCACTACGACCTGTCGAATGCGTTCTACCAGCTCTGGCTGGACAGCGACATGGCGTATTCCTGTGCCTATTTCGAAACCGGTAGCGAAACCCTCGAACAGGCGCAGCAAGCGAAATTCCGCCATCTGTGCCGCAAGCTGCGCTTGCAGCCGGGCGAGTATTTGCTGGATGTCGGCTGCGGTTGGGGCGGTCTGGCGCGGTATGCGGCGCGAGAGTTCGGCGTAAAGGTGTTCGGTATTACTTTGAGCAAGGAGCAGTTGGCGCTGGCGCAGGAGCGGGTCAAGGCCGAAGGTCTGGAAGATCAGGTCGAACTGCAATTGCTCGACTACCGCGATCTGCCGCAGGACGGCCGCTTCGACAAAGTTGTCAGCGTCGGCATGTTCGAACACGTTGGTCATGCCAATCTCGCCGAGTATTGCGCAACGCTGTTTGGCGCGGTGAAGGAGGGAGGCCTGGTGATGAACCACGGCATCACCGCCAAGCACACCGATGGCCGCCCGGTTGGACGAGGCGCTGGCGACTTTATCGAAAAATACGTGTTTCCCAACGGCGAGTTGCCGCATCTGGCGATGATCTCAGCCGAGATCAGTGAAGCCGGGCTGGAAATCGTCGATGTCGAAAGCTTGCGCCTGCACTACGCGCGCACGCTCGATCACTGGAGTGAGCGACTGGAGGATAACCTCGAAGCTGCGGCGAAACTGGTGCCTGAGCAAGCACTGCGTATCTGGCGTCTGTATTTGGCCGGTTGCGCGTATGCCTTTGCGCGGGGCTGGATCAACCTGCATCAGATCCTCGCCGTGAAAGCGCATCCGGATGGCAGCCACGAACTGCCCTGGACCCGCGACGACATCTACCACCCCTGAAACGGGGCGCTCAGAGTATCGGCGAAATCAGCCGGGCGATCCGCATGCCGACCTGTTGCAGGCGGTGGATCTCCCGGCTTTCTTCTTTGGCCACTTCATCGGCCAGGGCGAAATCGTCATTGAGCATGTGTTCCACGGCGGCGGCGAACTCGCTGTCGACGGTCAGCAACATCACTTCGAAATTCAGGCGGAACGAGCGATTGTCCAGATTGGCGCTGCCGATGGCGCTGATTTCGCTGTCGATCAACACCACTTTCTGATGCAGGAAACCCGGTCGATAGCGGAACACCCGCACGCCGGCACGCACCGCCTCGAAGGCATACAGGCTGGACGCGGCATAGACAATGCGGTGATCAGGCCGTGACGGCAACAGCAGGCGCACATCGACACCACGCAACACCGCCAACCTCAATGCCGCGAACACCGCTTCGTCCGGGACGAAGTAAGGGCTGGTGATCCATACGCGTTTAGTGGCTGCGTGAATGGCTTCGATGAAAAACAGCGAGCAGGTTTCGTAGGCATCCGCTGGGCCGCTGGCGAGCAATTGGCAAAGCACGCCATCCTCCGGATACGCATCTGGAAGGATCAACGGCGGCAGAGTACGAGCAGCCCAGAACCAATCTTCGGCGAACGATTCCTGCATGCAGGCCACCACCGGCCCGCGGACTTTGACGTGGGTGTCACGCCACGGCGCCAATGGTGGCTTCTCACCCATGTATTCATCGCCGACGTTATGCCCGCCGACAAAGCCGACTACGCCATCGACCACAACGATTTTGCGGTGGTTGCGGAAGTTGACCTGAAAGCGGTTGAGCCAGCCGCTGCGCGTGGCAAAGGCTTTGACCTCGACGCCGGCATCACGCAGCGCCTGCACGTAATGATGGGGCAGGGCATGGCTGCCAATGCGGTCATAGAGCAAATGAATGGACACGCCTTCGGCGGCTTTCTTCAACAGCAAATCACGCAAACGCTGGCCCAGCCGATCGTCGTGAATGATGAAGAACTGGATCAGCACGGCTTCCTTCGCTTGTGCGATCGCCTGAAAAATCGCATCGAAAGTCGCGGTGCCGTTCACCAGCAGTTGCACCTCGTTGTTCGCCAGGCACGGCATGCGCCCCAGTTTCGGCATTGCGCGCAGTGAGGCGTAGGCACTCGACGCGCGAGCGGCCAGGGCTTCTTCAACCCATGGGCGCCAGTTCAATTCTGAGATGGCCAGGCGCATCTGCTCGTTGGCCTGGCGCCGCGCCTTGATGTAGCCATCGAAGGTGCTGCGACCAAATACCAGATATGGAATAAGCGTGAGGTAGGGAATGAAGATCAGCGACAATGCCCAAGCGATCGAGCCTTGCGCAGTGCGCACGGTGAGCACCGCATGGATCGCAGCGATCGAACCGAGTGTGTGCAACAGGGCGATCAGGTAACCGAAAATGTGCGGTCCGAAAAAATCCATGGGGCAGCCTTGCTCCGTGAGATGCAATGCTTAACAGACCATGTTCTGCGGCGAATGTCTCCATTTAATCGGTGCATGAACCGACGCAACCGGCCGGCGTCTAACGGCCACAACTGATCAGGAGTTACTCGATGAACGTTCGTCTGCTGGGTTTGGCGCTGGGCCTGGGTTTGGCATTACCGGTGGTTGCGCAGGCGCAAATGCTGCAGCCGGGGTTGTGGGAAATGTCTTCGAGCAATCTGAAGGTCGATGATCAGGCCATGGATGTGCAATCGATCCTTGGCCAGATTCAAGGCCAGATCACCCCGCAGCAGCGCGCGGCGCTGGAGAAGAACGGCATCAACATCGGCGGCAAAGGCATCCGCGCTTGCCTGACGCCGCAGCAGGTTGCGACCAACGACATCCCGTTGGCCGACCCGCAATCGGGCTGCAAGCAGCAAATCACCGAGCGCACCGGCAACCAGTGGAAATTCCGCTTCAGCTGCCCGAAAGCCCAGGGCACAGGCGTGGCGACATTCCTCAGTGACCGCGAATTCACCACCGTTGCCAATGGCACCTTCAACGCCATCGGCATCAACCAGAAGGGCAGTCTCGAAACCCGTGCGGTGTGGCTGGGTCAGGATTGCGGCACGGTAAAACCCCGCGCTTAAACCCTCTGCGACGCCCACAGTTGGAACCCATTCCAACTGTGGGAGCGAGCCTGCTCGCGAATAGATCGGAAGTGCACCTCAAGTCATGGCTGACTCAACGCCTTGTACAGCGTATTGAGGTTGTATTCGAACAGCCCGGTAAAGGTGCTCGCCGGTCCACGCGCCGCCAGTGCATCCGAGTACAGCGTGCCGCCAATGTGCGCGCCGCTTTCATCCGCGATCTGCTTGAGCAGGCGCGCGTCCTTGATGTTTTCCATGAACACCGCTTTGACCTTGGCCTGGCGAATCTGCGTGATCAGCGCAGCCACTTCGGCGGCAGAGGGTTCGCGTTCGGTGGACAAACCCTGTGGCGCGATAAAGTCGATGCCATAGGCCTGACCTAGATAGCCAAAGGCGTCGTGGCTGGTGACGATCTTGCGATTGCCCGGCGGCAGCGCGCCGAGTTTGTTTTTGGCTTCGGCGAGCAGGGCATAGATCTGCTTGAGGTAGGTCTGGCTGTTGCGCTCGTAGTCAGCCTTGTTGCCCGGGTCGGCGGCGATCAGTGCCTTGGTAATGTTGGCGACGTACAACTCAGCGTTCGCCAGATTGTGCCAGGCGTGTGGATCCGGAACGGTTTCGCCATCTTCATCGAGCGAACGTGGAATCACCCCGCGACTGGCACTGATCACCGTTGCCTTACTGTCGGTGCTGGTCACCAGGCGATCCAGCCAAGGTTCGAAACCGAGGCCGTTCTTGATGATCACTTTGGCTTTGAGCAACGCCTTGGCATCGTCCGGGGTCGGCTCGTAGGTATGCGCATCGGCATCCGCGCCGACCATGTTGGTGATCTCAACGTGCTCGCCGCCGACCTGATGAACCATGTCGGCAAGGATGCTGAAGCTGGTGACCACCGGCAGTTTTTCGGCGGCTGACAATGACATCGACAGCATCAGGCTGAACAGCACGAGTAGAGCGCGCATCGGGAAACACCTCATTGGGATGTGAGCAAAGGCGGGCGGCGCAGCAAACCGTGAACCGGTCCGAACACCACCGACAGCAGATAGCCGACCCCCGCGACCAGCACGATGGCCGGGCCGCTGGGCAGCGAGTAGTAGAACGACAGCAGCAAGCCGAGCCACACAGACACGCAGCCCATGACCGCGGCGATGGCGATCAGTAGTGGTAGGCGGCGACTCCAAAATCTCGATGCAGCAGCCGGAAGCATCATCAGGCCGACTACCATCAGTGCGCCGATGGCCTGAAAGCCGATCACCAGATTCAGCACGACCAGAGTCAGGAACACCCCATGAGCCAGCGGCCCGAGACGACTGACCGTGCGCAAGAACAGCGGGTCGAGTGTGTCCAACAGCAGGGGTTTGTAGATCGCGGCCATGGCCATGAGGCTGATGGCCGAGACCCACAGCATGCCGGTCAGCGTCGGTCCATCCACGGCTAGCGCCGAACCGAACAGCAAGTGCAGAAGGTCGAGGCGCTTGCCGGCGATGCCAAGGATCAAAACGCCGCTGGCCAGTGAGATCGGATAGATCGCGGCGAGGCTGGCATCTTCTCGCAACCCCGTTCGCCGGGTGATCCAGGCCGCAAGTCCGGCCATGCTCAGCCCGGCTCCCAAGCCACCGAGGGTGAGTGCGGGAAGACTCAAACCGGCAAACCAGAATCCCAGCGCTGCACCAGGAAGAATGCCGTGGGCGACCGCGTCACCGATCAAGCTCATACGTCTGAGAATCAGAAACACGCCCAAGGGCGCCGTGCTGCACGCCAGCACCAGGCCGCCGAGCAAGGCGCGGCGCATGAACACGAATTCGCTGAACGGCTGCCAGAAATTGCTGACGGTGGCGAGCATCAGGCGACCTGCATGTGCGGTGTTGGCTGGATCAGTTCTCTGCTGGTTCCGTACACGCAGTGGCCGTTTTTGATCAGCAGGGTATGCGGAATGTGTTGGCGGACAGCCGCCAGGTCATGGCAGACCACAAGCAGTGTCCGGCCTTCGGCGTGCCAGTGGTGAATGTGCTGCCAGAGCAATTGCTGGCCGAGTTCGTCGAGTGCGGCGTGCGGTTCGTCCAGCAACAGCACCGGGGCGTCAGCAAGGCTCAGTCGCGCGAGCAGGGCACGTTGTAGCTCACCGCCGGACAGGGCCATCAACGGGCGCTGTTCGAGTCCACTCAGATGCCAGTCTTCCAATGCGTTTTTCAGTCGCTGCGTGCGCAGCTGTGTCGAGAGCCGACGGCCCCAGAAACCTGCGGCGATGAGCTCTTCGAGGCTGATTGGAAACTGCCGATCCAAATGTTGCTGTTGCGGCAGAAAGGAAATGCCGCTTTGGCGTGGAACAGCCATTTCCACCTTGCCGGCCAAGGGCTTCTGCAAACCGGCGATGACTTTCAGCAGACTGCTTTTGCCGCAGCCGTTGGCGCCGATGATTGCGGTCAGGCTGGCGCTTTCGAACTCAAGACTCAAAGGCGTCGTCAGCGGTTGGCCGGGTGCGCCCCATACCAAGGATTGACAGCGGATCATTTTTGCTCCCGTCGCCAGCTGCTTTCGGCGACGGCGTCATGGGCATGCAGGCTTTCGGCGTGGATCACGCGGATGTGGAATTGGTTGATGCCGGGCGTGCGCTGCAGTGCCAGATTGAGGCGGCGCGCGGCGTCTTCACAGAACATAAGGTTTTGCCCATTGGCGAGTGCGAAGGCTTGCTCGTCGGGGCGCTTTACTGCGGTCTGCACGGCGGTGCCGAGGGCTGCTTCAGCGTCATTGATGATCGCGGTCAGCGGTAGCTCGTCGATGAAATTGTCGAGATGCAGGTGCAGTTGCGCATAGCTGCGCTGGCTGTGCGGAGTGGCTACGATCCCTTTGGTTGAGCCAAGCCATGCCAAAACATCTGCGTGTTGCAGAGCCTTGTTGGCGAAATCGTCGACGAATTGCTGCTGGATCAATTGTCTTGCCAAGGCTGCGGAGCATGGGCACGTCGAGGAATAGGGCAGTTCAATTTTTAGTTCCACGTGGAACATTTGCTGTTTCAGGCTCGCTGAAATGGACGCCGGATAGGATTTCCAGCCGGCCAAGGGGCTGACCAACGCGGGTCGTTTCAGCAACAATTCGGTGTGAATATTCAGATACGCGCAGGCGGATAGACCTTGATGGCTTGTCAGAAAACACTTGAGTACCTGATGCAGCAAAGCGGGAGAAAGGCTTCGCTGTTCGAGGGTTTCGAGTGCCAGATACAAGCGCGACATGTGAATACCACGCGCTTCACCATCATCGAGACTCACGCCAGCGTCGACTCTGGCGCTGAGGCATTGGCCTTCAAGCACAACGGGTAGAGCAATCCCACGCATGCCTACCCAGTCGAGGGGCAGTGCCAAGCGTGCAGATTGGGCGGCGATATCCGGGAGAGTAAGAGCATTCATGGTTGAGACCGTCGTATTGATCTCTATTTACGTTACATTATAACAATCCATTCAGCGATGCTTTTTTCATGAAAAGGATTTCACTAGCAGCCCGTCATCCGGCTGCAAGTGAACCTTGCGCTGCTCCCTCCCGAGCTGGAGAAGCGGTTGATGGTTGTCCAGCCGACACGGCGGGTATAGCCAACCCAAGCCTCGCCATCGGAGGCAATACCGGTAAAAAAGGTTAATTGGCCGAAGCGGCTGTTGGTCTGCGCCCAATAGCGATGGCCGTCCTTCTCGAATCCGCGCAGGTAAAGCGTGGTGCCTACCGTATTGACGCTATAGGCATTGCCGTCGACGTCTACACACGCCAGCAGATTAGCGCTGCGTGTGCAGTGCGCCGGCCCCGGCATGTGCGCCTGTGCTTGGCTGGCCAGCGACATGGCAAAGCTCAAAAGCAGGCATTTCAACCCCTGGTTCATTGCGAGTTTCCACGATCGGTGGTGCAGCAACTTGCGAAATCTCCTCTGCCGGACTGGCAAAATCAAGTTGTTATACTATAACATAAATCGCAACCAGCCTGAGCTGCCGATCACAATCGTATGCCTTCTTTGACCCGGTTAAATGAAGCGCAACACGCCAAGCGCACCTCAAAGCGCAAATCGGCTGCCATTTATGAGGATTATCCAATGTCAGCCAAATTGCCCGTCACCGTACTTTCAGGATTTCTCGGTGCCGGAAAAAGTACACTTTTGAATTACGTACTACGTAACCGAGACGGCTTGCGCGTTGCGGTGATCGTCAACGATATGAGCGAGATCAACATCGATGGCAGTGAAGTCCAGCGCGATGTCAGCCTGAACCGTGCGGAAGAAAAGCTCATTGAGATGAGCAACGGCTGCATTTGCTGTACGTTACGCGAAGACCTGCTTGAAGAAGTCAGCAAACTCGCCCGCGAGGATCGTTTTGATTACCTGCTGATCGAATCCACCGGCATTTCCGAACCGCTTCCGGTCGCTGAAACCTTCACCTTCCGCGATGATCAGGGGCAAAGCCTCGCCGACATTGCTCGCCTCGATACCATGGTCACCGTGGTCGACGGTGTGAATTTCCTGCTCGATTACCAGGCTGCCGAAAGCCTTGCCTCTCGCGGCGAAATCCTCGGTGAAGAAGACGAGCGCTCCATCACCGATCTGTTGATCGAGCAGATCGAGTTTGCCGACGTCCTGCTGATCAGCAAAATCGACCTGATCAGCCAGCACGAGCGTGAAGAACTCACCGCCATCCTCAAGCGCCTGAATACCCAGGCTGAAATCATTCCAATGGTGATGGGCGAAATCTCACTGGAGAAAATCCTCAACACCGGTCGTTTCGATTTCGAACAGGCCGCACAAGCGCCCGGATGGCTACAGGAATTGCGCGGTGAGCACGTCCCGGAAACACAGGAATACGGCATCGCCTCCACGGCGTACCGCGCCCGCCGGCCATTTCACCCACAACGCTTTTTCAGCTTCATCGATCGGCCTTGGCTGACCGGCAACCTGCTGCGCTCCAAAGGCTTCTTCTGGCTCGCCAGCAAACCCACCGATGCCGGTAGCTGGTCGCAGGCCGGCGGCTTGATGCGGCATGGATTCGCCGGTCGCTGGTGGCGTTTCGTGCCAAAGAATCAATGGCCCGAGGATCAGGAAAGCGTCCAGACGATCATGGAAAATTGGACCCAAAGCGTAGGAGACTGCCGGCAGGAGCTGGTTTTCATCGGTCAAAACATAGATTTCCTACAACTGTCCGCCGAACTCGATGCCTGTCTGCTGACCGACGAAGAAATGGCAACGGGTGTAGAAGGCTGGCGCTTGCTGCCTGATCCATTCGGTCCTTGGCACGAAGAGGCCGCCTGATGCTCGCACTCAAAGATCAGCCGCTGCTTACCCGTCATCAGCACCAGGGCGTGACCCCGCAAACGTTGACGCGAATCCTGGAAGACCAGACCAATCTCGCCGTCTGGCAACGTCAGCTGCCCGTGCACATTGCCGATTTTGCGCAATTGGTGCTGTCACTCAACGAGCCCTTGGCCGAGTCGCTGTGTCTGGAATTGCCCGACGAAGATGCCGAACCGGATCTCGCCGGTCTGGCTGCAGGGCTGCGTGATCTGCAAGGTTTCGAAGGTTTCATGAGCGATCTTAAATGGCTGATCAGTGCCTTCGCCTGCCTGCTCGGTGCGCGGCGTATCGGCGTGCGTTTGCGTGTGCTGGACAAGGCCATGTGTCCGCGTTTCCACGTCGATCACGTGCCGGTGCGCTTGATCACTACTTACGCTGGCATTGGCAGCCAATGGCTTGAGGAGGGCGCGATGGATCGCCTGCAACTTGGCCAGGCCAATGCCGAACCGCAAGGTGCAGCGTCGATTCGCCAGCTCAACAGCGGCGACGTCGCGTTGCTCAAAGGCGAAAAATGGCACGGCAATGAAGGCTTCGGCCTGATCCATCGTTCGCCGCAACCGGCGCCCGGTGAGCGCCGTCTGCTGCTGACCCTCGACTGGCTCGGCTGAAATTCAGGGCTTGCGCCAGGCGCCCTGGCTCTGGCCTTCGCAATACGGCTTGAGATACGCCGCATCAGTGGCCACGCCGTAATAGTGGATATCCTGGCGATAGGGCATATTGGCGACTTGCGCGTTGCTGCACACGCCGAAAGCGCCGCTGGGACACTGGTCGACGTATTGCACCTCGACCTTCTGCCCGGCCAGCGTCGGTTGGCAGAAGCCGTCATTGAACAATTTCTGCGGAATCGTCCGGTTCTGCTGACAGACTTTGACGTCGAGCCGTTCGCCCTGTGTGTGCACCACGCAGGCCTGAGCCCACGCTTCACTCGACAGCAGCGCAAACAGCAACGACCATCCCGACCAGCGCATCTTCGATCTCCTCAATAACTGTCCGCAGAAAGTACCCACCATGTTGCAGAACATTCCGACCCACGTCATCGCCGGCCCGTTGGGCGCCGGCAAGACTAGCCTGATTCGCCAGTTGCTGGCGCAACGGCCTGCGGACGAACGCTGGGCGGTGCTGATCAACGAGTTCGGCCAGATCGGTCTGGATGCTGCATTGCTGACGAATGACGCCGATGGTATCGCACTGGGTGAGGTGGCCGGGGGCTGCCTGTGTTGCGTCAATGGCGCGCCATTCCAGATCGGCCTCGGCCGTCTGTTGCGCAAGGCCAGACCGGATCGACTGTTTATCGAGCCATCCGGGCTGGGCCATCCGGCGCAGTTGCTCAAGCAATTGAACGAGGCGCCGTGGCTGGGCGTGCTGGCGGTTCAGCCCTGTGTGCTGGGTCTGGACGCTCAGTCATTGCACGCGGATAGGGCCTTGCCGGACGCCCAGCAGCAAGCATTGACCAGCGCGGGTTTGCTGCTGTTGAACAAGGCGGAAAATCTCGATGAAGCGGTTCGAGAGACAATCGCCAGTCGGTTACCGCCCGTCAGACTGATTTGGACGCAGCAAGCCCAGCTATCTCTGAGCGAGCTTCCGGGGCTGGCAGTAAAAGCGAACGAAGGCGCAGGGCATCTGCCGCTGCCGACTGGATTGGCACAGCTGCCAGCGGTCTGGAGCGATCCGGCCGAACCGATTTGCCTGAGTCAGGCGCAGGAGGGTGGGTGGAGCATCGGTTGGCGCTGGCATCCGCGGCAGGTATTTGATCAAGCACGCATCGCCGATTGGCTGAGAGCGCTGGACTGGAAGCGGGCGAAACTGGTTATCCACAGCACGGATGGCTGGGTTTCGGGCAATGCGCTGGAGCATGCCGAGCTGAGTTGGCAAGCCAGCGAATGGCGAAAAGACTCAAGAATCGAGCTGATCTTCGCCGAACCGCAGAATATCGAACAGCTGCAAGCCGGTTTGGCTGAATGCCGGATTCAGTGAGTCAGCTCAGGGCTTCCACTTGGTATGTTCCTGGCGCCACTGGCTCAGCTCGATGACTTCGGCGCGAGGCTTGTGCACTTCGACTACCGGCGGCGTATCGTCGAACGGCGCCGGGTAGGGTGCCAGTTCAATCTGCGCACTGTGCGCGCCGAACTGGGTGACGGTGCCGTTGTGGCGGCTTTCGCCGGTCACGGTGAACTCGAAGTTGTAGACCCGCGCCAGTCGCCGGCGACCGTTGGCATCCCTGATCAGACCGATCTTTTTCAGCGCGACGTTACCGTCCAGCAGTTCAACGCCAACATTGGTGCAATGCTGCTTGACCCGCTCCAGCGCGCGCTCGCGCAAGCCGTGGTTGTGCCATAGCCAGGCACCAGCGGCGGCGAACAGCATCAGCACGAAGATGTTTTCCAGGGTCAGCATCTACATCGAACTCCAAATGATGGCGTCAGCTTAACTGCCTCGCCGGTCTGTCGTACAGGCTGTGTTTCGTCGCATACTGCGCGGCTTGAATTTCAATCGTTTTACGGAATGACCCGAATGAAACGTACGCCTCATCTGCTCGCCATCCAGTCCCACGTGGTGTTTGGCCACGCCGGCAACAGCGCTGCGGTTTTTCCGATGCAGCGGGTCGGGGTCAACGTCTGGCCGCTCAACACCGTGCAGTTTTCCAACCACACCCAGTATGGTCAGTGGGCCGGTGAGGTGCTGGCGCCGCAGCAGATCCCCGAGCTGATCGAAGGCATCGCCGCAATTGGCGAGTTGGGCAATTGCGACGCGGTGCTGTCCGGCTATCTCGGCAGCGCCGCGCAGGGACGGGCGATTCTCAGCGGTGTGGCGCGGATCAAAGCGGTCAATCCGAAGATGCTGTACCTGTGTGATCCGGTGATGGGCCATCCAGAGAAGGGTTGCAGCGTGCCCACCGAGGTCAGCGATTTCCTCCTCGATGAAGCTGCGGCCGTGGCGGACATCATGTGCCCGAACCAGTTGGAGCTGGACAGTTTTTCCGGGCGCAAGCCGCAGTCGCTGTTCGATTGCCTGGCGATGGCACGGGCGCTGCTGGCGCGCGGGCCGAAAGCGGTACTGGTCAAGCATCTGGATTATCCGGGCAAACCGGCGGATGGCTTCGAAATGTTGTTGGTGACCGCCGAGGGCAGCTGGCATCTGCGCCGTCCATTGCTGGCGTTTCCACGTCAGCCAGTGGGCGTCGGCGATCTGACCTCTGGTCTGTTCCTGGCGCGGGTGTTGCTGGGCGAAAGCCTGCTGGCGGCATTCGAATTCACCGCAGCAGCAGTGCATGAGGTGTTGCTGGAAACCCAGGCGTGCGCCAGTTATGAGCTGCAACTGGTGCGGGCGCAGGATCGCATTGCGCATCCGCGGGTGAAGTTCGAGGCTACAGCGATCAGTCTCTGAGACCGAGTCGTCTTTATTCGCGAGCAGGCTCGCTCCCACAGGAAGAATGCATTCCAGATGTGGGAGCGAGCCTGCTCGCGAAAGCGATCAATTGAGCGCTATCCGTTTCAGGCGTCGCCCTTGATTTCCTGATAACGCTTTTCCAGCTCTTGGCGAATCTGCCGGCGCTGCTGCGCCTGCATGAAGCGGCGCTTGTCTTCGCTGTTCTGCGGTTGCAGCGGTGGCACGGCGGCCGGTTTGCGCTGATCATCCACCGCGACCATGGTGAAGAAGCAGCTGTTGGTGTGGCGCACCGAGCGTTCGCGGATGTTTTCGGTGACCACTTTGATGCCAACTTCCATCGACGTGTTGCCGGTGTAGTTGACCGAGGCCAGGAACGTCACCAGTTCGCCAACATGAATCGGCTCGCGGAAAATCACCTGATCCACCGACAGGGTCACCACGTAGCGCCCGGCATAACGGCTGGCGCAGGCGTAGGCCACTTCGTCGAGGTATTTGAGCAGGGTGCCGCCGTGGACATTGCCAGAGAAGTTGGCCATGTCGGGGGTCATCAGTACCGTCATCGACAGCTGGGCGTTTCCGGGTTCCATAACGTTCTCACGGATCAAGGCTGATTGCAGGAAGCGCCTCTGCGGGCACCTGGTGGCTTTTCAAAAAGCACCGTTATCGGGACGCCGCGCGGCGGGCCGCCGTCACGCTGGTAGCGATCTGTTTCCATATATTGCACCGGCTTCCAGAGCGAAGTCGCGGTGTTAACCTGCAAAAGCCCTGCCCAAGGGCAATTCCTACATTAAAAGCGGATTTTTACCCTGCTCGCGCAGAATGTCTGACGTCTGTCCGCGCGCCTCGTCATCAAGGAGCCCACGCCATGCATGCCATCAGTTTCATTCAGGATCTGGCAGTGATCATGCTGGTCGCGGGGGTGGTAACCGTGCTGTTTCATCGTTTCAAGCAACCGGTGGTGCTCGGCTACATCGTCGCCGGCTTCATCATCGGCCCGCATACGCCGCCGTTCGGCCTGATTCACGACGAAGAAACCATCAAGACCCTGGCCGAACTCGGGGTGATCTTCCTGATGTTCTGCCTTGGCCTGGAGTTCAGCCTGCGCAAGCTGTTCAAGGTCGGCGCCACGGCGTTCATTGCCGCGTTTCTCGAAATCATCCTGATGATCTGGATCGGCTACGAAATCGGCCGCTGGTTCGACTGGAACACCATGGATTCGTTGTTCCTCGGCGCGATTCTGGCGATCTCCTCCACCACCATCATCGTCAAAGCGCTGAATGACCTGAAGATGAAGAACGAGCGCTTTGCGCAGTTGATCTTCGGTGTGCTGATTGTCGAGGACATCCTTGGCATCGGCATCATCGCGCTGCTGTCGAGCATCGCCGTCAGCGGCACGGTGAGTTCGGGTGAAGTGTTTTCCACGGTCGGCAAGCTGTCGCTGTTCATGATCGTCGCGCTGGTCATCGGCATTCTGTTGGTGCCGCGTCTGCTGGCTTATGTGGCGAAATTCGAAAGCAACGAGATGCTGTTGATCACCGTGCTCGGCCTGTGTTTCGGCTTCTGCCTGTTGGTGGTCAAGCTTGAATACAGCATGGTGCTCGGGGCTTTCCTGATCGGCGCGATCATGGCCGAGTCCCGGCAATTGCTGAAAATCGAACGGCTGGTCGAGCCGGTCCGCGACCTGTTCAGCGCAATCTTTTTCGTCGCCATCGGGCTGATGCTCGATCCGCTGATTCTCATCGAATACGCCTGGCCGATTGCGGTAATCACCGTGGCCGTTGTGCTGGGCAAGATGTTGTCCTGCGGCCTCGGTGCGTTTATCGCTGGCAACGACGGACGGACCTCACTGCGGGTCGGCATGGGTCTGTCACAGATCGGCGAATTTTCCTTCATCATCGCCGCGCTGGGCATGACCTTGCAGGTGACCAGCAACTTCCTCTACCCAGTCGCTGTGGCCGTGTCGGTGATCACCACGCTGCTGACGCCGTACCTGATTCGCGCGGCGGACCCGCTGTCGATCAAGCTCTCGGCCGCTGTGCCCAAGCGGCTCGGGCGGGTGCTGGGTATGTATGGCGAATGGTTGCGCAGTATTCAGCCGCAGGGCGAGGGTGCGCTACTGGCGTCGATGATCCGACGGATCCTGTTGCAGGTCGGGGTCAATCTGGCACTGGTGATTGCGATCTTCTTTGCCGGCGCATACTTCGCCGAGCGCATGTCGTTGTGGCTGCAGGACTGGATCAGCGATCCGAGCTGGCAGAAGGCACTGATCTGGGGCGGAGCGTTGTTGGTCTCGCTACCATTTCTGATCGCGGCTTATCGCAAGCTCAAGGCGCTGTCGATGCTGCTGGCGGAGATGGGCGTCAAGCCGGAGATGGCCGGGCGTCACACGCAGCGAGTGCGCCGGGTGATCGCCGAAGTGATCCCGATCCTCTCGCTGCTGGTGATTTTCCTGCTGTTGGCGGCCTTGTCGGCCAGTATCCTGCCGACCAACAAGCTGCTGGTGCTGATCGCCGTCGTCGCGGCCGCCGTAGCGGCGCTGCTCTGGCGCTGGTTCATCCGCGTGCATACGCGGATGCAGGTGGCGCTGCTGGAAACCCTCGACAACCACAAGGAGTCGTCGGGGCATTGACCCTCAGGGGCGTTTGGCGGCTCAGCTTTCCAGCCAGACGTCCCGCGCCCAGTGCCACACCGATTCCCATGATTCTTCGGTGATCAGCTCTTCTTCGCCGGACCACAGCACCACGGTGCCGTCTTCTTCAACGCAGTAGTAGTCGTCGCCGTCCTGGCAGATCGGGATCAGGTCGCGCGGCACGCCGGCGTCCCAGGCATTGGCGGCAACGTCCGGCAGATAGGTGTGCGATTGCGGGTCGGTGACGGTCACCGGCTCGAGGCTGCCATAGACCACGTCGCTGACGGTCAGCAAAAACTCTTTGAAGACGAACGGAATGTTGATGAAGAGTTCTTCTTCGATCTCCACCAATTGGTCTTCGTCTGGCAATTCCAATGGAACCGGCACGGGTTCGTTGGCTTCGCGCAGTTGTTCGATGATTTCTTCCACGTCCGGGATCCTCTTGCTTGAATGGCGCGGTTTATATGGGCCGGTTTATACAGTAGCTCGCCATAGATGCAACCGTGAAATGAAAAACCCCGGCCGAGGCCGGGGTTCTGTTACCGCAAGTGAAGCGCAGCAGGGATCAGCCGTTCTGGCGGATACCGGCGACCAGCCAAGGCTGGTTGTCGCCCTGCGGACGTTCCATGTTCCAGCTTTCGCTGAACACTTCGCCCTGGTCGAAACGCGAAGTTTTCGACACGCCGGTGAAGGTCAGGGTGGCGATGGTCTTGTCGGCACGATCGTCGACGCCGTCCAGCTGCACCTGCAGGTTGTCGATGTAGGTCGACTGGAAGCCGTCGCCCAGATCCGCACGCTCACGCTTGAGGAACTCAAGCATTTGCGGGGTCACGAACTCGGCGATCTTGTCCATTTCGTTGGCGTCCCAGTGCTGCTGCAGCGACTGGAAGTGGCTGCGCGCAGCTTCAAGGAAGCGCTCTTCGTTGAACCAGGCCGGTGCGTTGATCACTGGACGGGTGGCAGCCGGAGCAGCCGAACCACCGAAGATCGAACCCATGGCGGCAGGCTTCTGCTCGAACACTTCACGCTGCATCGGCGCGCCGGCCGGAGCGAATTGCTCCTGCTGCTTGCGACGACGGGCGGCGATGAAGCGGAAGATCACGAACGCGATCAGCGCCATGATCAGGATGTCGAAGATCTGCATGCCCTGGAAGCCGTCGCCCATGAACATCGACGCGAGCAGGCCACCGGCGGCGATGCCCGCCAATGGGCCGAGCCAGCGCGACGCACCGCCGGCCTTGGCCGCGGCGCCAGCAGCACCGGCAGCGCCAGCGGTCGCTGCTGCGCCGCCCACGCCTGGAGAAGAAGGAGCCATCTGGCTGGTCTGGTGCGTCGGCGCAGCGCCGGCGCTTTTGCCACCACCAAAGCGCTTGGCGTTGGCGTCGAGGCTCATCGTCAGGCCGATGCACAACGCCATGGCGATGCTAAGAAAACGTTTCATAAAGGGTATTCCCGTTTTGTGGAGACACGCGCGCCATGTTGCACAGCTGAAGTGTTACTGGCTAGCGAGAGAGTGTTTCGGGCTTTTGCCTGACAGGTCGCGTTCAGCTTGGCGAGGCAATCAGCCGATGTACTTTTGTCTGTAGGAAAAGGCGATAGGTTCAGAGGGATTGATGCACTTGCGCCGCATAACCTGTGGGAGCGAGCCTGCTCGCGAAGGCGTCGTGTCAGGCAAATGATTGCTTGATGTGACAGCGCTTTCGCGAGCAGGCTCGCTCCCACATGGGTTGAGTGCCGGTGATTAGATCGCTTCCAGCTTGGCGTAGCCGAGCATCAGCCACTTGCTGCCTTCGCTGAAGTTCACCTGTACCCGGGCCTGGGCGCCGGAGCCTTCGAAGTTGAGGATCACGCCCTCGCCGAAGATCGAGTGACGTACGGCCTGACCGAGCACAAAACCGGTTTCCGGAATCTCGCTGCCGCTGAACAGGCTGCTGCCGCTCATCGACTGGTTGCCGCCGAACGGTCGGCTGACGCTGTTGGACAGACGCACTTCCTGAATCAGGCCTTTCGGCACTTCCCGTACGAAACGCGACACCTTGTTGTAGGTTTCGCTGCCGTACAGGCGCCGGGTTTCCGCGTAGGTCATGACCAGATTCTGCATCGCCCGGGTGATGCCCACATAGGCCAGACGGCGCTCTTCTTCAAGGCGACCCGGTTCTTCCAGGCTCATCTTGTGAGGGAACAGGCCTTCTTCCATGCCCACGAGGAACACGTAAGGGAATTCCAGGCCTTTGGCGCTGTGCAGGGTCATCAGCTGCACGCTGTCTTCGTGCTCGTCGGCCTGAGTATCGCCGGCCTCCAGCGATGCGTGGCCGAGGAACGCCGCCAGTGGCGTCAGTTCTTCGTCTTCTTCGGTGTTCTCGAAGTTGCGTGCGGCGCTGACCAGTTCCTCAAGGTTTTCTACCCGGGCTTGGCCTTTCTCACCTTTTTCCGCTTCGTGATAAGCGATCAGGCCGGACTGCTCGATGACGGTTTGCGTCATCAGGTGCAGCGGCATCTCGGCGCACTTGGCGGCGAGGTTCTCGATCAGTTCGATGAACGCACCGAGCGCACTGGCGGCGCGACCGGTCAGGCCTTTGTTGGCCACCAGTAGGCGCATCGCTTCCCACATCGACACGTCGCTGTGCCGCGCATGCTCGCGAATCGCTTCGACAGTTTTCTCGCCGATGCCCCGCGCCGGCACGTTGATCCCCCGCTCCAGCGCCGCGTCGTTGCCGCGACCTTCAAGCAAGCGCAGGTAGGCCATGGCGTTCTTGATTTCCGCGCGTTCGAAGAAGCGCTGACCGCCATAGATGCGGTACGGGATGCGCTCGCGCAGCAGGGCTTCTTCAAGCACCCGCGACTGGGCGTTGGAGCGGTACAGAATGGCGATATCGCTACGGGCCAGACCAGTTTTCAGCGCGCTTTCGATGGTTTCCACCACGTAACGGGCTTCGTCGTGCTCGTTGAACGCGGCGTACAGATTGATCGCTTCGCCGTCGCCACCGTCGGTCCACAGCTCTTTACCGAGACGCCCGGTGTTGTTGGCGATCAAAGCGTTGGCGGCTTTGAGGATGCCGGCAGTGGATCGGTAGTTCTGCTCCAGACGAATCGTCTCGGAGTCCGGGAAGTCGGAAGAGTACTGATGGATGTTCTCGATCTTCGCCCCGCGCCAGCCGTAAATCGACTGGTCGTCGTCGCCGACCACCATCAGGCTGTCGCCGCCCTTGCCGAGCAGGCGCAACCAGGCGTACTGCACGGCGTTGGTGTCCTGGAACTCGTCGACCAGAATATGCCGGAAGCGCTTTTGGTAATGCGCCAGCAGGCCCGGGTGATCGCGCCACAGATCGAGGGCGCGCAGCAGCAGTTCGGAGAAATCGATCACACCGGCACGCAGGCACGCCGCCTCGTAGGCTTCGTAGATGCCGCGCATGGTGGCCAGGAACAGGTCGCCGCTGGCCTGAATGTGTTGCGGCCGCAGACCTTCGTCTTTCTGGCCGTTGATGAACCACTGCGCCTGACGCGCCGGCCAGCGTTGCTCGTCCAGGCCCAGCTCGCGGATCACCCGCTTGACCAGACGCTGCTGGTCATCGCTGTCGAGAATCTGGAAGGTCTGGCTCAGGCCCGCCTCCTGCCAGTGAGCCCGCAGCAAGCGGTGCGCGAGGCCGTGGAAGGTGCCGACCCACATGCCGGCCGGGTTGATGCCCAGCAACTGCTCGATGCGATGGCGCATCTCGGCAGCGGCCTTGTTGGTGAAGGTCACCGACAGGATGGAGTGAGGCGAGGCGTTTTCGACCTGGATCAACCAGGCGATACGGTGCACCAGCACTCGGGTTTTACCGGAACCGGCGCCGGCCAGGACCAACTGACGGCCAACGGGGGCTGCTACGGCCTGGCGTTGGGCATCGTTGAGGGAGTTCAGCAGAAGGGAGAGATCATCGCGCATCGGGGCATTCTAGGGTGCGCCGCAGGCCCGGGCAAACCGTGCGTTGCATTAGCCGATGAAAGTGCTGCCGATGACGACCGGTCGGTCACTGGCTGCAGGCTTCGGCCCGTCTCGCCTGAGGGGTTGCAGTAGTGCGCAAGCGACGGAAAATTTACCTGCAATTGTGCTCGGCAGCAGTTTGGCAAAGGGATCGGCTTGTGTATGCTCCGTGCACGTTTCGGGCGCACGCCCTCCTTATAAGAACAAGAACGTTGCCCATGATCCTCAGCGCCGAACTGTCGGGGCCCTCCGTGGACCCCCGGGTGATCCGCAAGCACTATGCCGTCGAAATGGCGGTGGAGCGCACGCGTCTGCTGTATCAGGGCTCGTTGTTGCCCACGCTGTTCATGTTGATCAATGGTCTGGTCTGCGCCGCTTTGCTCTGGAGCCCGCAGCGCTACTTCGTGGTCAGCGTCTGGCTGGTGTGGCTGCTGTCGCTGGTCGCGCTGCGGGTGATTCAGGTGGCCGCGTTCGATTCGGCGATTCCTGATCGTCAGGCCCAGCCGATCTGGTTCCGCATGTTCCTGCTCGGTTCGACCATGACCGGTCTGACGCTGGCCGGAGCCGGCATCGCTCTGGTGCCCGCTGACAACTTCATGCAGCAAGCCTGGGTGTTCGGCCTGATCGGCGCGGCAACGCTGTCGGCCAGCGTCGCCTACGCGGTGAGCCTGCCGGCGTTCCTCTCGTTTACCTTACCGTGCCTGCTGCCAGCGATCGGCTACCTGTTCTGGGGCGGCGACGATCAGGCCCGGGGCTGGGGCTGGCTGGGTCTGATCCTGCTCGGTTCGCTGAGCGTGGTGGCGTGGCAGGTCAATCGGCTGATCGACCGTGGATTGCTTCGGCGCTTCCAGAATCAGCACCTGATCGAGCATTTGCAGCAAGCGCAGACGCGCAGCGAACAACTCAATCAGGAGCTTGGCAAAGAGATCGAACAGCGCCGCTGTGCCGAGGCGCAATTGCGTGAAGCGCAGGTCGATCTCGAAAATCGCGTGGCCCAGCGCAGCCGCGAACTGGATGCCGCCAATCAGGCCCTGAGCAAAAGCGAAGCGCGCCTGGCGCTGGCACTCAAGGCCAGTGAGCTCGGATTGTGGGACTGGAACCTGCAGACCGACGAAGTTCACCACACACAGATTCAGGAACTGTTCGGCCTCGCCCCGGAGTACGTCACGGCGCTGCTGCGCGACCTCAAGCCGCGACTGCACCCTGAAGATGTGCCGTCACTCAAGTTCGCCCTGGTCGAGCATCTGAAGGGGCGCACCGAGGATTATCAGGTCGAATATCGTCTGCGCCACGGCGACGGCCATTGGGTGTGGATCGAGGACCGTGGCCGCGCCGTAGAGCGCAGCGCCAACGGCCGGGTGATCCGCATGGTCGGCACTCGCCGCGATATCAGCGCCAGTAAAAGCCTCGAAGAGCAGCAACGACTGGCGGCCACGGTGTTCGAAGCGGCCAGCGAAGGCATCGTGATTCTTGACCCGGATTACGCGCTGATCGCGATCAACCAGGCTTTCAGCCGGGTTACCGGTTACGAGATCGACGACATGCTCGGGCGCAACGTCGTCGAGTTGCCGTGCAGCCGTGATGCCCGTCGTCACTATGTGGCGATCCGTCATGCGCTGGAGCAGTACGGCAGCTGGCAGGGCGAACTCGTGGAAACCCGCAAGAACGGCGAGCTGTATCCGCAGTGGCTGCAACTCAATGCCGTGCGTGATAGCCGGGGCAATGTCAGCCATATCGTCGGCTTCTTCGCCGATCTCTCGGCGCGGCGGGCGTCGGAAGAGCGCATGCGCTATCTGACCCATTACGACGAGCTCACCGGCCTGGCCAACCGTTCGCTGTTCCGCGAACGCCTGCACGAAGCCCATCAGCGGGTGCGCCAGGGCGGGCGCCGCAGTCTGGCGTTGCTGCACATCAATCTCGATCGCTTCAAATTGCTCAATGACAGCCTCGGCCACGAAGTCGCCGATCAGCTCCTGCAGAAGATGGCCCGGCGGCTGGTCAATGCCTTGCCGGAAGCCGACACCATTGCGCGCCTGTCCGGTGACGAATTTGCCGTGCTGTTCGATGCCTACGGCAATCTGTCGAGTCTGGCACGGGTCGCGACGCGGTTGTCGGCCAAGCTGCGTTTGCCGCTGAGCGTCGACGGGCATGAATTGGTAGTCAGCGCTTCGATGGGCATCAGCCTGTTGCCGGACAACGCGCGGGAAATCTCGGCGCTGGTCAGCCAGTCGAACATGGCCATGCAGCATGCCAAACATCTGGGCGGCAACAATTTCCAGTTCTTCACCGACAGCCTGCAAGCCAGCACACTCGAACGTTTGCAGCTGGAAAACCACCTGCGCAGAGCCATTGAAGAACAGCAACTGACGGTGTTCTACCAACCGAAACTGTGCCTGCAAACCGGCCGCATGAATGCCGCTGAAGCGCTGGTGCGATGGGATCATCCGAGCATGGGCCAGGTGCCGCCGGCGGATTTCATTGGCCTGGCCGAAGAGACCGGTCTGATCAGGCCGATCGGCGAATTCGTTTTGCGTCAGGCGTGCTGGCAAGCGTGCGAATGGCAGCGCCAGGGCCTGGCGCCGATCCGCGTGTCGGTGAACCTGTCGGTGCATCAGTTGCGTCAGGGCAAACTGGTCAGTCTGGTCCGGCAGGTGCTGGAAGAAACCGGGCTGGCGCCGCACTACCTCGAGCTGGAGCTGACCGAAAGTCATTTGCTCGACAGCGTCGAACACATCATTGCGACGTTCCAGCAACTGCGCGATCTGGGAGTGAAACTGGCGATCGATGATTTCGGTACCGGGTATTCGTCGTTGAGTTACCTCAAGCGCATTCCGGTGGATTACGTGAAGATCGATCAGGCGTTCATTCGCGGCTTGAGCGAGGGCAGTGCGGACGCAGCGATCACTCGCGCGATCATCGCCATGGCCCACGGGCTGGCCCTGAAAGTCGTGGCCGAGGGCGTCGAGCGTGAGGATCAGCTGGCATTTCTGCGCGCCGAACACTGCGACGAGGTGCAGGGTTATCTGATCAGCCGGCCGGTAGACGCTGCTTGTCTGGCCGGGCTTTTGCGTGATCAGAAAAACCCGCAGTAAGGGCTACATGCTCCTCAGCGTGCCTGACGCCGGGACATCGAGTTACGCATTGAGCAGGCAAAATGCCCATTCATGTAGTATAACTACAAGCTTGCTACATCCTTGCCCACAAGAAGAGTCCAGCCCCTTGAATCTGCTGCAACACATCGCCCAGTCACGTCACCTGTTACGCAAGTCGGAGCTCAAGGTCGCCGACCACGTGCTGCTTGACCCTGCGGCAGTGATGCACAGTTCCATGGCCGACCTGGCTCACAGCGTCGGCATCAGCGAGCCGACCATCGTGCGCTTCTGCCGCGCCATCGGTTGTTCCGGCTTTCAGGATCTCAAACTGAAACTGGCTCAGAGCCTGGCCGCCGGCGCCAGCTTCGGCCAGTTCGCGATCCACGAAGATGACTCAGTCGCCGACTACAGCCTGAAGATTTTCGACACCACGCTGCACACCTTGATGGAAGTGCGCGAGAAGCTCGACCCGGTCGAGTTGCAGCGCGCAGTGACGCTGATGTCCCAGGCGCAGCGTGTCGAGTTCTACGGCTTTGGAGCGTCCGGTGCGGTGGCCGCGGATGCACAGCACAAGTTCTTTCGTTTGCTGCTGACCGCGGCGGCGTATTCCGATCCGCACATGCAGGCGATGTCGGCTGTGACGCTGAAGCCTACCGATGTGGCGATCTGTATTTCCCAGTCAGGGCGCTCCAAGGATTTGCTGATCACCGCTAACCTCGTTCGCGAGAGCGGGGCATCGCTGATCACCCTGTGCCCGAGCCAGACGCCGTTGGCCGAACTGTCGACCGTCAATCTGGCGATCGATGTGCACGAAGACACCGAGATCTACACGCCGCTGACCTCGCGAATCGCGCACCTGGTGGTGATCGACGTGCTGGCGATGGGCGTGGCCATGGCGCGCGGGCCGAGCCTGGTCAATCACCTCAAGAGCGTCAAGCGCAGTCTGCGCAGTTTGCGTTTGTCTCCAAAAGCCGTGAAAGCCCTGGATGATTGAGCAAGGTCGTTCCAACCTTGTTCGCGAGCAGGCTCGCTCCCGCAGGGGACCTCCCGAGAACACAAACTCTGGGTCATAACGGGATCAAATGTGGGAGCGAGCCTGCTCGCGAAAGCGTCTTCAACAACAGCACATCCCTGCGCACATTTCATCACATTGTCATCCCCGCGCAGCCAAACCGTCATCCCCCACGCCTATCGTGAAACTCCCGTACTCGCCCTGGGAGACTCGAAATGGCTCAGCCCTACGAAGAACGCAACAGCGCCGCGAAAACCCGTCGTCAGCAGGAAGATCAGCGCCGCATGGAATTTCGCCGCGCAATCGAAGATCGCTTCCAACTTCGCCAGCTTCAGGCCGAGATCGGCGATTTTCCCGAGATCACGCACTGGCAGGCGACGCCCGCAGCTTCCCGTCGAAACGCTCAACCAACGCAATAATCTGCGCCCGCTCGCTGCGGATGAACGCCAGGAAGGCGTGCGCCACCGGTGACAGCCGCTTGGCTTTGGCCTGCACCAGACACCAGCTGCGCAGCAGCGGCAACTCTTCGACCGGCAGCTCGACCAAGCCGCCGGTCGCCAGCTCCAGGTTCAGGGCGTGGCGCGTCAGCAGCGCCAGGCCCAGACCCGCCACCACGCATTCGCGCTGGGCTTCGGCGGACGCTACCTCCTGGGTCTGGGTGAAGTGCACGCGCTTTTCCTTGAAGTATTCCTCGCAGGCCAGACGCGTGCCAGAACCCGTCTCGCGGATCAGCAGCGTATACGGCTCCAGATCCTGCAAGCGCAACGGGCCCATGTGCGCCAGCGGGTGATCCGGGCGCGCCACGGCGACAATCGGATTGTTGAGAAACGGCAGAAATTCCAGGCCCATGTCCTGCGGCACCATCGACATGATCACCAGATCATCGCGGTTGTCCGAGAGGCGGCGGATGACCTGGCCACGGTTGACCACGGTCAGCTGCAAATTGACTTCCGGATGCTGGCGCTTGAACGCAGCAAACAGATGCGGCACGAAATATTTGGCGCTCGATTCCACTGCCAGTTTCAGCTGACCCTGCAGCGAACCCTGCATGTCCGACAGTTGCATATCGAGGTTTTCCAGCCGCCCGAAAATGTCGCGACTGGCACGCTGAAGCGCTTCCGCCGCCTCGGTCATGTAGAGTTTTTTGCCGACATAGTCGAACAGCGGCTGACCGATCAGCTCTTCAAGCTGCCGAATCTGTAGGCTCACGGCCGGTTGTGTGAGGGACATTTCCTCGGCGGCGCGGCTGTAGGAGCGTAGATCACACACCTCATTGAAGATCTGCAACTGACGCAATGTCATACGCATCAATGACTTACGCATTTTATTCAGGCTCTCAAGGCACACGGATGTTCCGACTATAAGTGTTTACTTATGCCTGACCCAATTTTTATTCATTTTTGTTAATCCCTCAGCGGCGCTAGTGTGGACCTGCGACTGAATTGAAACATTTGGTCACGCGTCGACCTGGCTCCAGCAGGTCGTGGTGCCACCGGCTCAAGGGAACCTCCAAGTGATAAAAAAGATCCTGATCGCCAACCGTGGTGAGATTGCCGTACGCATCGTACGAGCCTGCGCCGAAATGGGCATTCGCTCGGTTGCGATTTTCTCCGACGCCGATCGCCATGCCTTGCATGTGAAGCGTGCGGACGAGGCCCACAGCGTCGGTGCCGAGCCACTGGCCGGTTACCTGAACCCGCGCAAGCTGGTGAACCTCGCCGTGGAAACCGGCTGCGATGCGCTGCACCCCGGCTACGGTTTCCTGTCGGAAAACGCCGAGCTGGCGGAAATCTGCGCTGAACGCGGTATCAAATTCATCGGCCCGTCGGCGGAAGTCATCCGGCGCATGGGCGACAAGACTGAAGCGCGGCGCAGCATGATCAAGGCCGGCGTACCGGTGACGCCCGGCACCGAGGGCAACGTCTCCGGCATCGAAGAAGCCTTGGTTGAGGGCGACCGCATCGGTTACCCGGTAATGCTCAAGGCCACCTCCGGTGGTGGCGGTCGCGGTATCCGTCGCTGCAACAGCCGCGAAGAACTCGAACAGAACTTCCCCCGGGTCATCTCCGAAGCCACCAAGGCGTTCGGTTCGGCGGAAGTGTTCCTGGAAAAATGCATCGTCAATCCCAAGCACATCGAAGCGCAGATCCTTGGCGACAGCTTCGGCAACGTCGTGCACCTGTTCGAACGTGACTGCTCGATCCAGCGCCGCAACCAGAAGCTCATCGAGATAGCGCCAAGCCCGCAGTTGACCCCGGAACAACGCGCCTACATCGGCGACCTGTCGGTCCGTGCGGCCAAGGCAGTGGGTTACGAGAATGCCGGCACCGTGGAGTTCCTGCTCGCCGAGGGCGAGGTGTACTTCATGGAGATGAACACGCGGGTGCAAGTGGAACACACCATCACCGAAGAAATCACCGGCATCGACATCGTCCGCGAACAGATTCGCATCGCCTCCGGCCTGCCGCTGTCGGTGAAGCAGGAAGACATTCAGCACCGAGGCTTTGCGTTGCAGTTCCGTATCAACGCTGAAGACCCGAAGAACAACTTCCTTCCAAGCTTCGGCAAGATCACCCGTTACTACGCCCCCGGCGGCCCGGGCGTGCGCACCGACACGGCGATTTACACCGGTTATACCATTCCACCGTTCTACGACTCGATGTGCCTGAAACTGGTGGTCTGGGCGCTGACCTGGGAAGAGGCGATGGACCGTGGCTTGCGTGCCCTTGATGACATGCGTTTGCAGGGCGTGAAGACCACCGCCGCCTACTACCAGGAAATCCTGCGCAACCCGGAATTCCGTAGCGGCCAGTTCAACACCAGCTTCGTTGAAAGCCACCCGGAACTGACCAACTACTCGATCAAGCGCAAACCCGAAGAGCTGGCCCTGGCCATCGCCGCCGCCATCGCCGCCCACGCAGGCCTGTGAGGAATACAAGAATGAGCAAGAAAATCTTCGTAACAGACACCATCCTGCGCGACGCTCACCAATCGCTGCTCGCCACCCGCATGCGCACCGAAGACATGCTGCCGATCTGCGACAAGCTCGACAAGGTCGGCTACTGGTCGCTGGAGTGCTGGGGCGGCGCGACGTTCGACGCCTGCGTGCGCTTTCTCAAGGAAGACCCGTGGGAGCGCCTGCGCCAACTGCGTGCGGCGCTGCCCAACACCCGTCTGCAAATGCTCCTGCGCGGGCAGAATCTGCTCGGCTATCGCCACTACAGCGATGACGTGGTCAGAGCTTTCGTCGCCAAGGCAGCGGTGAACGGCATCGACGTGTTCCGCATCTTCGATGCGATGAACGATGTGCGTAACCTGCGCGTGGCCATCGAAGCGGTGAAGGCGGCCGGCAAACATGCGCAAGGCACCATCGCCTATACCACCAGCCCGGTGCACACCATCGATGCTTTCGTCACCCAGGCCAAGCAAATGGAGTCCATGGGTTGCGACTCGGTGGCGATCAAGGACATGGCCGGTCTGCTGACTCCATACGCCACCGGTGAACTGGTGCGCGCGTTGAAAGCCGAGCAGTCGCTGCCGGTGTTCATCCACTCCCACGACACCGCCGGTCTGGCCGCCATGTGCCAGCTCAAGGCGATCGAAAACGGTGCCGACCACATCGACACCGCAATCTCCAGCTTCGCCTCGGGCACCAGCCACCCGGGCACCGAATCAATGGTCGCCGCGCTCAAGGGCACCGAGTACGACACCGGCCTGAATCTGGAACTGCTCCAGGAAATCGGCCTGTACTTCTATGCCGTGCGCAAGAAGTACCACCAGTTCGAAAGCGAATTCACCGCCGTCGACACCCGTGTGCAGGTCAACCAGGTGCCGGGCGGGATGATTTCCAACCTCGCCAACCAGTTGAAAGAGCAGGGCGCTCTGAACCGCATGAGCGAAGTGCTCGCAGAAATCCCGCGCGTGCGTGAAGACCTCGGCTTCCCGCCGCTGGTGACCCCAACCTCGCAAATCGTCGGCACCCAGGCGTTTTTCAACGTGCTGGCCGGCGAGCGCTACAAGACCATCACCAACGAAGTGAAGCTGTATCTGCAGGGCGGCTACGGCAAGGCGCCGGGCGTGGTCAATGAAAAACTGCGGCGTCAGGCGATCGGCAGCGAAGACGTCATCGACGTGCGCCCGGCCGATCTGCTCAAGCCGGAAATGACCAAGTTGCGTGCCGATATCGGCGCACTGGCCAAGTCCGAAGAAGACGTACTGACCTTCGCCATGTTCCCGGACATCGGCCGCAAGTTCCTCGAGGAGCGTGCCGCCGGCACCCTCACGCCGGAAGTGCTGTTGCCAATCCCGGAAGCGGGCGCGGTTGCCTCGGCGGGCGGCGAAGGCGTGCCGACCGAGTTCGTCATCGACGTCCACGGCGAAACCTATCGCGTCGATATCACCGGTGTCGGCGTCAAGGCTGAAGGCAAGCGCCACTTCTATCTGTCCATCGACGGCATGCCGGAAGAAGTGGTGTTCGAGCCGCTCAACGAATTCGTTGGCGGCGGCAGCAGCAAACGCAAACAGGCCTCGGCACCAGGCCATGTCAGCACCACCATGCCCGGCAACATCGTCGATGTGCTGGTCAAGGAGGGCGACACCGTCAAGGCTGGCCAGGCGGTACTGATCACCGAAGCGATGAAGATGGAAACCGAAGTCCAGGCCGCCATTGCCGGCAAGGTCACCGCGATTCATGTGGCCAAGGGCGACCGGGTCAACCCGGGCGAAATCCTCATCGAGATCGAAGGCTGAGATAACAGTCGCGATCCAACGCTTTAAACCTCGGGGGAGCATGTGCTCCCCTTTTTTTGCCTGTAATTTTCGACCTTGTCAGGTCATTGCCAGGGATCACATGTGGGAGCGAGCCTGCTCGCGAATGCGCCAGGTCAGCCAATAGCATCTTTGTATGATCCAGCGCTTTCGCGAGCAGGCTCGCTCCCACAGGAGGCGTGCTTAATGCATCAGAACGCCATGCGCCATTGACCCGCCACGCCATACGATCGGCTGTCATTACCCAGCTCACCCGTTAAGCCCACGCCCAGTGTGTGCGCCGCCGAAAGACCAAGGTCGAGCCCCGCATCCACCGCGAGGCTGTTCCGATCCAGTGCCGCCCCGGTCACTTCAAAGCGCTTGCCGCCCTTGCGCAGTTGCTGGCGGGTGTCGCTGTCGATCTCGCCGAAGGTATGTTTCCAGCCTGCGCTCAAGCGCGGGGTCAAATGCATGCCGTTATCCAGCGTATTGATCTGCGCAAGCCGCAGGCCAAAGGTGCTGCTGAAGTTGTCGCGAGTCTGCCCGAAGACTTTCAGCGCCGCGTCGCCGCCCTTTTCGTTGTAGCTGTCGCGTTGATAACGCTGATAGCCGAGGCTGGCGTAGGGCTCGAGGGTGACGCTATCCCGGCCCAGATTGAACCCGGCTTCGGCGAATGCCTGTTGAGTATGGGCGTCGTAGTTGACCTTGAGACGATCGCTGAAACCCTTGAACGCGACCCGCCGTGTGCTGCTGCCGTCATGGCTGGCGTAGGTCGCGCCGAGGCGCAGTGACAGCGGGCCATCCTGACGCATGGCGTAGGCGCCCAAGTGCCAGCTGTCGAGGTCGCCGTCGTACTGGCGGGCATCGAATTTCGTCTGCGATTTGCCGCCAATCAGGCCGACATGCCAGTGCTCGTCGAGTCGCCAGTCAGCGCCCACGACCAGCCCTTGCGTGGCATGTTGGAGGATGCCGTCAGCGTCGCGATCAACCTTGCCGCCCTGGCCCAACGCCTGAATCCACACCCGCCCGGAGTCTTCGCTGCCTGCGGCCTGACGCGGTGAACTGCGCGAGCCGTAGGTCAAGGCGGAATGATTGTCCAGCTGCCGCATTGCCGAAAGCATGCTCGCACTGACCGGGGTGATACTGCTCAGCGTGGCTTTGGCGAGGTTGGCATTGCTGCCTGCGGCAAGTTGATCGAGGGCGATGGGCGCGGTGGTTTTATCGCTGGTCAGCAGTGCGGCGACGGCCCTGTTGGTGCCGATATCGAAAGCTTGAGTGGAAGCCCCTCGATTATCCAAGCTCTGCGCAATCGAACGAGCACTGCGCGTTCGGGCCAGTTGTTCGAACCCTACATCGTTGCGCACGTAGTGCAGGTTCACCGCGTTTGGCTCATAGGAGAGCGTTGGTGTCATGTAGGCCAGATTGGTGGTGACCTCACCGAACTCGCCATCAATGACGTTTGCAGACAACAGCCGATACTCATTGGTGCGAGCGTAGTCGCCCGGTACGCCATAAATCTCGACACGCGCACCTCCCAGGCTCGCGGTGCCCTGAACATGCACGGGATCTGAGCCGCGGTCGGCAGATACGCCGTAAGAAAACACAGCGTCCTGATGGAGCGTCAGATTGCCTTTGATATTGGGAGAGCCGTGTTGCTGGCTGGCAAGCAGAGTTCCTGCGACATACAGTCCCGTCACATGTCCATAACCGCCAAAAACCGCTCCCGGGTCGACATCGACACCATTGATCGATGCGTAGTTGAGCAGCACGGCGTCGGCTTTGACGTCAGCATCACCCCCGAAAGCGTGACGCAGGGTCCACTGTCCACGTGCGATACGCATGGCTGAGAAATTGCGCGTCTCACCGATCTCGCCGCCTTCTACGGCATTGAACAGCAGCCCGTTCGCACCCTTGCCACCTTCCAGGCGACCGTCCCATCGGGCGCCCTTATTGATCACCAGCAGGTCATCTCCATCGCCCAGTTGCAGGGATACGCCGTCGATATTCTCGAGCGGGCTCGAGACAAAAGAGCGCTGCGTCGTGATCGCCAACATGTCGCGTTCAAACGGGTCGACGAGGTCGAATTCCTCATCGCCGGTTTCCTCCGCCACGAACTCTGGAAACTCCAGCCCTTCATAAAAGGCCGGACTGAAATCTTCGATCGCAACCGTCGCGCGTATGGCATCGACCGAAGGCGCTTCAGAGGCCTGCCCGGGCGACGGAGAAGTGTGCTCCAGCGGGCCGATGAATTCCTTGATCGCAAACAAGTCATCAGGATCCACTTTCGGTGTGGGTGTTTTCTTCTTTCGAGGCTTGGCGGTTTTGTCTTCGCTGATCTGCGCAGAAACCTGGACGTCAGGTAGCTGTTCGATGGACGCCTCGGCAGATCCGATCGTCAGCGCGATCGCCAGAGCGAGGTGATGGGGACGGTATTTGTGTAGGGCAGGCATCGAGTTCAACCTCCTTGTATGAAAGGCTCAACTCTATTGCTGCGTTGAAAAAAACGATGTCGGTCGGTTCCTGATGCTGTGCAGGCGACGTCGGATCGTTCTGTCGAAAATCCTCTCGGGATTTCGCAAACAAGGCTTTTGCGCGGTGGCGGCGGTTCGTTTTCCTACAGCCGATATCGGGTCACAGCGACATACGTCGGGGGACCATCCGCATTGTTTTGCGTCGATTGAAGCCCCAGCGGCTGCCGTCTGCATTTTGTTGCAGTTTAATTACCAAAGCTGTCATCACGCTGCATTAAATTGCGTCTTTCACAAAACGAATCTGCCGCGTCATGAGTAAACTCAAATCTGCACGGAACCTTACTGTCCTTGATCGCATGGCGCTTATCGACAGCATCAAGGAATCATTGGCCGAAGGCACTCTGGAAATCGGTGACGCCGTGCGCCGTTTACGGGTCGAAGTCACCGGTCTGCATCAGACTCAGTTCGCGAAGATGTGCAAGATTTCAGTGCGCACGCTGGTGCATATCGAACATGGCGAAGGCAATCAGACCCTGAAGTCGCTGAACGCGGTGTTCCGCCCGTTCGGCATGAAAATGGGCGTTGTGCGGATACGTCGGGACACCGTTTGAATACGCTTCAGCCACGCCGCACATACGCCTTGCCGTAATGCCGCTCCATCCGTGCCTGAATCAGCTCCAGCCCGATCGACATCAGCCAGTAGATGATCGCCGCCGTGGTGAGCATTTCGATGTAGCGATAGCTTGAGCGCCCGTAGGACTGGGCGAGAAACATGACTTCCCAGACACCCATCACCGAGATCAGCGACGAGTCCTTGAGCATCGAGATGAACTGGTTGGTAGTCGGCGGGATAATCGTGCGCATGGCCTGGGGCAGGGTGATGCGCCAGAAGATCACGCTTTCGCGCAGGCCCAGCGCCAGGGATGCTTCGCGTTGGCCGTGATCGACGCCGAGGATGCCGGCGCGGAAGATTTCGCTCAGGTAGGCGCCATAGTTCAGCGACAGGGCAATGATGCCGGCGACGATGGCGCCGGGGACGATGCCCAGTTGCGGCAGGCCGAGGTAGATCAGCAGGATCTGGATCAGCAGCGGCGTGCCGCGAAAGAACGAGGTGTAGAAACTGGCGATGCCGAACGCCACGGCGCTGTTCGACAGGCGCGCCAGCGCGGTGATGAAACCGAGCAGCGACGAGGCGATGATCGAGCAGGCGCACAGAAACAGCGTCAGCGCTGCGCCTTGCAGGAAGCCGTTCGGCGCCAGCTTCAGGCCAACGAGGTTGGGCAGCTTGTCGAGGATGATCGCGAACTTCAGGTCGAAGCTGAGGAAGAATCCGGCAAACAGGCAGAACAGCGCCGCCCACGTCAGGTACAGGCGCGTACGGAAACCAAAGAGCTTTTGCAGGCGTGTTTCAGCCACCGGTTGCGGTGGCTGTGGCGGGGTCGGAAAGGAAGTCATTGGCTGATATCGGCGCCGATCCATTTCTGCGACAGCTTGCTCAGGGTGCCGTCCTGTTTCAGTTGCGCGAACACCTCGCGTACCTTGGCGTCCCACTGCGGGTCACCCTTTTCGATGGCTACCGAATTGGGCTCCGAGTACAGCGGTTCGCCGGCCAATTTGAAGCGCTGGTCCTGGTTCAGGCGCGGCTGCGCGGTGACCAGATTGGTGAGGATCGCATCCAGGCGCACGCCGGCGCCCAGGCCCAGATCCTGGAAGGCGACGTTGTCGGTGTCGTACGGAGCGATCTGCACATCCTCGAACGGATATTGCAGCTGCGTATCCTCGGCGCCTTCGATGATCAGGTTCTTGTTCAAGTAACTTTCATAGCTCGAGGCGCTGGTCAGGCCGACCTTTTTGCCGCTCAGGTCCTTGGCGCTGTGGATGCGCTCGTCCTTGGCATTGACCACGATTACCGCTGGCGAGGCGTAGTACTCGACCGGGAAGTCGAACACTTCGGCGCGGGCCTTGCTCGGGGTCATCGAGCAGATGCAGATGTCGTAGCGCCCGCTCCAGCGGCCGGCGGCGATCACGTCCCAGGACGGCGTTTCGAGACGCAGTTTGACGCCAAGCTTGTCCGCCACAGCTTTGGCAACGTCGACATCGAAACCGTCGAGTTGATTCTGCTCATTGAGAAACGAGAAGGGCGGATAGCTTTCCATGAGCACGCCGACCAGCTCTTTTTTCTGTTCGACACGATCCAGCGTCGCGCCGCCGAAGGCTTGGGTGGAGGCCAGAATGGTCAGGCCCAGGGCCAATAGCGGTTGGAGTTTCACAGTCGCTTCCTGTTGAAAAAGAGGTTGTTATTAACCGAGTGGTGCGTATTAAATAGTTATAAGAACGACTCTGATAGTGAGTTATTTTCATAAGCATATGAGTGAAAAGCATATGGGCGCAGCGAACAGGGTCATTCTCGATGGCGGCATGGGCCGCGAGTTGCAACGCGCCGGCGCGCCGTTTCGCCAACCGGAGTGGTCGGCACTGGCGTTGAGTGAAGCGCCGCAGGCGGTCGAGGCGGTGCATGCCGCTTACATCAACAGCGGCGCGGACGTGATCACCAGCAACAGTTACGCGGTGGTGCCGTTTCACATTGGCGAAGCGCGCTTTGCGGCTGAAGGCCAGGCGCTTGCGGCACTGGCGGGGGAGTTGGCACGGCGGGCGGTGCAGGCATCCGGCAAGTCAGTGCGTGTTGCCGGTTCGTTGCCGCCGCTGTTTGGTTCGTATCGTCCGGATCTGTTCGAAGCGGATCGCGTGACCGAGCTGCTGACGCCGCTGGTCAATGGGTTGGCCCCGCATGTTGATCTGTGGCTGGCGGAAACCCAGAGTTCAATTATCGAGGCACGCGCCATTCACGCCGGGTTGCCGAAGGACGGCAAACCGTTCTGGCTGTCGTTCACCCTCAAGGATGAAGACACCGATGAAGTGCCACGCCTGCGCTCCGGTGAGCCGGTAGCCGAAGCGGCTGCGCTGGCGGCTGAACTCGGCGTCGAAACCCTGCTGTTCAACTGCAGTCAGCCCGAAGTGATTGGCGCGGCCATCGACGCGGCGCGCGCAACCTTTGAGCGTCTCGGCGTCACGATCAATATCGGCGCGTATGCCAACGCGTTTCCTCCGCAACCGAAAGAAGCCACGGCCAACGACGGGCTCGACCCGTTGCGTGACGATCTCGATCCGCCGGGGTATCTGCACTGGGCGCTGGACTGGCAACAGCGCGGCGCCAGTCATCTGGGTGGTTGCTGCGGGATCGGCCCGGAGCACATTGCGGTGCTGGCGCAAGAACTGCGTCGTTAAGAAAGACCCCGCCAATTGTGGGAGCGAGCCTGCTCGCGAAAGCGGTCAGTCAGTCAATATTTCAGTGACTGGCACAGCGCCTTCGCGAGCAGGCTCGCTCCCACAGGGGCTTTGTGATGATCAGCTACGGCACTCGGCCAAGCCTTTCACCTGGCCATCAGGCGTCTGGTTTTCATCGCTCAGCCAGCGCTCGAACCCAGCACCGATCGCCGGCCATTCCGCATCCAGAATCGAATACCACGCGGTGTCGCGGTTCTGCCCCTTGACCACCATGTGCTGGCGAAACACGCCTTCGAAACTGAAGCCCAGACGCTCGGCCGCGTATTTGGAGCGGGCGTTGCCGTTGTTGCACTTCCACTCCAGGCGCCGGTAACCCAGCTCGAACGAATACTTGGCCAGCAGGTACACCGCCTCGGTGCTTTTCGGCGAGCGTTGCATTGGCGCACCGAAAGTGACGTGGCCGATTTCGATGCGGCCCTGCGCCGGGACGATCGACATCAGGCTGAGGATGCCTTGCACCTGACCAGTCGCGCGGTCGATGACGCTGAAGAAATATGGGTCGCTGTTGGCCGCATGATTGTTCAGCCAGTCGTTGAACGCGCTGCGCTCGCGAAACGGACCGTAAGGCAAGTAATCCCAGAGCTTCGGATCGGCACCCGGCCCTTGGAGGGCGGCGTAAAGCTGCTCGGCATGGCGCGCCGGGTCGAGTTTTTCCAGGCGGATGAAACGGCCTTCGAGGAGGGTGGTGGAAGGGGCGGGGACGCCTTTCCAGTCAGCGAGTGAAGCGGTCATGTGCGCGTCTCCTTACAGTGCCTTGCGAAATTGGATGAAGCCCGGGCGTTCAGCGATGCGCTCGTAGAGCTGGATCGCGGTGGCGTTGGTTTCATGGGTCAGCCAGTGGACTTTGCAGCAACCATCGGCTTTGGCGGTAGCGTAGACATGCTCAATCAACAGCCGACCGACACCGGTGCCACGGGACTCGGGCACCACCAGTAGATCCTGCAGATAACAGGAGTTTTCGATGCTCCAGTTCGAGCGGTGATAGATGTAATGCACCATGCCCAATGCTTTGCCATCGGCCCAGGCGAGGGCGGCGTGGGTCGGTTCGTTCGGGTCGAGAAAACGCTGCCAGGTGCTTTGGGTGACAGCGTCCGGCAGTTCCGTGTTGTAGAAGCGCAGGTACGCCTGCCACAGCGGCAGCCAAGCGGCGTGGTCGTTGGCGCTGACCGGGCGAATATCGATCTGAGTCATGCGGATTTCCTTAGCGCATCAAGCGGGCGAGGGTTTGATCATTGGCGTCGGGGCTGGCGGCGAGACCTTCGCGCACCCCGGCAATATCTTCGGCGCTGCGGTTCTGGCTGAGCTTGCGTTTGCCCTCGAGGCGGTCGATGGGAATGGCAAAACCGACGATGGCCTTGAGCATGGCGTCGATGTATTCGGCTGGCGCATCGTCCACCGACCATGGCTGGGCGCGGCCCGCTTCGTGACGGTCAGTGAGGGTGCTGACGATGTCGAGCAAGCGGCCGCCATCACTGAAGGTCTCGGCCTGACCGTAGGCGTGCACGGCGATGTAGTTCCAGGTCGGCACGACCTTGCCGTGCTCGGCCTTGCTCGGATAGAAGCCCGGGCTGACGTAGGCGTCCGGGCCGGCAAAGATCAGCATCGCCTCGGCGCCGTCCCGCAGGTCCTTCCACTGCGGATTGGCCTTGGCCAGATGGCCGTAGAGCGTGCCGTATTCACCCTGCTCGCGATGCAGCAGCACCGGCACGTGGCTGGCTTGCAGGCCGCTTTCGCCGTGACTGACCAGAATGGCCAGGCGCGTGGCGAGGATCAGTTCGTGCAATTGGGACAAGTCTTCGATGGCAAAGGCGCGTGGCGTGTACATGGACAGATTTTCCTTGGCGAATGCCTGCATCCTAGGCAGGCTATTGGTCCGTTGTAAGAGCCATTGCCGAGTCATTTCATAGGTCCATTCGCCATGCCTGATTTGCCACCCTTGTCGATGCCTTTCAATCCGGCCGGTATCGAGCTTGATCGCCGCCAAGGTCTGAGTCGCCAGCTCTATCAGTCTTTGCGCCTGCGGGTGCTGGATGGGCGTCTGGCCAGTGGCACGCGATTGCCGGCCAGCCGAGATCTGGCCTCGGCGCTGGGCATTTCCCGCAACAGCGTGGTGCGCGCTTACGATCAGTTGTATGCCGAGGGCTTTATCGAAGGGCGCGTGGGCGACGGTACTTACGTGGCGCAATTGGCTCACGCATCCACGCCTGAGAAAAAACTATCCACAAATTCATCCACAGGCTTGTCAACAGGCTTACCCACAGCCTTATCCACAAACTGGCTGGATTTACCTGTGAATCCATCCAGCAAAGTTATCCACAGTGACGGATTTTCCCGCATTGAAAAGCATCATTTGCCGCGACCACCGAGCGGTCCGCCGCGGGCTTTTCGGGTGGGTGTGCCGGCATTCGATCTGTTTCCGTTCGAGGTCTGGGCCAAGCTCAACGCGGCTTTCTGGCGTAAACCGGATCTACAGCAGCTGTGTTACGGCGACCCGGCCGGGGACGCGCGGCTGCGCGGCATGATTGCTGCGTATTTGCGCAGTTCGCGCGGCATGCAGTGCACGGCTGAGCAAATTGTGATCACCAGTGGCGCGCAGCAGGGCATCAGCCTTTGTGCACAGCTGCTGGTCGAGCCTGGGGACGGCGTGGCGATCGAGAATCCGGGCTATCGCGCCGCCGGACATGCCTTCGCTGTAGCGGGGGCGAAATTGCATGGGGTGGCGGTGGACAGCGACGGCATCGATTGCAGCGCCATGGCTCAGCTCAGCGATTGTCGGGTTGCTTACGTCACGCCGTCCCATCAGTACCCGACCGGCGTGGTGATGACCCTGGCCCGGCGTCTGGAGTTGCTCGCCTGGGCCGAGCGTGTCGGCGGCTGGATCGTCGAGGATGATTACGATGGCGAGTACCGCTACACCGGCGCACCGCTGGCGCCGTTAGCGGCACTTGATCGTCAGGGGCGTGTGCTCTACGTCGGCACGTTTGGCAAAGTCGCTTTTCCGGCGTTGCGCCTGGGTTATCTGGTGCTGCCGCCCGCGCTGGTCGACGCGTTCGCGCAACGCCGCGCCGTCGATGTGCGGCATTCGGAAGTCAGCACGCAAGCGGTGATGGCCGAATTCATGGCCGCCGGGCATTTCCAGCGGCATATCCGCCGCATGCGTCGGGCGGCACTGAGTCGGCGCAATTGCCTGCTCGAAGGCTGGCCGACTGTGATCGCCGGTGTCGGCCGGCTGCCTGCCGTGTCTGCCGGGTTGCACCTGACCGTGCCGGTCGACAGCATCGAGCGCGAGCAACAACTGATCGCGCAAGCCGCTGATGTCGATGTCGAGATCAACGGCTTGAGCAGTTACTGGCTACCGGATTCGTCCACGGCCATGGATCAGCGCGCGGGACTGGTGCTGGGTTTTGCCGCCGTGCCGGAGCCTGCGATCAGAACGGCGCTGACGCGGTTGCGACAGGCGTGGCGGGAGTGAAGAACAGTGCCTCGGCCGAGCGACTGGAAATCTCGCTGCGATGGATCTGGATCAGCGCCTGATTATCCAGAAGACCCGGCGCGTAAGCGCCACCCATTCGTTGTTGAGCGACTGTTTTCATGTGTCCGCGCACGAAGGCTCCAAGGGCGGCGCCGACGCTGCTGTAGTGGAAGTGCGCGTAGCAAAGGACCTTGGCGGTGTGAGCATCACGAACCTCATATTCGTCGAGAAAGTCATGCTCATGGCGGCGCAGACGACGTCGGGTCAGGATTTTGGAGATCTTCACTTCCCCCTTGTCCTTGAGCCACTGGACCCCGGCCGCCGTCGGCGGTTGCTGCTTGACCAGCCGGATACGCGTGCTGGTGCCTTTTTCCTCCAGCGTCTTTGCCGCTTTGTCGAGCGCGTGGTTGAGCGTTTCAGAGGGTTCACGCAGGCTGGCGGTGAGGTTGCTGGCGGTCAGCGCCTCATCGATCGCGGCATTGGCTTTGCGCAGCAGCGCGGCCTGGTTGTGATATTCCTCTTCGACCTCCACGGGAATCCGCGAGCCACGTTTGAGGCGCGCCTCGATGCGCCGGTGAAATGCGGCCAGACCGTCAATCAGCGCCTGACCTTCGGTTACGGCGTTACTCAGGCTGACCGCGACTGTCGGCGGTGTCGCTGGCGCCGTGCGTTGCTCCACCCAGAGACCGGGGGTTTGCTCTTCGAACGTAGCGATGACGCCTGTCAGGCTGGAGCGTACTTCGATCAGATCGGTGTCATGTCCGTCGAGACTCTTTTTTCGTTCGCCAACCAGCGTCCCCCTTGATCGGGTCTGAATGATCCGTCGATTCGAGGATGACGCCGAGGGTCGCGACGAGCCGGCCTGCGGCACCAGCAGATGCCGGTAGCGCAGCAGCTCGGCCAGTTTGCTGTCAGCGCTGGCCTTGAACGCGAGCACGCGCGTCTGCACTCGCTTGAGTCGGTCCAGGTAAATGTGTTCAGGGTACTCGATGAGCAGATCATCGAAGCGCCGGTCGACGGCGGAGAACTGTTCGCTGACGTTACTCAGGGCGTCGATGCGATCTCGCAGATTGCTCAGGCTTTCATCAGCGCTCAGGTCAAGCGAACTCTGGATATTGAGCGCGGCATCGGCGATCACGTTGGCCAGTGCATGATAGGCGTCCGTGTGGAGCTGGGTGTCGCCGGGCTTGATGCAGACTTCCTGACCCAGACTGATCTGCAATTGCTTGAGCTCGGTCACCGAGTAATCCGGCCAGGCGTCCTTATAGTCGCGCATTGCCTCGACGGCTTCTTTTCCCAACAGGGTCATGTCATTGAAGCAGCTCTGTGCCGCCTCCATTTTTTCGATGATGCCTTCGGTGATATCAGACATTTCCAGGTAAGGCCGAACAGATGCATCTGATCCTGATCCGGTGTCGACGCCGGCCATGGTCTGCATCGCCAGGACGCGCCGCTGAAAATCCGTTGAATGCTGCTCAAGCCACTCATGCCCAATGAGCAGCTGCATCTGCAGGCGCTCGCTCATCACGGTGCGATAGTTGGGAATGGGCTCCTTGAGATTGAGCTCCTTGATCAACTGGATGTTGGCTGCGTATTCCTTGTGTTGCGCTTCCAGGGTGTCGATATAACGCCTGCGAGCCTCTACCTGATCTTGTGAGGACGCTTCGCGCAGAGCGGTGCGATCCGCTTCGAGACGGGTTTGCCTGGTCGGCAGGATTTTTTCGAACACGATGTTTTTGTCGTATAAAGCTTTCGCATCTTTCTCCCGGCTTCCTCGCGCTACCCGGCGAACGCTCTCCAGGCCACCAGCACGCAGGCGCAGACGCAGATCTATGACCCATTCACCGCCGGCGGTACGCGCCAGTGTCGGGCCGGCACGTTGTGGTTGCCGGCCTGAATCGATGATCTGTACCTGACCCTGCTCATTGCGCGTGACTTCGAACCACCGCTCGCCAACCTGTGCGAACCATTTTTTCTGGAGTTCATACAGGCCTCGATGCGCACCTTCGCGGGCGGCTGCGCCCAGGCCTTTGGGTTTGTCGACCTTGAACGCGTCGAGAAGCGCGGCAAGCGCTGCCGGGGAACGTTTCAGTGCGGTGACGATGTCGATGGACGTGGTGTGGGCGCTGGGCAACTCGCCGCTGGCCAGGTCTGGCAGGCGCAACGCTTTGACAACCTTGCCGACGGGATTCACCGTGGTCGTTGGTTCCTCTATCGCAGCGATGGATTTCAATTCCGGTGCGGCGCTGACCGCCGCACGGTGCGCCAGGACCATGCCCAACGCGAGAAGGATGTCGGCAATCGCGGTCCAGGCGATCTTGCCGGACGATTCATTGGCCACGTCGGTGACTTCCTGCAAGTCGTCCATGATCTGCCAGATCCACGCTGCCGCGCCGACGCTGCGGCCCAGGAATGGCAGGGCGGCGTTGAGCATCAACCAGCCACCCTGTTTGAGCGTTGCCCAGCGAGCCTCGGCATCGGAGACCGATTGCCGGTCGGCCTGCGTAATGAGGGCCTGTACGTTGTTTTCATGCAACGTCGCCGGTACATCGCGGGCTATCACCTCAGTGCCCAGCTCGACGGGGCCGGACATATCGAGCGCGGTGGTGGGATTGACTAGTAATTGCGGGATCGTCCACACCGACGGCAGCCTCGCGGTAAAGACGAACTGGCTGTAATTGAAGCGTACGTCGTCCGGCAGCCAGGCCAATACCGAGTCGCGCAAATGCCGCGAGTGCTGGATCGCATAGAGCAGATTGGCGTGCCCCGGATATTGCAGCAGTGCCATGTCGAACAACGGGCGATAGAGCACGCATGGCCCTTTGTTCGCTTCGCGCGGACCGATGACGTACATGTTGGCGACGCGGTCAGCGGTCGAGCTGCTGCGACGAGCAATGAACGCCAACGGCCGAATGACGATTTCCTCGCCGTCGACATGGCGTTCCGCATCCGTCGTGGCCAGTGCTGCCACTACGTATCGATAACCCGTTTCATCAATGCCGGCCTTGTGCTGAATCTTGTGTTGCAACGCCAGCAGCGGCAGCTCGATGCGCAGCTGGCTGGTGTACAGCGTTTGCAGCGCCGATGCTTGTTCTGCGTCGTCGATCAGCAGCGCCTTCAAGTGCGCCGGGTAGGTCTTGCCAATGTCGACAGTGCTGACCAGCTTTTCCAGGCAGGCCACCGTCATCCAGTCGGGCAAGGCGCCGCCGCTCTTGTAGCGCACGGTCTTGTTGCCCAGTGGCAGTCCTGCGAGGTTTTGCAAGGCCAGTTCCAGCAGGGTCAGGGTTTGCGTCTGAGTGTGACCCGGCAACACGAACGTGCCCCAGACCACCAGGCTGGTGATGGTGATTTCAATGTCATCGATCTTGATGTCTTTCGCGCCTGGCTGTTCCTTGAGCAGCTGCTGCTTGAGGGCGTTACGGGTGAAGGTCTGCAGGCTGACGACCTCATCCTGAAAGGACTTGCCGTGGTTTTCGTGATGCACCGTTGTCAGGTTCAGCAGGTGTCGGCTGTAGCGGGTCTGGTCCATGGGCAAAGCGTCGTTCAGCCAGTCCGGCAGCATCGGACGCAGACGTTCGAAGTGTGGTTCCAGGCGCGCTGGCGGTTGCGCGGGTTTGCCGGCCGTGCCGGTATGCGGATAGAACCGGTTGAGCGGCGAATCCTGGAAAAAACTGATCTCGCCCAGAGCGTCGGCCTCCAGTGAAATCAGGGCGCAGGCCTGATGGTCGAAGAAATTGCCCTGCGGTTCGACCAGTCGCCATTTGAGGTCTTCGCCCGCTGTAGTTGAACCGAAACGTTGCAGCAGATCTGCGCCGAGCTCTTGCAGCGAGTCGAAGTGCTGAAAACCCTGGGTCACGGCGTAGGTGAGGATCAGCGTGCGCTGTGCAACCGTGCCGATCAGGACCGCTGTGTCGAGCAGGGCACAGTGCTCCCGCTGATCGCCGTCTCCCCGGTCAAGATCAATCAGGCATGCTCGGACCGCATATGGGGCGGGCGCCAGCCGCTGTTGCGGATCGGGTTCGGTGTACACCGCCAGAGCCATGGCGATCTGATCGGCGTCCCAGCCAAGGCTTGAATCCGGCTGCCACAAGTTGCGCAACGCTTGCGACAGCTGTTGCCAGCGCGGCTGCCCGGGATAGGTGAACTCGTCCCAGTAATCAACGTGCTGTTCCTTGTAAGCAATGAACAGTAGCGGTGCCAGTTCATTGAGCAGCAACCCGATGGCATCGATCCGCACCGGCAGTTTCACGGCTGCCGGCCAACCGGGTTGCTGGGTCAGATAATCTTCACCATCAAGGTACGTCACGGTCGTGCCGGACAGACCCAGACGCACCAGTGCATCGGTCAGCGATTCGACCTTCGGGCGACCGGAGACGACTTCCTCGCCCTCGATGATCCACGCAGGCTGCACGACCATGGTCAGGCGCGGGTCAATGTCCAGGTTCGGATACAGGGTTCTGAGGGACTGGCGCAGCGTTTTCGTAGCGACTTCGCGAAGCGAAGGGCCGGTGACCAGTTGGGTGACGATATCGACGGCACTGGCTTTAGGGATTTCGGGCATGGCGATTCCTGCTCTGTCGGCGCGCCGGAAGGGCGACGGATCAGCGCAAGGTAAAAGGCGCGCCGCTTGGGCGTGCGGTACATAGATCTGTCAGGCAAAAAAAGACCCGCATGTGCGGGTCTCCGTGCAAGGGGCGGGTGTCAGGTCCCGGATTTGATTTTGGTCCAGGCCCGCGTGCGCGCCCGTTCGGCATCCCGCGGCAGCGGTTGCAAGGTGTAGAGCGTGCTCATTGCCGCGTCGGTCGGGTACAGGTTCGGGTTGTTGCGGATCGCCGGATCGACCAGGCCGGTGGCGTCCTTGTTCGGGTTTGGATAACCGACAAAATCGCTGACCGGGGCAATCACCGCCGGTTGCAGCAGGTAGTTGATGAAGGTGTAGGCGTCCTCGGTGTTCTTCGCGCCTTTGGGAATCGCGAGCATGTCGAACCAGATCGGCGCGCCTTCGTTGGGCAAGCGCATATCGACCACCACGCCGTTTTTCGCTTCCTTGGCGCGGTTGGCCGCTTGCGAGAAGCTGCCGGAATAACCGACGGCCACGCAGATGTCGCCGTTGGCAATGTCAGCCATGTACTTGGAGGAATGGAAGTACGTCACGTAAGGGCGGATCTTCATCAGCAGCGCTTCGGCCTTGGCGTAATCCGCCGGATTCTTGCTGTTGGGGTCGAGACCGAGGTGTTGCAGAGCCAGCGGCAGAATCTCCGACGGCGAGTCGAGCAGGGCGACGCCGCACTGCTTGAGCTTGCTGATGTTTTCCTCTTTGAAGATCAGGTCCCAACTGTCCACGGGCGCGTTGTCGCCCAGGGCTGCCTTGATCTTGGCCGGGTTGAAACCAATCAGGATGGTGCCGTACATGTACGGCACGGCGAACTTGTTTCCCGGATCATTGGCTTCGATCAGCTTCATCAGTTTCGGATCGAGGTGATTCCAGTTCGGCAGTTTGCTGCGATCCAGCGGCTGGAACACCCCGGCTTCGATCTGCTTGGCGAGGAACACGTTGGACGGCACCACCACGTCATAGCCGGAGTTGCCGGTGAGCAGCTTGGCCTCGAGCGCTTCGTTGGTGTCGAAGATGTCGTAGATCAGTTTGGTCTGGCTGTTCTGTGCCTTGAAGTCGTCCAGCGCCTTGGGCGTGATGTAGTCGAACCAGTTATAGACGCGCAGCGTGCGTTCTTCGGCGTGGGCGCCAGCGCTCAGCAGGGTCGCGCACAGCGCCGAGGCGATCAGTGGCTTTTTCATTGTTCAAAACCTTCCAGCACGTTCACCGCGTTGATGCCGATTTCTTCCACCGCGTAGCCGCCTTCCATGACGAACAGGGTCGGCTTGCCGAGGGCGGCGATGCGTTTGCCCATGGCCAGGTAGTCCGGGCTGTCGAGTTTGAACTGCGAGATCGGGTCGTCCTTGAACGTGTCGACTCCGAGGGAGACGACGATGATGTCCGCGCCGTAACTGTCGATCTCGTCGCAGGCCTGATCCAGCGCCGCGCTCCACACATCCCAGCCGGAACCGGCCGGCAGCGGATAGTTGAAATTGAAACCTTCACCGGCGCCTTCGCCGCGCTCGTCGTCGTAACCGAGGAAGAATGGAAACTCCGCTTCTGGATGGCCGTGGATCGAAGTGAACAGCACGTCGCTGCGTTCGTAGAAAATCGACTGGGTGCCGTTGCCATGGTGGTAGTCGACGTCGAGGATCGCGACCTTCTGGTGGCCCTGATCGAGGAAGGCCTGCGCGGCTATCGCGGCGTTGTTGAGGTAGCAATATCCGCCCATCAAATCACTGGCGGCGTGATGTCCCGGCGGACGACAGAGGGCGAAGGCTGCGCGTGCGCCACCCTGGATTTCAGCTTGCGCGGTGAGCGCCACTTGCGCCGCGCTGTAGGCTGCTTGCCAAGTGCCGGCGGTAATCGGCGCGCCGCCGTCGAAGCTGTAATAACCGAGCTGGCCATGCAGGCTGGTCGGTTTGATCGCACGCAGCGTGCGCGCCGGCCAGGTGTAGGGCAGCAAGTCGCCGTCAGTGTTGAACTCGGTCCAGCGCTGCCATGCACCTTTGAAAAACTTCAGATAGTCGCGGCTGTGAATGCGCGCAATCGGCTCCAGGCCGAAATCCTTCGGCGCTTCGACCGCACCGAGGTTTTGCTTGTGCACGCGTTGCAGCACATGGTCGGCACGCGACGGCATCTCGAAGCACGGCTTGAGCTGGCCATCGATGAGTTCGCAGCGGCCATGGTGCAAGTGGTGATCGTCTGAGTAGATCGTCAGCATTTGTTGTTCTCCGCAAGGCTGATTCGGTGACGTCCAGTGTTGCGGCGCAACTTGAAACGGAGAACGTCGAGAGCGGCCAAAAGGGGATCGATATGGCCAAAACCTCTGACCGCAATTCGCCCCTTGTTCATGCAGGCTCATGCCTGGAGCAGACATCAATGCGGTCTGAACTGACTCGGCGCCACGCCACTCCAGCGCACAAACGCATGGCGGAAACTCGCGGTCTCGCTGAAGCCCAGCGTCTCGGCGATCCGATAGATCGGCAACTGGTCTTCACACAGCATCTGCTTGGCCCGTTCGAAGCGCAGTTCATCGAGCAGTTCCTGATAGCTGCTGCCCATGTCTTTCAAATGCCGGCGCAGGGTGCGCGGTGAGCACTTCATCTGCTGTGCCAGACCTTCCAGTCCCGGCGCGGCATTCAATTGTGCGCTGAGCAACTGCCGAATCCGCCCCAGCCAGGCTTGGCGTCCGGTGAACTCCAGATTCTGTTTGCGGCAACGTTCGGCCATGGCCTGATGGGTGATCGCGTCGGCCAGCGGCAGCGGCCGATCGAGCCAGTGGCGGTCGAAGGCGAAGGCGTTGTCCTTGGCCGAAAAGTGCAGCGGCGAGTCGAAAGGCTCGGCGTAGCTGGCGCGATAGTCCGGCGCTGCATGTTCAAAGCGCGTGGCGCGCAGCGGCAGCGGATGGCCGAGCAAGTCGTCGCAGATGACTTTCAGTGACACCAGACAGAATTCGGCGTTGAACACCGCCATCGCCGCGCTTTCACGGTAATCAGCAGCGACGAACCAGACCTGCTCGCCATCGTCTTCCAGGCTCAGTTCGAACAACGTGCCCAACAGCGCCGGATAACGGATTGCCAGCCGCAAAGCGTCACCGAAGGTGGCACAGGTCAGCAGGGCGTAACCGAGCATGCCGTAACAGGACACGTGCATGCGCCGGCCCAACTCAAGGCCGATGTCACGTTTGAGCGCGACTGCGTTGGTGCAGACCTGCATCTCTTGATGGGTGGTGATGCGCGTATCGGCACGCTGCAGATCCGCCGCCACGATGCCGCTGCCAGCCAGCAGCGCCTCGCTCGACAGGCCTTCGGCCTTGAACGTGTTGAGGATCAGCGAGACCGCGTTGAGGGTGGTGAGGTGGGAGTGGAGCATGGGATCTTCCAGCCTGGAGGTGGCTGGAACGCAGCAAGTTGCATGCCGCAGGCCCTCACCCCAGCCCTCTCCCAGAGGGAGAGGGGGCCGAACGGGGGATATTGCAGAAATACACCGACGTGAGACACCGCCGCCGAATCCATAATCGACACTGTTTATCAGGTCGGTGTATAGCGCAGGACACTACGATCAGTTCCCTCTCCCTCTGGGAGAGGGTTAGGGTGAGGGGCAATCCAGCGCCGTGCTCAGATCAACTCACCACACAAATCCAGTTCGATCAATCGACGCACTTCAGCCGTTTCCAGCCCTGCCCCCAGCAAGCCATGCAACTTGCCGAACGCCGCCTCGCGCGTCATGCCGCCACCGGACAACACGCCGACACCCCGCAAGCGGCTGCCAGCCTCGTAGACATCCAGCTCGACCCCACCTTCATGGCATTGCGTCACTGCAACCACCACCACGCCGTTATCCCGTGCGCGGCCAAGGCTGGCGAGGAACTCTGGATTGTCGCTCGGCCCGGTCCCGCTGCCGTAGCATTCCAGCACCAGACCTTGAATGCCGCTGTCGAGCAGACCGTCGAGAACCTCGGCACTGATCCCGGGAAACAGCGGCAACACCGCCACTTTCGCCAGTTGCTTCGGCTGGTTGTAGTTCAGCGCGACTGGGATCGACGGCGCCTTCACACCACCGCCCTGACGCTCCAGGCGTTTGAACGGATGGCGGCCGAAGCTGCGCACTTTCGCGCAGCGGGTCGGCGCCAGCAGTTCACCGTGGAAGTACAAATGCACGCCCGGCGCCAGGCCCTGGCCGAGGGCGACCAGCGCGCCGCCGAGGTTTTCCCAGGCATCGCTGTCGGTCACGCCCGCCGGCAACATCGAGCCGGTGAAACACACGCGGGCATGCAGGCCGAGCAACTGAAAACTCATCGCCGCCGCGCTGTACGCCAGCGTGTCGGTGCCGTGGAGGATCAGCACGCTGTCGCAGCCTTGCACGTCCACGGCATCGACCACCGCTTCGCGCAGTTGCTGCCAGTAGGCCGGAGTCATGTTGGCGCTGTCGATCAGCGGCGACATTTCCCGAAACTGCCACTGCGGCACTACCAGCTCAGGCTGGCTGTGCAGGTAGTCGCGCATCCGCGCTTCGAAACCGGACGCCGGGGCCAGCCCGTTGGCGCTGGCCTGCATGCCGATGGTGCCACCGGTGTAGAGCACCATGACGTGTTGAGCGGCGGGATAGGTCGACGAGCTCATAGGATTCTCCGAAACGATGAGGGTCTTGTGGGAGCGAGCAGGCTCACTCCTACAAGTTATTGCATCACAATAACTGACGGGCGCAGGGGATGCGCCCGTCATTCACCTGTCAGCGTTGCGCTGCAGGTACGCCTTGCGGCGCGGTATCAGTCTGGCCCGCCGCTGCTGGCGGGTTGACCGGCCAGGCGTTGCGATCCAGATCCAGATCGGCGAATTTGCTCGAGTCGAACACTGGCTGTTTGACGCCGGCGCGACGCTGCTCATCGTAGTCGCGCATCACCCGCAGGCCGACCTTGAACAGCATGGCCAGGGCTACGAGGTTGACGAAGGCCAGACAGGTCATGGTGATGTCGGCGAAGGCGAATACCGTCGTCAGGTCCTGCATCGAACCCCACACCACCAGCGCCAGCACAAGGCCGCGGAATAGCATCAGCAGGGCGCGGTTGCGGCTGAGGAACTGCAAGCTGTTCTCGCCCAGGTAGTAGTTGTAGAGGATGCAGGTGAAGACGAACAGTGACAGCGCGACGCTGACGAACATGCGACCCCAGTCACCGACCACGGCAGCCAGCGAGTTCTGGGTCAGGACGATGCCGTCACCTTCGAAGCCCGGGGTGTAGAAGCCCGACAGCAGGATCAGCAGCGCGGTGCAGGTGCAGATCACGAAGGTGTCGAGGAACACGCTGAAAGCCTGGACCACGCCCTGCGCGCCCGGGTGCTTGACGGCGGCCACAGCGGCGACGTTCGGCGCACTGCCCAGGCCCGCTTCGTTGGCGAACACGCCACGCTTCACGCCCATGACAATGGCGCTGCCGAGCAGACCCGCAAAGGCCGGGTCGAGGCCGAAGGCGCTCTTGAAGATGGTTTCCAGCATGGCCGGTACGTGTTCGATCTGGGTGCCGATCACGTACAGGGTCACGCCGATGTAGGCCAGGGTCTTGATCGGTACCAGCAGGTCGGAGACCGAAGCGATGCGCTTGATCCCGCCGATAAAGGTGATGGCCAGCAGCACCGCGAGGACGATCCCGGTGTGTTGTGGGTTGAAGTCAAAGGCGTTCTGCAGCGAGTGGGTCACGGTGTAGGACTGCAGGCCGATGAAGGCGAAGCCGTAGGTGACCAGCAGCAGAACGGAGAAGACTATCGCCATGCCTTTGAGCTTGAGCCCGTGCTGGATGTAATACGCCGGGCCACCACGGTACAGGCCGTCGCCATCGGCGCGCTTGTAGACCTGGGCCAGGGTGCACTCGAAGAAGCTGCTGGACATACCGACCAGCGCGGTCACCCACATCCAGAACACCGCACCCGGACCACCGAGGGTCACGGCGATGCCGACACCGGCAATGTTGCCTGCACCGACGCGGCCGGCGAGGCTGAGCATCAAGGCCTGAAACGAGCTGAGCTGCCCGGCGCTGCCTTTGAGGCTGTCGCGGAACACCGCGAACATGTGGAAGAAGTGACGCAGTTGAACGAAACGCGAGCGAATCGTGAAGTAGCTACCGAGCCCGACAATGAGCACGATCAGTACTTTCCCTGAGAGGAAGTCGTTGATGACTTCGAGCATGGATTTATCCTCGCTGTTTTTTGTGGGTGCAAATGCTGGATCGGAGAAACATCGTGTTACACCGGTCTGCGCGCGGCACGACGGGTGAGGCGAAGGTTTCGTCCCGGATCCATATCGCGGGTTTTGTTATTAGTTCGGGTTTCGCATGGGTTATGGCCTCGTTACCGACGACCGCTCACGCGAAGAGGGGCGGCACTATACCGATCAGTGGCGCGCCCGTCTGCACGGTAGTGGTGCAAGCGACGAAACGAAGCTTTGAAACACTTGGCGTTTGTGGCGAGGGGATTTATCCCCGTTCGGCTGCGAAGCAGTCGTAAACCATTGCACGCGGTGTTTCTGGTACATCCTTATTGTTGGTATCGGGGCCGCTTCGCAGCCCAACGGGGATAAATCCCCTCGCCACAAAGGCTCACCTGCATATTGTTCAGTCCTCTACGTTCGGGTCTCAGGATAAACAGTTAAAAAAAAGGGCTCGGGGACAAAATCCCCAAGCCCTCAAAAGGTGAGAGGTGTCTAGTCCCTCGACCTGGTGAGCGGTGCTACAAGTTCGCGTCGGCTCAGGCTTTGAGCGGAACCAGACGCGGGGCAATCATGTTTTCCGGGCGCAGGATGTCGGCGAGCATGGCTTCGTCGAGCAGACCTTCTTCGCGCACCAGTTCCAGCACGCCGCGGCCGCTTTCTAGAGCGATACGGGCGATGCGGGTGGCGTTTTTGTAGCCGATGTACGGGTTCAGTGCGGTGACCAGACCGATCGAGTGCTCGACCAGTTCGCGGCAGCGCGCTTCGTTGGCGGTGATGCCGACGATGCAGTGCTCGCGCAGCATGTCCATGGCACGTTGCAGCAGGCGGATCGAATCGAGGATCTTGAAGGCGATCAGCGGCTCCATCACGTTCAGTTGCAGCTGGCCGCCTTCGGCTGCCATGGTCAGCGCCAAGTCGTTACCGATGACCTGGAACGCGACCTGGTTCACGGCTTCCGGGATCACCGGGTTGACCTTGCCGGGCATGATCGAGCTGCCTGGCTGACGCGCCGGCAGGTTGATTTCATTGATGCCGGTGCGTGGGCCGCTGGACAGCAGGCGCAGGTCGTTGCAGATCTTCGACAGCTTGACCGCGGTGCGCTTGAGCATGCCGGAGAACAGCACGAAGGCGCCCATGTCGGAGGTCGCTTCGATCAGGTCGGCGGCCGGTACCAGCGGTTGGCCGCTGATCAAAGCCAGACGTTGAACAGCCAGTGCCTGATAACGCGGGTCGGCGTTGATGCCGGTGCCGATCGCGGTGCCGCCGAGGTTGACCTCGGTCAGCAGTTCCGGGGCCAGCGTCTTCAGACGCGCGAGGTCTTCGCCCATGGTGGTGGCGAACGCGCGAAATTCCTGGCCGAGGGTCATCGGCACGGCGTCTTGCAGCTGGGTACGGCCCATTTTCAGGACGTGGTCGAACTCTTTGCCCTTGGCCGCGAACGCCTGGATCAGGCTGTCGAGACTGGCCAGCAGCGCGTCGTGACCGAGCAGCAGACCCAGACGGATCGCCGTCGGGTAGGCGTCGTTGGTCGACTGCGCCATGTTCACGTCGTCGTTCGGGTGCAGGTACTGGTATTCGCCTTTCTCGTGGCCCATCGCTTCCAGAGCAATGTTGGCGATCACTTCGTTGGCGTTCATGTTGGTGGAAGTACCGGCGCCACCTTGAATCATGTCGACCACGAACTCTTCGTGGTAGTCGCCGCGGATCAATCGGGCACAGGCTTCGCTGATGGCAGCGTGCTTGGCTTCGCTCAGGTGACCCAGCTCGCGGTTGGCGTCAGCGGCGGCCTGTTTGACCATCGCCAGGCCCACAACCAGTTTCGGGTAATGCGAAATCGGAACGCCCGAGAGGCGGAAGTTGTTCACCGCTCGCAGGGTCTGGATGCCGTAATACGCATGGGCCGGTACTTCGAGGGCGCCAAGCAGGTCGGTTTCTGTGCGGAAAGATGCAGCGGAGGACATGATAGAAATCATCTCGATAAGGACCCGGTCTGTGCCGGAACGCTGCGAATGCTAGGCTTGTGGGGATTTTTGGGCCAATGCTGTTCAGCACTGCCCTATGCACATTCGGCATAATGCCCATGTGACGCCGTCTGTGCGGCAGACGTGTGACCTGTTTTGGTGCGTGTCCGGGAGGACGTGATGAATCTGGAAAGCAAATGGCTCGAGGACTTCAGTGCCCTGGCCGCCACTCGCAGCTTCTCGCAGGCGGCCGAACGGCGCTTCGTGACCCAGCCGGCGTTCAGTCGGCGGATCCGCAGCCTCGAAGCGGCGCTGGGGCTGACCTTGGTCAATCGCTCGCGCACGCCGGTCGAACTGACGGCGGCGGGGCAGTTGTTTCTGGTGACCGCGCGCACCGTGGTCGAACAGCTCGGCGAAGTGCTGCGCCATCTGCATCATCTGGAAGGCGGGCAGGGCGAGGTGATGCAGGTGGCGGCGGCACACTCGCTGGCGCTGGGCTTTTTTCCGCGCTGGATCGCCCAGTTGCGTAACGAAGGACTGAACATCGCCACGCGGCTGGTGGCGACCAACGTTGGCGACGCCGTGCACGCTTTGCGTGAAGGTGGCTGCGATCTGATGCTGGCGTTCTACGACCCGGATTCGGCGATGCAGATGGACCCGGAAATCTTCCCGTCGCTGCACTTGGGCCAGACCGAAATGCTGCCGGTGTGCGCGGCGGATCTGGATGGCAAACCGCTGTTCGATCTGGAAGGCGAGGCCAGCGTGCCGTTGCTGGCGTACAGCGCCGGGGCGTTTCTCGGCCGTTCGGTGAATGGATTGTTGCGCCAGCGCCAGTTGCGCTTCACCACGATCTACGAAACCGCCATGGCCGACAGCCTGAAAAGCATGGCGCTGGAAGGCCTCGGCATTGCCTGGGTGCCGCAACTGAGCGTACGCGCAGAGCTGGCCCGCGGTGAACTGGTGGTATGCGGCGGCCCGCAGTGGCATGTGCCGCTGGAGATTCGTCTGTACCGCTGCGCCCTGGTACGCAAGGCCAACGTGCGGTTGCTGTGGCGCAAGCTTGAAGGCGGTGCCGCACAAAGCGCTTGAAGCTGATGAAGATCGAATGTGGGAGCGAGCCTGCTCGCGAATGCGGAGTTTCAGGCGCTGAGGTATCGTCTGACGCAACGCTTTCGCGAGCAGGCTCGCTCCCACAGGGGGATTTTTGCGGTGTTCTTTCGCTGACCTCAAGGTCAATAAAACCGGGCGTTTCGCTCATTTGACAGATGGTCGTTTCGGGGGCTGTTTATTGCTTTCTTTGCGGTATACTGCGCGGCCTTCGGCCGGCACGTCCGGCCATTTTTCGTACAATCAAGCCACGCAACCTGCGTGGCTTGTTGTTTTATGACGCGCCTGCGGGCGCTCCAGAGAGAAGAGGCGCGACGATGAGTGCACTGGTTGGCGTGATCATGGGCTCCAAGTCCGATTGGTCCACCCTTAGCCACACCGCCGATATGCTGGAAAAGCTCGGCATCCCGTACGAGGTCAAGGTGGTTTCCGCCCACCGCACCCCGGATCTGCTGTTCCAGTACGCCGAAGAGGCTGAAAGCCGCGGCATCGAGGTGATCATCGCCGGTGCCGGTGGCGCAGCCCACTTGCCAGGCATGTGTGCGGCCAAGACCCACCTGCCGGTGCTGGGCGTGCCGGTGCAGTCGGCCATGCTCTCGGGCGTCGATTCGCTGCTGTCGATCGTGCAGATGCCGGCCGGCATTCCGGTCGCCACCCTGGCCATCGGCAAGGCCGGCGCAATCAATGCCGCTCTGCTCTCGGCGAGCATCCTCGGCGCCAAGCACCCGCAATTTCACGCGGTACTGAAAACCTTCCGTGCCGAGCAGACAGACAGCGTCCTGGACAATCCAGACCCACGTATTGCCTGAGGTTGTTGAGATGAAGATCGGTGTAATCGGTGGCGGCCAGTTGGGTCGCATGTTGGCCCTGGCGGGGACTCCGCTGGGCATGAACTTCGCTTTTCTCGACCCTGCGCCGGACGCCTGTGCGGCCGCGCTGGGCGAACACCTGCGGGCCGATTACGGCGATCAGGATCATCTGCGCCAACTGGCCGACGAAGTCGATCTGGTGACCTTCGAATTCGAAAGCGTCCCGGCCGAAACCGTGACGTTTCTTTCGCAATTCGTGCCGGTCTACCCGAGCGCCGAAGCCCTGCGCATTGCTCGTGACCGCTGGTTCGAAAAGAGCATGTTCAAAGACCTCGGCATTCCGACCCCGGCCTTCGCCGACATCCAGTCGCAAGCCGACCTGGACGCCGCCGTCGCTTCCATCGGTCTGCCGGCCGTGCTGAAAACCCGCACCCTGGGTTATGACGGCAAGGGCCAGAAAGTCCTGCGCAAGCCGGAAGATGTTGCCGGTACGTTCGCCGAACTGGGCAGCGTTGCCTGCCTGCTGGAGGGCTTCGTGCCATTCACCGGCGAAGTGTCGCTGATCGCCGTGCGTGCCCGCGATGGTGAAACGAAGTTCTATCCGCTGGTGCACAACACCCACGACAGCGGCATCCTCAAGCTGTCGGTAGCCAGCACCGATCACCCGTTGCAGGCGCTGGCCGAAGATTATTCCAGCCGTGTGCTCAAGCACCTCGACTACGTCGGCGTGATGGCTTTCGAGTTCTTCGAAGTCGACGGTGGCCTGAAAGCCAACGAAATCGCCCCGCGCGTGCACAACTCCGGGCACTGGACCACCGAAGGTGCCGAGTGCAGCCAGTTCGAAAACCACCTGCGTGCCGTCGCCGGCCTGCCGCTGGGTTCGACCGCCAAGGTCGGTGAGAGCGCGATGCTCAACTTCATCGGCGTAGTGCCGCCGGTGGAAAAAGTCATCGCCATCGAAGACTGCCATCTGCATCACTACGGCAAAGCTTTCAAGGCCGGACGCAAGGTCGGCCATGCCAACCTGCGCTGCGCCGACATGGCCACGCTGCAAGCGCAGATCATCAAGGTCCAAGCGCTGATCGCCGAGTAAACCAGTTTCATGTGCCAGCGGCGGAACCATTCAGGGGCCGCCGTTCTCTCATGGCAGGATGCCAAAGTCTGTCTAGGCTTTGGCATATCTACCAAATCAGAGGGAAATGCCATGGGAATTATCGGAACCATCTTTATCGGCTTGATCGTCGGCCTGCTGGCTCGGTTCCTGAAACCGGGCGATGACAGCATGGGCTGGATCATGACCATCCTGCTCGGTATCGGCGGTTCGCTGGCGGCCACCTACGGCGGCCAGGCTCTGGGCATCTATCAGGCGGGCGAGGGCGCGGGTTTCCTCGGCGCACTGGTCGGCGCTGTCGTGTTGCTGGTGATCTACGGTCTGATCAAAAAGAACTGATCGAAAGCGACAAAGCCCTCTCGGCCATCACGGCCGGGAGGGCTAGAATGCGCGGCGACTCACCGTCCATTCCTTTGCCTGCCGAGCACCTTCATGCGCCGTCTTCTGTTGACTCTCCTCTTGCTGGGCAGCAGTCTCGCCCACGCCGGCGAACTGCCGGAAACCGACTGGCTGGAACTGATGCCCAAGTCGGATCAAAAGGCTCTCGAGGCCATGCCGGAAATCGACCACAACTCCCCCGAAGCCACCGGCACCTTCACCGAGAGGGGCGGGATGAAGCAGGCCAAAGGTCTGCCAGCGGTGATGTATTCGACGAAAACCGTGGCGTCGATGAACGACAAGCACATCCGCATCGGTGGTTACCCGGTGCCGCTGGAATCCGATGCCAAGGGCCGCAGCACGTTGTTCTTCCTCGTGCCGTATCCGGGCGCCTGCATCCACGTACCGCCACCGCCGCCCAATCAATTGGTGCTGGTGCGATATCCGAAGGGTTTGAAGCTGGACGATATCTACACACCGCTGTGGGTGACCGGCACACTGAAAATCGAGAAGGTCAGCAATGACCTCGCTGATGCGGCGTATGCGCTGGAGGCGGAGAAGGTGCGGGTGGTGCAGGAATCTGACCTCTAAAGCGCGCCGCACATAAATTTAGGAGCGAGCCTTTTTGGTGAGGGGATTTATCTGTGGTGAAGGGATTTATCTGTGGCGAGGGGATTTATCCCCGCTGGACTGCGCAGCAGGCCCCAGCTTTTGATTTAGAAAAAGCGGGGGCCGCTGCGCGACCCAGCGGGGATAAACCCCCTCGCCACAGGGCTCTTTGCCCTTTTGTATGGCGCTAGAGCTTAGAGCGGCGTAGCAGCTACGCTGACACCCATCGTATGGCTCGCACCCGGCGCCAGGGTCACCAGATCATCCATCACATTCGCCGTTTCGATGCACAGCATGCGCTGCCAGCCATCGTTGTCCATGTCCGGCAGAGCGGCGGCGCGGTCGATCCACGGGTTCCAGATCACCGCCGTGCGCGAGCCGGTAGAGGTCAGCACGATGCGTCGTTCCCACGTCGGATCAACGATGCTCAATTGCGGCGGAACGTCGAGGTAGATGCGGTCGGTCTCGCCGGCGAAATGCAGATCGCCGCTCTGGCTGGCCGTGTTCCAGTCATCCAGGGTCTCGATGTAGTTGAGCCCGGCCACGCCGTCGACATGCACATTACGCACGTCACTCACGACGAAATAGGTGTGCAGCGCCTGACTCAGCGTGACGGTGTCAGTACCACGGTTATGGCTGGTCAGGCTGTAATGCAGTTGATCCGCCAGATGCAGGGTCAGGGTCAGGTCGACTTCGTGGGGCCAGCCCGGCAGGCCTCCTTCCGGGTAGGGCAGCTTGAACTCGACCTTGATGCCGTCAGCCTCTGACTCGATGTTGCCCAACTGCCAATCCATCGCCCGCACCAGACCGTGCGCGGGGGCCGGTTGCGCGCCGGTGTACATGGCCTGCACGCTGCTCGGGTTGCGTTCGAATTTGCCGAACCACGGCCAGCACACCGGCACGCCGGCGCGGATGCTTTTGCCGGTCTTGAACTCGGCCTTGTCGTTGAGCCAGATGATCGGCGGCTGGCCGTCGATCTGATAACTGAGGATGTGCGCGCCTTGCTGGGCCACCAGCACTTCGGCCTTGCCGTGGCGGATGCGCCAGCAGTTCAGTTCATCCTGTTTCACGGCTTCAACGTTGGGCGTGTTCATGGGCAACTCTCGATCAGACACTGGGGACGACTATCGACCGCAAAACGGCCGCGAGGTTTAACGCGCGCGTGGCGGCACCGAACGGGTGCGACCGCTGCCGTCGATGGCGACGAAAACGAAAACCGCTTCGGTGACCTTGCGCCATTCACTGGACAGTGGGTCATCGCTCCACACTTCGACCATCATCTGGATCGAGCTGCGGCCGATTTCCAGGGTCTGGGTATAAAAGGACAACTGCGCGCCGACGGCGACCGGGACGAGAAACGCCATGCGGTCGATGGCGACAGTGGCAACGCGGCCGCCGGCCACCCGGCTGGCCATGGCAGTGCCGGCCAGATCCATCTGCGAGACCAGCCAGCCGCCGAAAATATCGCCAAAGCCGTTGGTTTCGCGGGGAAGTGCGGTGATTTGCAGGGCCAGGTCGCCCTGTGGGATCGGATCTTCTTGTTCGAGCTCTATCATGCCGAGGGGCCTCTGACCCGTGACTCTTCGTGGGTATTGCGGGTGGTAGCCGTCTTCAAGAAAAACGATTCAACACCGAACACACTGCGTTCGTCACGTTTTCCATCAGGCGCCTAAAGGGAAACTCTGCGAAAAAGGCTAAATCCCGAGCAAAGGACGGGCCAACAACGTTTTCGCACAGCAACCTCTTACAAATCCTGCGCTGGTGGCGAGTATATCGGTCGATAGACCCCGCGACGACCACCCGGTTCTGATTTCGACCGTCAATTACGCGCCTCTATGTGCTTTTTCGAACAATTTGCTATGGTGCCGAACCTGTCCGAGCCACCGCCAGCGTTGTTGTGGCGACAGATTCGACTATAAGAGAAGCCCTTGCCATGACCACAGCGCCTTCGAGCCTCGCGCAGCCCGAGCAACCCGCACGACCGTTGACCCGCAATGACTACAAGACTCTGTCGCTGTCCGCCCTCGGCGGGGCGCTGGAGTTCTACGATTTCATCATCTTCGTCTTCTTCGCCACCGTCGTCGGCAAGCTGTTCTTCCCGGCCGACATGCCCGAGTGGCTGCGCTTGATGCAGACCTTCGGCATCTTTGCTGCCGGCTATCTGGCGCGCCCTTTGGGCGGCATCGTCATGGCGCACTTCGGTGACCTGCTGGGGCGCAAGAAGATGTTCACCCTGAGCATTTTCATGATGGCCGTGCCGACGCTGATCATGGGCCTGCTGCCGACCTACGCGCAGATCGGCATCTGGGCGCCGATCCTTTTGCTGCTGATGCGGGTGATCCAGGGCGCGGCGATTGGCGGCGAAGTGCCGGGGGCGTGGGTCTTCGTTTCCGAACACGTACCGCAAAAGCACATCGGTTATGCCTGCGGCACGCTCACCAGTGGCCTGACTGCCGGCATCCTCCTCGGCTCGCTGGTCGCCACGGCGATCAACAGCATTTATACGCCAGCCGAAGTGTCGGATTACGCCTGGCGGATCCCGTTCCTGCTCGGCGGCGTGTTCGGCCTGTTCTCTGTGTACCTGCGCCGCTGGCTGCACGAAACTCCGGTGTTCGCCGAACTGCAATTGCGCAAGGCGCTGGCCGAAGAAGTGCCGTTGCGCGCGGTGCTGCGTGATCATCGCGGCGCCATCGCCATTTCGATGCTGCTGACCTGGCTGCTGTCGGCCGGCGTCGTCGTAGTGATCCTGATGACCCCGACCGTGCTGCAAACGGTCTACCACTTCTCGCCGACCACGGCCCTGCAGGCCAACAGCCTGGCCATCGTGTTCCTCAGCCTCGGCTGCATTGGCGCCGGCGCGCTGGCCGATCGCTTCGGCGCCGGTCGCGTCTTCGTCTTTGGCTGCCTCGGTCTGCTGATCAGCTCCTGGACCTTCTACCACAGCCTCGCCGACCACCCGGACTGGCTGTTCCCGCTGTACGCATTGACCGGTTTGCTGGTCGGCACCATCGGCGCGGTGCCGTACGTGATGGTGAAGGCGTTCCCGCCGGTGGTTCGCTTCAGTGGCTTGTCGTTCTCGTACAACGTCGCGTACGCGATCTTCGGTGGCCTGACGCCGATGGTGGTGAGCCTGCTGCTCAAGGAAAGCGCGATGGGACCGGCTTACTATGTAGCGGTGTTGTGCGGCGTGGGGATGGTGGTCGGTGCGTGGCTCTGGAAAAACGGCCGCTGATTAACGGCTGATCGTTCCCACGCTCTGCGTGGGAATGCATCCCGTGACGCTCTGCGTCACCTCTGGAAGCGGACGCGGAGCGTCCCTGGCGGCATTCCCACGCGGAGCGTGGGAACGATCTGTCGCGACATACTGGCCTTTCATCCAATTGTCATATTTCAGCCATAGAGTGTTCACATGGCCTGCTGATACTTGGCCCCGACTTAACACACCCTATCTGCTAGGAGTAAGGCATGAAACTGAAGCGTTTGATGGCGGCAATGACTTTTGTCGCTGCTGGCGTTGCGACTGCTAACGCGTTCGCCGCTGTTGACCCTGCTATCCCGAGCTACACCAAGACCACTGGTGTGTCGGGCAACCTGTCCAGCGTCGGTTCCGATACCCTGGCCAACCTCATGACCCTGTGGGCTGAGAACTACAAAAAAGAATACCCGAACGTCAACATCCAGATTCAGGCTGCCGGTTCTTCCACCGCGCCACCTGCACTCACCGAAGGCACCGCCAACCTGGGCCCGATGAGCCGCAAGATGAAGGACAACGAGCTGCAGGCTTTCGAACAGAAGTACGGCTACAAGCCGACGGCAATCCCGGTTGCCGTGGATGCCCTGGCGGTGTTCGTGCACAAGGACAACCCGATCAAGCACCTGACCATGGCTCAGGTCGATGCGATCTTCTCCTCGACGCGCCTGTGCGGTGCCAAAGCTGACGTCAAGACCTGGGGTGACCTGGGCGTGACCGGTGACCTGGCCAACAAGCCAGTCCAGCTGTTCGGTCGTAACTCGGTGTCCGGCACCTACGGCTACTTCAAGGAAGAAGCCCTGTGCAAAGGCGACTACAAGCCTAACGTCAACGAACAACCAGGTTCGGCGTCGGTGGTGCAGTCGATCAGCAGCTCGCTTAACGGCGTCGGCTACTCGGGCATCGGCTACAAGACCGCCAGCGTGAAAACCGTCGCCCTGGCCAAGAAAGAAGGCGGCGAGTTCATCGAAGACACCGAAGAAAACGCCCTGAACGGCAAGTATCCGCTGTCGCGCTTCCTCTACGTTTACGTCAACAAAGCCCCGAACAAGCCTCTGGCCCCGCTGGAAGCCGAGTTCGTGAAGCTGGTGCTGTCGAAGCAGGGCCAGGAAGTGGTAGTGAAAGACGGCTACATCCCGCTGCCAGCCAAGGTTGCCGCCAAGGCACTGGCTGACCTCGGTCTGCAGGAAGGCGGCGCTGTCGCCAAGAAGTAACACCCTGAGGCCGGCCTGAAGCCGGACTCCTGTGGGAGCGAGCCTGCTCGCGAAGGGGTGGTCACATGCAGCATCGATGTGACTGACCCGGCGCCTTGACGAGCAGACGCGCTCCTGCAACCACCAAATTTTCGACTCCGCTGCCGGACTTCCGGCTGGCGGATTTGCTGCGTCACTGCACTGTCATCTTTCTGTCATACAGGATCGCTAGGGTGTGCGCATGAATGATCTGGCCAATTCCCCAATGACTACGTCTTCCCCTCCCAAGCGCATTGATTTCAATACGCCTGAGCTGCAACGCAAGCGCCGCATCCGCGCGCTCAAGGATCGCTTCACCCGTTGGTACGTCCTCGTTGGCGGCCTGGCGGTGCTGGCGGCCATCACCCTGATCTTCTTCTTCCTCGCCTACGTCGTTGCGCCACTGTTTCAAGGCGCCGACCTGACCGCGAAAGACTCGATCACCCCGGCCTGGATGCAGGACGCGGGCAAGCCCCTGATGATCTCGCTCGAAGAGCAGAATCAGGTGGCCATGCGTGTATCCGACAAGGGCCAGGCGCTGTTCTTCGATCTCGACAGTGGCGCTGAATTGAGACGTGTCGATCTGCCGCTGCCTGCGGGCGCTACCGTGACGTCCATTGGCGAAGACCAGCCGGGTCATCCGCTAGTGGCCGTGGGGCTGTCCAATGGTCAGGCGTTGGTGTTCCGTCACACCTATAAAGTCAGCTACCCCGATGGCAAGAAAACCATCAGCCCGGCCATCGAATATCCCTATGGCGAGGCACCGATCGCACTGAACGAAAGCGGCGGCGCGCTGGAGCATGTCAGCCTCAATGCCACCGACTCGACGCTGATGCTGGTCGGCTCCACTGGCTCGCAACTCAACGTGCTTTCGCTGACCAGCGAAGAAAACATGATGACCGGCGAAGTCACCAACGAGCAGACGCGCATCGATCTGCCGCAGATGACCGAGCCGGTGAAAAACATCTTCGTCGACCCGCGCCAGCAGTGGCTGTACGTGGTCAACGGGCGAGCTCAGGCCGACGTGTTCAGCCTGCGCGACAAGAGCCTCAACGGGCGCTACAAACTGCTGGAAAACGCTGACGCCCAAGTCACCGCCACCGCGCAGCTGGTCGGCGGTATTTCGCTGATCGTCGGCGATTCCAAGGGCGGTCTGGCCCAGTGGTTCATGGCTCGCGATACCGATGGCGAGCAGCGTCTGAAGCAGATCCGCACCTTCCAGATGGGCACCACGCCGATCGTTGAAATCGCTGCCGAAGAGCGCCGCAAAGGCTTCCTCGCCCTTGATGCCAGCGGCAAGCTCGGCGTGTTCCACAGCACCGCACACCGCACGTTGCTGGTCGATCAGGTGGTGGATGGCCAAGGCCTGTTCGGTCTGTCGCCGCGCGCCAACCGAGTGATCGTCGAAGCCGACGGCAAGCTGCAACCGCTGCTGCTCGACAACCCGCACCCGGAAGTATCGTGGAGCGCGCTGTGGAGCAAGGTCTGGTACGAGAACTACGACGAGCCTAAATATGTCTGGCAGTCGACCGCCGCCAACACCGATTTCGAACCGAAACTGAGCCTCTCGCCGCTGACCTTCGGCACCCTGAAAGCCGCGTTCTACGCCATGCTGCTGGCGGCGCCACTGGCCGTCGCTGCGGCGATCTACACCGCGTACTTCATGGCCCCGGGCATGCGCCGCAAGGTCAAACCGGTGATCGAACTGATGGAAGCGATGCCGACGGTGATCCTCGGTTTCTTCGCCGGCCTGTTCCTCGCGCCGTATGTAGAAGGCCATCTGCCGGGCATCTTCAGCCTGCTGATGTTGCTGCCGATCGGCATTCTGGTCGCCGGTTTCACCTTCAGTCGTCTGCCCGAATCGATCCGCCTGAAAGTCCCGGACGGTTGGGAAAGTGCTCTGCTGATTCCGGTGATCCTGTTTGTGGGCTGGCTGTCGCTGTACATGAGTCCGTTCATGGAGAACTGGTTCTTCGGTGGCGACATGCGCATGTGGATCTCCCACGACCTGGGCATCACCTACGACCAGCGCAACGCTCTGGTGGTCGGTCTGGCCATGGGTTTCGCGGTGATCCCGAACATCTACTCGATCGCCGAAGACGCCGTGTTCAGCGTGCCGCGCGGTCTGACCCTGGGATCGCTGGCCCTCGGTGCGACGCCATGGCAGACCATGACCCGCGTGGTGATCCTGACCGCCAGCCCGGGGATTTTTTCGGCGCTGATGATCGGCATGGGCCGTGCGGTCGGCGAAACCATGATCGTGCTGATGGCCACCGGCAACACCCCGGTCATGGAGATGAACCTGTTCGAAGGCCTGCGCACCCTGGCCGCCAACGTCGCGGTGGAAATGCCCGAGTCGGAGGTCGGTGGCAGCCACTACCGCGTGCTGTTCCTCTCGGCGCTGGTGCTGCTGCTGTTCACCTTCGTCATGAACACCCTGGCAGAACTGATTCGTCAGCGTCTGCGCAAGAAATACTCGTCGCTTTAAGCAAAGGTAGAAGTCTGTGAAACAGAACTCCCTGAAAGGATGGTTCAAGAGCGGCGCCCCGGGCGTCTGGATCAGCGGTGGCGCGGTGTCCATCGCGGTCATCATGACCATTGGCCTGTTGGCGGTGATTGCCGTGCGCGGTCTCGGTCACTTCTGGCCGGCGGACCTGATCCACGCCCATTACGACGTACCGGGCCAGGCCAATCACCTGGTGATCGGCGAAGTGGTGCAGAAAGAGGAAGTGCCGCGCGCACGTCTGAAGAGCGCCGGCCTGCCGGTACCGGACGAAGGTCCGGAATTCATGACCCGCGAGCTGATCAAGGTCGGCAACCGTGACCTGAACGGCAACGATTTCACCTGGATCGTCGGCGAGTGGCTGACCAAGCAGACCACACCGCCCGAGCTGATGGCGATCGAGCGTCGCGAGTGGGGCAACTTCTACGGCTACCTGGTCAACGTCAAACAGGATGGCAAGGTCATCGCCGAAGGCGAGGCCGCTTGGCCTGAGCTGCAAGCGCGCATCGATCGGGTGAACGATCTTGCTGCTCAACTGAAGACGCTGGAAAAAACCGACATCGGCGCGATCAACGCCGGTCTTGAACGCATCCGATTGCATGGGCGCAAACTCGAGCTGGAAGGCAAACTCGACGCCACCGCACAAGCGGACATGGAATCCGAGCGCGCCGAACTGGACGCGCGCTACAAGGACATCGAAGCACGTCTGTCTGATTTGCATGCACAGTTCAACCGCGACGCCTTGACCGCCCGTGACGCCAACGGCAAGGAAATCGAAATCGGTCTGGGCAAAGTCGTGCATGCCTACCAGCCAAACGGCATGAGCACCTTGACCAAGGTTGGTTTCTACTTCAGCAAGATCTGGGAATTCCTCTCCGACGACCCGCGTGAAGCGAACACCGAAGGCGGGATCTTCCCGGCGATCTTCGGCACCGTGATGATGACCCTGATCATGGCGATGATCGTGACCCCGTTCGGCGTGCTGGCAGCGGTGTACCTGCGCGAATACGCCAAGCAGAACACCCTGACCCGGATCATTCGCATTGCGGTGAACAACCTCGCTGGCGTACCGGCGATCGTTTACGGCGTGTTCGGTCTGGGCTTCTTCGTTTACGTGCTGGGTGGCTCGGTCGACCGCTTGTTCTTCCCTGAAGCTCTGCCGGCGCCGACGTTCGGTACGCCGGGCCTGCTCTGGGCTTCGCTGACCCTCGCGCTGCTGGCCGTGCCGGTGGTGATCGTGGCGACCGAAGAAGGTCTGGCGCGGATTCCCCGCACTGTGCGTGAAGGTTCGTTGGCTCTCGGCGCGACCAAAGCGGAGACGCTGTGGAAAATCGTTATCCCGATGGCCAGCCCGGCCATGATGACCGGGATGATCCTCGCCGTGGCCCGCGCCGCCGGTGAAGTGGCGCCGCTGATGCTGGTGGGTGTGGTGAAACTGGCGCCGTCGCTGCCGGTGGACGGCAACTACCCGTACCTGCACCTGGACCAGAAGATCATGCACCTGGGCTTCCACATCTATGACGTCGGCTTCCAGAGCCCCAACGTCGAAGCAGCCCGCCCGCTGGTGTACGCCACCGCGCTGCTGCTGGTGCTGGTGATCGCGACGCTGAACCTGTCGGCGGTGTATATCCGCAACCACCTGCGCGAAAAATACAAAGCACTGGACAGCTGATTTTGCAGCACTGATTTCCATGTGGGAGCGAGCCTGCTCGCGAAGGTATCACCGCGGTTTCATAGACAAACCGCAGCGCCTGAATCGCGAGCAGGCTCACTCCTACAAAAACCGAACCGAATTTGTTAGCACAGGGAGCCTCCCATGCAGCACGAAACACACAGCCACGGCATCAACATGTCTGCCCTGGGCCGCGACAAGCAGAGCCTGGACCTGGCGCAGGAAACCGTTGCCATCGAAGTACCGGGCCTGAGCCTGTACTACGGCGAGAAACAGGCCCTGTTCGACGTCAGCATGAACATCCCGAAACAGCGCGTGACCGCGTTCATCGGCCCGTCCGGCTGCGGTAAGTCGACGCTGCTGCGTACCTTCAACCGGATGAACGATCTGGTCGACGGCTGCCGCGTCGAGGGCGCGATCAATCTGTACGGCAACAACATCTATCGCAAGGGCGAAGATGTTGCCGAGCTGCGTCGTCGCGTCGGCATGGTGTTCCAGAAGCCCAACCCGTTCCCGAAGACCATCTACGAAAACGTGGTCTATGGCCTGCGCATCCAGGGCATTAACAAGAAGCGCATCCTCGACGAAGCCGTTGAGTGGGCGTTGAAAGGCGCGGCATTGTGGGACGAGGTCAAAGACCGTCTGCACGACTCGGCCCTCGGCCTGTCCGGTGGTCAGCAACAGCGTCTGGTGATCGCGCGCACCATCGCGGTCGAGCCGGAAGTGCTGCTGCTCGACGAACCGTGCTCGGCTCTGGACCCGATCTCGACGCTGAAAGTCGAAGAGCTGATCTACGAGCTGAAGTCCAAGTTCACCATCGTCATTGTTACCCACAACATGCAACAGGCGGCACGGGTGTCCGACTACACCGCGTTCATGTACATGGGCAAACTGGTGGAATTCGGCGACACCGATACCCTGTTCACCAATCCGGCGAAGAAGCAGACCGAAGACTACATCACCGGTCGCTATGGCTGATTGGGGCAGCCGCAAGCTTCAAGCTTCAAGCGGCAAGAAAGAATTGGTGCGATATCAGGACTTACACATAACTGCTTGAAGCTTGCAGCTTGAAGCTTGCAACTTTCGCGGAGCGAACAATGATTTCCAAAGAAGGCCTTACCCATCACATTTCCGCGCAGTTCAACGCTGAACTGGAGGAAGTGCGCAGCCACCTCCTTGCCATGGGCGGGCTGGTCGAGAAGCAGGTCAACGACGCGGTCACGGCGCTGATCGAGGCCGACTCAGGCCTGGCTCAGCAGGTGCGTGAGATCGATGACCAGATCAACCAGATGGAACGCAACATCGACGAAGAATGCCTGCGCATTCTCGCCCGTCGTCAGCCGGCAGCCTCCGACCTGCGTTTGATCATCAGCATTTCCAAGTCGGTGATCGACCTCGAGCGTATCGGCGACGAAGCCACCAAGATCGCCCGTCGTGCCATCCAGTTGTGCGAAGAAGGCGAAGCGCCGCGCGGTTACGTCGAGGTTCGTCACATTGGCGACCAGGTGCGCAACATGGTGCGCGATGCGCTGGACGCCTTCGCGCGTTTCGACGCCGATCTGGCCTTGTCGGTGGCGCAGTACGACAAGATCATCGACCGCGAATACAAAACCGCCCTGCGTGAGCTGGCCACCTACATGATGGAAGACCCGCGCTCTATCTCGCGGGTGCTGAGCATCATCTGGGTCCTGCGTTCGCTGGAGCGCATCGGCGATCATGCGCGCAACATCTCCGAACTGGTGATCTACCTGGTGCGCGGCACCGACGTGCGCCACATGGGCCTCAAGCGCATGAAAGAAGAAGTTGAAGGCACAAGCGCTGAAACCGCTAATGTTCCGGGCGAAGCTGACGATAAGTAAGATTGCCTGAGAGAAGCGCCCGGCCCTCTGGCCGGGCGTTTTTGTTTCTGCTTTTCAGAAGCGGATTCGTATCAAAAGCAGCACCCGCGAACGAAAAGTCCCGGCGTGACTGAAGAGTTTTGGCAATGTGCCATCAGCCAGCGTTATGCTTGCCGGGATTTTAATAGGGGTGTTGGATGAGCAAGATCAGTGTGTTGGTCGTGGACGATGCTTCGTTCATTCGTGACCTGGTGAAAAAGTGCCTGCGTAATTACTTCCCGGGGATCCGCACCGAGGACGCCATCAACGGCAAAAAGGCCCAGGCGATGCTGGCCAAAGAGGCTTTCGACCTGGTGCTGTGCGACTGGGAAATGCCGGAAATGTCCGGCCTCGAACTGCTGACCTGGTGCCGCGAGCAGGACAACCTCAAGACCATGCCGTTCGTCATGGTCACCAGCCGTGGTGACAAGGAAAACGTCGTGCAGGCGATTCAGGCCGGCGTATCCGGCTACGTCAGCAAGCCGTTCACCAACGAGCAGTTGCTGACCAAGGTCAAGCAGGCACTGAACAAGGTCGGCAAGCTCGACACCTTGATGAACAGCGCGCCGACCAAGATGAATTCGGCGTTCGGCAACGATTCCCTGAGCGCACTGACCGGCGGCAAGCCGGCCGTGGTCGGCGGCGCTGCGGCCAGGCCTGCCGCTGCCGCTGCTGCCCCCGCTCCAGCCGCTGCGCCGTCGCGCGGTTTGCTCAACAGCCCGCCAGTTCAGGCGCCCGGTGCATCCAAGGCGCCGGTGGGCGGTCGTGGTCAGGGCCAGTTGCGCCTGCCGAGCGGTACTCAGCAATGCGTGATCAAGGCCTTGAGCATCAAGGAAGCCCTGCTGGTAGTGAAGCGCACAGAAACCCTGCCGCAGATCCTCGACAGCGCCGTGCTCGATCTGGAGCAGGGTGACAACGCCGAGATCGCGCGCCTCAACGGTTACCTGCACGCCATCGTCGCCCACGAGCAGAAAGCCGACAGCGACTGGCTGCAACTGACCTTCCGCTTCGTCGACCAGGATGCGCAGAAGCTCGACTACATCTCGCGCCTGATCGCCCGTGGCACGGCGCAAAAGCACTTCGTACCCGGCGCGTAAGCTTCGTCGCCCGATAGGCCGCCTTCGCGAGCAGGCTCGCTCCCACCCTGGAACGCATTCCAAATGTGGGAGCGAGCCTGCTCGCGAAGGGGCCAGCCAAAACACCACTTGTCTCCCGTGCTCTGATCGTTCCCACGCGCAGCAAAGGAATGCCTCAACCGGACGCTCCGCGTCCTCTGTGCAGGGGACGCAGAGCGTCCCGGGCTGCATCCCCACGCAGAGCGTGGGGACGATCATTTGAAACATCTGTCGACTAGCCTGGTCTGTCTCAGCTGCTAGGCTGATTCCCAGGCCTTCCTTCGACAGACTTTTGCCCATGCTCGCGCGCCTGCTGTTTTTCTGCGGTCTCTGCCTTGCCTCCCAGCTGGCGATGGCCATGACCATTTACAAATCCACCGACGCCAACGGCGTGGTCTCGTACAGTGACCGCCCGAGCAAAGGCGCGAAGGTGTTCGTGTTTCAGGACCGCATGGTCGAGCGCCTCGACCGCCAGGTGTACTTGGACATCAAGAAGCAGAAGGGCGTCGACGTAGTGTTTGCGCGCAACGATCTGTACGCGCCGGTCGAGGTTGCCCTGGCCTTCATCGGCACGAGCAATGTGCGTGGCGCGCCCGCGCGGGCGATCCGTCGTGTGCTGCCACCGCGCAGCAACACGCGGCTGGCGCTGCTGACCGCGATCAGTCGTGACCAGCCGCTGGTGTATTCGCCGCAGTTCCAGTATTCACTGGGCGACCCCGCAGGCACCGCACAGAGCTATCGCTATCCGCTGCCCTGGCGTGGCGGGCCGTTTCGCCTGAGCCAGGGCGCCAACGGCCAGTACAGCCACTACGGGCCGAAAACCGCTACGCCATGGACATCGCCATGCCGGTGGGCACGCCGATCATCGCCGCGCGAGCGGGAGTGGTAGTCAAGACCGAGAACTCCCAGAGCGGGCGCGGCACCGATGCCTCCGGCAATTTCGTCCGGGTGCTGCACGACGACGGCACCATGGGCGTGTACCTGCATTTGAAACAGGGTTCGGTGAGCGTGCGCGAAGGACAACGGGTGAAGGTCGGCAGCCCGCTGGCGCTGTCGGGCAACACCGGCAACAGCAGCGGCCCGCACCTGCACTTCGTGGTGCAGCGCAATACCGGCGAAGGGCTGGTGTCGATTCCCTATCAGTTCAACCAGCCGCTGGGGGCGTTGCCCAACTTTGCGTTGGGCAAGCAGTAGGCGCGATAGGGTGTTGAGGGTTTTTGTGGCGAGGGGATTTATCCCCGTTGGGCCGCGAAGCGGCCCCAAATATTGCAACTCTGTACTAACTGACTGCATTCAATGGTTTTGGGACGGCTGCGCCGTCCAACGGGGATAAATCCCCTCGCCACAAGAGCCCCCCAAACTCCCATCAATCCAGCATCAACACCTTGGCCAGGACAATCTTCGGCCCTTTCATCTTCTTGATGATGATGCGCAGGCCTTCGACTTCCAGCACTTCTTCCTCTTCCGGCACCCGTTTCAGGGTTTCGTAAATCAGCCCGGCGAGGGTTTCCGCTTCGATGTGATCGAGATCGATGCCCAGCAGACGTTCAACCTTGAACAACGGCGTATCGCCACGCACCAGCAATTTGCCCGGTTGATAGGCGAGGATGCCGCGCTCTGCCTTGCGGTGTTCGTCCTGAATGTCGCCGACCAGCACTTCCAGCACGTCTTCCATGGTCAGGTAGCCGATGATGTTGCCGTCAGCCTCCTCGACCACGGCGAAGTGCGAGCCGCCCTTGCGGAACTGCTCCAGCAGTTGCGACAGCGGCATGTGCCGCGATACGCGCTCCAGCGGGCGGGTCAGCTCGGCCAGGTTGAACGACTCGGGAATGTGGTCCAGCGCCGCCAGTTCCAGTAGCAGATCCTTGATGTGCAGCAGGCCGACGAACTCCTGGCGCTCGCTGTCGTACACCGGATAACGGCTGAACTTGTGGCGACGGAACATCGCCAGGATTTCTTTCAGCGGCGCGTTGAATTCCAGAGTGATCAGGTCTTCGCGGGAATTGGCCCAGTCGACCACTTCCAGCTCGCCCATTTCCACGGCCGAGGCCAATACGCGCATGCCCTGATCGCTCGGATCCTGGCCCCGGCTGGAGTGCAGGATCAGTTTCAGTTCTTCGCGGCTGTAATGGTGTTCATGGTGCGGGCCGGGTTCACCTTGCCCGGCGATACGCAGAATCGCGTTGGCGCTGGCGTTGAGCAGGTAGATCGCCGGGTACATCGCCCAGTAGAACAGGTACAGCGGCACCGCCGTCCACAGCGACAGCAGCTCGGGTTTGCGGATCGCCCACGACTTGGGCGCCAGCTCGCCGACCACGATGTGCAGGTACGAAATGATGAAGAACGCGGTGAAGAACGACACGCCTTTGATGATCTCGGGCGATTCGACGCCGACCGCGCTCAGCAGCGGTTCGAGAATATGCGCGAACGCCGGCTCACCGACCCAGCCCAGGCCAAGGGAGGCGAGGGTGATGCCGAGCTGACACGCCGACAGGTAGGCATCGAGCTGACTGTGCACGGTGCGCAGGATGTGTCCGCGCCAGCCGTGTTGTTCAGCGATGGCCTCGACCCGGGTCGAGCGCAATTTGACCATGGCGAATTCCGCTGCAACGAAAAAACCGTTGAGCAAAACCAGGATCAGAGCAAAAAGAATCATGCCGAAGTCGGCAAAAATGGTCGCGAGGGACAAGCCAGGGGAAGGGTCCATGATGGAGTTTTGCGGGTTCCGTGTGATTCGAAAGTAGGGAGAAACAGCGCCTGAAAGGCAGGCACAAGTCAGCCAATGTAGCGGCTGACCGTGCGATTGCCTAGTGGCGTGTGCCGGGCGGCATCACTCGGTGGCGCTGATCGCCCGTGCGCTGGCCACTTGGGCCGGGGCGAAATGGCAGGTGAACGTGCTGCCGTGGCCGGGCACGCTGCTGATCTCCATGCGAGCGCGGTGGCGCAGCAGCACGTGCTTGACGATGGCCAGACCGAGGCCGGTGCCGCCGGTGTTGGAGTTGCGGCTGGAATCGACGCGGTAGAAACGTTCAGTCAGGCGCGGCAAGTGTTTGCTGTCGATGCCGATGCCGGAATCCTGCACGCTCAGGTGCGCGCCCTGATCGTCGCCCCACCAGCGAATGCGGATGTTGCCCTCGGCCGGGGTGTACTTGACCGCGTTGAACACCAGATTGGAGAACGCGCTGCGCAGCTCGGCCTCGCTGCCCTTGAGCAGCACTCCGGCATTGGCCTCAAGGCTGATGCGCTGGTTCTTCGCCCCGGACAACTGCTGCGCATCGCTGGTGATCGATTGCAGCAGTGTGTCGATCTGCACTGGCTGGTTGTCCGACGGATAGTCGGTGGCTTCCAGTTTTGCCAGCAGCAACAGGTCGTTGAGCAGCGTCTGCATGCGCCCGCCCTGTTGCTGCATCTGTTGCAGGGCTCGGCTCCAGCGCGGGTTCACTTCCTCGACATTGTCGAGCAGGGTTTCCAGATAGCCGCAGATCACCGTCAGCGGTGTACGCAGCTCGTGTGAGACGTTGGCGATGAAGTCCTTGCGCATTTGTTCCAGCTGATGAATGCGCGTCACGTCGCGGACCAGCATCAGGTGTTCATTGTTGCCGTAGCGGGTCAGGTACAGCTGAATGCGCACGCGATCGTTGGTCGGCGAAGGGATTTCCAATGGCTCGGCGAAGCTGTCCTGCTCGAAGTATTCCTTGAAGCGCGGATGGCGCACCAGGTTGGTCACCGGTTGGCCGCTGTCCTGCGGAGTCTTCAGGCCGAGCAGGGTTTCGGCGGCACGGTTCCACCATTCGAGGTTGCCGTCGCTGTCGAGCATGATGACCGCGTCTTTCAGCGCGGCGGTGGATTCCTGCACCCGGTCGATCACCGCTTGCAGACGTCCGCGCACCCGTTGGTCGCGGCGTTGCAGGTGATAGATGCTGTCGAACACCTCGCCCCACAGACCATAGCCATCGGGCGGTGCTTCGTCGGGTTGATGCTGGCGCAGCCATTCGTGCAGACGCAGCAGTTGCTTGAGCGTCCAGGCCAGATAAAGCCCCAGACCCGCCGCGAGGCTCCAGCCGTAATAGCCGGTGATCAGGCCGATCACCAGGCAGGCGGTGACCAGCAACAGCATGTGGCGAATCAGGGTGCCATGCCAGTTTTGATTCACAGTCGATACGGTCCTTGTCAGCGAGTCTGGCGGGCGGATCAGGCCTTTGTAGAGAACCGATAACCGGTGCCGCGCACGGTTTGTACCAGATTTTCGTAAGCGTCGCCGAGGGCCTTGCGCAGGCGGCGGATGTGCACGTCGACGGTGCGTTCTTCGACATAGACGTTGCCGCCCCAGACCTGGTCGAGCAACTGGCCACGGGTGTAGGCGCGTTCCTGATGGGTCATGAAGAATTGCAGCAGGCGGTATTCGGTCGGGCCCATCTCGGCGGGTTTGCCGTCGATGGTCACGCGATGGCTGATCGGGTCGAGCAGCAGGCCGCCGACTTCGATCGGCGCTTCGCCATCGGTCGGTCCGGCGCGGCGCAGCACAGCCTTGAGGCGGGCGACCAGTTCACGCGGCGAAAACGGTTTGGTGATGTAGTCGTCGGCGCCGACTTCCAGGCCCTGGATCTTGTTATCCTCCTCGCCCTTGGCGGTGAGCATGATGATCGGGATGTCCCCGGTCAGCTCGTCACGCTTGAGGCGCCGGGCCAGTTCGATGCCCGAGGTGCCGGGCAGCATCCAGTCGAGCAGGATCAGGTCCGGTTTGCGGTCGACAATGATGGCGTGAGCCTGCTGCGAGTTCTCTGCCTCGAGGCAGTCATAGCCGGCCATTTCCAACGCCACGGCGATCATTTCGCGAATGGGCGCTTCGTCGTCGACGATCAGAATGCTCCTGCCAACCATGCCTTAATCCTCTTGTCATTTAACTGTCTTGCGCCGCATTAGATAACGGAATTATTGCAGTCGTGTGACAGTATTTCAGGCCGGCAACATTTGCACCTATCCTCGACTAAGCTCTAAGTCCGAATCCTGACAACCACAAAAGAAGGTTTCCATGACTCAGATGACTGCTTCGTTCAAAGCCCTGCTGCTGGCCGCCGCCCTGACATTGCCGGGGCTGGCCATGGCGGCCGATCCGGCGATGGAAAAGGACGGCATGTACACCGACCACAAGGGCATGACCCTTTACACCTTTGCCAAGGACTCCGCTGGCAAGTCCGCGTGCAATGACAAGTGCGCGGCAAACTGGCCGCCGCTAATGGCGACAGCGAATGACAAGTCGATGGGGGACTGGACGGTAATCACTCGTGATGATGGCAGCAAGCAATGGGCCTACCAGGGCATGCCGCTGTACACCTTTGTGATGGACAAGAAGGCCGGCGACATGACCGGCGACGGCAAAATGGACGGCGCGTGGAAAGTCGCCAAGGCCAAATAGACGCAACCCAGACCCTGTGGGAGCGAGCCTGCTCGCGAAAACGATGTGTCAGTTATCGCAGAGGTGACTGACATGACGCCTTCGCGAGCGGGCTCGCTCCCACAGGTGTCATGCATCAGCGCAGCGCGTAATCCAGCACGATCCCGACAAATATCGCCAACCCAGCCCAGTGGTTGTGCAGGAACGCTTTGAAGCAGCGCATGCGATCGCGATCACGGGTGTACCAGAACTCCCACGCATAACACCCGGCAGCCACCAGCAAGCCGAGGTGGAACCAGATCCCCAGCTCGAACTTCGACCCGGCCAGAATCAGGCAGCCCAATGACAGCGCCTGCAAGCTGAGGATGATCATCCGATCTGCCTCGCCAAACAGAATCGCCGTGGATTTCACGCCGATCTTCAGGTCGTCATCGCGATCGGTCATTGCGTAATAAGTGTCATAACCCACCGTCCACAGCAGATTGGCGATCCACAGCAACCACGCCGCCGCCGGTAATTCTCCGGTCTCGGCGGTAAAGGCCATTGGCATGCCCCAGGAAAACGCCGCCCCCAGCACCACTTGCGGGTAGTAGGTGTAGCGCTTCATGAACGGATACGTGAATGCCAGCGCCAGACCGCCCAGCGACAGCCAGATCGTCGGTGCGTTGGTGCACAGCACCAGCAGAAAACTGATGCCCATCAGCACTGCAAAGAACATCAGCGCTTCCTTCGAGCTGATGCGGCCAGCAGCGAGCGGCCGTTGCGCGGTGCGTTTGACGTGGCCGTCGACCTTGCGGTCAGCCCAGTCGTTGATCACGCAACCACCGGCGCGGGTCAGCACTACGCCAAGAACAAAAATCACCACGTTGGCCAGCGACGGCGAACCCTTGCCGGCAATCCACAGCGCCCACAGCGTTGGCCACAGCAGCAGGTAAATGCCAATCGGCTTGTCCATGCGCGTCAACTGAACGAAATCCCAGGCGCGCGGGTTCAGACGGTTGAGGGACTTGAGCAGGCTCTGATACATCAGCAGTTCTCCGGATGGGCGCGGGCGGCGTCCCACAGGCTCGGCAGAAAGATTTCCGCGACCAGCACGCTCAGCGCGCCACGGTCGAAACGCGAACGCCGGCCCCACAGCTCAGGGGCTTGCACCGCTGGCGGCAACCATTGTTCAGGGTAGCGGCAGACTTCAATCGCGCGGCGCTGGAACGCCCGATCGCAAAACAGCAATTCGCCCAGCGAGCGGCTGCCCAGTTCATCCATGTGCAAACCATCACCTTGCAGGGCCGCCCGTGAGGCAACGCTGCGGGCAAACACCCAGGCCTCGCCGTGGCCGCGCAAATACACCTCGCGCACCCAGCCTTCGCTGCCCTCGGCCAGATCCAGTGCCGCGCATTCATCAGCGCGCAAGATGTCCCAGCCTTCGAACAGCGGCGACACGCTGAAGCCGTCCTCGGACAAACGGGTCAAACGGCGGGTCAGCGAGCCTTCGTCGAACAACCAGTCGAGGGTCAACGGATCGGGGCGGGGCGTCAGGCGTTGCTGGGTCAGCCAGAGCGGGGCGGGGCAGGCATTTGAATGTTGCACAATGAGTCATTATTGGCCGCAAATGAGGCGGCGAGCTTACCATGGCGGGCGACAGGATTGAGCGGCGCCGGCCGCCGTTGCGCCGAACAGGCTTGCATCTGCGCGGCACCCTCAGTACAAAACGCCCTGAGCCGGATGGCAACGCAGCACCCATCGACCGTCCGCGCCGGCACTACGCCTGAACCCTGAGGAAGTACCTGAATGAAGAAGTGGCAATGTATCGTCTGTGGCCTGATCTATAACGAAGCCGATGGTTGGCCGGATGACGGCATCGCGCCGGGCACCCGCTGGGAAGACGTACCGGCAGACTGGCTGTGCCCCGACTGCGGCGTCGGCAAAATGGACTTCGAAATGATCGAAATCAACTGAGCAAATCAGAGGAGTAAGGCATGAGCGCACCAGTCGTCATCATCGGCACCGGGCTTGCGGGCTACAACCTGGCCCGCGAGTTTCGCAAGCTCGACAGCGAAACCCCGCTGCTGCTGATCACCGCCGATGACGGCCGCTCTTACTCCAAGCCGATGCTCTCCACCGGTTTCGGCAAGAACAAGGATGCCGACGGCCTGAGCATGGCTGAACCCGGCGCCATGGCCGAGCAGTTGAAGGCCGAAGTGCGCACCCACACGCGCATCAGCGGTATCGACGCCGGCCACAAACGCTTGTGGATCGGTGAAGAAGCCGTGCCCTATCGCGACCTGATTCTGGCCTGGGGCGCGGAAACCGTGCGCGTGCCGATCGAAGGCGACGGCGCGGAACTGGTGTTCCCGATCAACGATCTCGAAGACTACGCGCGCTTCCGTGCCGCAGCGGCGGGCAAGCGTCGGGTTTTGTTGCTCGGCGCCGGGTTGATCGGCTGCGAATTCGCCAATGACCTGATTCTCGGTGGCTACGAAGTGCAACTGGTCGCGCCGTGCGAACAGGTCATGCCGATGCTCTTGCATCCCGCCGCTGCGGCGGCCGTGCAGGCCGGGCTGGAAAGTATCGGGGCGAAGTTTCACCTCGGCCCGGTGCTGACCCGGCTGGAGAAAGTCGCCGATGGCCTCGAAGCGCACCTGTCCGACGGCCAGATCATCCCGTGCGATGTGGTGGTCTCGGCGATCGGCCTGCGCCCGCGCATCGATCTGGCGGCGGCTGCCGGCGTGCAGGTCAATCGCGGCGTGATGGTCGATCGTTACCTGAAGACCTCTCACGCCAACATCTACGCCTTGGGCGACTGCGCCGAAGTCGACGGGCTCAATCTGCTCTACGTGATGCCGCTGATGAGTTGCGCGCGCGCGTTGGCGCAAACCCTCGCAGGAAACCCGACCGCGGTCAGCTACGGGCCGATGCCGATCACCGTGAAAACCCCGGTGTGCCCGCTAGTGGTGTCGCCGCCGCCACGGGGCAGCGAAGGCATTTGGAGCGTCGAAGGGCAGGGCGCCGACATCAAAGCGCTGTGCCACAGTGCCGACGGTCAGTTGCTCGGTTACGCCCTGACCGGCGGGGCGGTCATGGAAAAACTGGCCCTGAACAAACAGCTGCCGCCGCTGCTGGCGTAAATGCCGGTCGTTCTGTCGCAAACACCGCTCTTTTGCCCCGACAAAGGTCTTGGGGAGACTGGCGCCGCCGTTGGCGGCGTGCCATTCTCACTCCCGTCTGCCGCAGAGTAGAGCCTGCGGCGCCTTGGGCGCTGTTCCAGCGAGAACAGCACGGACATAACAACAAAAAACCGTCAAAGGGGCTTCACTAATGCGTAAACCAGAACTCGCCGCTGCAATCGCCGAAAAGGCCGACCTGACTAAAGAACAGGCCAACCGCGTCCTCAATGCCGTCCTCGAAGAAATCACCGGCGCCCTGCACCGCAAGGACAGCGTGACGCTGGTCGGCTTCGGCACCTTCCTGCAGCGCCACCGCGGCGCCCGCACCGGCAAAAACCCGCAGACCGGCGAGCCGGTCAAGATCAAGGCCAGCAACACCGTTGCGTTCAAGCCAGGCAAATCGTTGAAAGACAGCGTCAATCCTTGATGGCGGCGTGCTCCCCTGAATGACGGGGAGAACCGCAAATGAGAAATGGGCACACCGATTGCGGTCGGGTGCCCATTTTTTGTGGCTGTCTGTTGGCTTACTGGCGTCGGAAGCAGGCCTTGCCGTTGCCGAAATCCACGGCCAGGCAGTTTGGCTCGATCACCAGTTGCAGGTCCTGGAACAGTCCGCCCAGATCGCTGTTGGAGGCAGGCTTGGTTTTGCTTTCCAGCACTACTGTCTGGTTCTCGACTTTCCAGGTGCCTTTGGCAAAGCCATCGGCGCTGCCATACGCCACACCGGCATCAAAGGTGCCGTCCTTTCGCAACAGCAACTCGGCGCCCATTTCCATTGCGCCGGTCAGGTAGTAATGGCCGTCCAATGGTGGGGTTTCCGCTGACGCGTGGGTGATGGGCAGCCACATGAGCGCGGCGAAAAACAGTGGTTTCAGTTCCATGAAGTAAAGCTCCAGACCTGCGTTTCAAGGGGATTTGCTTGGGCTCGGATCTTAACCAAGCCTGCAGGATATGAATTATGTAAGAAGTATCCCTGAGTTTTGTCAGAGTATTTTCTGGCATGAGGTGAAAGCATTGCCGGGGAAAAATACATCAATAACTATCGAGTTCGCTGTGGAGCGGCGTATATGTTGAACATACAAGTTTCAATTATGTGAAATGCCATCATTTTGCTAGCATTTTTTTCGTTGCTCGTTGTCGTCTGCGAAAGGTTAAAAGATGCCGGTCTTTATTCAGAAGTGTCCTACTTCTATTTTTTTCCGGATTTGTCATGCTGCACGCCGCTCAAGGACATGAGCGTCCGGTAAACTCGCCCGTCTGCAACGGGAGGCTCTGGATCAATGGTTTCGCAGGACCATGGTGAATGCGCTGTATATCAATCAGCCTCAGGGAAACCCCTGCGACATATAGGGCGATCTCCTACAGACCTCAACGAACAGTTCGTCTTGTTGTTTAATCAGATGCTTGCTAGTGGCCATCATAGTGATTACGATGCGCCCACTTGAAAGAGCACATCTCAATTGGATGAGTCGCTGAACTGCTCTTCGATACTGTCCCGCGTTGCTGAAACTCCAGTCGCGCGCATGACTGTAATCCTTAATAAAGGCCATGGATGTCCTACTCAAGCAAACTTTCCGCCCATTACCTCGAACTCGCAAAAGTCTCTGTTTCCAAAGAGAATTTCGCGGGCGAGGACGTTCGTTTCTCGAGCGAATTCGAGGCGCTGGAAAGTGAGCTGGCCAAGGCTTCGTCGATGCACGAAAGCGGGCAGATCGACTGGCTGAAAATCCGCGAAAACAGCGAAAATCTGCTGCGTACCCAATCCAAGGATCTGCGTGTCGGCGCCTGGCTGACCTGGTCGCTGTACCAGCGCGAATCCTTCCCCGGGCTGCTCGCCGGCCTCGGTCTGCTGCACCATCTGTCGGAAAACAACTGGGCCGACGTCCACCCGCTCAAACCCCGCACTCGTGCCGCCGCGATCGGCTGGCTGGTGCCGCGTCTCGAGCAGGTCATCACCGAAAACATTGCGATCAAAGAGCAGTTGCCGATGTTCCGGCAGCTCTCCGAGCACCTGGCCGGCCTTGAGGCCGCGTGCACTGAGCATCTGGGCGATGACGCGCCGCTGCTGCTGCCGATCTCCCGCCGCCTGAAAACCATGATTCAGCGCGCCGCCGACAACCAGCCGGCGCCCGGCGTGGTGGGCGCGGCGGTGGCGCAGGTCAAGCAGGCCGCGACCCAACTGCTCACCCCTGGCGCGCCGATCGACAACGAGCGGGATGCGCACAAAGCCCTGCGCGCCCAGCAGGACAGCGCCCGGCCATTGTGTGCCTGGTGGCTGAAACAGAAAGCCACCGACCTGCGTGCCCTGCGCCTCAATCGCACGCTGCTGTGGATGACCATCGACGCGGTGCCCGAGCGCAACGCCGAGCAGATCACCGTGCTGCGCGGTCTGCCGCTGGAAAAGCTCAAGCTCTATCAGGACCGTTTCGATCAGGGCAAATACGCCGACCTGCTGGTGGAACTGGAGGCGAGCCTGGCGAAGGCGCCGTTCTGGTTCGATGGCCAGAGGATGGTCTGGGAATGTCTCCAGAACCTCAACGCCGAGCTGGCCATGCGCGAAGTGGAAATCCACTTCGCGCTTTTGATTCAGCGCCTGCCGGGCATCATCGAGTTGCGCTTCCATGACGGCGCGCCGTTTGCCGATCCGTCCACCCGGGCGTGGATCGCCGCCAATGTCATGCCGCACCTGCAAAGCGCCAGCGCGCCGCGCAAGGTCGAAAGCGAGAACGTCGAAACCCAGCCGGCCTGGGAAAAAGCCCTCGAGGAAGTTCAACCGATCCTGCGCAAGGAAGGCTTGAAGCCGGCCGTGCAGATTCTCAAGCAGGGCCTGCAATCGGCCCACGGTGGCCGCGAACGCTTCTTCTGGCAGTTCACCCTCGCGCGGCTGTGTTTCCTGGCCAAGAAATACGAACTGGCCAAGAACCAGCTCGAAACCCTCGATCAGACATTACAGGACTCAGGCCTGCACGCCTGGGAGCCCGATCTTGCATTGCAAGTGCTGCACCTGCTGCACAGTTGCTGCGAGTTGTTGCCGCAGAACCACGCCGTACGTGAAAGCAAGGAAGAGATTTATCGCAGGCTGTGCCACCTCGACCTCGAAGTGGTACTCGAATAGGCCCCAGGGCCACAACCGCAAGGAGAAAAGCCATGGCCAAAGAAGGCTCGGTAGCCCCCAAGGAACGCATCAACGTCACCTTCAAACCCGCCACCGGCGGAGCTCAGGAAGAGATTGAACTGCCGCTGAAGCTGCTGGCAATCGGTGACTACACCCACCGCAAGGACGATCGCAAAATCGAAGATCGCAAGCCGATCAGCATCGACAAGATGACCTTCGACGAAGTGTTGGCCAAGCAAGAGCTGGGTCTGACGCTGAGCGTGCCGAACCGTCTGCAGGAAGATGGCGAGGCCGACGAGCTGGCTGTGCAACTGCGCGTCAATTCGATGAAGGACTTCAACCCGGCCAGCCTGGTCGAGCAAGTGCCTGAGCTGAAAAAACTGATGGAACTGCGCGATGCGCTGGTGGCCCTCAAAGGCCCGCTGGGTAACGCACCTGCGTTCCGTAAAGCGATCGAAGGCGTGCTCGCCGACGACGAATCCCGCGGTCGCGTACTCGGTGAGCTGGGCCTGAACGCCGCAGCCCCGGACGCCTGAGACTCCAGCCAAGGAAGCCAACACAATGAGCACTAGCGCAGCACAAGAGAAGAGCGCCGGCAACGGCGAGTACAGCATTCTCGACAGCATCATCGCCGAAACCCGTCTGACTCCGGACGACGAAGCCTACGACATCGCCAAGCGCGGTGTGTCGGCGTTCATCGAAGAACTGCTCAAGCCGCAGAACAACGGTGAGCCGGTCAAGAAAGCCATGGTTGACCGCATGATCGCCGAGATCGATGCCAAGCTCAGCCGCCAGATGGACGAGATCCTGCACCACCCGGATTTCCAGGCGCTGGAATCGTCGTGGCGTGGTCTGCAGTTGCTGGTCGACCGCACCAACTTCCGCGAAAACATCAAGATCGAAATCCTCAACGTCTCCAAAGAAGACCTGCTGGACGATTTCGAAGATTCGCCGGAAGTCATGCAGTCGGGCCTGTACAAGCACATCTACACCGCTGAATACGGCCAGTTCGGTGGTCAGCCTGTGGGCGCGATCATCGCCAACTACTACATGTCGCCAAGCTCGCCAGACGTCAAGCTGATGCAGTACGTGGCCAGCGTTTCGTGCATGTCCCACGCGCCGTTCATCGCTGCCGCTGGGCCGAAATTCTTCGGCCTGGAAAGCTTCACCGGCCTGCCGGATCTGAAAGATCTGAAAGACCACTTCGAAGGCCCGCAATTCGCCAAATGGCAGAGCTTCCGTACCTCGGAAGACTCGCGCTACGTTGGCCTGACCGTGCCGCGTTTCCTGCTGCGCAACCCGTACGATCCGGAAGAAAACCCGGTGAAATCGTTCGTGTACAAGGAAACCGTTGCCAACAGCCACGAGCACTACCTGTGGGGCAACACGGCTTACGCGTTCGGCACCAAGCTGACCGACAGCTTCGCCAAATTCCGCTGGTGCCCGAACATCATCGGCCCGCAGAGCGGTGGCGCGGTTGAAGACCTGCCTTTGCACCATTTCGAAAGCATGGGCGAAATCGAAACCAAGATTCCTACCGAAGTATTGGTTTCCGACCGTCGTGAATACGAACTGGCCGAGGAAGGCTTCATTTCCCTGACCATGCGCAAAGGCTCCGACAACGCGGCGTTCTTCTCCGCCAGTTCGGTGCAGAAGCCGAAGTTCTTCGGCATCAGCGCAGAAGGCAAGGCCGCAGAGCTGAACTACAAGCTCGGCACCCAACTGCCGTACATGATGATCGTCAACCGTCTGGCTCACTATTTGAAAGTGTTGCAGCGCGAGCAACTCGGTTCGTGGAAAGAGCGTACCGACCTCGAGCTGGAACTGAACAAGTGGATCCGTCAGTACGTTGCCGACCAGGAAAACCCGAGCGCCGAAGTCCGTGGCCGTCGTCCGCTGCGCGCTGCGCAAGTGATCGTCAGCGACGTTGAAGGCGAGCCGGGCTGGTACCGCGTGAGCTTGAACGTGCGTCCGCACTTCAAGTACATGGGCGCCGATTTCACCCTGTCGCTGGTTGGCAAGCTGGACAAAGAGTAAGAGCGACTCATGGACGGATACGGCAGCCTGTTCGAACGCCTCAATGGCGACGCACAACTACGCAAGGGCAACAGCCTTGAGGCTTGTGCCATGGCGTCAGTGGCTGCCCATCTGGCCAAAATGCTCAGCACCCGGGCCGGCAGCGTGCAAACGCTGGCCGACTACGGGTTGCCCGATCTCAATGACATGCGCCTGAGCCTGCACGATTCCCTGAGTCAGGCCCGTCTGGCTATCGAAAACTTCATCGAAGCCTACGAGCCACGCCTGAGCAACGTGCGTGTCATTTCCCTGCCGCGTGACCACGATCAACTTCGCCTGGCCTTCAGTATCGAAGGCCTGCTGGAAGTCGAGGGTTTCAAGCGTCAGGTCAGTTTCTCCGCGCGCCTGGATGGCAGCGGACAAGTCAAGGTCACCTAAGGAGATCCCCGATGTCTGGCAAACCCGCAGCACGCGTATCCGACCCCACCGCTTGCCCGCTCCCCGGTCACGGCACCAACCCGATCGCCGCCGGTTCCGGCGACGTGTTCTTCGACGGCCTCGCGGCCGCCCGCCAAGGCGATGCCTCTGCGTGTGGTGGTGCGCTGGTCGGCGACCTTGCCACTACCGTTTTGATCAACGGCAAACCGGCTGCGACAGTAGGTTCGGTTGGATCTCACGGCAACAAGGTCACGGCTGGGTCCGGGACGGTGATTATTGGCAATTCGCATACGCCGGCGCCGTTTGTGCCGCCGTTGCCTTTGATCATTCCGGGCTTTGATGCTCAATTCCAACTCAAAAACGGCCTGGGGAACCCGCTAGCGGATACCAAGTACTTACTACGCCGAGCGGATGGATCTCTCGAAAGCGGAATCACCAATGAGTTGGGTCTGACTCACCGCGTGAAGGCACACACAGCCTCCGAAAAAATTGAAGTTTTTATTGAGAGCTGAGGGAGTACTCGTTCATGGCCGAGGCTGAAAAAATCAGTAAGGATGGGCAGGAATATGTGCCAGCGGGCGCGGCCGCGAGCACGAAAACCTCTGATGTTGCGCCAGTAGAGTTGCAAGTTTGCCGCTGTAATGGAAAAGAAGTCACAACGCTGACTGGCTACGACAGTGTCGCTAGCTATACCGGTGAGCTGCCTTCCCCGTTGCAAATAATGTGGTATGTGCCAAAAACCAAAGAAATGCTCAAGGCGAGTTTCTCTGATACAGAAATTCGGGTCTGGATTAAGCAGGCGGCTGAATATTATGGGATCCCGCATATTTTGCTTGCGGTTATTCTTCAGCAGGAGAATGGACCTAAGGGTAGTAAATTTCTGCAAACTATGCAGTTCGGCGAACGGTCGCTGACCACTCTGTTAGCGATTGTCGACAATATGGCTTTTGACGCCGTGCCGGACAAGTTGGCTGGGGGGTCCAGCGGTTTTGCCAACATGAGCCGCGCAACATTGCAGAACTCTGTTAAATACACAGAGAACTATTACTGCAAGAAACCTTTGCCCGAAGACGTTCAGTACCGGATTTTTGGTTGGAATCAGGACACGAGAATCCCGGGTGATGACTGGAAGGCAGACCTCTACTATTGCGCCGGCCATCTACGTGAACTGATTGACCGGGCTACCGGGACTCGTTGTCATTCCGGGGCATTATCCGCAGATCAACTGAAAAAAGTCATTGCTTCCTACAACGGTTCTGGCCCGCTTGCCGAAAAATATTCAAGCGATGCGATGGCGTTATTAGACGCAGCGAAAGCAGGCACTGCGTGGTTGTATTTTTATGAAAAATAAGCTGTCGACGTCTACCACTATTGCGCTTGTTGCCGGAGTTTTGGTTTTGGGGGGCGTCTTGTTGACTAATATTTTCTCTAACTCGCTGATGCTGTTGATGGATCGCGTTAATTTTATTCCTGCGGAATCTTCAATCCTTGCCTTCGAACCCTATGAAATAAATCAAGGGTCGTCCTCTTATTGGATCTACGGCCAGGACGGTGAGAATTATTATTATTTTTCTTATGACGCGGCTGCGCCTTATATTTTTATTTCCAAAGCCAATGTTTGCCAGGGATTTGATCGCTTGAATTTCAAAACATGGTGCAGTGCGAAACAAGGCGCGAAGAGATGATCGGCGAGACAACGATCTACCCATGATTTTTTTTTGCGGAACAGCTCAATGAAAATCAGAGCGTGGCAATGCCTTGGCGCGTTCCTATCTTCGGTCGGTTTGCTGACGATTCTGGTCGGCTTCGCTGTGCTGTTGCGAATGGAAAGCTCGACCGAACCAAAGCTGTTCGCGCATCCAAATGCATTGTGGGTTGGGGCCGAGGATGGCGGGGTATTCGTCGAGATTACGAAGCACGAAGCGCCGGACTACTACGTTGAAATTCGTCACCAGAATGGTGGGATGTGGACTGAGGGTTGGGTTCGATATGGCACCCGGGATAGCCATCCACTCAGCGCTGCGGCCATTGGTGGCTACGGCGGTGAAGAGCTCTATGTCTATACGGGTGCGGCGATCACGCCGCAAAAACAGGGAGTTGGGCAGCGATGAATATCTACTTGCGCCTTGCACTTTGCTTGGCGATCCATGCGGCGGGCTGCGTGGCCTACGTGTTTCTGAATAACGCAGTCGTTGTAGCCTACAAGGCATTCAACGGCGGATTCACGTCCCGCGGTGTGGCATACGGTATTGCCCACTATATGTTCATTTACATCTTTCTCGGGGTGAACGCATTGGCCGCAATTATCCCGAACCTGTGGGCCAAGCTCGGTCTGCTTGCTCTGATGGTTGTCTGGATTCTGTTCATAACGGTGCCCCACAACCCACTACGTGCGCTGTTCTACACCGTGGCCCAAGGCGGAGTCACGTTGTTGGCGATTCTGGTCACGCAGGTCATCGAATTGCGTTGGGAAAAATGTGTGCTGATGCGACGGAACTCGCTTGTGAGCCCTACCCATGCTTAGCCGCGCACAACTGAGCTTCTTCATGGCTGCATTGTGGCTGCCACTGCTGGCCGTGTTGGCGATTACTTCCTATGACCTGTGGAATGGCGAGTATTTAACATCCGAGTCGTCCGGAATTTATTGGCAGTTCCTGTTGTGGTGGGGCGTTCCCGGGCTTCTGGGTTTCTCGCTGTGGATGTCCCGATCGGCGCGGCGCCGGAACGAGCAACAGGCATTGCGGATGGTTTGGTGGGCGCCAGTGAAGTTCATCCCGTTCTATGCCGTGCCCTGGATGCTGTATGGCTTGTTCAGTCTGATCGTCCGTCCGCTGAATGATGCTTACATGGCGTACGGCTGGATCTCGGTTGTGCCGTTCCTGCTGATTGGCGGCTATGTCTGTGCCGGCGTGACGGTCGCGCTCTACAGGATTTTTTTTTGATGAGTTCCACTACCAGGCAGGTACCCCGTGTCCTTTAACCACTACTACCAAAGCGAACTCACCGCACTGCGCCAGCTCGGTCGTCGTTTCGCCGAGCGTAGTCCGGCGCTGGCGCCGTATCTGGGGCAGGCCGGGCGGGATCCGGATGTGGAGCGGTTGCTCGAAGGCTTTGCGTTCCTCACCGGGCGGCTGCGGCAGAAGCTCGATGACGAACTGCCGGAGCTCAGCCATTCGCTGATGCAGCTGCTGTGGCCGAACTACATGCGCCCGCTGCCGGCGTTCAGCATTCTGCAGTTTGATCCGCTCAAGCGTTCCGGGCCGGCGCTGTTGGTTGAGCGCGATACGCCGATCGAGAGCAAGCCGATCGAAGACGTGCGCTGCCGTTTCCGCACCTGTTACCCGACCGAAGTCTTGCCGCTGGATCTGGCTGCGCTGAATTACTCGGTGAAGGGCGATGGCTCGCTGCTCAGCCTGCGCCTGGAAATGAGCGCTGACGGCCACCTCGGCGAACTGCAGCTGAGCAAGTTGCGCCTGCACTTTGCCGGTGAGCGCTACATCAGCCAGATGCTCTACCTGAGCCTGCTGCGCAACCTCGACGGCATCGAACTGATCCCGCTCGACGGCGCCGGCAAGCCGATTGAGGGCGTCAGCGGCAAGCCGATGGCGTTCAAGATTCCCGGCGACCGGGTCAAACCGGTGGGCTTTGCCGAAGAAGAAGCGTTGATCCCGTATCCGCTGAACACCTTCCGTGGCTATCGCTACCTGCAGGAATACTTCGCCTTCCAGGACAAGTTCCTGTTCGTCGACGTCAACGGTCTGGACATTCTCAAGGCGCTGCCGGAAGACACCCTCAAGCAGATGCGCGGCCTCGAATTGCGTTTCGACATTCGCAAGAGCGGCATCATGCGCATGCGGCCGACCCTGGATAACGTCAAGCTGTTCTGCACGCCGATCGTCAATCTGTTCGAGCACGACGCGCTGCCGATTCGTCTCGATGGCAAGCAGGACGAATACCTGTTGCTGCCGGCCGAATACGACCTGGAAAACTGTGGCGTGTTCTCGGTGGAAACGGTCACTGGCTGGAAGCCCGGCGGCCTCGGTTATCAGGAGTACGTGCCGTTCGAATCCTTCGAACACGACCCAAGTTTCGACGTGCCCAACAGCCGTCCGCATTACAGCATTCGCCAGCGTTCTTCCTTGCTGCACGACGGCCTCGACACTTACCTGAGCTTCGGCATCCGCCACACCGAAGCCCACGAAACCCTGTCGATCGAGCTGATGTGCACCAACCAGAACCTGCCGAAAAAGCTCAAGCTCGGCGACATCTGCATGGCCAGCGAGCAGACCCCGGAATTCCTCAGTTTCCGCAACATCACCCCGGCCACCCCGAGCTTCGCGCCGCCGCTGAACCGCGACTTCCTGTGGAAGCTGATCAGCAACATGTCGCTTAACTATCTGTCGCTGGCGGACGTCAATGCGTTGAAGGTGATTCTGGAAACCTACGACCTGCCGCGCTACTACGACCAGCACGCGGAGAAGGTCAGCAAGCGCCTGCTCGGCGGCCTCAAGCACATCAAACATCATCACGTCGACCGGCTGCATCGCGGTCTGCCGGTGCGCGGTTTGCGCACCGAACTGACCATCGACCCGGAAGGCTATATCGGCGAGGGCGACCTGTTCGTCTTCGCTTCGGTTCTCAACGAGTTTTTCGCGCTTTACGCCAGTCTCAATTCATTCCATGAGCTGCGGGTAAAAAGCACACAGGGAGAGGTGTACCAATGGACACCACGTATGGGCCTGCAGCCCCTGCTTTAAGCGGGCTGACCAAGGTAATACGCGAGTACTCGCTGTTTCAGGCCGTGCTGTTGGTGATCGACCGGCTGCGCGAGGCACACCCGCATCTGAGCGAAGACGATCTGTACGATCAGGTCGAGTTCCAGGCCAACCCGAGCCTGGGTTTTCCGCGCAGCGACGTCGATCGCGTGGAGTTTTTCGAAGAGCACGGCAAGATGCGCGCGCGCGTGCGTTTCAACCTGATCGGCCTGGTCGGCTCCGGTTCGCCGTTGCCGGCGTTCTATGGCGAGCAGGCCCTGGGCGACAGCGAGGACGGCAACCCGACGCGCAACTTCCTCGACCTGTTCCACGTCGCTGATGCTGATCGAGCGCTACCGCGCGAGCTTCGTTTCCGGCGCACTTTGCGCTGATCGGCCTGGGTGGCGACGAGATCCGCAAGGCCAAGGAACTCAACTGGAAACGCTACGCCTGTCAGTTTGCGCACGGCGCGCTGCGGCCGTTGCGTTACACTTCAAGCACGGACGGTCATCGGCATTCGAGCGCCGCGTGGAAATTCTCGACGAGCAGCGCAATCGTTTGGGCCGTGCCAACAGCGTACTCGGCGAAGACCTGGTGCTGGGCGAACACGTGCGCGATCGCAGCGGCAAATTCCGCATTCACATCACCGAACTCGACTGGCAGCGATTCCATGAATTCCTGCCGATCGGTTTCGGTTACCAGCCGCTCTGCGCGCTGGTGCGGTTCACCTTGCGTGACCCGCTCGATTACGACATTCGCCTGGTCCTGCGCCAGGAAGAAATCCGCGAACTGCGCATCGGTGAGCAGAACGCCTGTCGCCTCGGTTGGACCAGTTGGCTGGGCCGCGAAAAAGCGGACGGCGTGGTGACCCTGGGCAGCAAAATTCATTAAGGACGTGAGCCATGATCAACGTAGACCTGCAACAACTCATCCAGGCGCTGGACGCCGAAACCCGTCGTGATCTGGAACGTTCGGCCGAGCGTTGCGTCGCCCGTGGCGGCAGCAAGATCCTCGTCGAAGACTTGCTGCTGGGCTTGCTCGAGCGCCCGAACGGCTTGCTGTCGCGCGCGCTGCAAGATGCTGACGTCGACGCCGGTGAACTGACCGCTGCATTGCAATCGCGGGTCGAACACAGCGCTTCGCGCAACCCGGTATTCGCTCCGGAACTGGTGCAATGGCTGCAAGACGCGCTGCTGGTGGCCAACCTCGAGCTGGGCCAGACCCAGGTCGAAGACGCCGCGCTGATCCTGGCGTTGCTGCGCAACCCGATGCGTTATGCCGGCAGCCGCTATCAACCGCTGCTCGCCAAGTTGAACATCGATCGCCTGAAGGAATTTGCCCTGTCGCAACAGGAGCAGCCGGCGGCCAATGGCAAACCGGCGGCGCGAGGCGAGTCGCTGTTGCAGCGCTTCACCCACAACCTGACCCAACAGGCCCGCGACGGCAAACTCGACCCGGTGCTGTGCCGCGATGGCGCGATCCGGCAGATGGTCGACATCCTCGCCCGTCGCCGCAAGAACAACCCGATCGTCGTCGGTGAAGCCGGTGTCGGCAAGACCGCGATCGTCGAAGGTCTGGCCTCGCGCATCGCTGCCGGTGAAGTGCCACAAGTGCTCAAAGGCGTTGAATTGCTCTCGCTGGACATGGGCCTGTTGCAGGCCGGCGCCAGCGTCAAAGGTGAATTCGAGCGTCGTTTGAAAGGCGTGATCGACGAAGTCAAAGCCTCGCCGAAACCAATCATCCTGTTCATCGACGAAGCCCATACCCTGATCGGTGCTGGCGGCAACGCTGGCGGTTCCGATGCGGCCAACCTGCTGAAACCGGCGCTGGCCCGTGGCGAACTGCGCACCATCGCCGCGACGACCTGGGCCGAGTACAAAAATACTTCGAGAAAGACCCGGCGCTGGCCCGTCGTTTCCAGCCCGTGCAACTGCACGAACCGACTGTCAGCGAAGCAGTGACCATTCTGCGTGGTCTGGCTCAGGTCTACGAGAAGAGCCACGGCATCTACCTGCGCGATGACGCGGTGGTGTCCGCTGCTGAATTGTCCGCGCGTTACCTGGCCGGTCGGCAACTGCCGGACAAGGCCGTCGACGTCCTCGACACCGCTTGCGCCCGCGTGCGCATCAGCCTCGCTGCGGCCCCGGAAAGTCTGGAGCGCCTGCGTGGCGAACTGGCTGAAGGCGGCCGTCAGCGCCAGGCCCTGCGTCGCGATGCCGAGGCCGGTCTGCTGATCGACCACGAAGCGCTGGAGGCACTGGAAGCGCGGCTGGACGAAGCCGAAAGCGAGATGGTTGCGCTCGAGACCTTGTGGACTGAGCAAAAAGAACTGGCCGAGCGCCTGCTGGAACTGCGTCAGCAACTGGCCAAGGCCCGCGAAGCCGCAGCCGTCGAGCCGACCGTCAGCGTTGAAGAAGACGCCGAAGGCACCGTGATTGAAACTGTGGTCGCCGAAGTCGAAGAAGGCCAGAGCGTCGAAGCGCTGGAAGCTCAGCTGCATGAAACCCACGCCGCGTTGACCGCTGCGCAAGTCAAAGAACGCCTGGTCAGCTTCGAAGTCTGCCCGCGTCTGGTTGCCGAAGTGATCAGCGCCTGGACCGGTGTGCCGCTGGCGCAACTGGCCCGCGAGCACAACGCCAAGGTCGCCAGTTTCGCCACCGATCTGCGCACACGCATCCGTGGTCAGGAGCAAGCCGTGCATGCGCTGGATCGTTCGATGCGCGCAACCGCTGCCGGTCTGAACAAGCCTGATGCACCGGTCGGTGTGTTCCTGCTGGTCGGCCCGAGCGGCGTCGGCAAGACCGAAACCGCGCTGGCCCTGGCGGACCTGCTGTACGGCGGCGACCGCTTCATCACCACCATCAACATGTCCGAGTTTCAGGAGAAGCACACCGTCTCGCGCCTGATCGGTGCGCCACCGGGCTACGTCGGTTACGGCGAGGGCGGCATGCTCACCGAAGCCGTGCGCCAGAAGCCGTATTCGGTGGTGTTGCTCGATGAAGTCGAGAAGGCCGACCCGGACGTGCTCAACCTGTTCTACCAAATCTTCGACAAAGGCGTGGCCAACGATGGCGAAGGTCGCGAGATCGACTTCCGCAACACGTTGATCCTGATGACCTCGAACCTCGGTAGCGACAAGATCAGCGAACTCTGCGAAGACGGCGCGCGGCCGACCGCCGAAGTGCTCGAAGAAACCATTCGCCCGGTGCTCAGCAAACACTTCAAACCGGCGCTGCTGGCGCGGATGAAAGTGGTGCCGTACTACCCGGTGGGCGGGCCGGTGCTGCGCGAGCTGATCGAGATCAAACTCGGCCGTCTAGGCGAGCGCCTGAACCGTCGTCAGCTGGAGTTCAGCTGGTGCCAGAACCTCGTCGATCATCTGTCCGAGCGCTGCACGCAAAGCGAAAGCGGCGCGCGCCTGATCGATCATCTGCTCGATCAACACGTGCTGCCGTTGGTGGCCGATCGTCTGCTCGATGCGATGGCGACCGGCGAAAGCCTCAAGCGTGTGCATGCCACGCTCGACGGCAACTCCAGCGTGACCTGCGAGTTCGTCTGAGGTGGGCGTGATGTTCACTCAAGTGCCGCAGCCACTGGTCTATGCCGAAGCGTTGCTGGCGCAGTTCGCCAGTCTTTCGCGCGCGGCGGACAGTGCTGCGCTGCTGAGTGAATTCGTCCGTGGCCTGGCCGAACTGAGTGGCTGCGAACTGACGCAGCTGTATCTGCTCGACGCCACCCACACCTGCCTGGGGATGAATGCCGAGTGCCTCGACGGCGCGCTGCAACCGCGTCAGGCGGCGAGCCTGCCGGCGGATTACAACGGTGAACAACTGCTGCAATTCGCCCTGTGCCAGAACCGCGTGGTGTGCCTCGACGACCTGACCGGCAGCCTGCACGAAACCAGTTTTCTGCCAGCGGCGAGCACGCCGTGGCAGTCGCTGTTGTGCGTGCCGCTGGTCAATCAGCACAAGTCGGTTGAGGGCTTGCTGCTGTGTGCCAGTCGTCGTCGCACTGACTTGCAGGGTTTCGCCGACTCCCTTGGCCAGCTCGGCTCGTTCGTGCTCGGCCAACTGCATCTGCTGCAACGCCTGCGTCAGCCAGCCGCCGAATCGGCCACCGCCACTCGCAGTGTGCCGAGCATCAGTGGCTACGGCCTGATCGGCAAAAGCGCGGCGATGCGCCAGACCTACTCGCTGATCAGCAAGATCCTCCACAGCCCGTACACCGTGCTGTTGCGTGGCGAGACCGGCACCGGCAAGGAAGTGGTGGCGCGGGCGATTCACGATTGCGGCCCGCGTCGCTCCCAGGCGTTCATCGTGCAGAACTGCGCGGCGTTCCCGGAAAACCTGCTGGAAAGCGAGCTGTTCGGCTATCGCAAAGGCGCCTTCACTGGTGCCGATCGCGATCGTGCGGGGCTGTTCGACGCGGCCAATGGCGGCACGTTGCTGCTCGATGAAATCGGCGACATGCCGTTGTCGCTGCAAGCGAAGATTCTGCGCGTGTTGCAGGAAGGCGAGATCCGTCCGCTGGGTTCCAACGACACGCACAAAATCGACGTGCGCATCATCGCCGCGACGCACCGTGATCTGGCGGCGCTGGTCAGCGAAGGCAAGTTCCGCGAGGACTTGTACTACCGCCTCGCACAATTCCCGATCGAGCTGCCGGCCCTGCGTCAGCGCGAAGGCGACATCCTCGATCTGGCCCGGCATTTCGCCGAGAAGACCTGCACGTTTTTGCAGCGTGACCCGGTGCGCTGGTCGGATTCGGCACTGGAGCATCTGTGCGGCTACAACTTCCCCGGCAACGTTCGCGAACTCAAGGCACTGGTCGAGCGCGCGGTGTTGCTCTGCGAGGGCGGCGAGTTGCTCGCCGAGCATTTTTCCCTGCGCCTGGAAGCGATGCCCGAGGACAACAGCGGCCTGAATCTGCGCGAACGCCTGGAGCAAGTCGAGCGCACATTGCTGCTCGATTGCCTACGCAAGAACGACGGCAACCAGACCCTCGCCGCCCGCGAGCTGGGCCTGCCACGGCGCACGCTGCTGTACCGCCTCGGGCGCCTGAATATCAATTTGGGTGACTTTGATGGTTGAGCTACAGCACTTCTTCGAACCCAACACATACCCTGTGGCGAGAGGATTTATCCCCGTCCGGCTGCGCAGCAGTCGCAGTCCGGTACATACGGTTTCACTGAGAAATCGCGCTGGCAGGTTATGGGGGCGCTGCGCACCCCAACGGGGACAAGTCCCCTCGCCACGGGAGGTCGCCGTACCTCCAGACTATGGCTCAAGGCCCCGATCTAGAGGCTTCGAGCCCACCTCAAGAACTTATTTCAGCGCCGCCCGCAAGGGTCGGCGCTTTGTGCTTTGTCTACACCTGGAGACCCTCTGATGTCTGTTCGTCACTGGCACGCTGTCCTGCTGACCCTCGTCGTTCTATGCGGCCTTGGCGGCTGTAGCGGCAATTACAAATTCAACGACAACGACTATCGCCCGTTGGGTGATCCGCAAGCGGTCAATCGCGGCAAGTGACCGCAAGGAGCATCAAACATGGAATTGGTTTTCGAAATGCTGAACACCAAGCAGTTCGTGCCCACCGAGTTGTGCCAGCGGACCTTCAAACAGGCCGGTGGCGTGATCGGGCGCGGCGAGGACTGTGACTGGATCATCCCTGACCGCAAGCGGCACCTGTCCAATCATCACGCGATTGTCAGCTACCGCGAGGGCTCGTTCTTCCTTACCGACACCAGCAGCAACGGTGTTCAGGACGGCAGCAGCGGCGCACGCCTGCACAAGGGCGAGCCGGTGCGCATCGAGCACGGCAGCACCTACATTCTCGGCGACTTCGAGATCCGCGCGCGGCTGGTCCGTGACCCGGCCACTTTCGACGGCGAAGTCGGCCGCCCGCGCGCCGCTGGCAGCATCATTCCGGACGACGCGTTTCTTGACCTCGACCCGCTCAACGCCCTCGAACAGCAAGAGCGCGTGTACTCGGAAATCGACGAACTGCTGTCGCCTACCGCCAAGCCCGAAGATTCCCGTCAGCGTGCCGACTACGCGCGCATCGACATGGAAAGCCTGATGGTCCCGGAGCTGATTGCCGCCCCGGTCGAGCCTGAGCCGGCGCCTGCGCCGAAAGCCGTCGAGCGTCAGAGCGAAGGCTTCTGGGAGCACTTCGGCGCGGCGCTCGGCGTCGACGTCAAAGGCCTCAGCCACGACGAACGCGAAGCGTTGGCGCTCAACACTGCGCGCCTGCTGCGCCAGAGCATCGGCGGTTTGCAGCAAAGCCTGCGTACCCGCTCCGAGCTGAAAAACGAATTGCGTCTGGCCCAGACCACCGTGCAAGGCACCAACAAGAACCCGCTGAAATTCGCCGTCGATCCGAGCGAAGCACTGCAGATTCTGTTGCAGCCAAGCAAGCCTGGCCATCTGCCCGCCGAGCAAGCGATCTCCCGCGCATTCCGCGACCTGCAGGCGCATCAAGTGGCACTGCTGACCGCCAGTCGCGCTGCTGTGCGTGGCACGCTGGAGCACTTCTCGCCGGAGCAGCTGACCCTGCGTTTCGAGCGTGACAGCAAGCCATTGATCGCCACGTCGGGCGGGCGCTGGAGAGCATTCGGCCGCTACCACCAGGCACTGCGTCAGGACGATGACTGGAGCGAGCGTCTGCTGGCCCGCGACTTTGCTCAGGCTTACGAAGAACAGATTCGTCTGATCTCCACCCTCCACACCGACCACCAAGGATGATGCGCATGTCTCGCCGCTCGACCGCTTTTTTCAAGACGCTGACTGCGCTCACCGTGCTGGTGCTGCTCGCCGGTTGCTCGTCGCTGTCGCCATACTCGAAAGTGACCAAGATCAACCTCAAGCTGACCGGCAGCGATCAGCTCAACCCGGACCTCAATGGTCGGCCGTCGCCGATCGTCGTGCGTCTGTTCGAACTCAAGCACCCGGTGACCTTCGAGAACGCTGATTTCTTCAGCCTCTACGAACGCGCCAAGGAATCCCTCAACCCGGATCTGGTGGCCAGCGAAGAACTCGAACTGCGCCCGGGTGAAACCGTGGAACTGAAACTCAGCGTGGAGGAGGGCAGCCGTTACGTGGGCATCCTCGCTGCTTATCGCGACCTGCCGGATACGCAATGGCGCCACACCGTGCAGATCACTCCGCTGGAACTCACCGAGGCTGATCTGACCCTCGATCAGGCCGGTATCCGCAACACCCAACAAGTGCTCGCCAAGGCGGATGACTGATCATGAACACCCATAAAGTCATTTGGCAGGAAGGCATGCTGCTGCGACCGCAGCACTTCCAGCACAACGATCGTTACTACGATCACCAGATGAAAACCCGCACGCAATTGCTCGGTGGCTACACCTGGGGTTTTCTCAATCTGGAAATCGACTTGCAGTTCCTCAACATGGGCAAACTGGTGATCAGTGAAGCCTCGGGGATTCTGCCGGACGGCAGCCTGTTCGAACTCGGTGGCAACACCGAGCCGTTGGCGCTGGACGTGCCGCCAAACACCGGCAACACGCCGATCTATCTGGCGCTGCCGCTGGTCACCGGCAACCACATCGAGGCCCGGCGCCCGGAGCAATCCGACGTGCTCGCGCGCTACACCGCCTATGACGCCGAAGTCGCCGACTCCAACGCCGGCGACGATTCCGCCAGTCAGGTCAGCTGCGGTCGCCCGGATTTCAAACTGCTGCTCGGCGAGCAGCAGAGCGATCAGGCCTACGTGAAGCTGAAGATCTGCGACGTGCTCGACACCACGCCCGACGGCGTGATCAGCCTCGACCCGGATTTCGTCCCGACCTACATTCAGGCCCACGCCTCCAGCTACCTGCTGTCGTGCCTGAAAGAAGTCATCAGCATGCTCAGCCACCGTGGCGACACCATCGCCGAGCGGATTCGCTCCAATGGCAAGGTCGGCGGCGCTGAAGTCGGCGACTTCATGATGCTGCAACTGATCAACCGCACCGAACTGCTGCTGCGCCATTACCTCGGTCTGGAACAAGTGCATCCGGAAGAGTTGTACCGCACGCTGCTGACCATGCTCGGCGATCTGGCGACCTTCTCCGGCGAGAGCAAACGCCCGCGTCTGGACAGCCGCTATTCCCACGCCGATCAGGGCGCAAGCTTCCGCAAACTGATGGAAGCGATCCGTCAGGTGCTGTCGATGGTGCTCGAACAGCACGCCATCGAGTTGATCCTGCAGGCGCGTCAGTACGGCATCATTGTTTCGCCGTTGCACGACCACAAACTGCTCGGCTCGGCCTCGTTCGTGCTGGCAGCCAGTGCCAACTGCGACTCCGAAGAACTGCGTCAGCGTTTGCCGCAGCACCTCAAGGTCGGCCCGGTGGAGCGCATCCGCCAACTGGTCAACCTCCACTTGCCGGGGATCAAGGTCAAACCGTTGCCGGTGGCACCACGGCAGATCGCGTTCCACTCGAACAAAACCTATTTCATTCTCGAACTCAGTTCCGAAGACCTGGCACAACTCGAACGCTCCGGCGGTTTCGCGTTCCACGTGTCCGGCGAATTCGCCGAGCTTGAACTGAAATTCTGGGCCATCAGGAACTGACCGACATGATCAAGGAAACGGATTACAACCAGGACGACAAAACCGTCCTGCTCGACCGTCAGGGCCACGGACCGGCATCGAGTCCGCTGACCGACTTCGCCGCGCCGCCGCGTTTCGAGCAACTGGAAGAACGCATGATCTACGCCGCGCGCCTGCGTCCGGCAGAGGCCTTCAACATCAGCCTCAATTCGTTGGTCGCGGCCTCGTCCGACCTGCTCTCGGAAGTGGTGCGTCTCAAGCACAGCGAGACCCGCGAAGACCTGTACGCGCTAAATGAGCGGCTGACCGCCGGGCTGAAATTGTTTGAAGTGCGCGCCCTGCACAACGGCGCCGAAAGCAGCCAGGTGATGGCCGCGCGTTACGTGCTCTGCACCGTGGTCGACGAAGCCGTCGTGACCACGCCGTGGGGCAACGAAAGCGAGTGGTCGCAGATGAGCCTGCTCAGCAGCTTCCACAACGAAACCTTCGGCGGCGAGAAGTTTTTCCAGCTGCTCGATCGGCTGTCGAAAAACCCGGTCAAGCACCTGCCGATGCTCGAACTGATGTACCTGTGCCTGTCCCTTGGTTTCGAGGGCAAGTACCGCGTACAGGCACGCGGCATGCTTGAGCTTGAAGGCATCCGCGACGCCTTGTACCGGCAGATCCGTCAGTTGCGTGGCGACGTGCCGCGCGAGTTGTCGCCGCACTGGGAAGGTCTCAACGATCAGCGCCGCAACCTGGTGCGCATCGTGCCGGCGTGGATGGTGGTGCTCTTTACTCTGGTCTGCCTGGTGGTGATGTATTCGGGCTTCGCCTGGGTCCTGAGCGAACAACGCGACACCGTTCTGCATCCTTATCAGCCGCTTGATCCAGCCGCGGTGCAACCGCAGGCGCAGCCGTAAAACAGGGACGTGTGATGAAAAAGTTTTTCAAGAAAGTCGGCGCCTTCCTGCGCCAGACCTGGGTCTGGACTCTGCTGCTGGTGCTGTTCGTGGCGCTGCTGGTGTGGTTCGTCGGCCCGTTGTTGGCGGTCGATGATTACAAGTTCTGGGAAAGCGCGACCTCGCGTCTGCTGACCATCAGCGTGCTGTTCCTGATCTGGGGCCTGACCATGGTCTTCGTCAGCTGGCGCGCGGGTATCCGCAAGAAAGCCGAAGAAGAAAGCGAGGACGGTCAGGACCGCATTCGCCGCGAAGAGCTGATCGACGAAGAACAGAAAGAGTTGAAGGCGCGTTTCAAGGACGCGCTGAAAACCCTTAAGACGTCGAGCCTGTATCGCGGTCGCAGCGAGCGCTGGCGCAGTGACTTGCCGTGGTACCTGCTGATCGGTCCGCAGGCCTCGGGCAAAACCAGCCTGCTGGATTTTTCCGGTCTGGAATTTCCGATCAACAAGATCGACCGCAAGCTGACCCGCGACACCCTCGGCACCCGTCATTGCGACTGGTATTTCGCCGATCACGGTGTCCTGATCGACACCGCCGGGCGCTACACCACTCAACCGGACGCCGAAGTCGACGGCAACGCCTGGACCACCCTGCTGGAACTGCTGCGCAAGCGTCGTCGCGGCCGTCCGTTGAACGGCGTGCTGGTGACCATTCCGGTGGAAACCCTCACCGGCGGCAGCGAGCAGGACATCGAGACCCTCGCGCGCCAGGTGCGCAGCCGTTTGCAGGACGTGCATCAGAAACTCCACGTCGATGTGCCGGTGTATCTGGTCCTGAGCAAGGCTGACAAGCTGCTCGGCTTCGACGAGTTCTTCGATCAACTGACCCGCGAAGAAAGCGATCAGGTGCTCGGCACCAGTTTCCGCAAGGATCAGGTCGGCACCGACGTCACGGTCCTGCGCAACGAGTTCGAAGAGCTGCTGCGCCGCCTGAACAGCCAAGTGATCATGCGCATGCACTCCGAGCGCGACACTCAGCGCCGTGGCCGCATCCTCGACTTCCCGCATCAGTTGGGGCAGATCGGCGAGCGTCTGTGCCTGTTCGTCGACATGGCGTTCACCGGCAACCGTTATCAGCGCGCCACGCAACTGCGCGGTTTCTACCTGACCAGCGCGCCACACCTGACCCAGGAAATGGACTCGACTACCGCCGGCATCGGCGCCAGCCTGGGCATGAACGCCGGTGTGCTGCCGACCCTGCGCAGCGGTCGTTCGCGATTCATCCACCACTTGCTCAGCCAAGTGATTTTCCCCGAGGCCGATCTGGCCGGTCTGGACAAGCGCGAGCGCAGCCGCATTCATTGGGGCCAGCGTGCGCTGTACGTCGGCGCACTGGCAGCACTGGCACTGTTCGGCATGCTCTGGGCCGGTGGTTTTTCGGCCAACTACGAGCGTCTGGAAAACCTGCGCACGCTGGCGCAGAACTGGACCCAGCAACGCTCGGCCGTCACGCCGCGTGATGACGCCATGGGCGTGCTGAAAGTCCTCGACACCAGCTACGCCGCGACTCAGGTGTTCCCGAGCAAGGGCGACGTCTCGTACCACGAGCGTGGCGGCCTGTATCAGGGCGAAGAGATCAACCCGGTGGTGAAAACCGCCTACGAGCGTGAGCTGGAAGCGCAGTTGCTGCCACGGGTCGCGACCATGCTTGAGGGGCAGATCCGCGCCAACATGAAGGACCGCGATCGCCTGCTCAACAGCCTGCGTGCGTACCTGATGCTGAACATGAAGGATCGTCGCGACGCGGCGTGGCTCAAGGACTGGGTCGCCACTGACTGGTCGCAGCGCTACACCGGCAACACCGCGGTGCAGAACGGTTTGAACACGCACCTCGAGCGCTTGCTCAAGCAGCCGTTCATTTATCCGCTGAACGATCAACTGGTCACGCAGGCGCGTCAGGTCCTGCGCAGCGAATCGTTGGCCAACGTGGTTTACCGCATGCTCCGCGAGCAGGCGCGCAACCTGCCGGACTACCGCTTCAGCCAGCACCTCGGCCCGCAAGGTTCGTTGTTCATCGGCACGGAATACGTGATCCCGGGTTTCTACACCCAGCAGGGTTATCAGCAGTATTTCTCGGTGCAGGGCGCGGCGCTGGTCACCGATATCCTGCGTGACAACTGGGTGCTGGGCGAAGGCGCGGGCATCAGCGACATGGATTTGCGTCGCCTGATGGTCGAACTCGAGCAGCTGTACTTCCGCGACTACGCCAACTACTGGAGCGAAGCCGTTGGCCAGGTCGCACTGCCACCAATCAGCGACGCTGGCGAAGGCGCCGAGCAACTGGCGGGCCTGACTTCGGCCAACTCGCCGGTCCTCGCATTGCTCACCGAAGTGCGTGAAAACACCCGCTTCGAAGCCGCGGCTGATCCGGTCGATGAAGCCGGCGAAGCTGCCGATGCGCTGGCCGGGCAGAAAGGCAAACTGGGCAAGGTCGGCAAACTCGCCGCGGCTGCCGCCGACAAGGCTTCGGCGCTGAACGTGGCGAAGAACCTGCCGGACACCGCGAAGAAATCCCTGCAACGCCGCTTCGAACCGCTGCATCGTCTGCTCGATGACAACAACGGCCCGGGTGCTGACCTGACGCCAGCGTTCAGCGCGCTCAACGACCTGCAACTGCAACTGGCCGGTCTGGCCCGTTCCAGCACGCCGGAGCAAGCCGCGTTCGAGATGGCCAAGACGCGCATGAGCGGCCAGCGTGATGCGCTGACCAACCTGCGCAATGCCTCCGGTCGTTTGCCGCGTCCGCTGAGCGTGTGGTTCAACGTGCTGGCCGAAGACTCGTGGCGTCTGGTGCTCAACGATGCCTATCAATACCTGAACGGCCGTTATCAGAACGAGCTGTACAGCGTGTACGGCAAAACCATCAGCAAGCGCTATCCGTTCAGCGCCAGCAGCACCAGCGACGTGGCGATCAGCGACTTCCGTGAGTTCTTCCGTGCTCAAGGTACCGTCGACCGCTTCTTCGACAGCTACATGCGTCCGTTCGTCAGCGGCGATCCGGGCAACTACCGCATGCGCAGTGTCGACGGTCACAGCCTGCCGGTATCGAAGGTCTACCTCGATCAGATGGCGGCGGCGCAGACCATTCGCCAGAGCTTCTTCTCGATCAACCCGGCCGAGCCGACCGTGCAGTTCAAGCTCGAGCCGTACACCCTCGATCCGGCGGTCAGCCGCTCCGAATTCAAGTTCGGCGACAAGACCATGGAATACCGTCACGGCCCGATCCTGCCAATGACCTTCAAGTGGCCGACCGATGCTGAAGACGGTCGCACCAGTCTGGTCATGGACAAAATGGCCGGGCGTCCTATCGGGATCGAGAAAAACTCCGGCCCATGGTCGCTGTTCCGTCTGTTCGACCTGATGCAGACCGAGTACCTGAACGGTCGCGACGTGCTGGTGCTGAAGGCGGACGTAGGCGGTCTGCGCGCCAACTACCTGCTGACCAGCCAGCGCACGCCGAACCCGTTCGATATGGGCGTCCTGCGTACCTTCCGTATGCCGGTGCAGCTCTGATGCTGGTGGCCAGTCCCTGGCGCAGCGCGGCGCGTACCGACCCGGGCAAGGTGCGGGCGCGCAACGAAGATGCCTTCCTCGACTCGCCGCAGCACGGGCTGTGGGTGGTCGCGGACGGCATGGGCGGTCATCAGGGTGGCGACATCGCCAGCCAGTTGATCGTCGCAAGCCTGGCTGAGTTGCCGCAACACGAGGACTTCGACGAACGCCTCAAAGCCATCCGCCAGTGCCTGCACTGGCTGAACCGGCGTTTGGGGCAGGAGTTGACCGTCACCGCCGGGCGTCACGACAGCATCATGGGCAGCACCGTCGTCGCGCTGCTGGTGGAAGGCAATCGCGCGGCCTGCATCTGGGCCGGCGACAGTCGTTGCTACATGTGGCGCGGGCAGCGGTTGTATCAGCTGTCCAAGGACCATTCGCTGCAACAGCAACTGATCGACGAACAGCAAATGAGCGTCGAACAGGCGGCAGCGCACCCGGCGGCTCAGGCACTCACCCGAGCCGTCGGCGCCGCCGAGACACTGACCCTGGATGTGCTTGAACTCGAGGTCTATCCGGGCGATGTGTTTTTGCTCTGCAGCGATGGTTTGTATCAGGGCCTGAGCAGCGACGCCCTCGGCAACGCCCTCAGCCTCAGCGCGCCGCACGTGGCGCTGGAACGTTTGTTCGACGGCGCTCTGCGGGGCGCCGCGCGGGACAACCTGACTGCCGTGGTGATCCGCCAATGAGTGAACTCGAATCGCCCATCGATGACCTGCTGATCAGCGAAGAGCAGGCCAGCAACCTGACCTACTTCGCCTTCGCCAAGGGCAACAAGGCCGAACCGTTGCTGGCGCCGACCAAGGCCAGCATCGGTGCGCTGCCGGATGTACTCGCCGGTCGCTACCACCTCGAGCGTCTGCTCGGGGCCGGTGGCATGGGCGCCGTTTACCGGGCGCGGGATCTGCTGCATGAGCAGTTCGGCGATCCCGATCCTTACATTGCGCTGAAACTCCTCAGCGAAGAATTTGCCGAATCGCCGGACGCCAGTGCCTTGCTCTACAGCGAGTTCGCCCTGACCCGACGCCTGCGCCACGACAACGTCGTGCGTGCACACACCTTTGAAGTCGACACCGACTGCCAGCGGGCCTTCATCACCATGGAATACATGCGTGGCCTGACCCTGGACAAATTGCTCTGCGAGCGGCCCCTCGGCCTGCCGTGGCAAGAACTGCGCGACATCGTGCTGCCGCTGCTCGACACGCTGGCCTACGCCCACCGTCGCGGCGTGCTGCACGGTGATCTGAAACCGAGCAACGTCATGCTCAGCGAAGACGGCCTGCGCCTGTTCGACTTCGGTCTGGGACAGGCAGAGGAGGGCACCTTGCCCGGCCTGCCGCACCTGAGCCGCGAGCGCTTCAATGCCTGGACCCCGGGCTACGCCGCCCCCGAACTGCTTGAGGGCCAACCGTTGTCGGCCAGCGCGGACGTGTACGGCGTGGCCTGCGTGATCTATGAACTGGCGAGCGGCAAACACCCGTTCCGCCGCTTGCCCTCGACCCAGGCCCGCGATGAGCATCTGGAGCGCGAGCTGCGCGCGCCAGCGAATCTACCCCAGCACGGCTGGCAAGCGCTGCGAACCGCGCTGAGCTTCAACCCGGCAGAACGCACCATCACTGCCCAACAATTGCGTGACGCCTTGGGCGCCACTTCGTCCTGGCTGCAACGTCTGCGACTTCGGGCGTAACGGATGACATTCGAACAGGGAGCACACGATGTTCAACTCAGCTAACGAAACCCACTTCAGCCTCAAGGTCGAAGACTACGTCGGCGACCTGCAAGTGCTGTCGTTCACCGGCACCGAAGGCATCAGCCAGGCGTATCGCTTCGACGTCGAACTGGTCAGCGAAAACCCCGATCTGGACCTCGAACAACTGCTGCACAAGCAGGCGTTTCTGGCATTCGATCCCCAAGGCTCGGGCATCCACGGCCAGATCTACCGCGTCGCCCAAGGCGATGCCGGCAAGCGCCTGACCCGCTACAAAGTCTCGATCGTGCCGCAACTGCAATACCTGCATCACCGCACCAACCAGCGTATCTACCAGCAGATGTCGGCGCCGAAAATCATCGCGCTGATCCTCGAAGAGCACGGCATCAAGAGCAACGCCTACAGCTTCCAGCTCAGCCAGCCGTGCCCGGATCGCGACTACTGCGTGCAGTACGACGAAACCGACCTGCATTTCGTCCAGCGTCTGTGCGAAGAGGAAGGCATTCACTACCACTTCCAGCACAGCGAAAAAGCGCACCTGCTGGTGTTCGGCGACGACCAGACCGTGTTCCAGAACCTTGGGCAGCCAACTGCTTATGTGCAGGGCAGCGGCATGGTCGCCGACGAGCCGGTGATCAAAGCCTTCAAACTGCGCCTGGAAACCCGCACCACCCGCACCACGCGCCGCGACTACGACTTCGAAAAACCGCGCCTGCGAATGGAAGCGGCCTACAAACCGGACGGCGACAGCACTGAACCGGATCTCGAAGACTACGACTACCCCGGCCGCTTCATCGACCGCGCGCGCGGCAAGTTCCTCAGCCAGCGCGCCCTCGAACGCCACCGCGCCGACTACCGCCAGGCCGAAGGTCGCGGCGACCAGACCCGACTGGTCAGCGGCCACTTCATGGAAATGTCCGACCACCCGCGAAGCGAGTGGAACGACCTCTGGCTGCTCACGGAAATCTTCCACGAAGGCAAACAACCGCAAGTCCTCGAAGAAGGCGTGACCAGCGACACCACCGACGAAAAAGATGACTTCCACCAGGGCTACCGCAACCGATTCCTCGCCACCCCGTGGGACGTGTTCTACCGCCCGGCCCTCGAACACCCGAAACCGCGCGTGCTCGGCAGCCAGACCGCCATGGTCACCGGCCCCAAAGGCGAAGAAATCCACTGCGACCAATACGGCCGCATCAAAGTGCAATTCCACTGGGACCGCGAAGGCTTGGCCGACGACAAAACCAGCTGCTGGCTACGCGTCTCCAGCTCCTGGGCCGGCGACCGCTACGGCGCCATCAGCATCCCGCGCATCGGCATGGAAGTCCTCGTCACCTTCCTCGAAGGCGACCCCGACCAACCGCTGGTGACCGGCTGCCTGTACCACAAGGAAAACCCGGTGCCGTATGCACTGCCGGCGAACAAGACGCGCAGCGTGTTCAAAACACTCAGCTCACCGGGTGGCGGTGGCTACAACGAGCTGCGCATTGAAGACAAGAAAGGTGCGGAGCAGATCTACATCCACGCGCAGCGGGATTGGGATGAGAACGTCGAGCATGACCAGAAGATTCGGGTCGGCAATGAGCGTCATGACACGGTGGTTAAGAACTCCTACACCGAGCTGAAGGCTGAAGAACACCGCACCACGATCTCCGACCGCAAGGTTGAGGCAAAGCTGGACGATCATTTGACGATTGGGCAGAACCAGCATGTGAAGCTGGGTACGGCGCAGCTGACCAGTGTCGGGAAAGAGATTCACCTCAAGGCTGGGGACAAGATTGTTATCGAGGCCGGGACAGAGCTGACCATTCTTGGGGGTGGGAGCTTTATCAAGCTCGATGGCGGTGGGGTGACGGTGGTTGGGCCGGTGATCAAGATCAATGCCGGTGGCTCGGCTGGCTCCGGCACGGGCATCGGGATTAAACCGCCGGTGCTGCCGGGGGCGGCGGATAAGGATAAGGCGGGGAGTTTGATGGATCAGGCGTTGGGGAATGCGCCGCCTGAGAAGGTTAAGCCGAAGGCTTTTTTTGTGTTTTCCGAGTGATGACTCACCCGCTCAAAAGGAACTGTAATATGAAGTATCAGCGGCGCGTTATTTTCACGTTAGTTATTTCAGTGTTTGGAATGTTTTCGAATTGCGTAATGGCAGACGCATCTGAATTAGAGACTTGCCCATCGAAAATATTTTCGAAGTTTCTACCTGCTTATTTGGAGAGTGCTTCTATTCAAGCAACGTTTACTCATATTCCATTGAGGAAAATAGTTACGGTAGACGCCGAACCTGAGCCGGAGCAAAGAATAGTCCTATTGGATAAGCAAGGCGTCATATTCCCGGTGATTCCTGGGAAGGAGAAGCGAGTCGCCGATGGTGTCGAAGTGACAGTTTTGGAAGAGGTAGATGGTATTGCAAAAATAAAAATAGAAAAGCCAGATACCGATTATCAAGTTCTATATGTATTTAAGTTTGAGAAGTGCTGGTTTCTGGACGAAGTTCAAGACTATTCGCTTTGATGGAAAATTAAAAAGGAATTGGTATGTCTTTCAATGAAGTGATGCTGCGTGTTCTGCCTCCAGTTGACGGCCACCAGCCCCATATCACAGGAGTTTATGGCGAGCAGCGTGCGAGTGGCCCACATGGAGGGACGGATTTTAACTACATCGGCGGCCAGAATGGTATCAATCTACAGAATCCTAAAGTCTATGCCCCAATCGCTGGAACAGTAACGTTTACCGGTGGTAATTACGGCACGATAAAAATCAAGGATGCGGATGGCAATAGTCATGAAATTCTGCATACGAGCAGTCACGTTGTTAGCCAAGGCGCAACTGTTGCTGCCGGTGATGAAATTGGCACCATGGGGGGCAAAGGGCCGAATGGTGTAACTCAGTATCCACGTCATGTTCACTACCAAATGAAGGATCCGAGCGGCAATCTGATTAGTCCAGAGGTATGGTGGGACCAACAGACTGTTGCTCCGAGCACGGCACCAACTGAATCAACTGTGTTTAGCCTGTTAAACTTTCAGTTCCCAATAAGAAAAACGGGTGGTGGGCGTTATAAAGATGCGGACGAGTTTTTTTCTGTGTTGCAAAATGAAACTTCAGGTAATTATCTTTTAGGTAGTCATAAGTTTTGGCATGGGGGAATTCATATAAGTGATTCAAGTGCCCCGCAATGCGTTAGCGATGAACCTGTTCGCTGTATGGCTGATGGCGTGGTCGTAGCTTACCGTCTAAATAAAGATTATGAGAAATCTATATTTGAGGGTGAGGGCGGTTCGGAGGAGCTAAGATACTCAACCTCTTTTTGTTTGGTTCGGCATGATTATAAATCTCCATCCAATACTCAGGTAACTCCTGTTACGAATAACACACTCACATTCTACAGTTTGTATATGCACTTGCTACCGTTTCAGCATTATCCCCTCGAGGTGGGGGGGGGTACAATTGCTCGATCGAAACCGGGTTATTGGCAAGGAAAGGTTCGCGCGCGAGTCACGGGAAGCGGATTGGTTTTACGGAATGCGCCTGCAACTTTGACTGATGGAGCCAACGCCGGAACAAAAAAAGGCAGCTCCATGGTTCTGAGCACCAATAGTGTTATTGAATTCGATAGTTCGAAAATTCTTTCCCTAAAACTCAATGGTAAGCTGCTTAGAATGGCTGAGTGTGTATTCATTCCCAGTACTTCGAATCCACCTACCGGGTTAAAAAATCAATCAGGGGCGGTGCCGTCAAGTTTTTGGGCTTGCGTAGAGGATGTGAGCCCCAATCGTTTTGTCGAATGGCTGGAATTAACTCCAGCAACATTTGACGTAGTCGTTCCAATGAATATGAAGATTAAAGCGGGTGACACTATTGGATACCTTGGCCTCAACGAGGTCTTGGCTGGTCCTAACGGAGGGATAGCCCGTAAGAGGCAAGTCCACTTGGAGATTTTTACGCTCGATCCAAAGATTGATGATTTCCTGAAGAACACTGCTGGAGTTAAGAAGGGCAAACGGTATATCCACCTACCCTCGGGCACTGTTTTGAATAAGAAAGCTCCTGACACAGGGAGCGTAACGTTGGAAACGAACCATTGTGTAGAACTGAATAAATGTCCAATATTCAAAGATCCTACTGAATGGTATGAAGTGACTGTTAAAGAAAAAAGTCAAGACATTAAAGGGTTAATAAAAAAGGCAGAAGCCGAGATAGTCACCCAACATGACTGGGAAAAACTAGGGTTTCGTGTTGTCAAAGAAAGTAATTCTGGCTCTGACGGTTTCTTGGATCCGGATGATATGCCAGTTTTTTTCAAAGAGCTGTATGACGATTTGGACAAGCTCGGCAACCACGATAACAATGTTACGGCGGAAGACTTTCCTGAAGCAATAAAAAACATAGAGTTTCGAGATCATTGGTCTAAATTAGTCGCTTACCATCCGACCGAGTGGAAAGAAAAATCTGACGCTGCAAAATGGACTCATCTGAGCCAGATCCTCGAAGGGTCTCCGGCGATTCTCAAGCTAGAAAAAGACCGGATTGATAAACTGGTGTTTTGGGATGATCCAATTATTCAAGAAAAAGGTCTTGGTGATGGAAATATCTGGCACTTCCATCCAATTGCAATGATAGGAAATTTTCTAGCAAAAGAAGCTTCTAGAGCAGGACAAATTACCTATGACGCCGAAGGTAATGATATTCCGGGATCACCGTTTTTTAGTCGTCATATCCACTGGCCTGGAAATGATTTGTCAGGTGTCACGTTAGGACGCGGCTACGATATGGGGTTTAGGTCTGAAACGGAAATATATAACCATATGATTGCTGCAGGTATAGAAGATATTCAGGCAACAAAGATTTCTAAGGCAAGACTGTATAAGGGTACGCACGCGAGGGACTTTGTGGCTCAGAACCGCTCTGACATAGGCACAATAACGATCGAGCAGCAAGAAGCCCTATTTGATTTGATTTATCCTGGCTACGTTACAAAGGCGATCGCGAATTACAATCATTGGACCGCTCCCTTCTCAGATCGACTAGAGTGGGATGCATTGAGCCAAATCGTTAAAGATATTCTGGTAGACTTTGTATACCAAGGTTTTACGAAAGGGGAGAATCCGATGAAAGCTGGGATGAAAGATGATGTTGACCAGCTAATAAGTTATATAGAGAATAATCCTACAATTAGACAATATGAAGACGGTCGAAAACGCGCTGCTTATTTGAGACAAAACCGCTAGGAGAGATACGTGAGAAATTTAGTGTTGTTTGTCAGTCTTCTGTTGCCTTTGTCGGTTGCCGCTGCGCAATTTGATTGCGCTAATATTTCTACTAGCCAACAGGTAGATATATGCGCAAAGCAGGCGAAGGAGTCTGCAGATTCCAATCTTAATGTCAGCTATCAGAAGCTCATAAAAAGAGTTGCATCACAATACCGAGTTGACACTGCACTTCGCGATGACTACATGCAAAAGCTGAAAGAGTCTCAGCGCGCATGGTTAAAACTGCGCGATACTAATTGTACTCTTGAGGCATTTGAAGTCGAGGTCGGACAGCCTGCCTACGTTACGACTGTGAATAACTGCATAGCGCGCATGAGTTTAGAGCGTTCTATTTATTTGGACAAGACATTGCCCGATCTCTAGGGCGGAAATGGGGACGACGAAAATGGGCGAAAATGGGGACAGACCACGATTATCCGAAAAACGTGGTCTGCCCCCCCTTTACCTTTGATGGCTGATTCAATGAAAAATTTACATTCGCTTCCCTACTTTTTATCGTTAACCTTTTTGCTATTCAGTTCGGTCGCATTTTCAGCGAGTTTCGACTGTGGCAAAGCTTCGACGGACGTAGAGAGGAAAATTTGTAGTTCTCCTTCTTTGTCCGCAATGGACGAAAAACTCAGTGAGGTCTTCAAACCGATAAAAAATCGGCGTGCTTTACAAGTAATCGAAAGTGATTGGCTTAATTCAGAGCGTAATTCTTGTGAGTCAGTGGAGTGCTTAGAGGATTCTTATGCTCGGCAGATACGCTTTCTGTCGCCGGTTCCTATTGCGCCTAGGCCAACTCAGAAAGATATTAAGTTAATGTTGGGTGATAAGCCCTACACACAGTTTGAACGCTCATGGAAGGTCATTGATTTAGCATGGCTTCCCAATGAAAAAGGGGCTGTCGAACGATTTGTGATTTTCTCAGATACAATTTCAGGCATGTTGCATGTCATCGTGTTTGAAGGGCGTTTTGATGCGGCGATGATTGCGTACCGGGGTAATCTATATGAGTACGTTGATCGCAACGACAGGCCGGTATTGCATACGATTGCGAAAGATATCGGTTTTGATGGTGCTTTGAGTTTGGGTTCAAACGACGAAGGTAAAAGGTTCGCGGGACTCTTGGATGGGAAGTTTTACTATCGACAGCAGCTCTCTAAGAATCAGCTGCGGGGGATGGTTTATAAGCTCGGTTCAAAATCTCCGCCATTGGAAAGCAGTTTGCTGTTCCAGCAGTGGCCAAATACTGATGAAAATGCTGTTAGTGGTTTGACATTCGGCTGGGGTGGTGATTATGGAAAATTGCAAGCGTACTACTCGCACACCTCAGGGTATGAAACGATAGCGCAGGCTGGTCGACCCGAGGCCGGTTGGAATATATATGCTCCAATTTGGAGCAAGTCGCGGCCGACGTTCTATTTCAAGAATGGTGATGAAACTATTTGGCGTGCCAATGTTGCGGATAAGACGTTAACAAAAATTGCGAAGGCTAGTGATGAAGGAATGATCCAGAATCCTACCCCTGTCGATATTAATGGGCGCGAAGCAGTCGTTTATCTGAATGGATCTACTCTGAAAATGGCTATCTCCCTTGAAGAATAGGCACGACTTTAAAATACACTTTCGCAAAATATTGTTGGAATTTGCCTTGAGTAAATATCTTATTCCGGTGCTGCCCGCCGTGCTGATTGGTGGTTTATCTCTGTTGGGGAGACATGCATTTGCTGACGATGCATGTGCCGATATCACTACGAGCTCTCAGAGTGAAAGATGCTCTGTGAGTGCCAAGGCTGCAGCAGATACGCAGTTGAATACCAGTTATCAAGAGCTGATGGTTCGGCTCGAGGGTGGGTATCAAACCGATCCAGTTCTTGCGGCGAGAAAAAAGGCAACGGTTCAGGAAGCTCAGCGCGCCTGGATCAAACTGCGCGATACCGATTGCCAGGTCGATGCGTTGGAGACGGAACCGGGCTCTTCGGCGCATGTGGCAGCGGTGAACAATTGCATCGCCAGTATGAGTCGTGACCGTTCAGTGTTTTTGGACAATATCGCGTCCGATACCGGGAGTGGTTCGATATTTGGACGTGGCTCGTGCCCTACGCAAGACTTTGCACAGTTTCTTCCAGCATTCTCCGCTAATGTCGAATCGCAGAAGCGACTAACTGCGCAGGCCGTGAAGCTGCTGGTATTAAAGGGGACGTCGGATATAGGGCGGATTGTGACTCACGTTACTGCGGAGGTGGGACGCGATATGGCGTTTCCTTTAATGGTGGCTGTGCCCGATGGGAAAGTGGAAGGAATAGAGATCGAGAAGGTGGATGACCGCCACGTTAACGTTGTGGATAAACGCGCCGGCAACAGCAATATCAAGATTTTCAACTTTTCGCGGAAGTCCTGCTGGACGCTTGATGGGGTTGAGGACTGGTCGATTCCTGATAAAGAGCTTTCTGTAGCCAGTACGCGGAAAATGAGTCGTGCGGAGAATTTCTGTTGGCAGCGCGGACAAGGATTTGCTGGCTTGGGCGGCCTTGAGCAATACCGACTGACAGGAGAACTTTTTGAGGCGACTTTGGAAAATTACCTGTGCGCGGCCGCTTCAGGCGATCCTATATCTAGTTCGGCTGCGGCCGGGCTGAGTCTGTCGGGTATGGCCCCGCAATTGGAATACGGCAAAGTTGAGGCTCTTTTCAAAGCAGCAGCCGTTGATTCGCCAAGCGGTGCTGAGTCGTTGGCTGGCTTCTATTGTTTTGGCACTCCCCCTTCCTTTTCCTTCCCCTTCCCTCTCCCTCTTTCCTTCTCCCACTCTTTTATTCGTTCTCCCACCATTTTATCAACGCATGCATTCGTTTCGTTAGGCGATTATTGGAAAAGCGGCGATCTAGGAAAGAAAGATACTCCTCGCGCCTTGGCCTGTTATCAGCTTGCCGCCGACAAAGGTAACGACTCGGGCATCAATGCGATTAAGCGACTTCAGTCCGAAGTGGCCGAACCGATAGTGGCCAGCAGCTGCTTTTAGTAAGGTTAAGTGAGAAGGGCGTTTACAGAGCCCGACGCCTTTTCACCTCGATGTGATCAAACGCGTTCCGCCATCACGGCTAACGCGTTTTCATATGCGCTGAGCCAGAATCCGCGGCGCTTAAACGTTTAATATTTGAGCATCTAACGACCTCGGTTTTCCTTTAAACTCCCCCCCAAGGAACGCGCTCAGGACACGGAATGCCAGCCTCTTCTTCCTCGGTTCGCCCAGCGTTGGTGCTCTGGCTATACGCCGCTGCGATCACCCACATCCTCGCCGGTCTAACCCTGACCTGGGCCGGTGACTCCGGCTTGCTCGAGGGCTACCTGCAAGTCCTCGAACTGTCGTTCTGGGGCACCGATGCGGTACCTGCTGCCGGCCACGAACAACAAGTCTGGTGGCTCGCGCTGTTCGGCGCGACGTTGCAAAGTTATTCGCTGTACATGCTCGCGCTGGTGCATCTGGGCAATCGCTTGAAAGTCCCGGCAGTCTGGGGCTGGTTGATCGCCGGCATCCTGTTATGGGCGCCGCAGGACATGTGGCTCTCGGCGCAGCAGCAGGTCTGGTCGCACGTGTGGCTTGATGGTTTTGCGTTGTTGGTGTTGTTGCCGCCGCTGTTTTGGCTGTACAGACATGACCGTCAAGGGAAGGAGTGACAGCGTGAAAGGATTTTCGATTCTTCTCGGTTGCTTGATCTCTGCTGCGTCATCCGCATTGTTTGCTGGAGAGGCGTGCAACCCAGACAGTTTGTCTAACCCGGACTTGATCACCTGCGGCCAGCAAACCCTCAAGAAGGTCGATGGTGTCTTGAATGAGCAATACAAAAAAGCGCTGTCGACTCTGGCTCCTGCGGAGCAAAGCCATCTGAGAGATGTGCAAAAGAACTGGGTGCGCTTCAAAGAGTCGTTTTGCGAAGAGCTTTATGAAGCCGCGTTGCCGGGCGCCGAAGCGCCAATCGAGAAGCTTGGGTGCCTCGTGCAGACGACCAATGCTCGGCTGGGAGAGCTGATCGCTCTACAGACGGGTTTACCGCTGGATGGTTTTTACAAAGCGGCATCCGCGATTGCCGGGAAGGACCGTGAGAGAAGTTTAGCGGCCTCAATCGAGCTGCTGGGAGGGGAAGAACTCGATGATCCGCTTTGGAAGCAATACGCGGATGGGCACTGCAAAATGAGCGAGCGTTTGTTCCGTGAGGATTTTGCGAATTGCAGGGTGCGGATGCGCTTTCAGTTGCCTATGAATCGTTAAAGGAATTTCGATTTCAAGTTCTCGCCTGCTAGTTCCACTACTGCCCATAGTGAAATTTCTACAAGCTAAGGCGGGTGCCACGTTCGGTACTTCAACTCGGTCAAGTTTTCCTTCACTAGCCTCTTATGTCCTGCCGATGAGCGACTGCGTCGCCGGTTGAGGCTTGAAGGCGGCGGAATGCTCGGACCAAGTAATCAGTGTCAGGTTATTTTTGTTTATGTTCAGAAGCTTGGGTTGAGCGGTAATACTATCCAGTCAAATTTCGAGACCCGAGAGGTTTCCATGAAAAAGTCCAAACATGAACCAAAGCCTTTGATGGCTGCCCGGTTCCAGGCTGAAGCTCGTGAAGTCTTGGCCAAACGCTCCGGTAAGCGCAGCCGCTTTCTGGATGCTGCGCTGTCAAAAGGCAGTGATTTTGAGCCTGTCGGTCGACTGGCCGGTTGAAGCTTTCGAGACTCTTAAAAAAGCTGCCCTCGTAGGCAGCTTTTTTATGTCTGGATTTTTACGGACATTGGTGGAAGGGGACTTGGCGTCCCCTTTTTTTTCATCCGCAAGTCCCGCTACGGCTTCGCCGCCGCGCTCTTCACCTCAATATGATCAAGTGTCCCTTCCACCATCAATCGCACCCCGTCCGCCATTCTGCTCAGGGCCAGTGCCACAGAGCGGCGTGAGCCGTGCAGATCGTCGGCCAGGTCGCAGGCGATGACGCTGATGGACAGGAGGTCTTCGGAGGCGTTGGCCATGAGGGCTTCGGCGTCGGTGCCGGGGGAAAGTTTGAAGAGGCCGGTTTCGCGTTTGGGGTGGGGTTCGGTGGGCGGTTTGAAATGATGGTCGAGGGCGCGCTCGGCGGCTTCGTGGAATTTCTTCGATTCCAGAGATTCGTAGGGCGATATGTCCGGGGTTTCCGGGGGATTGGGTGTTGGTTTCTTCATTCGGTCTTACTCCAGTTTCAGGAGCTGGCACCGTTTCGCTCGCACTTCGAAAGGGGTGGCAGCTGTGCATAGGTGTGCAAGACCGGTGGAGTCACCCGGCAGACCCGAAGGCCTCCCATACACAGCAGCCATAACGATCCGCGAGCATAGGAAAACGCTCGGCGAATTGCCATAACCAATGTGTACTCCCCCCGGACTTGCACGTCCGTATCGCCCGTTTTTGCGGCGACACATAAAGCCTATCCCTCAAGAGCAACCCCGCCTAGTTCACGGACAGCCCGGCACTTCGCAGGAAATTTCCCATAGATTCGCGGGGCGGAAGATCAAAAGATCGCAGGCTTCGCCAGCTCCTACAGGGATGTGTTTCAACAGGTGTAGGAAAGGTGAGTGGTGAGACGCGGAGCGTCTCGGGATGCATTCCCACGCGGAGCGGGGGAACGATCAGTGGGCGAGCGCTGAATCGTGACTTGGCAGTCATCGTGCGGGAAATGGTCTGCATCCTCTTCCAACAGCGGCAGATACTGGCGTTATCGTCCGAATCCCTTACACTGCCCCGGCCGTTCATTTTCCTTTTGAGGCTGTGCGCATGAAATTTCGTTTTCTTCTGTGGATGATGGGTTTGTTGATGGGTAAGGCCAGCCGGACAAATCCTGCGTTCCAGCAGCAGTTGGGTGACAAGGATCTGGTGTTTCAGCTGCAGACGCTGGACGGGAAAGTGGCGCGGCATTTCGTGGTCAAGGATCAGCGCATCACCAGCAAGTCTGGCGTGGTGGCAGAGCCGGCGTTTGCGATTGCGTTTAAAGATGCCGGTTATGGCTTTGCCACGATGCAGGCGAAGAACAAGCAGTTGGCGTTTATGCAGGGCATTCAGGACAAGTCGATCCAGCTGAAGGGTAATCCGGCGCTGGTGATGTGGTTTCAGGGGTTGATGAAGTATTTGAAGCCGAGGAAGGCTAAGCCTAAGGCTTGAGCCTTTGGTGACGCGGAGCGTCACGGGATGCATTCCCACGCGGTGCGTGGGAACGATCAAATGTGGTCAGGTAGACCTAGTTGCATTCTTCGCGAGCAGGCTCGCTCCCACACGGATTTGTGTAAATCCTGGGGAGCGGGCCTGTTTCGTTTTAGGCCTGGCTGAACTGCGAGGCCAGTTCACGTAGCAAAACTTCGGCTTCGAGGACTTTGCTGACGACGTCGTTGGCTTTGTCGCGGGTAAGGCCGACGCGTTCGAGCAGCGCGTCAGGGATGTCTTCATCCGGCCCGGAGCCAATCCCGCGTCCACGCAGCAGGCGCACGGCCAGGCAGACGAGGTTCGGGTATTCGGCGTAGGCGCCGTCGTAGCTTGGGTCGTGCTGGAAGCGCAGGGCGGTGGCCAGTTCATCCGGCATGTCCCAGTAGCGCATCAGCCACGAGCCGATCTGTTCGCGGCTGATACCCAGCAGGTGTTGCTCGATGTAGCTGTGGCACAGGTGCGGGTTGACCTCCAGGTGACGGCAGATCAGCGAGAAGTGCGGCGGGAACACGTGGGCCAGCAGCAGGTAACCGAAGTTGTGCAGCAGACCAGCGAGGTAGGTCAGGCCGGCTTCCGGGCGCTGGGCGCGCGGCATGGCGCGGGTCAGGCCTTCGATGACGGCGGCGGTGTAGATCGACTGCTGCCAGTACGGTGTGGTGTGTTGCGGGTGGTCTTTGGGCAGGCTCAGGGTCTTGCCGAGGGCCAGGCCCAGTGCCAGGTTGATCACCAGATCGAAGCCGAGCACGCGGACGATTGCGTCTTCAACTGAACGAATCTTGCCCGGCGAGGCGTAATACGGCGATGCCGCCCAGCTCACCACTTGCGCGGCCAGCGCCGGGTCGGTTTCGACTACGCCGGTGATATCGTCGATGGTGGCGTTGGGGTCGACGCGCAGCTTGATGATTTTTTGCGCGGTTTCGGCCAGCGGCGGAATCTCGATGGTCGCTTCCAGACGTTGCTGAATGCGCCGCGCGGTGAACGCCTGCACGGCCTGGGTGATTTCCTCGCGGTCATCGTCCGGGCGGTCGAGGTTCGGGCGAATGCTGCTCAGGGCTTCGCCGAAGTTGGCGGCGCTGGCTTTGGTCAGCATCGATTTGAAGTCATCGCTGCTGATTTCCAGCAGCAGGCCCGGCTCGCCGGAGTTGATCAGCAGCTTCGGCTCGCGCAGCAGGCTTTCTTCGTAGAGGCACGGCGAACTGGTCAGCGCCGGCAGGCCCGGCAGCAGGCTCAGATTGTGTTTGCCGAGCATCTTTTCCAGGCGCTCGGTGGACACGGCTGTGAGGCGGCGACCAGTGAGTTCGGCGAGGCGATTGAGATCCAGCAACTGGCTCTGTGGAAACAGCACCATCAACGCGCCCACGGCGTCATCCAGCAACACCGCCTGCACTTTGCGCGAGGCATTGAGGCCGTGGTGGTCGAGCACTTCTTCGTAGGCAACGCCCAGCTTGTTGAGCAGCAGCCGAATAACAGACGGAGCTTGCGGAGATTCGGGGACGAGAGCAGCTTCGGTCATGGTCTGTATCCGTTTTTGAAACAATGGCAGGAGTATAACCACCTCTGCCGGAACGAGCTGTCGGAAACTGCGACGGTGCTCACACTTGGCCGTATTGCTGCCCATGGCGCAGCCAGCGGTCAAGCAATGGGCTGACGTGGGTCGGCCAGCGCTCCAGCAGGGCTTGCGCAGCGTCGCGCACGGCGGGCAGCAGGTCGGCGTCGCGCATCAGGTCGGCGACCTTGAATTGCAGCAGGCCGGTCTGACGGGTGCCGAGCATTTCCCCGGGGCCACGCAGTTCGAGGTCTTTTTCGGCGATGACGAAACCGTCGTTGGTCTCGCGCATGATGCCCAAACGCTGACGGCCGATCTGCGACAGCGGCGGATGGTAGAGCAGCACACAATGGCTGGCCGCGCTGCCCCGGCCGACGCGACCGCGCAACTGGTGCAGCTGCGCGAGGCCAAGGCGTTCTGGGTTTTCGATGATCATCAGGCTGGCGTTGGGCACGTCGACGCCGACTTCGATCACGGTGGTGGCGACCAGCAGTTGCAGGTTGCCGGCCTTGAACTCGGCCATCACCGCAGCTTTTTCAACCGGCTTCATGCGCCCGTGAATCAGCCCGACCTTCAATTCGCCGAGGGCGGCGGTGAGGTCTTCGAACGTGGTTTCGGCGGCTTGGCAGGTCAGCTCTTCGGATTCTTCAATCAGCGTGCACACCCAATAGGCCTGCCGCCCTTCGGCACAAGCACTACGCACCCGTTCGATGACTTCGACGCGGCGGGTGTCGGTGACCAGCACGGTGTTGACCGGCGTTCGCCCGGGCGGCAATTCATCGAGGATCGAGGTGTCGAGGTCGGCGTAGGCACTCATCGCCAGCGTTCGTGGAATCGGCGTGGCGGTCATGATCAGTTGATGTGGGCACATGCGCCCGCCGACGCCTTTCTGCCGCAGCGCCAGACGCTGCTGCACGCCGAAGCGGTGCTGTTCGTCGATGATCACCAGTGCGAGGTTCTTGAACTGCACTTCGTCCTGAAACAGCGCGTGGGTGCCGACCACCATTGGCGTGCCGCTGGCAATCTGTTCCAGAGCGGCGACGCGATTCTTGCCCTTGAGCTTGCCGGCCAGCCACGCGACTTCAATGCCCAGCGGTTCGAGCCAGCGCTTGAAAGTGATGAAGTGCTGTTCGGCGAGGATTTCGGTCGGTGCCATCAGCGCGACCTGATAACCGGCCTCCAGCGCTTGCAGTGCGGCGAGGGCGGCGACCACGGTTTTGCCCGCGCCAACGTCGCCCTGAATCAGGCGCAACATCGGTTCGTGCTGACTGAGGTCGTAGGCAATTTCATTGCCGACTCGCTGTTGCGCGCCGGTCGGGTTGAAGCCGAGGTTCTTCAGGTATTTCGGCGGCAGCCTGGTGGCTTTCGGCATCGCTGGCGCGCGCAGCGAGCGCATGCTTTCACGCAGACGCTGTTGCGACAGTTGATGGGTGAGCAGTTCTTCGAAAGCCAGGCGATGCTGCGCCCAGTGATGGCCAAGGGCGAGTTCGTCGACGTCGGCGTCGGCGGGCGGGTTGTGCAGGTAGCGGATCGCATCGTCCAGCGGCGCGAGTTGATAGTCGCGGGCGAGTTCGGTCGGCAGCCAGTCGGGCAGGGTGCTCGGCTTGAGCAGTGTCAGGGTCTGCATGCACAACTGGCGCAGGCGCTGCTGGGTCAGGCCTTCGGTGAGCGGGTAGACCGGGGTCAGGGTTTCATCGACTGGCGGCGGTTCATCGCCGGTGATCGCCCGGTATTCCGGATGATAGATTTCCAGGCCTGAGGCGCCGGGCCGGGCTTCACCGTAGCAGCGAACCCGCGTGCCACGCTTGAGCCCTTCCTTCTGCGCGTTGCTGAAATGGTAGAAACGCAGACTCAGGCCGCCGGTACCGTCCTGCAAGCGCACGACCAGACTGCGCCGGCGACCCATGACCACGTCGGCACCGCTGACGGTGCCTTCGACCACCGCGTCCTGCCCCGGCCGCAGCGCGCCGATCGGCACCACGCGGGTGCGATCCTGATAACGCAGCGGCAGGTGGAAGAGCACGTCCTGCAGATTCTCCAGGCCGACCTTGGCCAGTTTCTCGGCCATGGCCTCGCCGACACCCTTGAGTGCCGTCACCGACACTTGCGACAGCTCCGTCATGACGCTCGCTTAACCGGCCGTAACCGGTGCGGCAGGCTTGGCCACCGAGCACAGGCGAATGGAGTCGGCGAGGATCTCGATGGCTTTCGGCCGTGGGAAGCTCGCGCGCCAAGCGATCGCAACGGTGCGGAACGGCACCGGCGCGGTCAGTGGACGCACTTCGATCACGCCCGGGGCGTAGTGATGACTGTCCACCGCCGACAGCGGCAGGATCGAGATGCCCAGGCCGGAGGCGACCATGTGGCGAATGGTTTCCAGCGAGCTGGATTCGACCGTGGTGTGCTTGGCGCCGTCGTTGCCCTTGGTCAGCGTCGGGCAGGCCTCGAGCACCTGATCGCGGAAGCAGTGGCCTTCACCGAGCAGCAGCAGGCTCTTGTCGTTGAGCAGGCCGGCGTCGATGGATTCTTTTTTGGTCCACGGGTGCTGGGCCGGCATCAGGACGTAGAACGGCTCGTCGTACAGCGGCAGGGTCAGTACGTCGGCTTCGTTGAACGGCAGGGCGATGATGATCGCGTCGAGCTCGCCGTTGCGCAGTTTGTCGCGCAGCACGTGGGTAAAGTTTTCTTCGATGTGCAACGGCAGCTGCGGGGCACCCGGTGCAGTTGTGGGATCAGGTGCGGGAACAGGTACGGGCCGACGGTGTAGATGGCGCCGACTTTCAGCGGCGCGGTCAGCTGATTCTTGCCGGCCTGGGCCAGTTCGCGAATGCCTTGGGCTTGTTCGAGGACTTTCTGCGCCTGAGCGACGATGCCCTCGCCGACCGGGGTCAGGCGCACGGCGCTTTTGCTGCGCTCGAAAATCAGCACACCGAGTTCGTCTTCAAGTTTCTTCACGCCCACCGACAGCGTCGGCTGACTGACGTGGCAACGCTCGGCGGCATGGCCGAAATGCTGCTCTTGGGCGAGGGTAACGATGTAGCGTAATTCTGTGAGAGTCATAGCAAGCGTCCATGAAGATGCGCGCCAAGCATACCGGCTGCGATCGATAGACGCACGTTATCAGACTGCGGGCTGAGTGCGACACCGGTCGAGGTCGGTTTGCCGCTGGCAGATACGCAAAAGGCACCTTTCGGTGCCTTTTGGCTGGATCTACTGGTTAGCACATCACTTTGTGGGAGCGAGCTTGCTCGCGAATGCGGTATGTCAGACGAAACTGCTCTGACTGACCTGGCGCCTTCGCGAGCAAGCTCGCTCCCACAGGTATTGCGGTGTTGCTTAGCGACGGCGTTCGAGCGAATAAACAAACGGCGCAACAATTTCGATCGAGCCGTTGTTGAGCATGTCGGCCGGTGGTTTTGGCAGCGGTTGCGCGCGGCGGATCATGTCCAGGGTGGCCCGGTCCAGATCAGCGTTGCCAGAGCGGCCCACCAGTTCGAACGACAGCACATTACCTTCGCCATCGACCACGAAGCGCAGACGATTCAAGCCCTCCTTGCCCCGCGACTGCGCACTCTGCGGGTACTTCTTGTACTTCTGCAGATGCGCGAGCAGGGCGCCTTGCCAACTGGCCTTGGCGGCCACTTCAGCTGGCGATGGGCCCGGTGCCGGCTGGGCGGATTTCTCCGTCGGTGCCTGGGTCGGTTGCGTATCGGCCGGTTTCTCCTCGGAAGGTTTTTCCTTCGGCGGCTCTGGCAGTTTTTTCTCGACCGGCTTCGGCGGTTTTGGCTTGGGCTTCGGCTTGGGTTTGGGTACCGCGATTTCCGCTTTTGGTGCTTCGGCCAGTTTCGGAATCGGCAATTCTTCCACCGGAGCCGGTGGCTGCGGCGGTGTGACGACTTTCGGCGGAGCCGGCGGTGGCGGGGCAGGCAACGGGGCCAACTCGACCATCATTGCCTGCGGCGGCAATTCGATGGGCGGGCGGGCGGTCCAGTTCAGCGCCAGCGCGATGGCCAGCGCGTGCACGCCCAGCACCACGGCCAGGCTACCGCTGTAACGCGTCAGCTTATGGCGCGTCGTGATCATTTCTTGGCTGCCGTCTCGAGACCGACCAGACCGACCTTCAGGTAACCGGCGGCGCGCAGGCTGTCCATCACGCTCATCAGGTCGCCGTAATCCACGCCTTTGTCGGCCTGGAAGAAGATGGTGGTGTCTTTCTTGCCCTGGGTCTTGGCGTCGAGGGTGGCGCCGAGGGTTTCGGCTTTCACTTCGTCGTCACCGAGGAACAGGCGCTGGTCAGCTTTCACACTGAGGAACACCGGTTTCTCTGGCCTCGGCGCCGGTTTGGCGGTCGAGGCGGGCAGGTCGACTTTGATGTCCACAGTGGCCAACGGCGCGGCCACCATGAAGATGATCAACAGCACCAGCATCACGTCGATGAACGGCGTGACGTTGATTTCGTGGTTCTCGGCCAGATCGTCGTCTGCGCCTTCTTTCAAATGCAGGCCCATGGCCGATTACCCCACTTTAACCATGTGCGGCTGCGAGCTGCGCTCAGGCTGGTGGTCGAGGTCGCGGCTGACCAGCAGCAGGACTTCTGCCGAGGCATCGGAGACCTGCGCCTTGTAACCGGCGATGGAGCGGGCGAAGACGTTGTAGATCACTACCGCAGGGATCGCCGCAACCAGACCCAGTGCAGTGGCCAGCAGGGCTTCAGCGATACCCGGTGCGACAACGGCGAGGTTGGTGGTCTGGGTTTTGGCGATGCCGATGAAGGAGTTCATGATGCCCCATACGGTACCGAACAGACCGACGAACGGTGCGGTTGAACCGATGGTGGCAAGGACGCCGGTGCCGCTGCTCATGTTGCGACCGCAGGCTGCTACCAGGCGCTCAAGGCGGAAGCTGACGCGTTCCTTGATACCTTCTTTCTCGCGACTGTTGACCGACAGGCGCATCTCTTCGAGCGCGTCATGCACCAGCAGGTTGGCGAGGGTGCCTTCTTTACCAGCGGTAGCGCTGGCTTCCTTGAGGGTGGTGGCTTTTTTCAGTGCGGCAATTTCGCCACGCAGACGACGCTTGGCGCCCATCAGCTCGAAGCCTTTGGCGATCCAGATGGTCCAGGTGATGATCGATGCGATGGCCAGACCGATCATTACGATTTTCACGATGATGTCGGCGTTCTGGTACATGCCCCACGGCGACAGGTCGTGGGCCATGCCCAAGGTGTTGTCGGCTTCGAGGACTTCAGGTGCGTCGGCCGCGTCGACAGCCTGCACCGGATCGGTGGCGGCCGGTGCAGCCGGAGCGGCAGCGGGTGCGCTCTGCTCGGTGGCGGCCGGGGTGGCCGGGGTGGCGGGCGCTTGAGCGTTGGCGAAGGCGGCGGTCGGTGCCAGCATCAGGCTGAGCAACAGAGCCGCGACGGCGCTCCAGGCGCGAGGTCGAGTGGTTGGCGAAGCGGGAGTTTGATTACGTGTCATGCTGGCCGGACCTGAGATAGAAAAACGTTGTTGCTCTTCCAGGCCTCGTGAGGCCGAGAACAAAAGTGGCGTGCATTATTGCAAGTAATTCTTGTTAACAAAAGTAATAGAGTAACTTTTTTTCCTTCATTGCTAGCCGTTCGTCCTGTGCCAGAGCTAGTCTGTGCCTTTCTGATGGGAGTTTTCTGATGTCCGCGCCTTCTGTTTTGATTGCCGGTTGTGGTGATGTCGGCAGTCGTCTGGCCAAGCAATTGCTGGCGGCTGGCTGGCAAGTCCATGGCCTGCGCCGCGACGTTTCCAGGCTGCCGGAGGATGTCATCGGCGTCGCCGGCGACCTTTTCAGCGAAGAGTGCCCGGCGACCTGGCCGGTAGGTGCTGTCGATTATCTGGTGTATTGCGCTGCGGCCACCGATCACGACGAAGAGGGCTATCGCAAGGCTTACGTGCAGGGTTTGCAGAATGTGCTGAGTTGGCTGGGTGATTATGGGCAAGTGCCCGAGCGACTGGTCTTTGTGTCCAGCAGCAGCGTGTACGGCCAGCAGGACGGAGCATGGGTGGATGAGACCTCCGAGACTGTCGCGGCCGGATATTCAGGTCGCTTGATGCTCGAAGCCGAGCAGGTCGCGCTCAATAGCGGCATCCCGGCTAGCGTGCTGCGCCTGACCGGCATTTACGGGCCGGGTCGCGAGTGGCTGCTGACTCAGGTGCGTCGCGGCTATCGCGTGGCTACGGAGCCGCCGCTGTATGGCAATCGTATTCATGCCGATGATGCAGCGGGGCTGCTGGCGTTCTTGCTGGAAAAAGACCGCGAGGGGGTCAAGCTGGACCAGCTCTATATCGGTGTGGATGACGCGCCGGCGCCATTGGCTGAGGTGGTGGGCTGGTTGCGCGAATACCTGGGTGTGACTGAATGGGCCGAAGACGCCAGTGTGCGCCGCACCGGCAGCAAGCGTTGCAGCAATGCGCGGGCGAAAGCGTTGGGGTGGGTGCCGAAGTATTCGAGTTATCGCGAAGGCTATGCAGCGATTCTTGAAGGTAAGTGCTGAATTTCCAGCAACACAAAAACCACTGTGGGAGCGAGCCTGCTCGCGAATGCGGTATGTCAGTCATTATCAGTTTGACTGACCCACCGCGTTCGCGAGCAGGCTCGCTCCCACATTTGATCTTCTGAGATTTCGGAGGCAGGTTACTGTTTCTCCAGCAACCACTTGCGCTCACCTGCGGCGAACTGCGGTTGCTCATCCGCCAGCGCAGCGTTCACTGCCTGCAGAATCTCCAGCTCCTTGCCCTTGCGCACAAAGATCCAGTTGTTGCCCTGGCCATTGAGTTGCAGCCACATGCTGTCGTTGCCATTGCTCATGGACGCGCAATCGCCGGCCAGACACAAGGCATAACGATCAACGCCCGGCAGGCCGGTCACCTGGCCGTCGGCCTGGAACTGCACGGTGCCGCCTTCACCCTGGCCGCTGGCGATGATCCAGTTACCGCCCAGATACGCTGAATACAGAGCGCGTTCGAAGCTGGCACCGATTGGTGCGCCTTCCGGTACCGGGATCTGTGCGCGATCGAAGACTTGTTCGGGTTCGTTGTCGCTGGCAGCTTGTTGCAGGCGCCCGCCATCGCGTTTCAGTTCGCTGGCGGAGCTGCCGTAGAAGTCGACTTTCCAGGCGCCGGACTCTTCGCCCAGCAGCCGTCCTTCGACGTTCTCAAAACCGTTGGTGTAGCGGGCCTGACCGGCCTTGGTGTTGACGTCCCATTCCAGATTCGGGCCGTAAGCCTGCAGCGCTTCACGCAGGGGACCGCCCTTGGCGGCGGCATCGATCGCCACCTGATTGATCCAGGTGCCGCTGATGTCACGGTCGGCAGGGTCGCTGGCGCAGCCGCCGAGAAACAGGGCGAGCAGCGAGAGAGCTAGCGCTTTGCGCATGGTGGAATCCTTTCAAAACCTTTTCTTGCGGCAGTCGGCGCGGCGTGCAGGCCGCGCCGTGCGCATCACTCGATGACCAGAATGGCATCCATTTCAACCTGCGCACCCTTCGGCAGGGCGGCCACGCCAATGGCGGCGCGGGCAGGGTATGGCTGGTCGAAGTACTTGCCCATGATCTCGTTGACCTTGGCGAAGTGGCTCAGGTCGGTGAGGAAGATGTTCAGTTTGACGATGTCCTTGAACGAACCGCCGGCGGCTTCGGCCACGGCTTTGAGGTTCTCGAAGACCTGGACGGTCTGGGCTTCGAAGCCTTCGACCAGTTCCATGGTTTTCGGGTCCAGAGGAATCTGGCCCGACATGTAAACGGTGTTGCCTGCCTTGATCGCCTGGGAGTAAGTGCCGATGGCGGCCGGGGCCTTGTCGCTGGTGATGACGGTTTTGGTCATGTAGGACTCCTTGTAATAGGCAGGTTATGCACGCATGCGGGTGATGCGGATCACCCCGGTCAAGGCGCGCAGTTTCTTGATCACGCGGGCCAGGTGCACACGGTCGTGAACGCTGACCACCAACTGCACGACGCTGATGCGACCATCGCGTTCGTCCATGCTGATTTTCTCGATGTTGCCGTCGGCCGCGTTGACGCTGCTGGCCAGCAGGGCGATCAGGCCACGCTGATGTTCCAGCTCGACGCGCAGCTCGACGTTGAATTCGCCGGTGACATCCTTGGCCCACGAGAGCTGGATGCATTTTTCCGGGTTGTGCCTGATTTCGCTGATGTTGCGGCAGTTGTCCAGGTGCACGACCATGCCTTTGCCCGCCGACAGGTGCCCGACAATCGGGTCGCCCGGGATCGGCGTGCAACACTTGGCATAACTGAGCACCAAGCCTTCGGTGCCGCGAATTGCCAGCGGACCTTCCGGACTTGGCAGTTGTTCGCCTTCGCCAAGCAGGCGGCGGGCGACCACGTAGGCCATGCGGTTGCCCAGGCCGATGTCTTCGAGCAGGTCTTCGATCAGTTCGAGGCGGTACTCGGTAAGCATTGCCTTGACGCGCTCTGCCGGGATCTTCTCCAAGGAGCTGTCGAAACCGTTGAGCACCTTGTTCAGCAGGCGTTCGCCGAGGCTGATCGACTCAGAGCGGCGCTGTAGCTTCAGCGCATGACGAATGTGCGTGCGCGCCTTGCCAGTAACGACGAAGTTGAGCCACGCCGGGTTCGGCCGGGCGCCGGGGGCGCTGACGATCTCGACCGTGGAGCCGCTTTGCAGCGGTTCGGACAGCGGCGCGAGACGACGGTTGATGCGGCAGGCGATGCAGCTGTTGCCGACGTCGGTATGTACCGCGTAGGCAAAATCGACCGCCGTGGAGCCTTTTGGCAGCTCCATGATTCGGCCTTTGGGCGTGAACACGTAGACCTCGTCCGGGAACAGGTCGATCTTCACGCTTTCGATGAATTCCAGCGAGTTGCCGGCGCGTTGCTGCATTTCCAGCACGCCTTTGACCCACTGGCGGGCGCGGGCGTGCGTGCCTTTCGGCTGCTCGTCGCCGCTGGATTTGTACAGCCAATGGGCGGCGATGCCGTTGTTGGCCATCTCTTCCATTTCGCGGGTGCGGATCTGGATCTCGATCGGTACACCGTGCATGCCGAACAGCGTGGTGTGCAGCGACTGATAGCCGTTGGCCTTGGGGATCGCGATGTAATCCTTGAAACGCCCTGGCAACGGTTTGTACAAATTATGCACAGCACCCAATACGCGGTAGCAGGTATCGACCTTGTCGACGATGATCCGGAACGCGTAGACGTCCATGATTTCGTTGAAGGCCCGACGCTTGCCGCGCATTTTCTTGTAGATGCCGTAGAGGTGTTTCTGCCGACCGCTGACTTCGCCCTGGATGCCGTCGATGGCGAGGCAGTGACCAAGGGATTCTTCGATCTTGTTGACGATTTCCTTGCGGTTGCCCCGGGCGCGCTTGACCGCCTGGTAGATCCGCGCGGAACGCATCGGGTGCATGGCCTTGAAGCCGAGGTCTTCGAATTCGATGCGGATCGCGTGCATGCCCAGCCGGTTGGCGATGGGTGCGTAGATCTCGAGGGTTTCCTTGGCGATGCGCCGGCGCTTTTCGCCGGACAGCACTTCCAGCGTGCGCATGTTGTGCAGACGGTCGGCGAGCTTGACCAGGATCACCCGGATGTCGCGCGCCATGGCCATGGCCATTTTCTGGAAGTTTTCCGCCTGGGCTTCGGCCTTGGTCTCGAAATTCATCTGGGTCAGTTTGCTGACCCCGTCGACCAGTTCGGCCACGGTTTCACCGAACTGCGCTTGCAGCGCTTCCTTGGCGATACCGGTGTCTTCGATCACGTCATGCAGCATCGCGGCCATCAGGCTCTGATGGTCCATGTGCATGTCGGCAAGAATATTGGCCACGGCAAGAGGATGCGTGACGTACGCCTCACCGCTGCGACGGCGCTGACCGTCATGGGCTTGTTCGGCGTAGAAATACGCTCGGCGGACCAGGTTGACCTGGTCGTTGCCGAGGTAGGTCGATAAGCGATCGGCGAGGGCGTCTATGCTCGGCATGATGATTCCTGCCGAAAGCTGTGACCCCGCGCCGTGCTACGTCGACCAGGCATAGGCTTAGACGGCCTCGTTCGACTCGTCCTCGAACGCTGCGAACAGCGGTTCATCCTGGACGATTTCCTGCTCGGCGATGAACTCGTAGCTCATCAGGCCTTCAGCAATTTCACGCAGCGCGACAACGGTCGGCTTGTCGTTTTCCCACTGCACCAATGGCTCTTTGCCGCCGGTGGCCAGTTGACGGGCACGCTTGGTAGAGAGCATGACCAGCTCAAAGCGGTTTTCCACGTGTTCTAGGCAGTCTTCAACGGTTACGCGGGCCATGGTATTCCTCGGAGCGAATGCAATATGCGCGCTGCCCGGTTGGGCGAGCGGACTGAGCAGTTTAAAAAATCACCAGCGATTAGGGAAGCGCTGATTTTTTGACCAGACCCTTCAACGCGCTGCAAGCACCAATGTAAAGCGCTTGCAGGCATTTTGGGAAGTGCTGTTTCAGCCGAGCAATTCAGCCAGCAATTTGCCGAAACGCACTTGCTGGCGTTTCTGTTGCAGCTGATTGGCGCGGAAAATCGCTTTCAGATCGTCCAGCGCGTGGGCGAAATCGTCGTTGATGATCAGGTAATCGTAGTCGACGTAATGGCTCATCTCGCTGACCGCCTCGCGCATGCGGCCGTCGATGATCTCGTCGCTGTCCTGGCCACGGTTGGTCAGGCGCTGGTGCAGGGCTTGCAGCGACGGCGGCAGGATGAAGATCGAGCGCGCCTGCGGCATCAGCTTGCGCACTTGCTCGGCGCCTTGCCAGTCGATTTCCAGAATCAGGTCGTGACCTTCGTCCAGGGTTTGCTGCAGGCGGCTTTGCGAGGTACCGTAGAAGTTGCCGAAGACTTCGGCGCGCTCAAGAAAGTCTCCGTGCTCGCCCATCTTCACGAACTCTTCGCGGGTTACGAAGTGGTAGTTCACGCCGTCCACTTCGCCCGGGCGCATGGCGCGGGTGGTGTGCGAAACGGAAACGCGGATCTCCGCATCGGCGTCGGTCAACGCCTTGACCAGACTGCTCTTGCCCGCGCCCGATGGCGCGGAAATGATGTACAGGGTGCCGGTGTGTTGGGTCATGTCAGGGTAGCCTTACTCAATATTTTGCACTTGTTCGCGCATCTGCTCGATCAACACCTTGAGGTTGACGGCGGCCTGGGTGCTGCGCGGGTCGAAGGCTTTGGAGCCCAGTGTGTTGGCTTCGCGGTTGAGCTCCTGCATCAGGAAGTCCAGACGCCGCCCGGCGGCCCCACCGGACTTGAGCACCCGGCGAACTTCGATGATGTGAGTGCTCAGGCGATCCAGTTCTTCGGCCACGTCGCTTTTTTGCGCGAGGATGACCATTTCCTGTTCCAGGCGCTGCGGGTCGAGCTCGGCCTTCATATCGGCAAAGCGATCGAGGACCTTCTGGCGCTGGGTGGCGAGCATCTGCGGCACCAGTTCACGCAGGGTTACCACGTCTTCTTCGATGGAAGTCAGGCGGTCGTTGATCAAGCGAGCCAGCTCCGCGCCTTCGCGCTCGCGGCCAGCCTTCAGATCCTTCAAGCCCTGATTGAACAGCGCCAGCGCTTCGGCATTCAGCGCTTGCGGGTCGGTCGCATCGGCCACCAGCACGCCGGGCCAGGCCAGCACTTCCAGCGGATTCAGCGCAGCCGGATTCTTGATCAGCCCGGCAACGGTTTCCGCAGCGGCCACCAGTTGCGCGGCGCGCTCGCGGTCCACTTGCAGCGGTTTGCCGGTGCTTTCTTCGGTGAAGCGCAGCGTGCATTCGAGTTTGCCCCGCGACAGGCCCTGACGCAGCGCTTCACGCACGGCGCCTTCGAGGTCGCGGAACGATTCGGGCAAGCGCAGGTGCGGTTCCAGATAGCGGCTGTTGACCGAGCGCAGTTCCCAGCTCAGGGTGCCCTGAACGCCGGCTTTCTCGACGCGGGCGAAGGCGGTCATGCTGTGCACCATGGCGGTGACCTCGCAATGCAGATCGGCGCGAAACGCTGTTTCGCAGGCGCGATTTCAATGAATTTAAGCCGACTGGCAGCAAAGGCGCAGGATTGTAGCGCAGTGCGGCGAATGCGCCCAAACACACGGTGTGACAAAGCGCTGCAGCCCGTCGGTTATGCGCGCTTGGGGGGCTTCGGTCGTCGGCCGGCGGTTTTAACCAGTGCCCACTCGCGGTGCGGCGCTCTATAATGCTCGGCAGTTTTCCGTCCTCAGTACAGGTATCCCTATGAAACGTCCAAGTGGTCGCGCTGCCGATCAGCTCCGCTCGATCCGCATCACCCGCAACTACACCAAACACGCCGAGGGATCCGTACTGGTCGAATTCGGTGACACCAAAGTCATCTGCACTGTCAGCGTCGAGAACGGCGTGCCGCGCTTCCTCAAAGGCCAGGGCCAGGGCTGGTTGACTGCCGAGTACGGCATGCTGCCGCGCGCCACCGGCGAGCGTAACCAGCGTGAAGCCAGTCGTGGCAAGCAGGGCGGGCGTACTCTGGAAATCCAGCGCCTGATCGGTCGTTCCCTGCGTGCAGCGCTGGACATGTCCAAGCTCGGCGACGTGACCCTGTACGTCGATTGCGACGTGATCCAGGCCGATGGCGGCACTCGCACCGCGTCCATCACCGGCGCCATGGTTGCGCTGGTCGATGCCTTGAAAGTGATCAAGAAGCGCGGCGGCCTGAAAGGCGGTGACCCGCTCAAGCAGATGATCGGTGCGGTCTCGGTCGGCATGTACCAGGGCGAGCCGGTGCTGGATCTGGACTATCTTGAAGATTCTGCAGCTGAAACCGACCTGAACGTGGTGATGACCAGCACCGGCGGCTTCATCGAAGTGCAGGGCACCGCTGAAGGCGCGCCGTTCCAGCCTGACGAGCTCAATGCCATGCTGGAACTGGCCAAGCAGGGCATGAACGAAATCTTCGAATTGCAGAAGGCTGCGCTGGCCGACTGAGGTTTTTGACCACAAGGAGGACGTGATGAGTGATGAGCAAGAGTTGCTGCCCAAACCGAGCCAGGAGGTTCGCCAGTGGGCGATGTTCTGTCACTTGTCCGCCTTGCTGGGGATCTGGATTCCGTTCGGCAATCTGATCGGGCCGCTGATCCTTTGGCAGATGAAGCGCGAGAAGGACCCTTTTATCGATGCACAGGGCAAAGAAGCGCTGAATTTTCAGATCACTGTCGCCATTGCCTCGATGATCTGCTTCCTGCTCATGCTGCTGATCATTGGTTTCTTCCTGTTTGGCTTGCTGGCGATCGCCGCACTGGTCCTGACGATCATTGCAGGGGTCAAAGCCAACGAAGGTTTCCCGTACAGATATCCGTTCACTTGGCGACTGATCAAGTAACAGTCTGTTGTATCGCTATATGGAAATGCCCCGACTTATCGGGGCATTTTTATTTGTGCAACTCAATAATTGGTCTTTGTTGTAGGACTACTCTGTTGTCGATGTGCGGTTTGGCATTTATTTATTGATATTTCTTCATTACATCTTTGGTCACAACTGATCGACCACGTGCTTATTCTCGTTCTTGTTATTGACGCGAGCGGGTTGTTAAAGTTGCCCAATGTAATGTTTCGGTTGAAACATTCCGATATGTTCAGGCCATCGATGGCACTTGAATTCCCCAGTAATCAGTGTTGATAAAATCAGCCGGTTCACCCGTCGAGCCCAGGTAAACGCTCGCCTCGTGAATACTCAGCCAAGAATAATCCACATGATTGAGCTCGATTTCTACGGCACGCTCGTGGCCGCTTCTTTAGTACTACTGCTCGGACGCGGGCTTGTTACGCGTGTCGGCTTTCTGCGAAGTTACAATATTCCTGAACCGGTAGCGGGCGGCCTGGTGGTTGCCTTGCTCTTGTTGATATTGCGCACTTTCGATATAGAAGTCCGCTTCGATACATCATTGCAAACACCGTTGATGTTGGCGTTCTTTGCCACGATTGGCTTGAGTGCCGACCTTGCCAGTCTGAAAAAGGGCGGGCGCATCGTCGGCATCTTCCTGCTGGCGGTCATTGGCTTGCTGGTGGTGCAGAACGCCATGGGCATCGGATTGGCAACCCTGCTCGGGCTCGACCCTTTGATGGGCTTGCTGACAGGCTCGATCACGCTCGCTGGCGGTCACGGCACTGGCGCTGCATGGGGCGCGGTGTTCAGCGAGAAATATGGCCTGGCTTCGGCTTCGGAGCTGGCGCTGGCCTCAGCGACGTTCGGTCTGGTGCTGGGCGGGTTGATCGGTGGGCCCGTCGCCCGGTTGCTGATCAAGCGCGTGCAAGTACCGGGCTGCAGTCCCCAGCAAGCGCCGCGACTGCCAAGAGGTTTTGAACAGCCGAACAAGGAACGCTCGATCACGCCGTTTTCGTTCGTCGAGACGCTGGCGCTGATTGCCGTCAGCCTGCTCGTGGGCAATCTTTTGAATGGTTTGCTGCACGGCACTGCATTCGAACTGCCGACGTTTGTTTGCGTGCTGTTTGTGGGTGTGGTGTTGCGCAACAGTCTGTCAGCACTTGGCTTGTATCAGGTGTTCGAGCGTGAAGTTTCCGTGCTCGGAAATGTCAGCCTCTCGTTGTTTCTCGCGATCGCGCTGATGTCGCTGAAATTATGGGATCTGGCGGCGCTGGCATTGCCGATCTTCATCATCCTGGCCGTGCAGGCGCTGGTCATGGCTCTGTTCGCGATTTTCGTGACGTTCCGGGTGATGGGCAGCAACTACGATGCCGCAGTGCTGGCTGCGGGACATTGCGGCTTCGGTCTGGGCGCCACGCCGACGGCGATTGCCAACATGCAAGCGGTGACGCAGCGCTATGGGCCATCGCAGATCGCGTTTCTGGTAGTGCCGATGGTAGGAGCGTTCTTCATCGATATCGTTAACGTCATCGTGATCAAGCTGTACCTGGCCTTGCCATTCTTCGCTGCCGTCTAGAAAGCACGGCGCATAAAAAATGCCCGCATCTCACGATGCGGGCATTTTTTTGGCTGCGAGGACGCTTAGATGGTCAGCGTCCAGTCGTAGTCGACGATCAACGGCGCGTGCTGCGAGAACCGTGGCTGACGCGGCAGGCGTGCACTGCGCACCGAGCGACGCAGGCCCGGGGTCAGGATCTGATAATCGAAACGCCAGCCCAGATTGAGCATCTCGGCCTGTTCGTTATCCGGCCACCAGCTGTACTGGTCGCCTTCGCGGCTGACTTCGCGCAGCGCATCGACATAGCCCATGTTGCCGACAATCTCGTCCATCCAGGCGCGTTCCGGCGCCAGGAAGCCTGGAGATTGCTGGCTGTCGCGCCAGTTCTTGATGTCGAGTTTCTGCTGCGCAACGTACAGCGAGCCACAATAAATGTACTCGCGACGTTTGCGTCGCTGTTTGTCCAGGTACTTGCCGAAATCGTCCATGAGCTTGAACTTCTGGTTCAAGTCCTCATCGCCGTTCATCCCCGAAGGAAACAGCAAGGTGGCAATACTGACTTTGTCGAAGTCTGCTTGCAGGTAGCGCCCGTAGCGGTCGGCCGTCTCGAAACCGAGACCGCTGATGACAGCCTTCGGTTGCAACCGCGAATACAAAGCCACGCCGCCTTGGGCAGGGACTTCAGCATCGCAGGCATAAAGGAAGTAGCCATCCAGTTGGAAGGCTGGGTCATCCAGTTCAAAGGCGGAGGCACGGGTGTCCTGCAGGCAGATGACGTCGGCATTCTGGGCTTGCAGCCAACTGAGCAAACCGCGCTCGACTGCCGCCTGAATACCATTGACGTTCACACTGATGATCCGCATAAATGGCCCCAAAAATCGCGTGCGTGTATGATACACGGCGTCAAGCTAATTAGCTAAATCCGTGGTATTTGGGGTTTTTTTCATGCAAGCGTATCAGCGCGATTTCATTCGTTTTGCCATCGATCGCGGCGTTTTGCGCTTCGGTGAGTTCACCCTGAAGTCCGGGCGCACCAGTCCCTACTTCTTCAACGCCGGCCTGTTCAACTCAGGTTCGGCCCTGGCGCAGCTTGGGCGTTTCTACGCCGCCGCCATCGCCGAGAGCGGCATCTCCTTCGACGTTCTGTTTGGCCCGGCTTATAAGGGCATTCCGCTGGCGGCCACGACCGCCGTTGCGCTGGCCGAACATCACGACCGTGACCTGCCATGGTGCTTCAACCGCAAGGAAGCCAAGGCCCACGGCGAGGGCGGTAGCCTGGTTGGCGCGCCGCTGACCGGCGACGTGCTGATCATCGACGACGTGATCACCGCCGGCACCGCCATTCGTGAAGTGATGCAGATCATCGCTTCCCAGGACGGCGCCAAGGCCGCTGGTGTGCTGATCGCACTGAACCGTCAGGAGCGCGGCAACGGCGAACTGTCGGCGATCCAGGAAGTCGAGCGCGACTTCGGCATCCCGGTGATCAGCATTGTTTCGCTGAATCAGGTGCTGGAATTCCTCGCCGACGATCCGCAGCTCAAGCAGCACCTGCCAGCCGTGGAAGCGTACCGCGCCCAATTTGGCGTTTGACCAATGTGGGAGCGAGCCTGCTCGCGAATGGCCGTCACCTGTCAGCGATGTGAGGCAAATTACGCTTTCGCGAGCAGGCTCGCTCCCACAGCAAAAAGACCCGGTTCAGTCAGGCTGAGCCGGGTCTTTTTGTTGGCGATCAACGCAGGCTTCGCCATTTCATCAGCAGTCTCAGCGCCAATGCAGCGTTCACCAGCGCAAAAACCAGCAGCGCTACAACCACCATCACGTACAGCGTGCGATCCACATCGAAATCCCACAGGTCCAGCGTGCTGCTGCGCATGATCCCGACTGCTGCCGGCAAGTTAACGTAAAACAGCGCCACAAAAGCACACGTCAATGGCAATGCTCGCCAGTAGAAAGCAGCCATCACCTTGTCTCGACTGCGCTTGCGGGCCTGCGAACCTTTTTGAAATTCATCTTCAGCCAGCGCTTCATTGAGCGCCGGCCACGCCAGATTGAACATGAACGTGGTCAGGGTCAGCAGCAAGCCACTGACCGCGACGATGTCACTGAACGGCATTCAGACCCAGCGTTGCACAGAGCAATGCGTGGGAATCTTCGCTGATCTCGAATTGCCCGGCGCTGGCCTTGCGTTTGGTGATGGGTTTGAAGGTCGGCTCGTTCTGGGTGATGAGCATGTTCAATTCATCGCGGATCACGTCCGAGCTGATCACCACCAGAAACACGTTTTGCGCATGTTCGGCGGACTCGATTACGGCGCGCATGCTGTGCTGCAGGATGTCGTCGAGCTGGTTGCGAAAACGCGAAACGGTGTTTTTCAGCAGGGTTTTGCTTTGGCTCTGGGTCAGCTGAAAGATTGTCGAGATCTGCGATTCGGTCGGCAGGGTTTGCCCGAAGTAACTCTGAATCAGATACAGCAGGCGATCCTGCTTGGCTTCGTCCGCCCGGCTGGGCATGCCGCCCTCGACCAGCATTTTCAGGTATTCGGTCAGGCTGGCCTTGGCGATGCGCTCCAGCGCATGGGCGATTTCAGCGTCGCCGATGCGCAAGGTCTTTTTCACCGGTTCCTTCTGTTCCTGCTCGAAAGCGTCGGCGTCGATCGTGAACGAGATCTGCATGGCTCAGGCGCTCCGGGATTATTTTTTGCTGGCAGCCGGCTTTTCGGATTTTTCCGGGTACGGATCTTGTGGGGCGTCACCTTGGCCGGTGAGGGTTTTCCAACCGTTCAGGACATGCGCCGTTTTCCTGAACTGCGGGCAGGGCGGCATAGAGGTTTTGGCTTGATTGGAATAACGATGTCCGCAGTCCACGCATTCGTAGGTGCCTGCTGAAACATCGCTGCCGTAGGGAACGTAATCTTTCTGCATGAGTGAATCTCCGTTGGATGAGAGGAAGATCCTAGGGAGATTTATTCTGAAGGGATGTCGGACGTTTCGCTGTGTCGAGTCAGGCTTTTCCTGCGCGCACAAAAAAGATCGCAGCCTTCGTCAGTTCCTACAAAGCGGATTCTCGCGTGTGCGAAATCCCTGTAGGAGCTGCCGAAGGCTGCGATCTTTTGCTTTCAGCGATCAGCCATCAAGGACGCTTGCGATTACTGATCAGCGTGCCCACGCCAGTATCGGTGAAGATTTCCAGCAGAATCGCGTTCGGCACACGACCGTCGATGATCAACGAACTGCCTACGCCACCCTGAACCGCTTCCAGAGCGCAGCGGATCTTCGGCAGCATGCCGCCGTAGATCGTGCCATCGGCGATCAGGTCGTCGACCTGCTGCGTGCTCAGGCCGGTCAACACGGTGCCCGACTTGTCCATCAGGCCGGCAATGTTGGTCAGCAGCATCAGCTTTTCAGCTTTCAGCGCTTCGGCAACCTTGCCCGCCACCAGGTCGGCGTTGATGTTGTACGACTCGCCGTTCTCACCGACGCCAATCGGCGCGATGACCGGGATGAAGTTGCCTTTGACCAGCAGGTTCAGCAGTTCGGTGTTGATGCCGACGACTTCGCCAACGTGGCCGATGTCGATGATTTCCGGCTGGGTCATCTCCGGGGTCTGACGGGAGACGGTGAGCTTCTTCGCGCGAATCAGCCCGGCATCCTTACCGGTCAGGCCGATGGCGCTGCCGCCATGGCGGTTGATCAGGTTGACGATGCTTTTGTTGACCTGACCGCCAAGGACCATTTCCACCACGTCCATGGTCGCCGCGTCGGTAACGCGCATGCCGTCGACGAAATGGCTTTCGATCGACAGGCGCTTGAGCAGGTCACCGATCTGCGGGCCGCCACCGTGCACGACCACCGGGTTGATGCCCACGGCTTTCATCAGCACGATGTCGCGGGCGAAGCCGGTTTTCAGCTCCTCGCTTTCCATCGCGTTGCCGCCGTATTTGATCACCAGGGTCTTGCCGACATAGCGTCGGATGTAAGGCAGCGCTTCGGACAGGACCTTGGCAGTGTTGGCGGCGGCTTCGCGTTCGAGGGTCATTCAGGGCTCCGGGTGGATCAGAACGGTAGTTGGAGATCAGGTGCAACGCGTTTCAGTTGGGCGTGGAACACATCCTTGATGCGCTGCAATTCAGCCTCGTCATCGGCCTCGAAGCGCAGCACCAGCACCGGTGTGGTGTTGGATGCGCGCACCAGGCCCCAGCCTTTGGCGTAATCGACCCGCACGCCGTCGATGGTGGTCAGGTCGGCGCCTTCGCCCCACTGAGCATCGTGCAGTGCATCAATGATGCTGAATTTGCTCTCTTCGGTCACATGGATATTGATTTCCGGCGTGGAAATATCGTTCGGGAAGGTCGCAAACAGCTCTTCCGCAGTGGATTTTTCCTTGCTGAGGATCTCCAGCAGACGTGCGGCGCTGTAGATGCCGTCGTCGAAACCGAACCAGCGCTCCTTGAAGAAGATGTGCCCGCTCATTTCGCCGGCCAACAGCGCGCCGGATTGTTTCATTTTCTTTTTGATCAACGAGTGACCGGTCTTCCACATTAGCGGCCGACCGCCGTATTCCTTGATCAGCGGCACCAAACGGCGGGTGCATTTAACGTCGAAGATGATTTCCGCGTCCGGGTTACGCGCCACTACGTCGCGAGCGAACAGCATCAGCAGACGGTCCGGGTAGACGATGCTGGCGGTGTTGGTCACCACGCCGACGCGGTCGCCGTCGCCGTCGAAGGCCAGGCCGATATCGGCGTTGGTTTCCTTGACCTTGGCGATCAGGTCGACAAGGTTTTCCGGTTTGCCCGGGTCCGGGTGATGGTTAGGGAAATTGCCGTCGACTTCGCAGAACAGCGGGATGACTTCGCAGTTCAGCGCTTCGATCAGTTGCGGGGCGATCACGCCGGCCGCGCCGTTGCCGCAGTCGACCACGACTTTCAGGCGGCGGGCCAGTTTGATGTCCTGGACGATTTCGGTGTTGTAGCGGTCGAGGATTTCGACTTGGGTGACGCTGCCCTGGCCGCTGCTCAGGTCATTGTTCTTGATGCGCTCGTGGAGCACCTGAATCTGCTCGTTGGCGAGGGTGTCGCCGGCGATGACGATTTTGAAACCGTTGTAGTTCGACGGGTTGTGGCTACCGGTGAGCATTACCCCGGACTTGCCGGCGAGCACGTTGGCCGCGTAGTACAGCGCTGGCGTTGGCACCAGGCCGACATCGCTGACGTGGCAACCGCTCTCGGCGATGCCGCGAATGAGTTCCGCGACCAGCTCCGGGCCGGACAGGCGGCCGTCGCGACCGACCGACACATTCGGTTCGCCCTGGGCCAGGCTCTGCGAGCCGATGGCACGGCCGATCCAGTAAGCGGTTTCACCATTGAGGTATTCCGGCACGGTGCCACGAATGTCGTAGGCGCGGAAAATACTGTCAGGCAGCTTCGGGGCGATTTTGGCGGGGGTGCTCATCTGTGGGCATGCTCCATCTCGAAAAGGGCGGGACAGACCGGCGAAATGTTCGACGGCAGGCTCAAACTGAAGGGTATGACGGCGTTTTCCACAGAGAGTTCGTGCTATGAAAGGGCCATGACGCCCCGGCTGGCGTGGCTTTCGGCCGGCAAAACCTTGATTTACGGTGTTAAAACCTGCTGCCGATGTAGCGCATTTTTTGTGGTGAGGGGATAAACCCCCTCACCACAATAATTTTTATCCGTTTATTTGGTGCCGGTATGGCCAAAACCACCGGTACCGCGCTCGGTCTCGACAAACTCTTCAACCATTTCGAAATGCGCCTGCACCACCGGCACGAGCACCAATTGCGCCAGACGTTCGCCGACGGTCATGGTGAAGTCGCTCTGGCCGCGGTTCCAGCAGGAGACCATCAGCGGGCCCTGGTAGTCGGAGTCGATCAGGCCGACCAGATTGCCGAGCACGATGCCATGTTTGTGGCCCATGCCCGAGCGCGGCAGGATCAGCGCGGCGAGATTCGGGTCGCCGATATAGACCGACAGGCCGGTGGGAATCAGCACGGTTTCACCCGGTTTGATCACGATGTCCTGTTCCAGCATGGCGCGCAGGTCGAGGCCGGCGGAGCCCGGCGTGGCGTATTGCGGCAGCGGGAATTCGGTACCGATGCGTGGATCGAGGATCTTGGCTTGCAAAGCGTGCATGTAAATTAAACCTGGTTCAGACGTTCGGCGATAAAAGTGACCAGTTGGCGAGCGATCTTGCTCTTGCTGGTCTGGGCGAAAACCGTGGCGTGCAGCTCACGGTCGATGACGCTGCAGGCGTTTTCTTCGCTGTTGAAACCGATGCTCGGGTTGGCGACGTCGTTGGCGACGATCAGATCGAGATTCTTGTCCTTCAGCTTGCGTGCAGCGTAGTCGAGCAGGTGTTCGGTTTCGGCAGCGAAGCCGACACTGAACGGACGGTCGGGACGGGTCGCGATGGTGGCAAGGATGTCCGGGTTGCGCACCATTTGCAGGACGAAGCCGTCACCGCTCGTAGGATCTTTCTTGAGTTTATGCGGGGCGACGACTTCAGGGCGGTAGTCCGCCACCGCTGCCGACGAGATGAACACGTCGCAAGGCATGGCTGATTCGCAGGCGGCGAGCATGTCGCGCGCGCTGACCACATCGATCCGCGTCACGCGATCAGGCGTCGGCAAGTGCACCGGGCCGCTGATCAAAGTGACACGGGCGCCGGCTTCCACGGCTGCTTCGGCGAGGGCAAAGCCCATTTTTCCCGAGCTGTGGTTGGTGATGTAGCGCACCGGGTCGATGTTTTCCTGAGTCGGACCGGCGGTGATCACCACATGCTTGCCGGTCAATGCCTGGCGCTGGAAGCAATCGGCGGCGAGCAGTGCCAGATCGGTGGCTTCCATCATGCGGCCCATGCCGACGTCGCCGCAGGCCTGGCTGCCCGAGGCCGGGCCGAAAGTCTTCAGGCCACGGCTCTCCAACAGTTGCAGGTTGGCCTGGGTCGCCGGGTCGCGCCACATCGCCTGATTCATTGCTGGCGCGACAGCAACCACAGCGTCGGTGGCCAACACCAGCGTGGTCAGCAGATCGTTGGCAATCCCTTGGGCCAGGCGGGCGATCAGGTCGGCGGTGGCCGGGGCGATCAGCACCAGATCGGCCCATTTCGCCAGCTCGATATGGCCCAAGGCGGCTTCGGCGGCAGGGTCGAGCAAGTCGAGGTGAACCGGGTGGCCCGACAGGGCCTGCATGGTCAGCGGGGTGATGAATTCGGCGCCGCCATGGGTCATGACCACGCGCACTTCGGCACCCTGGTCGATCAGGCGGCGAACCAGATCGGCGCTCTTGTAGGCCGCAATGCCGCCGCCGACGCCCAGAACGATGCGTTTCCGATACAGCCGCTGCATAGGTCTGCCTTTCATTTCGTTGATGACGGCGGTGCGATGCCCCTCCCCAGGGTTGAATCGACCGCCAAAAAGATGGGCTACGATATCACAGCGACCGCTACGGAACAGCGGCGCCCACAGACAAGGAGGTGCTATGAGTATTCGCGATTGGCCGGCGGCGGAACGGCCGCGGGAAAGGCTGTTGGAACACGGCGCAGGGAGTCTTTCGGACGCTGAGCTGTTGGCGATTTTTCTGCGCACCGGATTGCCCGGAAAAAGCGCAGTCGACCTTGCCAGACATCTGCTGACGCAATTCGGTGGCCTGCGTTTGCTGCTCGAGGCCGATCAGGACGCATTCAGCAAACAAATGGGCCTCGGCCCGGCCAAATTCGCCCAGCTGCAAGCCGCGCAGGAAATGAGCAAGCGCCATCTGGCCGAGCGCTCACGACAGAAGCCGGCACTGGAGAACCCACAGGTCGTCCGCGATTACCTCAAGGCGATGCTGCGGCACGAGCCGCACGAGGTGTTCGGCTGCCTGTTTCTCGATTCAAAGCATCAGGTGCTGAATTTCGAGGCGCTGTTTCGCGGCTCTATCGACAATACCAGCGTGCACCCTAGGGAGGTGGTGAAGCGCGCGCTGGCCAATAACGCCGCAGCGGTGATCCTCTGTCACAACCACCCGTCCGGCAACACCGATCCGAGTCAGGCCGATCGGCTGCTGACCAAGCGCCTGCAGAAAGCGCTGGAGCTGATTGACGTGCGAGTGCTTGATCACTTCATCGTCGGAGACGGCGAACCGCTGTCGATGGCGGAGTGTGGCTGGATGTAGTTCTCGGTGCCAATTCCGGACCTTGTGGGAGCGAGCCTGCTCGCGAAGGCGTTGTATCAGTCAGCATCATTGTTTGCTGACAGACCGGCTTCGCGAGCAGGCTCGCTCCCACAGGTTTGATGCCATCCACAGGTTTTGTGCAGGGCAGGTTATTTGAGGTTGACCCTGGAATAGTCTTGCCGACCGAACGGGCTCACCGAATAGCCGTTGATGTCCTTGCGCGTCAGCGCATACGCCGTCGGGTGCGCCAATGGCAGCCACAACGCCTGCTGCTGGATCTGCGCCTGTGCCTGTTCATACAGCTTGGTGCGCACGCCCTGCTCGCTGGTGGTCTTGCCGGCGCTGATCAGCTTGTCCAGATCGGCGTTGCAGTACCGCGCGAAGTTGGTCCCGGACTTCACTGCTGCGCAGGAAAACTGCGGAGTGAGGAAGTTGTCTGGGTCGCCGTTGTCACCGGCCCAGCCCATGAACAGCAGGTCGTGTTCGCCGGCCTTGGCGCGGCGAATCAGTTCGCCCCACTCGATCACGCGGATCTCCGCCTGGATGCCGATCTCGGCCAGATCCGACTGCAACATCTGCGCGCCGAGACTTGGGTTCGGGTTGAGCAGGCTGCCTGATGGACGCGTCCAGATTGTGGTCTGGAAGCCATCCTTCAAGCCGGCCTTGGCCAGCAGCGCCTTGGCCTTGGCCACGTCGTGCGGATAGCCCGGCAGGTTCTTGGCATAGCTCCAAGTGTTCGGCGGGTACGGGCCGTTGGCCGCTTCGGCGGTGTCCTCGAACACGGCTTTGATGTAGTTGGCCTTGTCGAAAGCGAGGTTGATCGCCTGGCGCACTTCCGGTTTGTCCAGTGGCGGATGCTGGCTGTTGATGCCCACGAAAGCGGTCATGAACGCGTCAGTCTTTTCGACTTTCAGCGACGGTTCCTTCAGCGCAGCCTGTACGTCCAATGGTTTTGGCGACAGGGCAATCTGGCATTCATTGCGCCGCAGCTTTTGCAGGCGCACGTTGGCGTCCGGCGTGATGGCGAAAATCAACGGGTCGACGGCAGGCTTGCCACGGAAATAGTCCGGATTGGCCTTGTAGCGAATCGCCGCGTCTTTCTGGAAGCGATTGAACACGAACGGGCCGGTGCCGATCGGCTGGCTGTTGAGTTTGTCGGTGGCGCCGGCCTTCATCAGTTTGTCGGCATATTCGGCGGAGTAGATCGAGGCGAAGCCCATGCTCAGGGTCGCGAGGAAGGTCGAATCCGGATGGTCGAGGGTAAAGCGCACGGTCAGCGGGTCGAGGGCGTCGATCTTCTTGATCAGGCTCGGCAGTTGCATCGACTGCGCATGGGGGAAGCCGCTCTGGGCGACTTTGTGCCACGGGTTGGCCGGGTCAAGCATGCGGTCGAAGCTGAATTTGACGTCCTCGGCACTCAGCTCGCGGCTCGGCTTGAAGTAGTCGGTTGTGTGAAATTTCACCTGCGGGTGCAGTTTGAACACATAGGTGAGGCCGTCGGTGCTGACTTCCCAGCTGTCGGCGAGGCTCGGGATGACCTTGCCACTGGCGGTGTCGAAATCCACCAAGCGGTTCATCAGTACGTCAGCCGAAGCATTGGTGGTGGTCAGCGAGTTGTACTGCACCACGTCGAACCCTTCGGGGCTGGCCTCGGTACACACGCTCAACGCGGCGGCCTGGGCGAGGGGGCTCAGCAACAGCGGAGCGAGTAACAGGGGTAGGGCAGCGAGGCGCATGGTCGGTTTCCTTTACAGATCGAAGGCCCATCTGCAAGTGCAGTCTGGAAAAGTCCTACCCTAGAGCTCTGAATTGCAAATGACTATCCCCTTTTTGCATTTTCAGGCGCACTCTTGCGCGGTTTCGAGCGTAGGCAGCCAGATGAAAAGTCTGAATCGGCTGTAGGGCGGGATTTCTGCGACGAGTGGTCAAAACTGGCCGCAGCCTTTGTCCAAGGCGTCTGCGGCGGAAAAAATCGCCCTTTTGCCGATTGATTGCACACCGATTGTTGTTGCACCCCGGTCTTTCTGGTATAAAGCAGCGCTCTTTTCTAGGGGCCCGGTTCCTTCACTGTAGGTGTAGCCGGTAAGACCTCTAAAGAAACGCGGCGCCTGGCGCCAAATGACTGAGAGATTAAGCGGCCAACCCATGCCGGGTTGGGCATGTGGTTTTAGAGGGCTGAGGCATGTCGAGAGTATGTCAAGTTACCGGTAAGGGTCCGGTGACTGGGAATAACATTTCCCACGCAAACAACAAAACCCGTCGTCGTTTCCTGCCGAACCTGCAGCATCACCGCTTCTGGGTTGAAGAAGAGAAACGTTTTGTGCGTCTGCGCGTATCTGCCAAAGGCATGCGTATCATCGACAAGCGTGGCATCACTGTCGTGCTCGCCGAACTTCGCCGCGATGGCAAGATTTAAGGGAGCTAATCATGCGTGAATTGATTCGTTTGATTTCGAGCGCCGGTACTGGTCACTTCTACACTACCGACAAGAACAAGCGTACTACCCCGGACAAAATCGAGATCAAGAAATATGATCCGGTTGTTCGCAAGCACGTGATGTACAAGGAAGGCAAAATCAAGTAATTGATTTTCCTGACTGCGAAAAAGGCCCGTATCGTGAGATACGGGCCTTTTTTGTTTGCCTTGGATTCTGCGGTGACCGGTTGGGCCTTATCGCTGGCAAGCCAGCTCCCACATTGATTTCCGGTCTTCACAGAACCTGTGTCATGCACAGAACCTGTGGGAGCTGGCTTGCCAGCGATAAGGGCCGATCAGCCAGCAAACATCTCAAGCCTTCTGTTCAAAGATCACATAAACCTTGCGGCAAGCCTCCAGCACTTCCCAGGTCCCGCGAAACCCCGCCGGAATCACGAAGCGATCACCAGCGCGCAAAGTCTTGGCATTGCCATCGCTGTCACGCAACACCGAAACCCCCTGCAGAATCTCGCAGTACTCATGTTCGGTGTAATTCACCGTCCACTGACCCACCGCGCCTTCCCACACGCCCACGCCCATTTGCCCACAAGGGCTGTCGTATTGATGAAACACCGCCTGCTCAGGGTCACCCTTGAGCACCTTCGCCGGGTCCGGGCGATAGCGCTCGGCTTCGCTGCTGGCGAGGCTGATGTCGACGACGTTCTGGATGTTCATTGTTGTTTTCTCCGCTAGTGACGGCGCATTGGCTGGAATGGGCCAAAGTCTATGTTTATTAAAATGAACACCGCAAGGCCGTATGGCCAGCTTATGTCAAATATATTGAAACAAACCCGGTCGCTGGTTTAGGGTGGCGGGTGCCTCGGGCCGAAAGTGCAGGCTGGCCGGGCAGAATTCTTGAACAGCGCCGCAGCGCTTGCGGTGCTCGTATTCAATAAGAGGAGGACACCCGAATGACCACCCTGACTCGTGCCGACTGGGAACAACGCGCCCGCGATCTGAAAATCGAAGGCCGCGCCTTCCTGAATGGCGAATACACCGACGCCGTCTCCGGCGAAACCTTCGAATGCATCAGCCCGGTCGATGGCCGTCTGCTCGGCAAGATCGCCAGCTGTGACGCCGCCGACGCCGACCGTGCCGTGGAAAACGCCCGCGCCACTTTCAATTCCGGCGTCTGGTCGCGCCTGGCGCCGACCAAGCGCAAAGCCACCATGATCCGCTTCGCGAGCCTGTTGAAACAGCACGCCGAAGAACTGGCGCTGCTGGAAACCCTCGACATGGGCAAGCCGATCAGCGATTCGCTGTACATCGACGTGCCGGGTGCGGCGCAGGCGTTGAGCTGGAGCGGCGAAGCGATCGACAAGATCTACGACGAAGTCGCGGCGACTCCACATGATCAACTGGGGCTGGTGACTCGCGAGCCGGTGGGCGTGGTCGGCGCTATCGTGCCGTGGAACTTCCCGCTGATGATGGCCTGCTGGAAACTCGGCCCGGCGCTGTCGACCGGTAACTCGGTGATCCTCAAGCCGTCGGAAAAGTCGCCGCTGACCGCCATCCGCATCGCTGCGCTGGCCATTGAAGCCGGGATTCCGAAAGGCGTGCTCAACGTGCTGCCGGGCTATGGCCACACCGTCGGCAAGGCGCTGGGTCTGCACAATGATGTCGACACGCTGGTATTCACCGGCTCGACCAAGATTGCCAAGCAACTGATGGTCTATGCCGGCGAATCGAACATGAAACGCGTCTGGCTGGAAGCCGGCGGCAAGAGCCCGAACATTGTCTTCGCCGATGCGCCGGACCTGCAGGCCGCCGCTGAATCCGCCGCCAGCGCCATCGCCTTCAACCAGGGCGAAGTCTGCACCGCCGGTTCGCGCCTGCTGGTCGAGCGTTCGATCAAGGACAAATTTCTGCCGATGGTCATCGAGGCGCTGAAAGCCTGGAAACCGGGCAATCCGCTGGACCCGGCGACCAACGTCGGTGCGCTGGTCGATACCCAGCAGATGAACACCGTGCTGTCGTACATCGAATCCGGCCATAGCGATGGCGCCAAACTGGTCGCCGGCGGCAAGCGCATCCTCCAGGAGACCGGCGGCACTTACGTTGAGCCAACCATTTTCGATGGTGTGAGCAATGCGATGAAGATTGCCCAGGAAGAGATTTTCGGCCCGGTGTTGTCGGTGATCGCTTTCGACAGTGCCGAAGAAGCAATCCAGATCGCCAACGACACGCCATATGGTCTGGCCGCAGCGGTGTGGACCCAGGACATCTCCAAGGCGCACCTGACCGCCAAGGCCTTGCGCGCCGGTAGCGTGTGGGTCAACCAGTACGATGGCGGCGACATGACCGCGCCGTTCGGTGGCTTCAAACAGTCGGGCAACGGTCGCGACAAATCGCTGCATGCCTTCGACAAGTACACCGAGCTGAAGGCGACGTGGATCAAGCTGTAAGCCGCTGACGGGAGCCCGCTACTCCGGGCTTCCTGACCAAACAGAGATCCCCTGTGGGAGCGAGCCTCTGTGGAGAGGGGATTTATCCCCGTTCGGCTGCGAAGCAGTCGCTAAACCATTGCACGCGGTGTACCTGGTACATCGTGGTTGCAGGTTTTGGGGCCGCTGCGCGACCCAACGGGGATAAATCCCCTCGCCACAGGGGCTCGCTCCCACAGTGATTTTGTGGTGCATATAAAAATATCCACAGGAGCGTGGAACATGCGGTGGGCGACGTATTTCGCCGTGTTGGCGTCTGTCTTGAGTGTCGGCCTGGCCCTGGGGGTCAGCATGCCGCTGGTGTCGTTGCGCCTGGAGGGCTGGGGGTACGGCTCGTTCGCCATCGGTGTGATGGCAGCCATGCCGGCAATCGGCGTGCTGCTGGGGGCGAAGATTTCCAGCCATCTCGCCGCGTATTTCGGCACGGCGAACCTGATGCGTCTGTGCCTGTGGGCCGGGGCATTGTCGATCGGCCTGCTGGCGCTGCTGCCGAGTTATCCGATCTGGTTGCTGCTGCGCCTGCTGATCGGGGTGATCCTGACCATCGTGTTCATCCTCGGCGAGAGCTGGATCAATCAATTGGTGGTCGAGCAGTGGCGCGGGCGCCTGGTGGCGCTGTATGGCAGCAGCTATGCGCTGAGCCAACTGTCTGGTCCGTTGCTGCTGGGGGCGCTCGGTACCGAGCATGATTACGGTTTCTGGGTCGGGGTCGGCCTGCTCACGCTCTCGCCCTTTCTGCTGCTGGGGCGCAGCGGTGCGCCGAGCAGTGAAGCCAACAGCGTGACCTTTGGTGATCTGTGGGGCTTCGCCCGTGAGTTGCCGGCGATTGCCTGGGCGGTGTCGTTGTTCGCCGCGTTCGAGGCGATGATTCTGACGCTGCTGCCGGTGTACTGCCTGCAACAAGGGTTCACCGCCGAAATCGCGCTGGCCATGGTCAGCACCGTGGTGGTCGGCGATGCGCTGCTGCAATTACCGATCGGCGCGTTGGCCGATTACCTGTCGCGGCGCACGCTGTTCGCCGGATGCGCGGTGGTGTTGATGCTGTCGAGTCTGGCCATTCCGATGTTGCTCGACACGCTGCTGATCTGGCCGCTGTGGGTGCTGTTCGGTGCCAGTGCCGGCGGTTTGTTCACCCTGTCGCTGATTCTGATTGGCGAGCGTTATCGAGACGATGCGCTGGTCCGCGCCAATGCGCATATCGCGCAGTTGTGGGGTGTCGGTTGTCTGGTCGGGCCGTTGGCGGCAGGGGCGGGCAGTCAGTGGATCAATGGTCATGCGTTGCCGCTGTTGATGGCGGCTGGGGCGTTTGGTCTGGTGCTTTTGTTGTTGCGCCAAGGCGCCTTTGGCACAACGGCAGAAGCTGCCTGAGCGCATTCCTGTGGGAGCGAGCCTGCTCGCGAAAGCGGTGCATCAGTCAGCTCATTTGCTGGATGTGAAACCGTTTTCGCGAGCAGGCTCGCTCCCACAAGGGATCACCAACTTACAGCATCCGCTCGAGGCCAACGCTGGTGCTGAACCATGAGTTGAAGCGCCGCCACCAGCTCCCCGGTTCCTTGGTCAGGGTATGCATCTGGCCGTTGTCTTCGGTGACCCAGACGACCTTGCCGTCCTCGAGTTTCGCCTGATAACTCAAGGTCGGCGCCATGCCTTGCAACGCTAGTGCGCGGACGTGCTCGGCCAGTTCCGGGCTGTCGACGAGCACGCCGACTTCGGTGTTCCACAGCACCGAGCGCGGGTCGAAATTGAACGAGCCGATAAACGATTTGCGTCGATCAAAGATCATCGCCTTGCTGTGCAGGCTGGAATCCGAGCCGCGAAACGACTTGCTGTAGAACACCCGCGGCCCGCTGCCGTAGTTATCCCCAGGCTGGCGGCGCAGTTCATAGAGTTTCACCCCGTGTTCAAGCAACGCCTTGCGATAGGGCGCGTAACCGCCATGCACCGCCGGCACGTCAGTGGCCTCCAGTGAATTGGTCAGCAGGCTCACGGAGACTCCGGCATCGGCGCGCCCGGTCAGGTAGACCAGCCCCGGCTGGCCGGGCACAAAGTAGGCGGAAATCATGATCAGCTCTTTGCTGACGCCGGTCAGTTCCGGCGCCAGTTGTGTGGTCAGCAGCAGATGCGGATCCGGTTCGCCCTTGGACAGGACCTTGCTCGGCGCATCCCACAACGCCTGGTTCCAGGCCCAGATCAGCTCCTTGCGCCAGATGTCCATGCGCGGGTCGGTGGTGAACTTCATCAACTGTTGATAGAGCGCGTGGTTTTGCTTGCGGGTTTCTTCCAGCGATTCTTCCAGGCGTGTGCGCGTGTTTTGCAGGTCGGCGGCGGTCGGTTGGCTGGAGAGGAATTCGTCGATCGGCTTGCTCAGCGCGCTGTTCCAGTACTGGTCGAAACTGTGTCCGAGCTGTTCGGCCACCGGGCCGATGCTGAGCATGTCGATGTCGGTGAAATTCAGGTTGGGTTCGGCGTCGAAATATTCATCGCCCAGATTGCGCCCGCCGACGATGGCCGCGCTATTGTCCGCCAGCCACAGTTTGTTGTGCATGCGCCGGTGCTGCACGGACAGGTTGAACAGTCGCCCGGCCGCGCGCGTTACGCCGGTGCTGCGCCCCAGGTGCAACGGATTGAACAAACGAATCTGGATCTGCGGATGTGCCGCCAGCGTCGCGATGATCTGGTCGAGGCCGTCGCTGGTGGTGTCGTCGAGCAGGATGCGCACGCGCACGCCACGGTCGGCCGCCTTGAGCACTTCCTCCACCAGCATTCGCGTGCTGATGCCGTCATGGACGATGTAGTACTGCAAGTCGAGGCTGACCTGCGCATGACGAATCAGCTCGGCGCGGGCGGTAAACGCCTCGCCACTGTCGGAGAGCAGGCGAAACCCCGACTGCCCTTTGTAGGGAGCGGCCTGAGCCTGAATCGAACGGCCGAAGCTGGATTCCGACGCTGGCAATGCCTGGCTTGGTTCGCGCGGCACATCGAGGCTGGCGCAGCCGCTGAGGAACGAGGCGAGTATCAGTAAAGCGAGTAAGGGCTGTCTGAAGCTCACGTAGGGTCGTTCCGGTTGGCGGCTGAGGTCGGCAATTTGGACGCCGGGCGCGCAAAAAAGGTCAGTCGGTCTCAGCGAGTAATTTGATTGCCGCAGCGCCGACCTTGCGCACCGCTTCTTCGATCTGCGCTGTTGGTTTGGCAGCGTAGTTCATCCGCAGACAATTGCGGTACTTGCCCGAGGCGGAAAAGATGCTGCCAACGGCAATCTGTACGCCCTGATCGTGCAGTGCGCGATTCAGTTTCAGCGTGTCGAAGCCCTCCGGCAGTTCCACCCAGAGCATGAAGCTGCCTTGCGGTCGACTGGCGCGAGTGCCGGCGGGAAAGTAGCGCGTTACCCAGTCGATCATCGCGTCACGATTGCGCTGGTACTGCATGCGCATACGCCGCAAGTGCGGCTCGAAATGGCCGGCCTTGATGAATTCGGCGATGGCGATCTGCGGTTGCGGCGCGGTGGATCCGGTGCTGATGTATTTCATGTGCAGCACCCGCTCGAGATATCGGCCTGGTGCCACCCAGCCGATGCGCAGCCCCGGCGCCAGGGTCTTGGAGAACGAGCTGCAGAGCAACACGCGGCCGTCTTCATCGAAGGACTTGATCGTGCGCGGGCGCGGGTAGGTATAGGCCAGTTCGCCGTACACATCGTCTTCGATGATCGCCACGTCGAAACGCTGGGCCAACGTCAGCAACGCGCGTTTGCGCGACTCGGGCATTACGTAGCCGAGCGGGTTATTGCAGTTTGGGGTGAGCTGAATGGCCTTGATCGGCCACTGTTCCAGCGCCAGTTCAAGGGCGTCGAGGCTGATGCCGGTGAGCGGGTCGGTGGGGATTTCCAGGGCTTTCATGCCCAGGCCTTTGAGGGTCTGCATGGCGCCGTGGAAGCTCGGCGAGTCAACCGCGACGATGTCACCCGGCTCGCAGATCGCGTGGATGCTGGTGGACAGCGCTTCGTGGCAGCCAGTGGTGATGACCAGATCGCTGGCGCTTAACTGACAGCCGGAATCGAGCATCAGCCGTGCGATCTGTTCGCGCAGTTCGAGGTTGCCGTGGATGTTGTCGTAATACAGGCCGGGCATGTCCTGCCGCCGGCTGATTCGCGCCAGTCCGCGCAGCAGCGGCTTCATGGTCGGCGAGCCGACATCGGGCATGCCACGGCCCAATTGCACGACGTCCTTGCGCGGTACCGCGCGGATCAATTCCAGCACCTGATCCCATTGCGAAATCTCGACTGGCCGCTGCGCCGGGCGGCCTACGGCGGGGAGCTCGGGCAACTCGCGGCCGACTGGGACAAAGTAGCCAGACTTGGGTTTCGGCGTGGCGAGGCCGCTGTCTTCAAGCACGCGATACGCCTGCTGCACCGTGCTCAGACTGACTCCGTGTTCGACGCTCAAGGCACGCACTGACGGCAAACGATCGCCGGGGCGATAGAAACCTTGTTCGATGCGGGTGCCGAGCAATTCGGCGAGGTTTACATACAGAGTCATGGCAGCCTCGGTGCGTCTTGGTGGAAACCAGTACAGATGCGACAAAAATCAGTCATTCAGTCGACGAATCGGCAAATCTGTATGGAGTTAATACAGGTTCGTTGAGTCTGTAATGGTTTTGCCCGCCCGCGCATCATGGAATCTCTGGCTACCCAAGTAAACAGGAGCAACCAAAATGAACGGCTTGAGCGACGTGCGGCTGACGTTACACAGTCAGGAACTGGCGGCAGGGCAGAAGGACAACGCGCGCAATATGCTGCGCAACGCGCCGTCCGGCCTCAGTCGCTGGGGGCTGTTCTGGCATCGTCTGCACACGCGCAAGGCGTTGCTCGGCCTGACACCGGAGCAACTCAGGGATGTCGGGCTGACGCGAGAGCAGGCAAGGGAGGAGGGGTTGAAGCCGTTTTGGCGGATATGAATACCACAGAGCGTTCCCACGCTCTGCGTGGGAACGCCGCCCCGCACGCTCTGCGTCCGCTGTGACGCAGAGCGTCACTGGATGCATTCCCACGCGGAGCGTGGGAACGATCCTGATTCGTCAGACCAACTCTTTCAGCCGATGCCACATCATCCCCAACGCCAACAACGGCGAGCGCAAATGCTTACCGCCCGGGAAAGTGATGTGCGGCACCTTGGTGAACAGATCAAAGCCGCCGCCATGCTGCCCGCTGATCGCTTCGGCCAGCAGCTTGCCGGCCAGGTGGGTGGCATTCACCCCATGCCCGGAGTAGGCCTGGGCGTAATACACGTTCGGCTGGTCGGCAAGTCGGCCAATCTGCGGCAAGCGGTTGGCACCGATGCCGATCATCCCGCCCCACTGATAATCGATTTTCACCCCGGCCAGTTGCGGGAACACTTCAAGCATCTTCGGCTGCATATAGGCGCCGATGTCTTTCGGATCGCGTCCCGAGTAATGACACGCGCCGCCGAACAGCAAACGTCGATCCGCCGAGAGCCGGTAGTAATCCAGCGCTACCCGCTGATCACAGACCGCCATGTTCTGCGGCAGCAGGTTGTGCGCCTGCTCTTCGCTGAGCGGTTCGGTGGCGATGATGTAACTGCCGGCGGGCAGGACCTTGCCGCTCAGTTGCGGGTTGAGGTCATTGAGATAGGCATTGCAGCCCAGCACCAGGGTCTTCGCCCGCACCGAGCCTTGCGCGGTGTGCACCTTCACTTCGGGGCCGTAATCGATGCGCGTCACGGCCGAACGCTCGAACAACTGCACGCCCAGTTGCTGCGCCGCTGCCGCTTCGCCCAGCGCCAGATTCAGCGGATGCAGATGCCCGGAGCCCATGTCGATCAAGCCGCCGACATAGCGCTTGGAACCGACCACGGTGTGCATTTCACTGGCCTGCAACAGACGGGTTTCGTAGCGGTAACCGAGGCCGCGCAACTCTTCGGCATCTTCGGCAAAATCGTCGAGATCGGAAGGCTTGTTGGCGAGGTCGCAGTAACCCCAGGTCAGGTCGCAGGCAATGCCGAAACGCTCGACGCGCCGGCGGACAATCTCCACCGCTTCCAGGCCCATGAGTTTCATCTCGCGCACGCCCTCGGCACCGATGACATTGGCGAACTGATCAAGGCCGTGACCGACACCGCGTATCAACTGCCCGCCGTTGCGACCGCTGGCGCCCCAGCCGATCCTGTGCGCTTCCAGCAACACCACGCTGAAACCGCGTTCGGCGAGTTCCAGCGCGGTATTCAGCCCGGAAAAGCCACCGCCGACCACGCAGACATCCGCCACCACTTCGCCTTGCAGCAGGGGATGGTCAGGCTGCGGCAGGCTGCTGGCGGCGTAATAAGAGGCAACGTGGGGTTGGCTCGCGGTGGTCTGGGCGCGGGCGGTCATGGGCATCATCCAACGGCTGAGTGTCGAGAAAATTTGACGGAGCATAAGCCGCACGCCCGAACGTGGGCAACATCGGTCGGCCTGCGGTGTCTGGATCCGGGCTTTTGCGGCACAATCGTTATCCCGCCACTTTGGTCACCGTTTCGATGAGCTGCAACAGCCAGAAAATCCGCAACCTGCGTCAGCAGATCCCCACGTTCGACTGCGTGCCGGGCTGCCACGACTGCTGCGGGCCGGTGACCACTTCGCCCGAGGAAATGGCCCGGCTGCCGCGCAAGACCCGCGCCGAGCAGGATGCCGCGCTGGAAGAACTCAACTGTGTGCACCTGGGGCCGAATGGCTGCACGGTGTATGAAGAGCGGCCGCTGATCTGCCGCTTGTTTGGTACCACCAAGACGCTGCCATGCCCGAACGAGCGGCGGCCGGTGGAGCTGATTCATCCGCGGGTCGAGAAGCAGATTTTCGAGTACATGGCGGCGAATCGGCAGGTGTTGGTGTAAGCGATCGTTCCCACGCTCTGCGTGGGAATGCCTCTTCGGACGCTCCGCGTTCGGCCTTTGGGACGCAGAGCGTCCCGGGCTGCATTCCCACGCAGAGCGTGGGAACGATCAGTGCGGTGATCAATCCGGAATCGGCAGGCACAGGCTCTCTTTCACCTCTTCCATGACGATATAGCTCTTCGATTCACGCACATGCGGCAGCTTCAACAGAATGTCGCCGAGCAGTTTGCGATACGAGGCCATCTCGGAAATCCGCGCCTTCACCAGATAGTCGAAATCCCCTGACACCAAATGGCACTCCAGCACATGCGGCAGCTTCAGCACCGCGCGCCGGAACTCTTCGAATGTGTCACCGGATTTGTAGTCGAGGCTGATCTCGACGAACACCAGCAAGCTACCCTTCAAATGCTGCGGATTGAGCCGGGCGTTGTAGCCCATGATGATCCCTTCGCGCTCCAGACGCCGCACGCGCTCGGTGCACGGCGTGGTCGAGAGGCCGACCTTTTCCCCCAGTTCGGTGAAGGAAATCCGCCCGTCCGCCTGCAGGATGCGCAAGATGTTGCGGTCGATCTTGTCCAGCTCACGTTTGGTCTGAGTGTTGGTACGCATAGGGGATGCGCCTCCGTGAAAAGGGTTTTTGCCGAGAATTGTCGCCAAATATAGGCGCTTATATAGTGAAAAGCACTGGCATTTCTTTTTTACACTGCGCCCATCATTGCTCTAACAAACAGTTCGGCGAAAAGCCGCGATGAGGGATTGAAAATGCGCGTCATGGTCTTGGGTAGCGGCGTCATCGGTACCGCCAGTGCTTACTATCTGGCCCGTGCCGGGTTTGAAGTGGTGGTGGTCGACCGGCAGCCTGCTGCGGCCATGGAGACCAGTTTCGCCAACGCCGGCCAGGTCTCGCCGGGTTACGCCTCGCCGTGGGCCGCGCCGGGCGTGCCGCTCAAGGCCATCAAGTGGCTGCTGCAACGCCATGCGCCGCTGGCGATCAAGGCCACCGCCGATATCGACCAATACCTGTGGATGGCGCAAATGCTGCGCAACTGCACCGCCAGCCGTTACGCGGTGAACAAGGAGCGCATGGTGCGTCTGTCCGAGTACAGCCGCGACTGCCTCGATGAATTGCGCACTGAAACCGGTATCGCTTACGAAGGCCGCAGCCTCGGCACCACGCAGTTGTTCCGTACTCAGGCACAACTGGATAACGCCGCCAAAGACATCGCCGTGCTGAAAGAATCCGGCGTGCCGTTTGAAGTCCTCGACCGCGCCGGCATCGCCCGCGTCGAGCCGGCTCTGGCAGGCGTGACCGACATTCTCGCGGGCGCGCTGCGTCTGCCCAACGACCAGACCGGCGACTGCCAGATCTTCACCACCCGTCTCGCCGAAATGGCGCGCAAGCTCGGCGTGGAATTCCGTTTCGGCCAGGACATCCAGAAACTCGACTACGCCGGTGATCGAATCAACGGCGTGTGGATTGACGGCAAGCTGGAAACCGCTGATCGCTACGTGCTGGCGCTCGGCAGCTACTCGCCGCAACTGCTCAAGCCGTTGGGCATCAAGGCCCCGGTGTATCCGCTCAAGGGCTATTCGCTGACCGTGCCGATCACCGATCCTGCCATGGCGCCGACGTCGACCATTCTCGACGAGACCTACAAGGTCGCGATCACCCGTTTCGACAACCGCATCCGCGTTGGCGGCATGGCCGAGATCGCCGGTTTTGACCTGTCGCTGAACCCGCGTCGGCGCGAAACCCTGGAGATGATCGTCAACGACCTTTATCCTCAGGGCGGCAATCTGGCCGAAGCGAGTTTCTGGACCGGCCTGCGTCCGACCACGCCGGACGGTACGCCGATCGTTGGCGCCACGCCGTTCAAGAACCTGTTCCTCAACACCGGTCACGGTACGCTCGGCTGGACCATGGCCTGTGGTTCCGGTCGTTTGCTAGCCGACCTGATGGCGAAGAAAAAGCCGCAGATCAGCGCTGAAGGCCTCGATATTTCCCGTTACGGCAACCAGACCCAGGAGTCCGCAAAACATGTCAATCCAGCGCCAGCTCACCAATGAGCGCATGAGTCAGATCGTCAGCCACAACGGCACCGTGTATCTGGCCGGGCAGGTCGGCGACGACTTCGACGCCGGAATTGAACAGCAGACCCGCGACGTGCTCGCCAATATCGAACGTCTGCTCGATCTGGCCGGGACGGACAAACAGCATCTGTTGTCGGCAACGATCTATTTGAACGACATCGAAGCGCACTTCGCCGGGATGAATGCGGTGTGGGACCAGTGGCTGCCAAAAGGCGCCGCGCCGGCCCGCGCCACCGTCGAAGCGAAGATGGCCAAGCCGAGCATTCTGGTGGAGATCTCCATCGTCGCCGCGTTGCCATAAGTTTCATAGATCCCTCTCCCGGCGCTGTTGGCGGTTCACGTCGTCAGTCAGCGCCGGTTTTTCTTCCCATGACCGCCCAGAAGTCTGCCGCCATGCGTCCTGCCCGTGCCCTGATCGACCTTCAAGCCCTGCGCCACAACTACCGAATTGCCCGCGAAGTCACCGGCGCCAAGGCGCTCGCCGTGATCAAGGCGGACGCCTACGGCCATGGCGCGGTACGTTGCGCCCAGGCGCTGGAAGCCGAGGCGGATGGTTTTGCCGTGGCCTGCATCGAAGAAGCATTGGAGCTGCGCGCTGCCGGGATCCGCGCGCCGGTACTGCTGCTGGAAGGCTTCTTCGAAGCTGATGAGCTGGCGTTGATCGTCGAGCATGATGTGTGGTGCGTGGTGCATTCGCTGTGGCAGCTCGAAGCGATCGAACAGGCAGTCCTGAGCAAACCGATCACGGTGTGGCTCAAGCTCGATTCCGGCATGCACCGCGTCGGCCTGCATCCGAAGGATTACCAAGCCGCTTATCAGCGCCTGCTGGCCAGCGGTAAAGTGGCAAAAATCGTTTTGATGAGCCACTTCGCCCGCGCCGATGAACTGCATGCGCAAAGCAGTGCCGAGCAGGTCGCGGTGTTCGAAGCGGCGCGTCAGGGTCTGGCGGCGGAAGTCAGCTTGCGCAACTCGCCCGCCGTGCTTGGATGGCCAGAAATCCAAAGCGATTGGGTCCGCCCGGGCATCATGCTCTACGGCGCGACCCCGTTCGAAGAAGCCAACGCCGTCGCTGAACGCCTGCAACCGGTAATGACCCTCGATTCGAAAGTCATCAGTGTGCGTGAATTGCCGGCCGGCGAACCGATCGGCTATGGCGCCAGGTTCATCACCGACAAGCCAATGCGCATCGGCGTGGTCGCCATGGGCTACGCCGACGGTTACCCGCGTCAGGCGCCGACCGGCACACCCGTGCTGGTGGCGGGCAAACCCAGCCGCCTGCTGGGGCGCGTGTCGATGGACATGCTCTGCATCGATCTGACCGACGTAGCGGAAGCGGGGCTTGGCTCGACCGTCGAGTTGTGGGGTAAGAACATCCTCGCCAGCGACGTGGCAAAGTGGGCCGATACCATCCCGTATCAGATCTTCTGCAACCTGAAGCGGGTGCCAAGGCTCTATTCCGAGGGTTGACGCCGCTGCGGGGGCCAGCTGTTGTAAATACTGAACGCTGTCGCCATGATAACGCTCAATATTCTTACAACATCAGGAGGCTCCCGCCTTGGACGTCGGTGAACGACTGCAATCGATCCGCAAGCTCAAAGGGCTTTCCCAGCGTGAACTCGCCAAACGCGCGGGCGTCACCAACAGCACCATTTCGATGATCGAAAAGAACAGCGTCAGCCCTTCGATCAGTTCGCTGAGAAAGGTGCTCGGCGGCATTCCCATGTCGATGGTCGAGTTCTTTTCCGAAGAGATCCTGCAGGACCAACCGACTCAGATCGTCTACAAGGCCAATGAGCTGATCGATATCTCCGACGGCGCCGTGACCATGAAACTGGTCGGCCGCGCCCACCCGAGCCGCGCCATCGCCTTCCTCAACGAAATCTACCCGCCGGGCGCCGACACCGGCGAAGAAATGCTCACCCACGAGGGCGAGGAAACCGGGATTCTGGTAGAAGGTCGCCTCGAACTGGTGGTGGGGCTGGAAACTTTTATCCTCGAAGCCGGCGACAGCTACTATTTTGAAAGTACCAAACCGCATCGTTTCCGTAATCCGTTCGACGTGCCGGCGCGACTAATCAGCGCAGCCACGCCGGCGAATTTCTAAGCAGAAGGCGCCAGGCCATGGCGGCGAAGGTGCCCGAACCGATTTACCGATGGGCAACAAGACCCCTCTAACCATGGGGTTGTTTCAGTACAGCGGCCTACCCGCTATACTTGCGCCCGCCTGCGAACCGTGGCCGCAGGCGTGAATAGCCACCATTGAGGGTGAACGCGTGAACCTAATTATGAAAATGCTGGCTGCACCAGCAACCGTACTGGCCCTCTGGGCTGTCAGCGCTCAAGCTGCGACAAATGACGACATCGCCAAACGCCTCGAGCCGGTCGGACAGGTGTGTGTGCAAGGGCAAGAATGCAAGGGTATGGAAGTGGCTGCTACCGCTGGCGGTGGCGGCGGAGCAAAGGCCCCTAAAGACGTGATCGCCAAGCACTGCAACGCTTGTCACGGCACGGGCCTGCTCGGCGCGCCGAAGATCGGTGACACCGCAGCCTGGAAGGAGCGCGCTGACCATCAGGGTGGCCTCGACGGCATCCTCGCCAAAGCCATCACCGGCATCAACGCCATGCCGCCAAAAGGCACCTGCGCCGATTGCACCGATGAAGAGCTCAAGGGCGCGATCAAAGAGATGTCCGGTCTGTAATCAGCGCCGGCTTTGAAAAAAACCGTCTTCGGACGGTTTTTTTGTGCCTGTGGTTTCTGGTTTCCGATTCATTCAGGCCCTGATCCCTCCAAACCAAATGCTGTCCTTTGCAGCAAACTCAAGGCAATCTCGGTCTACCCCTATCAACGGAACGGGCGGGAGGCTTCAGATGGTGCAGTTGTGTTCGATCGAACAGGCGGTGGACGACGTATTGGCGCGTTTGCCTGCGCACATCCACATGGGCCTGCCGCTGGGGTTGGGCAAGCCGAATCACTTCGTCAACGCGCTGTACCGGCGCATCAAGGACCTGCCCGAGCGGCAGCTGACGATCTATACCGCGCTGTGCCTTGGTCGGCCGAATCTGGGCGATGGCTTGCAGAAGCGCTTTATCGAGCCCTTTGTAGAGCGGGTGTTTGGTGATTATCCGGAGTTCGATTTCCTCGCCGATCTGCAGCGCGACAGCCTGCCCGCCAACATTCGTATCCAGCAGTTTTTCATGCAGCCTGGCAGTCTGCTCAACAGCGCGCCGGCGCAGCAGGATTACGTCAGCAGCAATTACAGCCATGCCGCTCGCGACATCAACGCAGCGGGTCTCAATCTGGTGGCGCAATTGCTCGCCAGCAGCAGCGAACACCCTGATCGCTTAAGCCTGAGCTGCAACCCGGACATCACCCTCGACCTGTTGCCGATGATCGCCAAGCGTCGCGAAGCGGGGGAGACCATTGTGCTGGTCGGCCAGGTGCATACGGATCTGCCGTACATGCCCGGCGATGCGGAAGTCGATATCGACACGTTTGATTTGCTGATCGACGAAAAGGACAGCAGCACGCTGTTTTCCACGCCGAACATGCCGGTGGGCTTTCAGGATCATTTCATTGGCTTGCACGCCAGTACGCTGGTGCGCGATGGCGGCACATTGCAAATTGGTATCGGCTCGATGGGGGATGCGTTGACTGCTGCGCTACTTGCCCGTCAGGCCGATAACGCCGGTTATCAGGCGTTGCTCGGTGACATCAACCTCAGCCAATGGGCGCAGTTGATCCAGCGCGAGGGCGGCACCGCGCCATTTGCCAAAGGCCTTTACGGTTGCAGCGAGATGTTCGTCAACGGGCTGTTGGTATTGGCGGATGCCGGGATCATTCGGCGCAAGGTCTATCCGGATGTGCCGACTCAGCAGCAGGCCAACGCCGGTACCCTCGACGAAGCCGCGCAGCCCGACGGTATCTCGGTGCACGGCGGCTTCTTCCTTGGCCCGCGCAGCTTTTATGAACGTCTGCGCGAGTTGCCGCAAAGCAGGCTGCTTGAATTCAACATGACCCGCATCAGCTACATCAACGAACTGTACGGCCAGGAAGAGCTCAAGCGCTTGCAGCGCATCGATGCGCGCTTCATCAACACCGTGTTCACCATGACTCTGCTCGGCGCCGGCGTGGCTGATCAATTGGCAGACGGACGCGTGCTCAGCGGTGTCGGTGGGCAGTACAACTTTGTTGCTCAGGGCCACGCGCTGGAGGGCGCGCGATCGATGTTGATCCTGCGCAGCTGGCGCGAGTCCGGCGGCGAGGTCAGCTCCAATATCGTCTGGGACTACGGCCACTGCACGATCCCGCGGCACCTGCGCGACATCGTCGTCACCGAGTACGGCATCGCCGACCTGCGCGGAAAATCCGACGCGGCGGTGATCGAAGCGTTGCTCAATATCAGCGACTCGCGGTTCCAGCCGGGGTTGATCGAGCAGGCGCAGACAGTCGGTAAGCTGCCGAAGGACTTCCGTCTCGATCCACGGTTTGCCGACAACACACCGCAACGCTTGCGGGCGATTGCCGCACGGCATCCGAACCTGTTTCCGGAGTATCCGCTGGGCTGTGATTTCACCGCCATCGAACGGGATCTGCTGCGGGCGCTGAACTGGCTGAAGAGCAAGTTCAAGCTGACCGAGATTTTGGAACTGGGCAAGGCAGCGCTGGATGCGCCGGAGGCCTCAGCTTTCCCAGAACATCTTGAACGGATGCAGCTGACGAATCCGGAAGGCTTGAAGGAGGACCTTTTCCAACGCCTGCTGCTCACAGGCCTGAAAGCTACCGCACAGTAACTGCCCACCCCCAGAACCCACTGTGGGAGCGAGCCTGCTCGCGAAAGCGGTGTGTCATTCACTCAACAGGGTGACTGACACAATGCATTCGCGAGCAGGCTCGCTCCCACAGGGGTAACTCGGTGCCGCTGGTTACTCGATGAAGGTAACGACGCCATCCTTCAGCGATTGCACGCGAGCCAGCGACTCGACGCGGTAGCCCTGCGAGTCCAGTTCGGCGCGGCCGCCCTGGAACGACTTTTCGATGACGATGCCCAGACCGGCAACGGTGGCGCCGGCCTGTTTGATGATCGAGATCAGCGCTTGCGAGGCCTTACCGTTGGCCAGGAAGTCGTCAATGATCAGCACGCGGTCGCTGCTGGTCAGGTGGCGCGGGGAGATGGCCACGGTGCTTTCGGTCTTCTTGGTGAACGAGTAGACGGTCGCCGAGAGCAGGTTTTCAGTCAGGGTCAGCGACTGTTGCTTGCGGGCGAAGATCACCGGCACGCCGAGGTTCAGACCGGTCATGATCGCCGGGGCGATGCCCGAAGCTTCGATGGTGACGATCTTGGTGATCCCCGAGTCCTTGAAGAGCGCGGCGAATTCGTCACCGATCAGCTTCATCAGGGCCGGGTCGATCTGGTGGTTCAGGAAAGCGTCGACTTTCAGGACCTGATCGGAAAGCACGATGCCTTCTTCGCGGATTTTTTTGTGCAGTGCTTCCACAACAGCTTCCTCTGTTGGCGCGATGGGCGCCGAAGGTAGATTAAAAAGTAGTCGATTCTAGCGCTTTAACATCGCGCGTATGTCGGCCAATGCGCTATTGCCACGCACGGCTTTGACTTCAGTCGGGGTGTCGTCGTTGCCTTCCCAGGCCAGATCGTCCGGCGGCAGCTCATCCAGAAAGCGACTCGGCGCGCAGTCGATGATTTCACCGTACTGCTTGCGCTTGGCTGCGAAGGTGAAGGCCAGGGTCTGACGGGCGCGGGTGATGCCCACATAGGCCAGGCGGCGTTCTTCTTCGATGGTGTCGGCTTCGATGCTGGAACGGTGCGGGAGGATTTCCTCTTCCATGCCCATGATGAACACGTAGGGAAATTCCAGCCCTTTGGAGGCGTGCAGCGTCATCATCTGCACACCTTCGGCACCGTCCTCTTCTTCCTGCTGGCGCTCGAGCATGTCACGCAGCACCAGTTTGCCGATGGCGTCTTCGACGGTCATTTCGCCGTCTTCGTCTTTCTCGAGGGTGTTTTTCAACGCCTCGATCAGGAACCAGACGTTGCCCATGCGGTAGTCCGCCGCCTTGTCGCTGGAGCTGTTGGTACGCAGCCAGTTCTCGTAGTCGATGTCCATGACCATGCTGCGCAGCGCCGAGATCGGATCTTCGCCGGCGCACTGCTCGCGGACCTTGTCCATGAAGCGCTTGAAGCGCGCCAGGCGATCAGTGAAGCGGCTGTCCAGATGCTCGCCGAGACCGATTTCGTCGGTGGCGGCGTACATCGAGATCTTGCGCTCGGTGGCGTAGTTGCCGAGCTTTTCCAGGGTGGTCGAGCCGATCTCGCGGCGCGGCACGTTGATCACGCGCAGGAAGGCGTTGTCGTCATCCGGGTTGACGATCAGGCGGAAGTAGGCCATCAGGTCCTTCACTTCCTGGCGACCGAAGAAGCTGTTGCCGCCGCTCAGGCGATACGGCACTTGGTGGTGTTGCAGCTTCAATTCGATCAGCTTGGCCTGATAGTTGCCGCGATAAAGAATCGCAAAATCGCTGTACGGGCGGTCGGTGCGCAAGTGCAGGCTGAGGATTTCCATGGCCACGCGCTCGGCTTCGGCGTCCTCGTTGCGGCAGCGAATCACGCGGATCTCGTCGCCGTGGCCCATCTCGCTCCACAACTGTTTTTCGAATTCGTGCGGGTTATTCGAGATCAGCACGTTGGCGCAGCGCAGGATGCGGCTGGTGGAGCGGTAGTTCTGCTCCAGCATGACCACTTTCAGGGACGGATAGTCGTCCTTGAGCAGCATCAGGTTTTCCGGGCGCGCGCCACGCCAGGCGTAGATCGACTGGTCGTCGTCGCCGACCACGGTGAACTGGTTGCGCTTGCCGATGAGCATCTTCACCAACAGATACTGGCTGGCGTTGGTGTCCTGGTATTCGTCGACGAGCAGGTAACGGACCTTGTTCTGCCATTTTTCGAGAATGTCGGCGTGTTCTTCGAAGAGCTTTACCGGCAGCAGGATCAGGTCATCGAAGTCCACCGCGTTGAACGCCTTGAGCGTGCGCTGATAGTGGGTGTAGACGATGGCGGCGGTCTGCTCCTTCGGGTTGCGCGCGTTTTCCAGGGCCTGGGCGGGCAGGATCAGGTCGTTTTTCCAGGCGCCGATCATGTTCTTGATCTCGTCGACGCCGTCGTCGCCTGCGTATTCCTTCTGCATGATGTCGGTCATCAGGGCTTTGACGTCGGTCTCGTCGAAGATCGAGAAACCGGGTTTGTAGCCCAGCCGCGCATGCTCCTTGCGGATGATGTTCAGGCCCAGGTTGTGGAAGGTGCAGACGGTCAGGCCACGCCCTTCGCCGGCACGCAACAGGGTGCCGACCCGCTCTTTCATCTCGCGCGCGGCCTTGTTGGTAAAGGTCATGGCGACGATGTACTGGGCGCGGATGCCGCAGTTCTGGATCAGGTGCGCGATCTTGCGCGTGATCACGCTGGTCTTGCCGGAGCCAGCACCGGCGAGCACCAATAGAGGGCCGCCGACGTAGTTCACGGCTTCTTGCTGCCGGGGATTGAGTCGGGACATACGAAAATTCGGGAGTCGTTGACGAAACGGGCCGGCATTTTAACAGGCTCAGCGATTTCTGCTGCTCTGTCCGACTTGTGACGCAACACGCGATTCAAATTTGCCGGTTTTGTTACTTTCACGCAGGATACGCGGGGATTTTGCGGCTAATGTTCTCATTCGTGACACAAAATAACGTTTCGATGCCGTTGTCATCAGACAACGCATTGGTCATTGTTCAGCACACCGGCATAATGCCCCGCCTACATCATTGCAGAGTCTAGGGAGTCAGCTTGTCTACGCCTGTCGAACCCTTGCGTTTGCTGCTACTGGCCGAAGAGCCAGCGTGGACAGCGTTGTTGCGTGAGTGTCTGGCTCCGATGGGGAGCGCGGCGGTGCTGATCAGCGCGCCGAACTGGGATTCGGTCAGCCGCCTGTTCGAAGACAACCGCCACGCGGTACTGCTGACCCTGCCAGCGTTGCAGCCGCCGCCCGGGCGTTGCAGCCTGCCGACCGTTCTGCTGCTGGAGCACGAGCCGGCCACCGCGCCGGTCGGTGTCAGCGACTGGCTGGTGTTCGACGCCCTCGACGCCGGCATGCTCCAGCGTTGCCTGCGCCATGTGCGCGAGCGCGGCGTGCTGGAAAACACTCTTCAGCGCCTCGCCGAACAGGACCCGCTGACCGGTATCGCCAACCGTCAGGGCTTCCAGACTCTGCTCACCGCGCGCCTTGCCGAAGGCGACGGTCGCGGTCTCGCCCTCGGCCATCTCGATCTCGACAACTTCCGCCATGCCAACGATGCCCTTGGTCATCAGGCCGGCGATCGCTTGATCCTGCAAGTTGTCGCGCGGCTGAAAAGTCAGCTGGAGGCCGGCGATCAACTGGCACGGCTGGGCAGCGATGAATTCGCTCTGCTGATCGATACCCGCCGCGCGCCGCAACGCGCCGAGTGGATGGCCGAACGCATCACTGAGGCGTTGGCCGAACCTTATTGGGTCGACGGCGAGAGCCTGCTGATCGGCTCCAGCCTTGGCATCGCCCATGCCCGTGCCAACGGCGGTGCCGATCCACTGATGTGGCACGCCCATATCGCCATGCAGCAGGCCAAGAGCACGCAGGGCTGCACCTTTCATATCTTCAACGAACGCATCAACCGCAACGCGCGCAGCATGGCCGACCTCGAAAGTGAACTGCGCCGGGCCTTGCGCCGCGATGAGCTGGAACTGCATTACCAGCCACGCCTGAATCTTGAAGACGGCCAGATTGTCGGCCTCGAAGCGCTGGTGCGCTGGCGTCATGGCGAGCGCGGTCTGTTGCCACCGAGCGAGTTCGTCCCGCTGGCCGAACAGAGCGGGCTGATCGTGCCGCTGGGCTACTGGGTGATTTCCCGCGCCTTGCGCGATATGCAGGCCTTGCGCGAGCAGGGGCTGCCGGCGCTGCACATGGCGATCAACCTGTCGTTCCGCCAGTTTCAGGACAGCCAGTTGCTGCCGACGCTCAGCCGTCTGATTGCCGAGCGTGGCGTCGAGGCGCAGTGGCTGGAATTCGAACTGACCGAAACCGCGGTGATGCGGCGCAGCGATCTGGTCAAACAGACCATGGACGCCCTCGGCCGCCTCGGCGTGCGCTTCTCGCTGGACGATTTCGGCACCGGGTTTTCATCATTCGTGCACCTCAACAGCCTGCCCATCACCTTGCTGAAGATCGACAAGAGTTTTGTCGGCGGCATGGAACAGCGCGAAGAGAACCGCAAACTGGTGCACGCGATGATCAACCTCGCGCACAACCTTCATCTGGAAGTGGTTGCCGAAGGGGTCGAGACGCCAGAGCAGCTAGATTTGTTGCGCGGGTTCGGTTGCGATCAGGTGCAGGGTTACCTGATCAGCCGACCGTTGCCGTTGGATGAGTTGGTGGAATATCTGACCTTTGGAGCCAGTCAGCAGGTTTCGGTGGAAGCCATTTAAAAGATCGCAGCCTTCGGCAGCTCCTTCCTTGGAATGTGTTCCCTTGTGGGAGCCGCCGAAGGCTGCGATCTTTTGATCTTAATCCGCGCCGATGGCCTCGAACCTTTCTGCAACTGGCTCGCGCCGAATCATCCGCTGCATCTTCCATTCAAACGCCAGCGTCAGGCTCACCGCCGCGCATGCCAGCCCCAGCGCCAGGCCCCACCACACGCCCGTCGGCCCCCAATTGAGGTGGAACGCCATCCACCACGCCGCCGGTGCGCCAATCAGCCAATAGCAAGCGAGCCCCACGAGAAATGTGGTTTTGGCATCCTTGAGTCCACGAATGCAGCCCATGGCAATCGTCTGTGTGCCGTCGAACAACTCGAACCACGCCGCCACCGCCAACAGGCTCACCGCCAGACGGATCACCTCGGCAAACGCCGGGTCGTTGTGGTCGAGGAACAGGCCGACCAACTGATTCGGCCACAGCCAGAACACCAGGCCGAAGCCGAGCATTACTACTGCTCCGAAGGCGATGCCGACACGCCCTGACATGCGTGCGTCGATCAGTTGCCCGGCGCCGTAGTGTTGGCCGACGCGCATGGTGATGGCATAGGACATCCCGGCCGGGACCATGAACGCCACCGACACGATCTGCAGTGCAATCTGATGCGCACCCATTTGCGTACTGCCCATGGTGCCCATGCACAGCGCAGCGAAAGCGAACAAGCCGACTTCCACCGCATAGGTGCCGCCAATCGGCAGACCCAGGCGCCACAACTCTTTCAGGTATTGCCGGTTCGGCCGCGACAGGCCGGCGCGCAACGGATAAGCGTCATACGCCGGATGCCGGCGGATATGCCAGGCCAGCGCCAGTGCCATGCAGTTGGCGACAATCGCCGTGACCAGACCGATACCGGTCAGGCCCAGTTGCGGCAGGCCGAACATGCCGGTGATCAGCGCGTAGTTGAGCAGGAAGTTGGCCACCGTACCGGCGAGGCTGATGACCATCACTGGCGTCGCCCGGCCAATCGCACTGGTAAAACCGCGCAGGGCCATGAAGCTAAGGTAACCGGGCAGGGCGAAGGGCAGGGCGATGAGAAATTGCCCGGCGGCGTTGACGTTGGTTTCGGTTTGGCCGAACAGCAGCAACACCGGTTTGAGGTTCCACAACAACAGCCCGCCGCCGAGGGCCATCAGCCAGGCCAGCCACAACCCGGCCTGGGTCAGGCGCGCGGCACCGAGGATGTCGCCGGCACCCTGACGGATCGCCACCAGTGTGCCGACCGCTGCAATCACGCCGATGCAGAAAATCGACACGAACGAGTAGCTCGCGGCACCGAGGCCGCCACCGGCCAGCGCTTCGGGGCTGAGGCGCGCCATCATCAGGGTGTCGGTCAGCACCATCAGCATGTGCGCCAACTGCGAAGCAATCAGCGGCCCCGCCAGCCGCAGAATGGCCCAGAGTTCGGTACGCACAGGATGCTGCATGGTCATCACCACCCAAATATCAGAGGAAGCAGAAGAGCGTCGATTCTCGGCGCTTGGCAGGCTTTGCACAAAGGGATAAAAAGGATGGGTGGCATGATTAATACTCATCCTGAATCGTCCTGCCGAATTGGCTGTATCCCCGCTATTGGAGCTTTGTGTATGTCCCGACGCCTTCCGCCGTTGTATGCCCTGCGCGCATTCGAAGCGGCCGCGCGACACAGCTCGTTCACCCGCGCGGCGGAAGAACTGTCGATCACCCAGAGCGCGGTCAGTCGGCACATGCGCACTCTTGAAGAACACTTCGCCTGCCGGCTGTTTCACCGCAGCGGGCGCAATTTGCAACTGACCGAATCGGCGCGGCTGCTGTTACCCGGTATCCGCGAAGGCTTCGCCGCCCTTGAGCGCGCCTGCAATACCTTGCGCGCCGAGGACGACATCCTGCGCATGAAAGCGCCATCGACCCTGACCATGCGTTGGCTGCTGGCGCGGTTGAGTCGCTTCCGCCATTTGCAGCCGGGCAATGAGGTGCAACTGACCAGCGCATGGATGGATATCGACTCGGTGGACTTCAACAACGAACCGTTCGATTGCGCGGTGTTGCTCAGTGACGGGCATTTCCCTCCGGACTGGGAAGCGAGCCTGCTGTTTCCCGAGGAATTGATTCCGGTCGGCGCGCCGAACCTGCTCAATGATCAACCTTGGGATGTAGCGCGTCTGGCGACCGCCGAACTGCTGCACCCGACCCCGGATCGCCGTGACTGGCGCAGTTGGCTGGAGCGCATGGGCCTGTCCGATCAGGTCTCGCTCAAGGGCGGACAAGTGTTCGATACGCTGGAACTGGGCATGATCGCCGCGGCGCGCGGCTACGGCGTTTCGATGGGTGATCTATTGATGGTCGCCGAAGATGTCGCGCAAGGGCGCTTGAGCCTGCCATGGCCAACCGCCGTCGCCAGTGGCCTGAATTATTACCTGGTGTGGCCGAAACCGCGTCCGGGAGGTGAACGTTTGCGCCGTCTCAGCGATTTTCTCCAAGGCGAAGTCCGTGCCATGCAATTGCCGGCGGTAGAGCGCTTGAGCTGAAACGTTCGAGCCGGCACAATGCCACTACTGCGCCATACCCACGCAATCCGCTCAAGTATTCGGATTTTCCGCCGACTACGAGCATGTGGAACCGTCGTGCCGGTTCCGCGCTACCCCCATTATTAGAATATTTTCCGGGCAATTACCGCGATCAAGGAGGATTCGGTGGCTCGGCCAGGAGCTGTTCATGTCTCAACCTCGCGCTCGGATCGCCTCGCAGCTGGGCCTTGCCCTTGCTGTGATACTGGCGATAGTCATCAGCGGCAGTACGGTGTTCGCCTTGCGTTCGCTGGATTCCGCCAACCTCGCCACCCGTGAAGAGCATCTGGCCAGTGAGGCCCGGCTGCTGGCCGATCAGCTGAGTACCTTCCACGGTACGCTGCGCGAAAGCACCCTGCGCCTGAGCGGGCTGTTCGAAAAGCGCTTCGGCAGTGGTTTGAGTGTGCACCCCGATCAGCCAGTGACCGTGGCCGGCGTGCAGACTCCGGGCCTGCACCTGGGCAACGAAGTGCTGAACAACAACTTCAAGGAAGTTGACGAGTTCAAGCAGATGACCGCTGGTGTGGCCACGGTATTCGTGCGCAGCGGCGAAGACTTCATTCGCGTCAGCACCAACGTCAGCAAGCAGGACGGCACCCGTGCCATCGGCACCGTGCTCGATCATGCCAACCCGGCGTACGCGAAACTGATGGCGGGGCAGAGTTATGTCGGCCGCTCGTTGCTGTTCGAGCGCTACTACATGTCGCAGTACACCCCGGTGCGCGATGCGGGCGGCAAGATCATCGCCGTGCTGTACGTCGGCTTCGACTACACCGACGCGCAGAACGCGCAGTTCGCCAATCTCAAGCGCTTCCGCATTGGCAAGACCGGCTCGCTGGCGCTGCTCGACGAGCAGAACAAATGGCTGGTGCCGATTGCCGGCGTCGAAAACCTGGATCAAGCCGCCCCGACCGTCAACAACCTGGTGAAAACCCCGGGCAAGGGTGAGTTCTGGAGCGACAAGGGCGAGGACTTCTACAGCATCGCCGTGCCGTTCGAAGGTGGCCCGTGGTCGGTGGTGGCGAGCATGCCGAAAGCCGAGATCCGCGCGGTGACCTGGAGCGTCGGTACGCAACTGGCGATCGGCAGCCTGCTGGCGATGTTGCTCGCGGTCGGTTCCGTGGTCTGGCTGCTGCGCAGCAAACTCGCCCCGCTGGGCGATCTGGTGCGTCAGGCCGAGGCCTTGGGCGCGGGTGATCTGAGCGTGCGGCTGAACGTATCGAGCCACGATGAAATCGGTCAGCTGTCGCGCGCGTTCAACCAGATGAGCCAGGCGCTGTCGACCATGGTCGAGCACATCCGCCGCGCTTCGGAAGAGGTCAACAGCCGTGCGCAGGCGCTGTCCGGTTTGTCCGGCGGTGCGTATGAAGGCATGGAGCAGCAGTCGGGCGAAATCACCAGCATGGCCGGCGCCGTGGAAGAGTTCAGCGCCACCTCGCTGAACATTGCCGACAACATGGGCGCGACCCAGCGCCTGGCGCAGGAAAACGCTCAGCAGACCCAGATCGGCCGCAGCTCGATGGAAGAGGCGTCGTCGTCGCTGGAGCAGATCGCTGGCGCGCTGAACAGCACCGCCAGCGTGATCAACACGCTGGGGCAGCGCTCTCAGGAAATCGGCGGGATTGTCGGCGTGATCACTTCGATCGCCGAGCAGACCAACCTGTTGGCACTTAACGCTGCCATCGAAGCCGCTCGTGCCGGTGAACAAGGTCGCGGTTTTGCCGTGGTCGCGGACGAAGTGCGCAGCCTCGCCTCGCGTACCCGCCAGGCGACCGACGAAATTTCCAGCATGATCCACAGCATTCAGCAGGAAACCGGCAACGCGATCAGCACCATGGAGCAGGGCAATGTGCTGATGCAGGAAGGCCTGTCGCGCAACGCCAATGTCGCCTCGGCACTGGCGCGGATCGATGAGCAGAGCCGTTCGGCAGGCCAGCAGTTCGCCGCGATCACCACCGCCACTCAGGAACAAAGCAGCACTGCGACGTTGCTGAGCAGCAATTTGCAAAGCATCGCCTTGGCCAACAGCGAGCAGCGTGAGGTGGTGTCGAACCTGGCTGTCACCGCTAAAGAGCTGGAAAAGCTGGCGGCGGATCTGCGTTCCGAGGTTGACCGCTTCCGTTGATGCATCTTTGAAACAGCTATCGCGAGCAGGCTCGCTCCCACAGTAGTCGGCGTAATTCACAAATATTGTGAAGGTCCGAAATCCCTGTGGGAGCGAGCCTGCTCGCGAATGCCTATCACCGACAGCTTCTTTGGACTTGCTGAAACGTTTCCGCAGCGCTATAAAAATGGCACAACTCCAATAAAGGCTGCTGCCATGACCCCGCTCAAACTCCTCGTCGCACTCGGCGCATTGTCTGCCGCTTCTCATGCCATGGCTTGGGACTATGTCCTGCTCGACGCCAACACTCCGGCAAAAAACTGGACGATCACCAGTGAGCAACTCGGCGTAAAAACCGCCAAACCGTTTTCCGTGACCCTGCGTACCCTGCATGGCGGTCGTCAGGAGGGCGTCAGCATTGTCGATATCGATAACGGCACGATGAAGCTGTCGGTCGTGCCGACCCGTGGCATGAACGTGTTGCAGGCGTCGGTGGGCAACGTGCGGATGGGCTGGGATTCGCCGGTCAAGGACGTGGTCAACCCGGCGTTCATCGAACTCAACGGTCGCGGTGGCCTGGGCTGGCTCGAAGGCTTCAATGAGCTGGTGACCCGTTGCGGTTATGAGTGGGTTGGCCATCCCGGCATGGACAACGGCGAATTGCTGACCTTGCACGGTCGCGCCGCCAACATCCCGGCCAGCACCGTCACTTTGCACATCGACGAGAAGCCGCCGTATGCCATCACGCTGCGTGGCGAGCTGAAAGAGCAGGCATTCAAGAAAGTCGATTTCTCGGTAGCGACCGAACTGGTCACCGAACCGGGCAGCGCCAGCTTCGCCCTCAACGACACCCTGACCAACAACGGCGACTATGCGAAGGAATATCAGGCGCTGTATCACAGCAATTTCAGCACGCCGTTTCTTGAGCAAGGGGCAAAATTCGCTGCGCCGGTTAAGCAGGTTTCGCCGTTCAACGACAAGGCCAAGGGAGATCTGCCCGACTGGCAGACCTATCGCGGGCCAACCAAGGACTACGACGAAACTGTCTACAACGTCGTGCCGTATGCGGACCCCAAGGGTGACACCCTCACCGTGCTGCACAACAAGGCCGGTAGCCTCGGCGTATCCGTTGGCTTCAACACTCAGCAGCTGCCAGTGTTTTCGCTGTGGAAAAACACCGACACCCAAGGGCAGGGCTACGTCACCGGGCTGGAGCCGGGAACCAGTTTTTCCTACAACCGTCGCTATCAGCGGCCGTTGAATCTGGTGCCGACCATTGCGCCGAAAGAACATAAACAGTTCCAGATCAGCTACAGCCTCCTCGCGGACAAGGTGGCTGTGGATAACGCTTTGAAGCGCGTGACCGAGATTCAGGCCGGGCGCGACACTGAAGTGCGTCAGGCACCGCTGGTTGATCTGACTGAGCATTAAGGTGTCGCCGGCCGGTATTGCAGTGCCTCGGCCAGATGCTCGCGGGTAATCGCATCGGCCTGTTCAAGATCCGCCAGCGTGCGCGCGACCTTGAGCAGGCGATGCGCCGAGCGCAGCGACAAGATCAATCGCTCGCAGGCCGCCTCCAGCCATTTCTCGTCGGCTGTGGATAACGTGCAGTGGCGCTTCAACCCCGGCAGGTCGAGAAAGGCATTGGCACAGCCCTGACGTTTCTGCTGACGCTCCCGCGCTTCCGCCACCAACGCCGCAGCGCTGGCGCTGTTTTCGCCTGGCTTGGCTGCCGGATTCAATGCGGTTGCCTCCCGCGCGACGGTCAGGTGCAGATCAATCCGATCCAGCAGCGGCCCTGACAGCTTGTTGCGATAGCGCTGGACCATGTCCGGTGTGCACGAGCATTTGCCGCTGGGTTCGCCAAGATATCCACAGGGACACGGATTCATCGCTGCCACCAGTTGAAACCGTGCGGGGAAACGCACGCGATCCTTGGCCCGAGCGATGACGATATGCCCGGACTCCAACGGCTCGCGCAGCACTTCCAGAACCTTGCGATCAAACTCCGGCAACTCATCGAGAAACAGTACGCCATGGTGGGCGAGGGTGATTTCGCCGGGTTGCGGTTTCGAGCTGCCACCGACCAATGCCGGCCCTGAAGCGGAATGGTGCGGTTGGCGGAAGGGGCGTTGCGGCCAGTGAGTCAGAGGCACCCCGCTGGCGACCGATTGAATCGCTGCCACTTCCAGTGCCTCGCATTCGGATAGCGGCGGCAATAATCCTGGTAGACGACTGGCCAGCAGAGTCTTGCCGGTTCCCGGAGGCCCGCTGAACAACAAGTTGTGCGCCCCCGCTGCGGCAATCAGCAGTGCGCGTTTGGCGGCTGTCTGCCCCTGCACCTCGTTAAGGTCGGGATAGGGTTTGGCAGCGTGCATCAAACCATCGGAAACGTAAGGCTCGACCGGCGTGTGCCCATTGAAATGCGCCACCGCTTCCAGCAAGTGATCGACTGCGAACACTTTCAGCCCCGAAGCCAGGCACGCCTCTTCCGCATTCGCTCGAGGCACCACCAACGCCCGCCCGGCCTTGCGCGCCGCCAGTGCCGCCGGCAGCACGCCACGCACTGGTCGCACGGCACCGGACAATGCCAATTCACCCAGACATTCCACCTCATCCAGGGTCAGACACGGCACCTGCACACTGGCCGACAGAATCCCCAAAGCAATCGCCAGATCGAAGCGCCCGCCATCCTTGGGCAGGTCCGCCGGCGCCAGATTCAAGGTGATCCGCCGCGCCGGAAATTGCAGCCCGGAATTGATGATCGCACTGCGCACCCGATCCTTGCTCTCCTTCACCGCCGCCTCGGGCAGGCCGACCATGGTCAGCGACGGCAGACCGTTGGCCAGATGGACTTCGACGGTGACAGCGGGGGCTTCCACGCCAATCTGGGCGCGACTGTGGACAATGGAGAGGGACATGGTCGTTCCTTGAGCTGAATCGGGGAGCCGCTTCCTGCGGGTTTTTGAAGGGTAGTTGAGCCGGGTTTCAGTGCTGAAATAGAGGTTTACAAGACGTATCAAGACCCGATGGGCTGTCATTGCTTGCCTGAATTGGACCGTTGACTCTCGACCGGCATTGACGGATCATCCCGTTCGAGGACTGCAACTGCGCATTCGTCGGGACTGGGCACCAGCAAAAGCTCCCCCGCATTTTTGGCAGCAGAGAAAGCTGGTTTCTCTGAAGTAGTGACGACGGGCTAGCCTGTCGGATTCTGAACCCAAGGCCGTAAAGCCAGGAGCTAAAGAATCGCTGCGACTACTCCTCAAAAAATACTTAAAAGGCGTCCATCGGACGCCTTTTTTTATTTCTGATTTGGTGGTGCTCGTGGTATCTGCCCCACTAACGTGCCATGTGCACGTTTTTGCGGGTACCAAGTCACCACGAAGTAACCAAATCCTGTGGCGCGCTCGTGTCGCGGTTCAAGAATCAGTGTTCCCATAGATGTCCTCAGTACCGCGACCCTGTTTCCACATCGCTGTTCTTTGAACTCACAATAGATTTGTGCCCCCGGGACGATCATTTTCGCAACAATCGCTGTTACCCCATCGGCAGTCTGGCAACCATGCTTGAGCAAATCGGCACTATGGGCTTCCCAAATGTGCACTACGCCAAAACCACTATTCGCTCGACGGTGAATACCTACCCGCAGATAAATCTTCCCGCCTGGCAAGCCGAATTTTGGCATATCGGGGATCGTGCCAAAGATGTAACCACCATCTGGATGCTGAACCAGCGTGTTTTCTTTGAGCTTGAGCAAATGAGACAAGAGGGATCCAGAACCAGAGTGTCTGGCGATCAATGTGTATCGCCTGGAACTCGACGAATAGGATCGACCAGCGCAGGCGAAAGCCACCAGCCTAATCACAGCCAAGAACTCACGGAATCAGGCGCAGACGCTGATTCTCGTAGGGTTATGCCCTATTAGTTGTAGGACGCCGGCCAAACGGTTTTGATGGTCTTGTTTTCCTGAATCGGATGCTCCAGTTTGGTCACTCAACGCAGCCTCTGGAGGCGAAAAATGAACCGCAATGGTATGCGCCCGATTCATCCGGGCGAGGTTCTGAATAAAGAGTTCATGGAGCCGTTGGGCATGACTGTCATGGATCTGGCCATGCCCACGAACTGGCCCGAAAGTGAGATCGAAAAGCTTGTGAAATGCCAGCTCAGGATCTGCGCCGATCTGGCAATCAGCCTTGCCACTCATCTCAACACTAGGCCTGAGTTCTGGATGAATCTCCAATCGACTTACGATTTGCGCAGGGCCCAGCTCCGGCATGCGGGTTTATAGCGATTGCAGCATCCGCGAAGCCCTTTTCCACCATGGCCCTGCCCTGGTCGCCAAACCCTCTGCTGAACATTCAGTATCAGATGAGCTTAGAAACCTGGGCTTTTTGGCGCAATCGGACGGCGGTCATAAAGGTTGTAGGACGTTGCGGGGATGGTTGAAGGTCTATAGATCAAAAGATCGCAGCCTTCGGCAGCCCCTACAGGGGGCGCGAATTATTCCGCGGGCGGTGTCAGCTTCGCTTCCATCTCGGCAACCTTGGCTTCGAGGCTTTCGAGGCGGGCGCGCGTGCGAGCCAACACCACCATCTGACTATCAAACTCTTCCCGGCTGACCAGATCGAGTTTGCTGAAGGCACTTTGCAGCAGCATCTTGAACTGGCTTTCGATTTCGGCTTTCGGCAGTGGCGTGTCGCCGCTGAACAGGCGGGAGGCGGTGCCGCTCAGGGCGTCGAGGAAGTCTTTGGGCGCGAGCATGGGAAATGTCCTGGAAACAATGGCCGGCAGTGTATCACGCAGTGTCTATAGTCAATTCCGTTGCACGGATGCACGCTTTTCGCGCAGGGGGACGGACGGTGGCGCACCGTTGTTGTGCGTATCGGCAAAAGCTTTTCTGCACGAGCGCGTGCAACAGGGGCCAAGGGATTGAAATGCAGGGTTTTTGCCGAGCTGGCAAGGTTTCTGCTTAGTCACCCTCGACCCATGCACTGATGCAGTCGCTGTGACGAATGCAGTGCGGCAGACGAAGCGGGGAGTTTCGTCTGATGCGGTTAGCTGGCGTCAACGATGCGTTACAAAGCCAGGCACTGCGCTTAGACTTGAGACGGGTTTGTTTTCCTGGGGCAAGTCCACCAATTCGGGAGAGAGTTTCATGAAGCTAGTCACTGCCATCATCAAGCCGTTCAAGTTGGACGACGTGCGCGAGTCGCTGTCCGAAATCGGCGTGCAGGGCATTACCGTCACTGAAGTCAAAGGCTTCGGCCGGCAGAAGGGTCACACCGAGCTGTATCGCGGCGCGGAATATGTGGTCGATTTTCTGCCCAAGGTGAAAATCGACGTGGCCATCGACGACAAGGATCTGGATCGGGTTATCGAGGCGATAACCAAAGCGGCCAACACCGGCAAGATCGGTGACGGCAAGATCTTCGTGGTCAATCTGGAACAGGCGATCCGCATCCGTACCGGCGAAACCGATACCGACGCGATCTAAGCGCCGCCACAAACCCAACGCCCCAGGAGAAAACAATATGACTCTGCGTAAATTCGCAGGGCTAGGCGCCCTGTTGTCCATCGTAATGCCCGGCATCGCCATGGCGGCAGACGAAGTGGCAGCGCCAGTCCTCAATTCCGGCGACACCGCCTGGATGCTCACCTCGACGGCACTCGTGCTGTTCATGACGATCCCGGGCCTGGCGCTGTTCTACGGCGGCATGGTTCGCTCGAAAAACATTCTTTCCGTGCTGATGCAGTGCTTCGCCATTACCGGTCTGATCAGCATCCTGTGGGTCATTTATGGCTACAGCATTGCCTTCGACACTACCGGCATGGAACAGGGCGTCGTCAACTTCAATTCGTTCTTCGGCGGCATGGGCAAGGCGTTCCTCGCCGGTGTCACGCCTTCGAGCATCACCGGCCCGGCGGCGCTGTTCCCTGAGGCGGTGTTCATTACCTTCCAGATGACCTTCGCGATCATCACCCCGGCGCTGATAGTCGGTGCGTTCGCCGAGCGCATGAAGTTCTCCGCGATGCTGATCTTCATGGGCATCTGGTTCACTCTGGTTTATGCACCGATCGCGCACATGGTCTGGTCCGGTAACGGCGGCCTGATGTGGGACTGGGGCGTGCTCGACTTCGCTGGCGGCACCGTGGTGCACATCAACGCCGGTATCGCCGGTCTGGTCGCGTGCCTGGTACTGGGCAAGCGCAAAGGCTTCCCGACCACACCAATGGCTCCGCACAACCTCGGCTACACGCTGATGGGCGCGGCGATGCTGTGGGTCGGCTGGTTCGGCTTCAACGCCGGTTCCGCTGCCGCTGCCAACGGCACTGCCGGTATGGCCATGCTGGTTACCCAGATCGCCACTGCCGCTGCCGCACTGGGCTGGATGTTTGCCGAGTGGGTCACCCACGGCAAGCCAAGCGCGCTGGGCATTGCTTCGGGTGTGGTCGCCGGTCTGGTCGCGATCACCCCGGCCGCTGGCACCGTCGGCCCGATGGGTGCACTGGTGATCGGTCTGGCCGCAGGCGTGGTGTGCTTCTTCTGCGCCACCACCCTGAAGCGCAAACTCGGCTATGACGATTCCCTGGACGCCTTCGGCGTGCACGGTATCGGCGGTATCCTCGGCGCGATCCTCACCGGTGTGTTTGCCGCACCGGCACTGGGCGGCTTCGGCACCGTGACTGACATCGGCGCGCAGGTCTGGATTCAGATCAAAGGCGTCGGCTTCACGGTGATCTACACCGCGATCGTCACCTTCATCATCCTCAAGGTGCTGGACGCCGTCATGGGTCTGCGCGTAACCGAGGAAGAAGAGTCGGTCGGCCTCGATCTGGCACAACACAACGAACGCGGCTACAACCTGTAAGTACGCGCGATAAAAAAATTGCCCGGTTCGCCGGGCATTTTTTTGTCCGGGATTTGTCATTCAGGGAGCGGCTGAAAGGATTTTTCTTACGGCTTTGGTCGTCTTTACGACGAGGCTTTTTCTGCGGGCAATCGCTTACATCGCTGCAGGAATATTAGGGCCTTTGTTTTTTTTCAGAGCACGCTAGAATGCGCCCCGAACGAGCGGAGAACTGTATGTGGCAACAGACTCTGATAACCCTGCGGGCAAGGCCCCGGGGCTTTCATCTAGTGACGGACGAGTTGCTCGCAGGCTTGCCTGAACTCAAGACCTGTCGGGTCGGTCTGTTGCATTTGTGGCTGCAGCACACGTCGGCGTCGTTGACCATCAACGAGAACGCCGATCCGGCAGTTCGTCGCGACTTCGAACGATTTTTCAATCGTCTGATCCCACAAGGAACGGACGGCTACGAGCACAACGATGAAGGCCCGGACGATCTCCCGGCGCACTTCAAGGCCAGCGTGCTGGGTTGCCAGATCAGCCTGCCGGTTTCGGCAGGGCGGCTGGCACTGGGTACCTGGCAAGGGATTTATCTGGGCGAGCACCGTGATCACGGCGGTGCCCGTAAAGTCCTCGCCACCTTGCACGGTGAACAGGCATGAGCCGCTGCCGGGCAGCGGTGGAAGATTTTTCAACGGCGGCTTCGACAGCCGCCCAAGCTGGTCTATAACTAATCTGCTTTTGGCAAGTCATGAGGTAGAACATGAGCGACGATGATCTGGAAAACGACGACCTCGAAGTAGGCGACGAAGACGAGGCCGAGGAAGGCCTGGAAGCGGCAGCGGAAGACGTTGCCGAAGACGATGGCGGTGACGACACGCCGGCCCCGGCTGCCAAAGGCAAAGCCAAGGCTGCGGTATCGGTCGACGAGTTGCCGAGCATCGAAGCCAAGAACAAGGAGCGTGACGCCCTGGCCAAGGCCATGGAAGAATTCCTTGCGCGCGGCGGCAAGGTGCAGGAAGTGGAGGCCAACGTGGTCGCCGATCCGCCCAAAAAGCCGGACAACAAGTACGGCAGCCGCCCTATCTGAGGCGCGTCGCTCGCTTGCTGAAAAAGCCCGCCGTCGCTGCGGGCTTTTTCATGCCTGGAATAAATGCGTTGAAAACAAATGCAGTCCCCGGTGGCAGCGAGCCTGCTCGCGAAGAGGGCATGTCAGCCGACATACATGTTGGATGACACACCGCATTCGCGAGCAGGCTCGCTCCCACAGGGCTGTAGATCAGTTCGAGGAAGCATTCCAGCGGGAGAGCACGGCGGGCAATTCGGTCAGGCTGCGAATCTCCGCATCCGGCAAGCGCTCCGCTTCCCAGACCTTGCCCGTCGGGTTGAACCACACCGCGCGCAAGCCTGCCTGCTGAGCGCCGGCAATGTCATCGCCAGGATGATCGCCGACATGCACCGCCGCTGCGGGGCTTACACCACCGCGCTGCAACGCTTCATGAAACAGCCGCGCATCCGGTTTGGCGATGCCGATGTCTTCGGCGCACAAGGCGAACTTGAAGTAATCCGCCAGCCCCAGTCGACGCACGTCGGCATTGCCATTGGTGACCACGCCGAGGGCGTAGTGATTGGCGAGCAGCTCCAGCAGCGGCTCGACTTCCGGGAACACTTCGATCTGATGCCGCGCATGCAGGAACACTTCAAAAGCCTTGTCAGCCAGCTCCGACGCCTCGCCGTGGGCGTACCCGGCTTCCTCCAGAGCATGGAACAGCACACGTCGACGCAGCGCGCTGATGCGGTGCTTGAGCCCCGGTTCGCCCGCCAGCACCCGCTCGCGAATCGACCACAAATGCTCCACCGGCACCGCGCCCAGATTCGACGCATGCTCGCTCAGCCATTCGCGCAACACGGTTTCGGCGCTGGCGATCACCGGCGCGGTATCCCACAAAGTGTCGTCGAGGTCGAAGGTGATCAACTGAATGCTCATGAATCATCGCCTTTCATGCGTTTGGCCCGAGGGTGGGCGCTGTCGTAGACCGCCGCCAGATGCTGGAAGTCGAGGTGGGTATAGATCTGTGTGGTTTTGATATCAGAGTGACCGAGCAATTCCTGCACCGCGCGCAGATCCTGTGAAGACTCGAGCAAATGGCTGGCGAACGAGTGCCGCAGCATGTGCGGATGCAGGTTCTGCCCCAGCTCGCGCTCGCCAGCCAGTTTGACCCGCACCTGAATCGCCCGCGGGCCGAGACGCCGGCCTTGCTGGCTGACAAACACCGCATCGTCCGCCGGGTTGGTCATGGCTCTAAGCGGCAACCAGTGTTCCAAGGCTTCGCGGGCCTTGGTGCCAACCGGCAACAGCCGGGTCTTGCTGCCCTTGCCGAGCACCTGAACCATGCCGTCGGCGAGGTCGAGTTGATCGAGATTGAGCCCGGTGAGCTCGGACAGGCGCAGGCCAGAGGAATAGAACAGCTCGAGAATCGCCTGATCGCGCCGGGCGAGAAAATCGTCCTCGACCGCACCTTCCAGCAATTGCAGGGCGCGGTCAGTATCGAGAGTCTTCGGCAGACGCCGTTCGCCTTTCGGCGGGGCCAGGCCGGTGGCCGGGTCGTGGTCGCACAGGCCTTCGCGATTCAAATAGTGATAGAGCCCGCGCACCGCCGAGAGCAGGCGGGCGAGGCTGCGCGAGGACTGGCCTTGCGCATGCAATCGGGCGATCAGGCTGCGCAGACGCTGGATATCCAGCGCGGCCCAGCTGCCGATGTTCTGCTTGATGCACCAGCCGAGGACTTTATCGAGGTCGCGGCGATAAGCCGACAGGGTGTGCGGCGACACCTGTCGCTCACTGCGCAGATGTTCGCAGTAAGCGTCCAGTTGTCGTTCCATGGTCAGCGTACCGAGCGCAGCGAGCTGTTGACCCGTGGCAGCACGCGGCCCATGACCTCGGCGATGTAACTGAGGAACAGGGTGCCGACCGAGCTCTTGTAGTGCTGCGGGTCACGGCTGGCGATAGCCAGAATGCCGTGGATACCCTGATGGCTGACGGCAACCACGGCGGTCGAGCCGATCTGCTGGCGCTGTTCTTCGCCGAAGAGGAAATCCAGCTCATGTTCACGCAGGCTGCCGCTGACGCTTTTGCCTTCGGTGAGCAGGCCACCGATCGCGGTTTGCGCGTCGGCGTGAGTCACCCAGCGGCCGACCGGGGCCGGGTTGTCGCCGAGCAGGATCAGGCTGACGAAGGGCACCTGGAAATCCTGACGCAGGCTGTCTTCAACGCTGATGACCACGTCTTCCAGGGTCGATGCATCCATCAGTGCGAGGATCAGTCGGCGGGTTTTTTCAAACAGGCGATCGTTGTCGCGGGCCACGTCCATCAGATGCGAAAGGCGATGGCGCATCTCGATATTGCGATCGCGCAGGATGGTCATCTGCCGCTCGACCAGCGACACGGTGTCGCCGCGTCGGTGCGGAATGCGCAACGACGGCAGCAGCTCTTCGTGCTCGACGAAGAAGTCCGGATGAGCCTCCAGGTAGGCGGCAACCGCGGCTGCCTCAAGGCTCTCGGACGCTGATTCGTCGACTGGTCGGGCGGGTACCTGTGGCTTGTCGGTCATGATTTCTGCTCGCTCAAAGACGCACTTGTCCTTCGTATACACGCACTGCCGGGCCGGTCATCAATACCGGTTCGCCCGGGCCGGCCCACTCGATGGACAGACGTCCGCCGGGCAGGTCGATCAACAGCGGCGAATCCATCCACCCCTGACTGATGGCCGCCACCGCCGCCGCACAGGCGCCGGTGCCGCAGGCCTGGGTTTCCCCGGCGCCGCGTTCCCAAACACGCAGTTGCGCGCGATGGCGGTCGATGACCTGAAGGAAGCCGACATTGACCCGCGCCGGAAAGCGCGGATGGTGCTCGATCTTCGGCCCCAGTTCATGCACCGGTGCGCTGTTGATGTCGTCCACGCGGATCACCGCATGGGGATTGCCCATCGACACGGCGGCCAGTTCGACCGTGGTGCCATCGACGTCCAGCGAATAGCTGCTGGCCTGCGCTGGCGCCTGGAATGGAATGTCTGCCGGCACCAGGCGCGGCGCGCCCATGTTCACGCCGATCTGGCCGTCGTTACGTACGTCCAGTTCGATGATGCCGCCCTTGGTCTCGACGCGGATCTGCCGCTTGGCAGTCAGACGCTTGTCGAGCACGAAGCGGGCGAAGCAGCGCGCACCGTTGCCGCACTGCTCCACTTCCGAACCGTCGGAGTTGAAGATCCGGTAGCGGAAATCCACATCCGGGTTGCTCGGCGCTTCGACGATCAGCAACTGGTCGAAACCGATCCCGGTGTGGCGGTCGCCCCATTGCTTGGCGTGTTTGGGCTGAATGTGCGCGTGCTGGCTGACCAGGTCGAGGACCATGAAGTCGTTGCCCAGGCCGTGCATTTTGGTAAAACGCAGCAGCATGGGTTACTCCGGCAGCAGGCTTTCGCCGGCAAACAGCTCGGCCACGGTTTCGCGGCGACGCACTTCAAAAACCTGATCACCATCCACCAGCACTTCAGCGGCACGGCCGCGAGTGTTGTAGTTGGAGCTCATGACGAAACCGTAGGCACCGGCCGAATGCACTGCCAGCAAGTCGCCTTCTTCCAGCGCCAGCTCGCGGTCCTTGGCGAGGAAGTCGCCGGTTTCGCAGATCGGGCCGACGATGTCGTACTTGCGTGCAGCGCTGTCGCGCGGTTTCACCGCGGTGACGTCCATCCACGCCTGATACAGCGCCGGGCGGATCAGGTCGTTCATCGCCGCGTCGACGATGGCGAAATCCTTGTGCTCGGTGTGCTTGAGGTATTCGACCTGCGTCAGCAACACGCCGCCATTGGCAACGATGAAGCGACCCGGTTCGAACACCAGCGCCAGATCACGCCCGTCGAGACGCTCGCGCACGGCTTTGATGTAGTCGGCAGCCAGCGGCGGCTCTTCATCGCGATAACGCACGCCCAGGCCGCCACCGAGATCGATGTGGCGCAGGTGAATGCCGCAATCGCCCAGACGGTCGACCAGATCGAGCAAGCGATCCAGGGCGTCAATGAATGGCGGCAGCGTGGTCAGTTGCGAACCGATGTGGCAGTCGACACCGACCACTTCCAGGTTCGGCAGATGCGCGGCGCGCACGTACACGTCTTCGGCGTCGGCAATGGCGATGCCGAACTTGTTCTCTTTCAGACCGGTGGAAATGTACGGGTGGGTGCCGGCATCGACGTCAGGGTTCACGCGCAGCGAAACCGGGGCGCGAACACCCAGCTCGGCGGCGACTACTTGCAGGCGCTCGAGCTCGTCGGTGGATTCGACGTTGAAGCAGTGCACGCCGACTTCGAGGGCGCGACGCATGTCGTCACGGGTCTTGCCGACGCCGGAGAAAACGATCTTGTCGGCGTTGCCACCTGCGGCCAGTACACGTTCCAGCTCGCCACGGGAAACGATGTCGAAACCGGCGCCGAGACGGGCCAGGACATTCAGTACACCGAGGTTGGAGTTGGCTTTGACCGCGAAGCAGACCAGATGCGGCATGCCAGCCAGCGCATCGGCGTAGGCCAGATACTGCGCTTCGATGTGCGCGCGCGAGTAGACATAGGTGGGCGTGCCGAAGCGGTCGGCGATGGCGGACAGCGCCACACCTTCCGCGAACAGTTCCCCGCCACGGTAGTTAAAAGCGTCCATGGCGATCCCTTAGTAAACGTCGTGCTTGTGAGCCTTGGATGGCTGCTTCTGCGAAGACTGGGCTTGTTCGGCCGGGTCCTGGTCGTCATCGGGCAGGTACAGCGGGCCTTTTTGACCACAGGCCGAAACCAGGCAGGCAACCGCGACGAGCGCAGCAAGGGAAGAGATCAGGCGCTTCATGGCGAAATCCTTGAAAATGCGTTAATTGCGCCGGAGTATACCGGCCACCCGGCAGCTTGCCTATGCGACGGGGTTCCCGTCCGGCGGGGCTCCTGTGATGCGCATCATCCCTGTGGGAGCGAGCCTGCTCGCGAAGGCGTCGGCAAATTCAACAGGCTCGTTGCCTGACACACCGCTTTCGCGAGCAGGCTCGCTCCCACGGGGGCGGTGCTGGATGGGCCGACAGGTGCTTGGTCGTTAATCTTTGCAATCGGCCGGCAGCGTCCGTATCTTTCGGCGCTTGAGCCTGATCAGACATTTTTGAGGTTGCCACAATGAGTTTGTCCGAAGCCCGTTTCCACGATCTGGTCGATGAAACCCAGGAAAAACTGGAAGACATATTTGACGAAAGCGATCTGGACATCGATCTGGAAAGCTCGGCAGGTGTCTTGACCGTCAAGTTCGAAAACGGCTCGCAGCTGATCTTCAGCCGCCAGGAGCCATTGCGTCAGCTGTGGCTGGCGGCCGTGTCCGGTGGCTTCCATTCGACTACGACGAAGAAAGCGAGCGCTGGATGTGCGACAAGAGCGAAGAGCAGCTGGGCGAAATGCTTCAGCGCCTCGTCAAGCAGCAGGCTGGCGCCGAATTCGATTTCGAAGGTCTGTGATTCGTGACGGATGCCGCGCCTGTTCGCCCGCCGAAGCCGCTTTACAGCAACGTCAGCCCGGCGGTGCCTTCGCCGTGCACGGGTGTATGTCGACTGGACGAGCAGAAAGTCTGCCTCGGCTGCGCGCGTCACGTCGAAGACATTCGCGAATGGCGCTCGGCCGATGATCAACGGCGCCGGGTGATTTGCCAGCAGGCTGCCGCACGAAAATCCCAAGCCTTTTGATATCGTGGCGAGGGGGTTTATCCCCGTTGGGGCGCGTAGCGGCCGCAAAATCTATACGGCTGCTGCGCAGCCGACGGGAATAAATCCCCTCGCCACAAGGGTTTCACCCAGGCAAAAAAGGGCGTGACTTGTATATTTTTTGAGCTGTGATAGTGTCCGCGAACGCCTCAAACCACCGAGGCACGGTGAAAACCCCGTCTTTTTTGGCGGGGTTTTGCTTTTTTTGTGCAGAAGAAAGGAGTCTGCCTGGATCATGACCGCACCTTCCATCACCCTTACCCGTCTGGACGTGCAACGTCTGGAGCGCTTGATCGACAGCCTGAACGAGAAAGACCAGGCAGCGCCGGGCGTGATCGCGCTGCAAACCGAACTGGATCGCGCCACCCTGGTAGGCCACGATGAAGTGCCGGCTGACGTCGTGACCATGAATTCCCGCGTGCATTGCCGCGAAGAAGGCAGTGGCAAGGATTACCACCTGACGCTGGTCTATCCCAAGGACGCCAACGCCGATGAAGGCAAGATTTCCATTCTGGCGCCGGTCGGCAGTGCGCTGCTGGGTCTGAAGGTCGGTCAGCACATCGATTGGCCGGCCCCGGGTGGCAAGTCGCTGAAACTGACCTTGCTGGAAGTGGAATCGCAACCGGTCAACGGCGGCGCCTTTCCCGAATAACTCCCCGCTTCAAACCTGTTCGAGCGCTTCATTCAACGAGCGCTCCAGGTCCGCCTTGTAGCGCAGATACAGATTGCTTGAACTGTGCCCGTCACCGAGCAACCCCGAGAGGTCGAGGTCGGTGATGTAGCAGCGATAGCGTTCGGTCTCGCGGCGCTGCTCGACGATCTCCCGGGCGACCACGCTGAACAACTGGTCGCCATGCTCCAGCTCGCTGAATTCACGCTGATTGCAATACAGGGTGACCTGCACTTCGCCGGGCGCGGCTTTACCGATGATCGCCTGTACGTCATAGAACGGTTTGTTCACCGGGGTCTGCGGTGCCGGCCGGGTTTCGACCCTGCGCGAGCGCCCCGGGCCTGACGGCAACAGCTGGTAATACAAAGTCTCGGGGCTGCCTGCAGGGCCACCGTCCATCGGCAATTGCGCTTCACGGCGGTATTGGATCGATTGCAGAAAACGCTGCAGCGGTACCAGCAGACTCTGCTCGTCGTGGTACGGCAGTTGCTGCTGCCACAGCGCATTGAATTCATCCAGCACGTACAGCTCGGCCTGCTGCTCGCTGATGCGGTAGAACACCTGAATGCACTCCGGCTGACCCATCGGCAGGATCAGCGCCAGGTCGCGATCTTCCAGTGCCATCGGGTCGAGATGCAGCGGGCTGTAGCGCGGTTGTTCTTCGCCCAGATAATCGAGCAGTGCCGGCAGAGTGGCGAGGGCGACATGGTTGACCTGACCCGGCACCAGCTCCAGCACGTGATAGTGCTGCTGCACCTGAATCAGGTAGCGATGATTCAACTCGCTGAGCAACAGGGTCTGCGCGGTGTCGACGATTTCCTCGACGCGGCGGGCAATGAATTGCGCGCGGTTGTGGCAGAAACAGCGCACCTTCAGCGACGGCTGCACCGGGCCGCGCGGCAGGTTGTTGAGGTAATCGCGCAGGCAGTCGAGCAGTGCATGCGGGCCGTCGAAACGATTGACCAGCACTTCGTTCCAGCTGTTGAGCGTGACTTGATCGAGGGTCAGCACCAGGTTTTCGCGCACGCCGGCATAGCTCAGCGAGTCGGTGCGTTCGGTGGTCATCAGGATGTTCAGATCACGGTGATGCTTGAGCGGGTCGACGCCGACGTTGATCAGCAGCAGCACTTCGCTGGGCACAGCGGCACGCAGCAAGGGCTCTTCGGCGACGGTGGACAAGGGCAGGGCGATGCACTGCTGCAGGCTGCCGAGCAGGTTGAACAGTTCGAACTCGCTCAAGTCGCTGGTGCCCGGATGCAGGGCCAGGCGGGTGCTGCTGTCGATCACGCCGTTGCGGTGGCACCAGGTCAGCAGTTCAAGCAGCTCGCGACTGCGCTTGATCGGTGCGAAATGTTCCCACTCCAGCGCCGTCAGGCTGCCGTTGTACAGGCCCCACTGGGTCTGCCCCGGCTCTTTTTTGTTCGGCGACTGCACCAGGGTCAGGGTGTCTTCGGCCAGGTCCGGGGCGATGCCCGGATTGATGAACTCGACTTTGTCGGCCTTGCGCTCGAACGCTGCGTATAGGCGCCTGCCGAGGACATTGAGGTCGCGCTTGTTGATCAGGCTGACGGTCTGTTCGCTGCGGGCGAACTGGGTCAGGAAGCGATAGCTGTAGTTAAGTTCGTTGACCAGTGCGCGGCGCTCGGCGCTGACCTGGCGGACTTTCCACTGACTGCGGCTGTCGAGCAGCGCCAGTTGCCGTTGATCCCAATGCCACTCGCCAGCCAGGCGTTCGAGCAGTGCGCGTTGCCAGCCTTGGCTGCGGCTGTTGCCGGTGAGCTTGCGGTTGACCTTCAGATACAGCGCGCGGCGCACCAGTTCAAGACGCTCCGGTTCGTTGCGGGCGATCAGGTATTCCTCGATACGCCGGTACACGACCATGTACGGGTCAAGCTCATCGAGATCGAGCTGATTGGCGAACACGGCTTTCTTGAAGCGCAGGCTCAGGCACTGCACGTGCGGATGTTCGCTGGCGTACACCTCGGTCAGCAGCAGTTTGAGCACCGACTTGTAGGGCGACTCGATGCCTTTGAACAACTGCCACAATCCGGCACCGATGAACTCCCCGGGCGGAATGGTCGCCATCGGCCCGAGATCCAGGGTTTCGTCGGCGCGAATGAAGCGTTTGGACAGCAGGGTGTGGGTGTAGGCGTCGTAGGCTGTTTCTTCATAAACCGGCACCAGCCACCAGATCGGCGTGCGCCCGGCCAGCCAGATCGCCGTGCGATAAAACTCGTCGAGCAGCAGATAGTGCTGGGTGCTGCCGCAGTTGTCCGAACTGAGCTTGGAATCGCGTTCGCCTTTGACGAAGCGCGTGGGGTCGATCAGGAAGAAATGCGCTTCGGCACCCTGGCTCGCAGCCCAGGCTTCCAGCAATTGGCACTTCTTGCTCAGCTCGGCGAGCTCGCTTTCGCTCAGGTCCGGCCCATGGCAGACCCACACGTCCATGTCGCTCTGATCGGCCTGGGCCAGTGTGCCGAGGCTGCCCATCAGGAACAGGCCGTGGATCGGTCGCGGCGGGTTGCTGCCGTGGCGCGGCCTGTAAGAGAACGAGCGAGTCAGGCGCTGCGCCTCGGTCAGCGCATTGGCGTCCGGCTCATAATTCGAAAGCCCCGCCGGCGTACTGCCCGAGACATAGCCGGGCAGCAACGGATGATTGACGTGAAAGAACAGCGGCAACAGCGTCAACACGCTTTGCTGGCGCGTCGACAAGCCTTCGAGGGCGCGGCCGAGGCGGCCTTCATTGAGTTTGAGAAAACGTGCGCGCAGTTGGCTGAGGACCTTGCGGTCGATGCCTTCGTCCAGGTCGGGGCGGATTTCGTGGGTGCGGGTCATGTCAGCTCAAACCGGCTTGCAGGCTCGGACGTAGAGGGTCTCGGAATGGCCGCAGTTTAGCCGCTGCGCGGGAAGACGTTTAAGCTGAATTTGTTTTTTGGCGGCAGATTTTTATCGACGCAGACCGGGCAAGCCCGCGGAAATCCCGTGGCAGGAGTTCCCGTGGGCAAAGTCAGAGAAATCAGGCGGTTTCCTGTTCTTTCAAAATCGTCAGTACGGTCTGCACGTTTTGCGCGGCATCGCGACCGAGGCTGGTCAGATAACCGCCATCGGGCTGGTCGGTGAGTTCTTTTTCAAAGAGGCGCTGGGCAGCAGCGATGTGTTTCGGGGCAGCAGTCTGATGAATTTTCAGACCTTCCTGGGAACTGTCCAGGTTGAAGAGTGCAAGGACTTCCAGTTCGGCAACCAACTCAGGGGTAAGCGACATAAGGACTCCAGACTTTCTAGGAATTGGACGACAGCGCCTCTAAGGTGAACCCGCTGGTGCAGCATGTCCAGTGCTCGGATCAGGGGATTTTGTCTTGAGGCGAATTCCAGTGTAGTCGGGCGGCAGCAGATGGCTGGATGGATGCGTAACAAACCTTGTGGGAGCGAGCCTGCTCGCTCCCACAGGAATGATGTGGTTACTGCTTTTCCGGTGGCAGCTCTGGCAAAGCGCGCAGTGCCGCTTCGTACCACTGGGTGTCGAACGGGCGATCTTCATCGAGCATCGCGTCAATTTCGAAAGCCAGCACGTGGGCCATCAGATTGAGGATCTCCTCACGGTCCATGCCGACCAGAGTCAGCTTGTTCAACGTCGCCTTGGCCGCCGGCGGGTTGTCGCTTTCGATCTGGTTCTCGATGGCTTCGATCAGGGTCGCTTCGGTGAATGCTTCTTCGTCGTCATCGTTGACGATATCTGTCGGCTCGCTCATGGCAGGCTCCTCAGGGAAAGGCGCCAGTTTACCCGCATTCAGCGGCGTGATGCTGCTGGCGGGAAACGCCGCGGCGATCTATAAACAGGCACTGCCCACCCCGCACGGCCTGGAGGCTCTGTGATGTTCAAGCTCTACGGATTCGCTGTCAGCAACTACTACAACATGGTCAAACTGGCACTGCTGGAAAAAGGCCTGCCCTTCGAAGAGGTGACCTTCTACCCGACGCAGACACCGGAGTCACTGGCAATCAGTCCGCGTGGCAAGGTCCCGGTGCTGGGTGTCGACGCCGGTTATATCAACGAAACCGCGATCATCCTCGAATACCTCGAACAAGCACCAAAGGGCACGCCACTCCTGCCCAGCGACCCGTTCGAGCGCGCGCAGGTATTGGCAATTGCCAAGGAGATCGAGTTGTACATCGAGTTGCCGGGGCGTGCCTGCTATGGCGAGGCGTTTTTCGGTATGACATTGCCGGAGCCGATCAAGGAGAAGACCCGGACTGAACTGTTGCTGGGCTTCGCCGCGCTGGGCCGTCATGGCAAGTTCGCCCCGTACGTGGCGGGTGACAGCCTGAGCATTGCCGATCTGTATTTCCTCTACAGCGTGCCGCTGGCCTGTGCGGTCGGGCAGAAGTTGTTCGGCATTGATCTGCTGGCCGAGATGCCGCAGGCGAAGGCGCTGCTGGAGCGGCTTGAGCAGAATCCGCATGTGCAGAAGATCGCGGCGGACAAGGACGCGGCGATGCCGGCGTTTTTGGCGATGATTGCTGCCAAGAAGTGAATTTTGTAGCGCTCTGAAGGAAGCCTTCGCGAGCAGGCTCGCTCCCACATTGAGCCGGTGATGAACACAAAATTTGTGAACATCCAGAATCCCTGTGGGAGCGAGCCTGCTCGCGAAGCTCTTGGTTTTTAGCGGCTGGCGATTAGGGCCTGACCGCGCGCCACCGCAGCCTTGACCTGCGCCGGTGCAGTCCCGCCAATATGGTCGCGGGCATTCAACGAGCCTTCGAGGGTCAGCACGGCAAACACGTCCTGCTCGATCTGATCGCTGAACTGACGCAGTTCTTCCAGGCTCATCTCGGCCAGATCCTTACCCGTGTCGACGCCGTATTTCACCGCGTGGCCAACGATTTCATGGCAGTCGCGGAACGGCAGGCCACGGCGCACCAGATAATCCGCCAGGTCGGTCGCGGTGGAGAAACCGCGCAGTGCCGCTTCACGCATGATCGCGTGTTTCGGCTTGATCGCCGGGATCATGTCGGCAAACGCGCGCAGCGAATCGCGCAGGGTGTCGGCGGCGTCGAACAGCGGTTCCTTGTCTTCCTGGTTGTCCTTGTTGTAGGCCAGTGGCTGGCCTTTCATCAGGGTCAGCAGGCCCATCAGCGCGCCGAACACACGGCCGGTCTTGCCGCGTACCAGCTCGGGCACGTCGGGGTTTTTCTTTTGCGGCATGATCGAGCTGCCGGTGCAGAAACGGTCCGGCAGATCGATGAACTGGAACTGCGCGCTGGTCCACAGCACCAGCTCTTCGGAAAAACGCGACAGGTGCATCATCGCGATGCTCGCGGCCGAGCAGAATTCGATGGCGAAGTCGCGATCGGAAACGTTGTCCAGCGAGTTGCCGCCGACGGCGTCGAAGCCGAGCAGTTGCGCGGTGTATTCGCGGTCGATCGGGTAGGTCGTGCCGGCCAGCGCGGCGCTGCCCAGCGGCATGCGGTTGGTGCGCTTGCGGCAGTCGACCAGACGCTCGTAGTCGCGGCTGAGCATTTCGAACCAGGCCAGCATGTGGTGCCCGAAGGTCACAGGCTGCGCGGTCTGCAAGTGGGTGAAGCCCGGCATGATGCTCGCGGCCTCACGCTCGGCCTGCTCCAGCAGGCCTTTTTGCAGGCGGGTGATCTCGGCGAGGATCAGGTCGATTTCATCGCGCAGCCACAGGCGGATATCGGTGGCGACCTGGTCGTTGCGGCTGCGCCCGGTGTGGAGCTTTTTACCGGTGACGCCGATGCGGTCGGTCAGGCGTGCTTCGATGTTCATGTGCACGTCTTCGAGGTCGACGCGCCAGTCGAACTGGCCGGCCTCGATTTCGCCCTGAATGGTCTTCAGGCCATCGATGATGCTGTCGCGCTCGGCATCGGTCAGCACGCCGACCTTGGCCAGCATGGTGGCGTGGGCGATCGAGCCCATGATGTCGTGGCGATACAGGCGCTGGTCGAAAGTGACGGAGGCGGTGAAGCGGGCGACGAAGGCGTCGACGGGTTCACTGAAGCGGCCGCCCCAGGACTGATTGGTCTTGTCAGTGCTCATGAATTCGCTCGTATCGGCTTGAAGAAATGGCGTGAAACGCTGGCGCGGATAATAACAGGGTTGCCAATCCTGTCGCTGACACCGGTCGATAGGTTTTTTCGCGGATGTGTCAGGCATGTCCGGCGCGGTCTGCAAGGAATTTACAAAAGGATATTTTTTGATTGAGCAATATCGTTCCGACGAACGTCTACAGTGGACATAAGGGTCGGTGCGAATGCGGATCATGCAAAGGTCCGGCCACTGGCTATAAGAAGAGGGGGCGGGTGAGTTGTACAACGGTCACCCACCGTGAGAAACGCAGGAAACACTGGGCTCCGAGCGGTACGACCCGGACGCTGGCAAATATTGCTGGCCGACGTACGGCACTTTTTGGCGCTCGGGCTAGTCTTAGCGTGGATCGCGGTGACGGAGGTCACTACACCTGTCTACGCTATCCTTGTGCGAGACTCACGCAGGAATCCAGCGCAATATGAATGTCCTGATCGTTGATGACGAACCCCTGGCTCGCGAGCGCCTAAGCCGTATGGTGAGCGAGCTCGAGGGTTACACAGTCCTGGAGCCCAGTGCCACGAATGGCGAGGAGGCGTTAGCGCTGATCGACAGCCACAAGCCGGATATCGTGCTGCTCGATATCCGCATGCCGGGCCTCGATGGCCTGCAGGTTGCTGCCCGACTGTGCGAACGAGAGACGCCGCCGGCCGTGGTGTTTTGCACCAGTCCCGATGAATTTGCCGTGGAAGCCCTGCAGGCCAGCGCCGTGGGCTATGTGGTGAAACCTGTGCGAACCGAACACTTGAATGAAGCCCTGAAGCGGGCTGAACGTCCCAACCGGGCGCAACTCTCGGCCCTGACCCGTCCCGCTGCCGAAAGTGGCAACGGCCCACGCAGCCACATCAGCGCACGGACCCGTAAAGGCATCGAGCTGATTCCGCTGGATCAGGTGGTCTACTTCATCGCCGACCACAAATACGTGACCCTGCGTCACGAAGCCGGCGAGGTGCTGCTCGACGAACCCCTCAAAGCCCTTGAAGACGAATTCGGCGAACGCTTTGTGCGTATCCACCGCAATGCGCTGGTCGCTCGTGATCGCATCGAGCGATTGCAACGCACACCACTGGGACATTTCCAGTTGTTCCTCAAAGGCCTCAATGGCGATGCACTGATTGTCAGCCGGCGGCATGTTGCCGGTGTGCGCAAGATGATGCAGGGGCTTTGACCCGGTCCTCACCGGGCCTTTCGAGTTCTTTTATCCGGCATGGCTGGCCAGGGAGGGCACGCCGGTTCTGATTCAGGTCAAAGTGGAATTGACTGAGCTGTTATTATCCGCCGTATCTATTCAGTACGGATTGTTCCATGTCCCCTCGCGAAATCCGCATCGCCACCCGTAAAAGTGCGCTGGCCCTCTGGCAGGCCGAATACGTCAAAGCCCGTCTCGAGGCGGCCCACCCGGGCCTGCTGGTGACGCTGGTGCCCATGGTCAGTCGCGGCGACAAGCTGCTCGACTCGCCACTGTCGAAGATCGGCGGCAAGGGTCTGTTCGTCAAGGAACTGGAAACCGCGCTGCTGGAAAACCAGGCCGACATCGCCGTGCATTCGATGAAAGACGTGCCGATGGATTTCCCGCAAGGGCTGGGCCTGTTCTGTATCTGCGAGCGCGAAGATCCGCGCGATGCTTTCGTCTCCAACACCTACGCCAGTCTTGAAGCGCTGCCTGCCGGGGCCATCGTCGGCACTTCGAGCCTGCGTCGGCAAACGCAATTGCTGGCGCGGCGTCCCGATCTGCAGATCCGTTTCCTGCGCGGCAACGTCAACACCCGTTTGGCCAAGCTCGACGCCGGCGAGTACGACGCGATCATCCTCGCCGCGGCCGGTCTGATCCGCCTGGGTTTCGAGGAGCGCATCACATCGGCGATCAGTGTCGATGACAGCCTGCCGGCCGGTGGCCAGGGCGCGGTCGGCATCGAATGCCGCAGCGCCGACCACGAAATCCACGCCTTGCTCGCGCCTTTGCATCACGCCGATACCGCTTCGCGGGTGAACGCCGAACGCGCCCTCAACAAACATTTGAACGGCGGCTGCCAAGTGCCGATCGCCTGTTACGCCGTGCTTGAAGGCGAGCAGTTGTGGTTGCGCGGTCTGGTCGGCGAGCCGAGTGGTGGCAAGCTGCTCAGTGCCGAAGCCCGGGCGCCGCGTGCCGACGCGGAAATCTTGGGTGTGCAGGTCGCTGAAGACCTGCTCAAGCAAGGCGCTGACGACATTCTCAAAGCGGTGTACGGCGAGGCGGGTCACGAGTGACGGCCTGGCGCCTGCTGCTGACGCGCCCTGCGGATGATTGCGCGGCGCTGGCCGAACAGTTGGCCGGGCACGGGATTTTCAGCAGTTGCCTGCCGCTTCTGGACATTGTTCCGCTGCCGCTCTCTGACACTATTCGCCAGACGATTTCGCGATTGCCCGCTTGTAGCGCAGTGATTGTGGTCAGCAAACCGGCGGCGCGGATCGCGGTGGATCTGCTCAAGTCCCAAGGCACGGCGCCATTGAGCATGCCGTGGTTCAGCGTCGGCGCGGCGACCGCAGGCATTCTTCGTGAGCATGGTCTCGATGTCAGCTTCCCGGCTGACGGCGATGACAGTGAAGCCTTGCTGCAATTGCCGCGTCTGCGCGAGGCGCTCGACCAGTCCGGCGCGCAGGTGATGATCCTGCGCGGCGAGGGCGGTCGTGAACTGCTCGCCGAGCGCCTGCGCGCGCTTGGTGCTAGTGTCGAGTATCTGGAGTTGTATCGCCGCGATCTGCCAGCCTACCCGTCAAACGAGCTGCCACGGCGGATCGAAGCGGAACGCTTGAACGGGCTGGTGGTCAGCAGTGGACAGGGTTTCGAGCACCTGCGGCAGATGGCCGGCGATGCCTGGCCGAAGATTGCGCAGTTGCCGTTGTTTGTTCCAAGCCCGAGGGTCGCCGAGCTGGCACGTGCCGCCGGGGCTCAAACAGTTGTGGATTGCCGCGGCGCAAGTGCCGCGGCTTTGCTGACGGCGTTACGGGAATGTCCCGTGCCGTTTTCTAATGCAAAGGATGGATACGTGAGCGAAACAGCCTTGCCAAAAGATGACGTCCAGCCTGCGCTCGATGCCCAGGTTGAAACTCCACCACCGGCCAAAGAGCCGCGCCGAGGCAATGGACTGGCGATTGTCGCCTTGCTGCTCGGTGCCGCCGGTGTCGCCATCGGTGGCTGGGGTGTCTGGCAGGTGCGCCACCTGCAGAACAACACGCAGCAACAGTCGAGTCAGGTGCAGGCGTTGAACGATCAGGCGCAGAGTCTGAAGCTCAACGAACAGCGTCTGACCGAGCGTCTGGCGCAGTTGCCCGGTGCTGACGAACTCGCCGAACGCCAGCGTCTGGTGACGCAATTGCAGGGCGATCAGCAGCGCCTCAATCAACGTCTGGAAACCGTCCTCGGCGCCAGCCGCAAGGACTGGCGTCTGGCCGAGGCCGAACACTTGCTGCGTCTGGCCAGCCTGCGCCTTTCAGCGTTGCAGGACATCAGCAGCGCCCAGGCATTGGTGCAAGGCGCCGATGAGATTCTCCGTGAACAGAACGATCCGGGCTCCTTCGCCGCGCGCGAGCAAGTGGCGAAAACCCTGGTTGCCCTGCGCAGCACCGAACAGCCGGATCGCACCGGGCTGTTCCTGCGTCTCGGCGCGCTGCGCGATCAGGTCATCGACCTCACGGAGCTGGCGCCGGAGTACAAGGATCGCGGCGAGTCATTGCTGGGCCTGACCGCCGATGGCGATGGCGCCAGTCGCTGGGCGCAGTGGTGGGACAAGGTGTCGCGCTATATCCGCATCGACTTCAATGCTGACAAGAACGTCAAACCGTTGCTGGCCGGACAGAGCCTGAGCCAGGTGCGCCTGGCCCTGAGCCTGGCGCTGGAGCAGGCGCAGTGGGCCGCGCTCAACGGTCAGGCGGCGGTGTACACCCAGGCGCTGGCCGAGGCACGCGATGTGCTCAAGGGCAATTTCAACCCGGACAATCCGCAAAGCAAAGTCATGCTGGAACAGGTCGCCGAGCTGAGCAAGGAACCGGTCACCGTCAAGACGCCGGATCTGACCGGCACCTTGAGTGCGGTGCAGGGGTATCTGGAGCGGCGTAACGTCAATGCCGAGGAATCGGTGAAACCGTTCGCCAAGCCTGCCGCCAATGCTGCGCAGGAGGCGACCCCATGAAGCGCCTCTATGTAATCGTGTTTCTGGTCATCGCCGCGACGGCAGCGCTTGGCCTGGCGATTGCCGAGCATTCCGGTTACGTGCTGGTGGCGTACAAGAGCTTCCGCTACGAGTCGAGCCTGTGGGCAACACTGGCTGTGATCGCGGTGCTGTGGCTGCTGTTCTGGGGCATCAAGGTGCTGGTCGAGCTGGTGATGACCTCCACCGGCGTGGTCAATCCGTGGTCGCGGCGCAATCGCAGCCGCCGCGTGCAAGTGGCGATCGAACACGGCCAACTGGATCTGGCTGAAGGTCGCTGGGCCAGCGCGCAACGGCATCTGACCCGAGCAGCGGAAGCCGAGCGTCAGCCACTGCTGTATTACCTCGGCGCCGCCCGTGCGGCGAACGAGCAAGGTCAGTACGATGAAAGTGATCGTTTGCTCGAACGCGCGCTGGAGCGTCAGCCGCAAGCCGAATTGGCGATCGCCCTCAGCCACGCACAGTTGCAGACCGATCGTGGCGACACCGACGGTGCGCTGGTGACCTTGCAGGCAATGCATGAACGGCACCCGCGCAGCGCGCAGACATTGCGTCAATTGCAACGTCTGCATCAGCAGCGTGGCGAATGGCCGGCGGTTATTCGTTTGCTGCCAGAGTTGCGCAAAGACAAGGTCCTGCCGCCGGCCGAACTGGCTGAACTCGAGCGTCGCGCCTGGGGTGAGAACCTGTCCTTGGCAGCGCATCGCGAAGAAGACGGTACGGTGGGTCTGCAATCGCTCAAGCGGGCGTGGGAACAGCTGACTTCGGCGCAGCGTCAGGAAGCACCTTTGGTGCTGGCCTATGCCGAGCAACTGCGCCAGTTGGGCGCTCAGGTCGAAGCCGAAGAAGTGCTGCGCACAGCGCTCAAACGCAAGTACGACAGCCATCTGGCGCGGCTTTATGGTCTGGTTCGTGGCAGTGATCCTGCGCGTCAGTTGCAGAATGCTGAAGGCTGGCTCAAGGAGCACCCGGCCGATCCGAGTCTGTTGCTGACCCTCGGGCGCTTGTGTCTGCAAACCAGCCTGTGGGGCAAGGCTCGCGACTATCTGGAGAGCAGTTTGCGCGTGCAGCGCAATCCGGAGACCTGTGCGGAGTTGGCCCGTCTGCTTGCACAGCTTGGCGATACCGAGCGCAGCAATCAGTTGTTCCAGGAAGGTCTGGGGCTGCTGGACGAGCGTCTGCTGGCGGCGCCTTTACCGGTTGCGGCAAAGGTCTGAAGGGCGGGGGAGGATGCTCCCTCGTGAACTTTGATGACCGAAAATTCCCCTTCTTCGCTCTCTGGAGACAAAGTCCTACAGAGCGCTTCACCGTTTCCTATCGAGCCTGTCGGGTTTTCCCTACACCTGCGGTGAACTGTCGGCAGGCCCTTGCCTTGAAAGGCTGACACGCTTTCCTCTACCGTAACCGTCTGTCTCTACTGTTACGGAAAAGCCATGTCGTTGGCCTGCTCACGCTCCTTGTTCTTCATGGCTTTCATTGCGGGGGCCTTTGCTCTGGGAGCTTCCTATTACCTCGAATACGCGGTCGGCCTGACGCCTTGCAGTCTGTGCCTGGTGCAGCGATTGTTCCTCACATTGCTGTGCATCGGCTGCGGCGTGGCGGCGGTGCATGGCCCTCGGCGCGTTGGCTTATGGTGGTACTGGCTGTTTGCACTCGGCGCCAGTCTGGGTGGTACCACCGCTGCGTGGCGGCAGGTGTTGATCCAGAGTGACTCGATGCTGCAACTGGTCAAATGCACGCCAACCGTGGAGTCACTGTTCAGCGACCTGCCGTGGATCTGCGCCTTGCAACGGATGTTCAACGGCGGCGCCGATTGTGCGGACATCTCCTGGACACTGTTCGATCTGAGCATCCCGGAATGGAGCCTGCTGTTTTTTGTCGGGGTGTCGATCCTTGCGGTTTATCAGTTGTTGCGTCTGATCTGGGGCGCTCTGCAACAACCGGTCAGCGACGAAGCGTCGCACCACCTGCTGGTCAGGGATTAAACACTTGTATGAACTTTATCTCCTGCGTACCTTGAAGCCATAGGCGTGCGGGCATAATCTGGCCGGCACGTGTCATTGGATTTATGTTGCTCGATGACGCTCTGCCCGATCGTCCACCAGTCAAATCACAACAGGGGCGCGGGTGTAGAGCAGCATGACCCACAAGGGAAGAGAGATCGCCATGCTCGAAAGTTGTCAGAATGCTCAGGAACGTTGGGGTGGGGTTCATCTGCTGATCGACCGCTGGTTGCAGGAGCGTGAAGAGCTGATCGGCGCCTACGACAAGCTCGGTGCGCAGCCTGAGTCGCTGTCCGAGAGCCGCAAGCCTTTGCAGGAATTCTGCGGCGTGCTGGTCGATTACGTATCGGCGGGGCACTTCGAAATCTATGAACAGCTGACTGGCGAAGCCAAGGCGTTCAACGACAAGCGCGGTCTGGAACTCGCCGAGACCATCTACCCGCGCATCGACGTCATTACCGAGAAGCTGCTCGCGTTCAATGATCTGTGCGATGAAGGCAAATGCGTTGCGGAGAAATTCAAGGAATTGGGCGGCTTGCTGCATGAGCGCTTCGAACTTGAAGACTGCCTGATCGAAGTGCTGCACACGGCACACAAGGAAGAAGATCCGGTTCAGGCCTGATCCACGTCCTTCATGAAAAAACGGTGCGCCCGAAAGCGCACCGTTTTTTTATGCCTGATCAGCTCGTCGCGCCACGCAATTCCACTTCGAAAACCAGAGGCGTGAACGGCGCGATCAGGTCGCCGGCACCGTCGGCGCCATAGGCTTGATCCGATGGAATCACCAGCCGCCATTTCGCCCCCACCGGCATGTTCTGCAAGGCGGTGCGCCAACCGGCGATCACGCTGTCGAGGTTGAACCATTGCGGCTGGGTGTTCTGATCGAACACGGTGCCATCCGGCAGCTTGCCGACATACAGCACCTGCACTTTGCCGTCCGGGCCGGCCTTGGCGCCAGTGCCCGGAACCAGTTCAGTCAGAAGGATGCCGTCGGCCAGTTCCTTCACCCCCGGTTTGGCTTTTTCCGCACTGAGAAAGCGTTGCTCGTTTTCCATCGCCGCGTCGCTCGATTGCCGTGATGCCTGCTCGGCATTGCGCGATTCGTGGTCGGCCAGAATCTGTTCGATACGCGCTTCACTCAGCGCCAGCGGCTTGCCCTGATACGCCTGTTGCAGACCTTCGATCAGCGCCTGGATCTGCAACTGCGGCACCTCTTGGCGCAGCCTTTCGCCGAGGCTGGCACCGAGGCTGTAAGCCAGATCATGAGCATCGTTCGCCGTGTTTTTTTCATCGGCATACGCCGCCGAAAAAAACACGCAGAGGGACAAAATAAAGTAGCGCGACATGGGCACTCTCCGACCTGGGATGCGGGGGATTATGCCAGTGCAAACGTCTGCATCGGTGAACTGCTTTTTCCCGCGCGCAGAACATTTCGGCTTCGGTGCAACGCAACGGTGCAGATACTGTCAACATGCCCTAGCGGCGGTATCAGCAGAGGTCTAGTATGAGCCGCACTCACGTCAGCCAGGAGGTAAACCATGTCGGCCACCAAGAAGCCTGTAAATACTCCGTTGCACTTACTCCAACAGTTGTCGGGCAGCCTGCTCGAGCATTTGGAAAACGCTTGCTCGCAAGCCTTGGCTGATGCTGAAAAACTGCTCGCCAAGCTGGAAAAACAGCGTGGCAAGGCGCAGGAAAAACTGCACAAATCGCGCACCAAATTGCAGGACGCCGCCACCGCCGGCAAAGCCAAGGCACAGAACAAAGCCAAGGCTGCCGTGAAAGAACTCGAAGACCTGTTGGACGCTTTGAAAGATCGTCAGTCCGAAACCCGCAGCTACATTCTGCAGCTCAAGCGCGATGCCCAGGAAAGCCTGAAACTGGCCCAGGGTGTTGGCCGCGTGCAGGAAGCAGTGGGCAAAGTTCTGTCGTCGCGCTCGGCCACACCGGCAACAGCACCAGCGAAGAAAGTTGCTGCCAAGCCTGCTGCAAGCAAAGCCCCGGCGAAGACCGCTGCGGCGAAACCTGCTGTTGCGAAAACCGCCGCCAAACCAGCGGCCAAGGCGCCAGTGAAAGCGGCTGCCAAACCAGCGGCGAAAACTGCAGCGAAGAAGCCGGCGGCGAGCGCGGCAAAACCGGCGGCTAAAACCACCGCAGCCAAACCTGCTGCAGCCAAGCCAGCAGTGAAAGCCACCCCTGCCAAAGCCGCTGCAAAACCGGCCGCGAGCAAAGCTGCACCGGCGAAAACCGCAGCCGCCAAACCTGCTGCCAAAGCAGCAGCGAAACCAGCAGCAAAACCTGCTGCCAAGACTGCCGCTACGAAGCCTGCTGCCAAGACTGCGGCCAAGCCGGCCGCTGCCAAACCTGCTGCGAAAGTGGCGGTAAAACCGGCTGCCAAACCAGCCGCAACATCGGCAGCAAAACCTGCGGCAAAAACCGCTGCGAAACCGGCCGCCAAGCCAGCTGCGAAACCCGCTGCTGCAAAGCCGGCCGCCAAGCCAGCCGCAAAACCAGCGCTGAAAAAGCCTGCAGCTGCCAAGCCAGCCGCGACCAAACCGGCTACTGCTCCAGCAGCCAAGCCCGCCACTGCCGCTACCCCGGCGGCCCCAGCTGCGTCGGCCCCGTCGTCCGCCACTCACTCGACCCCTTCGACTGCGCCAGCGCCAGCCGCTTCGTCGAACGTCAGCAGCACCCCGACCAGCGCTTCCTAAGTGCCGGTTGCCGCGACGCGCAGCACTTGCAGCGCGTCGCGGTTCAGGCTGGCGGCATTGCCGGCCAAGCCCTCAAGCCAGGTCACCGAACCTGCATCGTTGCGCGTCCACTCCTGCGCCACACCTTCGAGCCGTGACAGCAAGGTGCGCTCAGCTTCAAGCTCCAGTGATTTGATCTGCTCGCGCATGCCGGCTACCACCGCATCGTCGACGGCCCGCGCTTTCCATTGCAGGCGCAGGCTTCGCAGCGGCTGCACCACTTCGATATCCCACGGCGCGGTCAAGGCCTTGAGCAGACGTACGCGCGGTTCATCGCACGCCACCGCGCGCTGCTCCAGCCATGAACCGCAGAGCAGCAGGCAGACATTGGCGCCCGCCGTTTGCAATTGCAGGCAGGCATCTTCCACGCCCGGCCGGGCGTAGACATCAAGTGCAAAGCTCCACAGGTCAGAGGACATCGTGCTACTCGCGCCAGTTGTGAGCGAAGCTGGTAGACTCCGCCGCCATTATGATCCGACTTCAGAACCTGACTTTACAGCGTGGCCCGCAACGTCTGCTAGAAGACGCCGAGCTGACCCTGCACGCCGGCCACAAAGCCGGCCTCATCGGCGCCAACGGTGCCGGCAAATCCAGCCTGTTCGCCCTGCTGCGCGGCGAGTTGCACCCGGACTCGGGCGACTGCCTGCTGCCGGCCGACTGGCGTATCGCGCATATGCGCCAGGAGGTCGACACGCTCGAACGCCTGGCGGTCGATTATGTGCTCGATGGCGACCTGCGTCTGCGCGAGGTGCAACGCGAGCTTGCCGCTGCCGAAGAGGCCCATGACGGCACCGCACTGGCGCGCCTGCACGCCGAACTCGACAGCGCCGACGGCTACACCGCCGATGCGCGGGCGCGCAAGCTGCTCGCCGGTCTTGGTTTCACCAATGAGCAGATGGATCGTCAGGTAGGAGATTTCTCCGGTGGCTGGCGGATGCGTCTGAATCTGGCGCAGGCACTGATGTGCCCGTCGGATCTGCTGCTGCTCGACGAACCGACCAACCACTTGGATCTCGACGCGATCATCTGGCTCGAAGAGTGGCTGAAGAGTTATCCGGGTACCTTGCTGCTGATTTCCCACGACCGGGATTTCCTCGACGAAGTGGTCGATCACGTCGCCCATGTCGATCAGCGCAAACTGACCCTCTACCGGGGCGGCTACACCGCGTTCGAACGCGCCCGCGCCGAGCGTCTGGCCCAGCAGCAACAGGCCTACGAGAAGCAGCAGGCGCAGCGTGCGCACATGGAAAGCTACATCGCCCGCTTCAAGGCGCAAGCGACCAAGGCCCGTCAGGCGCAGAGCCGGATCAAGGCGCTGGAGCGCATGGAAGAATTGTCGGCGGCCCACGTCGATTCGCCGTTCGACTTCGTCTTCCGCGAGTCGACCAAGATCTCCAGCCCACTGATCGACCTGTCCGATGCACGCTTGGGTTATGGCGACAAGACCATCCTCGAGAAGGTCAAGCTGCAACTGACCCCGGGTGCGCGGATCGGTCTGCTTGGGCCGAACGGTGCGGGTAAATCGACGCTGATCAAGAACCTCGCCGGCGAGCTCGAACCGCTGGCCGGGCGCCTGACCCGTGGCGAAAACACCGTGGTCGGCTACTTTGCCCAGCATCAGCTCGACTCGCTCGACTCCAAGGCCAGCCCATTGCTGCACTTGCAGCGTCTGGCGCCGAGTGAACGCGAGCAGACCCTGCGCGACTTCCTCGGCGGCTTCGACTTCCGGGGCGCACGCATCGATGAGCCGGTGCTGAATTTCTCCGGTGGCGAGAAGGCCCGTCTGGCCCTTGCCTTGATCGCTTGGGAGCGGCCGAACCTGCTGCTGCTCGACGAACCGACCAACCACCTCGACCTGGAAATGCGTCTGGCGCTGACCATGGCCCTGCAGGAATTCAGCGGTGCGGTGCTGGTGGTTTCTCACGATCGGCACTTGCTCAAGAGCACCACCGACAACTTCTATCTGGTCGCCGACGGCAAGGTCGAAGAGTTCGACGGCGATCTCGAAGACTACGCACGCTGGCTGGTGGAATACCGTCAGCGCAATGCGCCGGTCAGCAACACGCCGGTCAACCCGGACAAGACCGACAAGAAAGCGCAACGCCAAGCGGCGGCAGCGTTGCGTCAGCAACTGGCGCCGCACAAGCGCGAGGCCGACAAGCTCGAAGCCGAACTGGGCAAGCTGCACGAGAAACTGGCCAAGGTCGATGCCAGCCTGGGTGACAGCGATATCTACGAGCCGGCACGCAAGAATGAATTGCGTGATCTGCTCGCCGAACAGGCGAAATTGAAGGTGCGTGAAGCCGAGCTGGAAGAAGCCTGGATGGAAGCCCTGGAAACCCTGGAAAGCATGCAGGCGGAGCTGGAGGCGTTGTCCTGATGGAAGCCTTCAAGCTGCCTTTCTCGGCGGTGTGGGTCGAGCCGCTCTGGTTCACCGCGCAGATTCTGCTGATTCTGCTGGCCGGTTACCTGACCCAGCGTTTCGTCGCCAAAGGCCTGACTCGCCTGGGTGAGCGCTATCCGTTTCCGCCGCAGTTGCTGATGCCGCTGCGCGGCGTGTTGCGCTGGCTGATCATGGGCAGCGCGCTGCTCTTCGTGCTCGAGCGCCTCGGCGTTTCGGCCACGGTGCTGTGGACGGCGCTGTCGGGATTTGTCGCGGTGGCGGCGGTGGCGTTCTTCGCCATGTGGAGCGTGCTGTCGAACCTGCTCTGCGCCATTCTGATCTTCACCGTCGGGCCGTTCCGCCTCGGCGACGTGGTCGAGCTGGTCGACACCACCGACAAGCCTGGCGTCAAAGGCCGGGTGATCGCGATCAATCTGCTCTACACCACGCTGGTCGAGGCCGAAGAACTCGGCACCGGCAGCGCCATGGTGCAGGTGCCGAACAGCCTGTTCTTCCAGCGATCGGTGCGGCGTTGGCGCGGGACCGATGTGTTGCCGTCGAGCGGGTTCGAGAAGTAGATCTCGGCGTTGTCTGTTCGGACGCTTTCGCTCCCACATTTGCAATGCGCGTCCCTGTGGGAGCGAGCCTGCTCGCGAAGAGGCCGTCAGCCGCACCTGCAACATTCAGCAAGAAATCGGTAGTCATCCACACGAAGCCGCATTAGCTTAGGCTTTTGTCACAAGCATCAGCCGAGGTGTGCGATGGAGCTTCAAACATGGCTGGCATTCTTTGCCGCCTGCTGGGTGATCAGCCTGTCCCCGGGCGCGGGCGCCATCGCGTCGATGTCCAGTGGTTTGCAATACGGATTCTGGCGCGGTTATTGGAACGCGCTGGGCCTGCAGATCGGTCTGGCGGTGCAGATCGCGATTGTCGGCGCGGGTGTTGGCGCTGTGCTCACTGCTTCGGCCACGGCATTCCATGCGATCAAATGGTTCGGCGTTGCCTATCTGGTTTATCTGGCGATCAAGCAATGGCGGGCGCTGCCCATGGACATGAGCGATGACGCCGCAGTGCGGCCGATCGGCAAGCCGCTGGCTTTGGTGTTTCGCGGCTTTCTGGTGAACATCAGCAACCCCAAGGCGTTGGTGTTCATGCTCGCGGTGTTGCCGCAGTTCATCAATCCCCATGCGCCGCTGCTGATTCAGTATCTGGTGATCGGCGTGACCATGGTGTTCGTCGACCTGATTGTCATGGCCGGCTACACCGGACTGGCGTCGAAGGTGCTGCGCCTGTTGCGCACGCCCAAGCAGCAGAAACGCATGAACCGCACCTTTGCCGGGCTGTTCATCGGCGCAGCGGCATTCATGGCGACGTTGCGCAAAGCGGCGGCGTAAAACGCTCGGGCACAAAAAAGGCGACCTCAAGAGGTCGCCTTTTGCATTTCTACCGAGACATCGGGGCAAGCGAGCTTTTCTTGAATCAATAGCGAGGGCCGCTTCGCGACCCAACGGGGATAAATCCCCTCGCCACAGAGCCCTTCGCCACAAAAGTCCTCAGATCCGGCTCAGCGTAAAATCACCGGCGCCGTATCACGCGGCAGATTGTTGCGCTGCGGCGCTTCACGCGGCTGCTCATAACCGTCACCACCACCGAGCTGCATGCTCAGCTGCCCGGCCACGTCTTCGCCCAAAGCCTTCGACACCTCACGCACCACCCGCGGACGGTTCAGCGAGATCTTGATGTCGCGATGGTTCACCAGTTTGGTGTCCTGCGCTTCGCCCATCGCCGTGAAGGCCGAGGTGATCTCGTAGGTCTTGGTGTTGATCAGACTGAAATCCGCCACCAGCGTCAGGCCCAGCACCGCCGAGTAGCTGTCGGTGTGCGCCAGCTCATTGATGTCCTGGGTGAAGTCGATATCGGACACGGTGCCGAACAGCACGTAGTCGGCGCCTTTGAAGTTGCCGGCCTTGATGCGCTTGATCACGTCATACACATCGCCTTTGGATGAGGCGGTATAAGGCGTGCCCTGCACCAGCTGGAACATGCCGGTACGCAGGATTTCACCCTTGATGTCGCCGGTGAATTTGCGCAACTCGCCCTGTTCGATGTAGCTGGTGGTCGCTTCGATCTCGTTGTAGCTCGAAGAACCGCTGGCGCTGTAGTAACTCTCGCGGTGATTGCTCTGCGCCGAAACGATGTGGATGTATTGCTCCACGCGCTCCTGATACGCCAGATCCGTCACCGCCACTTTCGGGGCCGCCTGCGCGCTGAAGGCGCAAGCCAGGGCCATCATGCCAATCCATGTGCGCATCGATCAACGCTCCGTGGTTTTGCGGATCTCTTTTTCATCCATCCACTCGGCCAGACCGCTTTCGACGTCGATCAACTGCAGGCTGAATTTGTAGAAGACGTCCTTGTAGTCGCTGCTGCGCTTGACGATCGAGCTGATCGAGCCTTCGATGCGGTACTTGGCGGCAACCATGTTGCCGGTCTTGGCCACGGTGCTTTTCTTGTACAGGCCGCTCTGGTTTTGCAGCTTGAGCTGGTCAACCTGGCTCTGCATCGCATTGTTGTCGCTGGCGAAGCGCGCAACACCGGTCTTCATCAACTGAGTCTTGATGCTGGTGGTGATTTCGCGGGTGTCGATGTACTCGCTGGTCTTGTTCTTCACATCGTAGACCTGAACTACCGGACGACCCTGCAGGATGCCGGACTGGGCCAGCGAGCGGGTCATCGACTCGGCGATCATTTGCAGGTCGGTCGAACCGAATTCGTTGGTCACGGTTTCAACCGCTTTGGTGTCGCCGTAGCTGATGTTCTTGCTGCCCAGGGTCGGCGAGGTGTTGGCGCAACCGGAGGCGAGCAGGGCGATGACGGCGATGCAGGAAAAGCGTGCAAACATGAGAAAGCTCTCTCAATCAGAAATAGGGTGGCGGGCTTAAGGCGTCTTGATTTCCAGACGGAAATCCACGGCTTTCGGGGTTGGGGCGATAGCCTGAATGAAGCTGGTCTGGGCGCCGTACATCATCTGGCTTTTCCACACTTCTTCTTCGGCAACCGGGAAACCTTCGGCGCCGAGCCAGGCGAAGCGGTAGTAGAAAATCTTGTTGCTGTTGAGGGTGTTGCTCAACTGCACGTTGACGGTCATGAAGCCGTTTTCACGAGCCACGCGCATGGCGCCGACGACGATGTGTTTCTGCGGGCCCATGGCCACGACTTTGCTCGCGGCGCTGCCCGGCTCAGGTGGTGGCGGGGTGGCGCAGCCTGCCAGCAAGGCGAGGGCGGCGACGACGATGATCTTCAAGCGCATTGCAAAGACTCCGTTCTTAAGGTTGTTTGAGGCTGGCGACGTTGGTCGCGGCAGCGCTCGGCATTACGTGAGCAGCGATGCCGCCAGCGAATACCTGGTTGCCCACGGCACGCAGGCTGATCACTTGGTAGCGCTGGTCGACAGTGACCTTGACCACCGAGCCGCCGACGGCGCTCGGCAGGGTAACCTGATGCTCACCTTTTTTCAGGCGCAGACGTACCACTTGGGTGTTGTCCGGCAGGGTGCGCCATGTACGGGTATCGGCACCTTCGAGCACCGCTGAAGAAATCCCCACGGCGAGACCGGCCAGGGGGTTGGTTTCGTTTATCTGTTTCTGCGCCACACCTTTGGTGATCGCGCGCACGGTGGTGCGCACGATGATCCCCGGCATGTCATCGCGCAGAGCGCGGCGGGACATGGCGGTGGTGCTGTTCAGCGCGGTCAGGTCAACCTGCTTGCCGTCGACACCGATCTGCGCAAACGGCGCGGTGGAGGTGTCCGGTTTGATGATCGGGAACGACAGCGGAGTGATCACCACGTTGTTGGAAATCGGCAGCGGCAGCGGCACACGAATCGAGTCGCGGGCCGGGGCCAGACCGCTCTGCACGACGATGAGAATGTCGCTGTCATCGGATTTGGAAGGCTTGTCGAGATTGACCAGCGCCTGCTCGAGCAACGGCGTGTTCGGGCGCAGTTCGGCAGCCTTGCGATAACCCGGCGCGGCCAGATCCTTCTCGCCCAAAGCTTCGTAAACGAAACCGGCCAGGTAATGGCTGAATGCACTCTGGTAGCTGTTCTTCAGGCCGACCACTTCCGGCGCGTCGAGGCTGGCCACCGGATAACCCTGCAAATCCTTGTACTGGGTCTTGATGCCTTCTTTCTCGGCCTCTTCTTCGCTCTTGAGGTATTCCTTGTCGCGCAGGTCGGCGATCACCGCTTCGCGTTCGTGGGTCTTTTTGATCGCCGTGCGGGCGCCATCGAAATCGTTGACCGCCAACAGGTTCAGGGCCATCTGCGTGGTCAGCATGACTTTTTCGTAGTCATAGCCTTCGTAGCGACGCACCTTGTCGTTGACGATGAAGCTGCCGAACTGTGCCAGGTACTTGGCCGAGTCGAGCTTGACTGCGTCTTCCCACTGACCGACCACCTGATCGGCATTGCCCCAGGCGTTCTGGCTGCCCGACAGGTCGCCCTTGGCGCGCAGCAGTTCACCTTTCTCGAAGTAATAGAGCAGGTCTTTGTCGGTGCCGGTGTTGTTCTTTTCCAGCAGGGTCAGCGCGGCGTCGACGTTGCCGGATGCCAGTTGCTGATTGGTCTGGGCCAGTTCGGAATCGTAGTTGCGAAACGCTGCGCAGCCGGACAACAGCGTGACAGCGCTGAGCGCGAGCAGCATGGAAGCGCGGAATGCCATGGGTACTTCTTCCCTGAGTAACAAAACTTGCAGCCGCGTGTGCTGGTCGGGCTGGTGTGACCTATCGACGGCGGCGCTGGCCTCCTGCCAATTCCTCATGGGTGAGGAGCTTTTGATGCCGGCTCGCTGGGCGAGGGCGCGGCATTATAAACGTGGGGTGATGGCTATGTAATAGCTTTTTGGGTGCATTTTCAGATGTGGTGCCATCACTTCTCCGCAGTAGCGGGTTTATCCGACGCGGGTTTTTGATTCGGTACAAAGGCTGATCCGACGGTATAGACCTGATCCCGGAATACCCGCAGGTGCAGAATCTGGCGGTCCTGGTCGACGCGCATTTCAAAAGGGTGGTCGATGGACGCAGGCGCAAAACGGAAGGTATGCAGGCCTTTCTTCAAACGCAGGCGGGCGACCAGCGTCTTGTCCGGCAACGCTCGCCATGTGCGGGTGTCGGCTTCTTCGAACGGATCATGCTGAGTGACGATCAACGAGGCTTTCGCCGGGTTGCGCTCGTTTTCCTGCGCTTGACCGATGGCGGCCATGTTGGCGCGGAACATCGCCCGCGAGATGATTTGCGGCATGTCGTCGCGCAGTGTGCGCATGGACATGTCAGTCACGCTGTTGATTACTACCAACGGCTGTTTGCGACCGTCTACGGTGATATGGCTGAAGTTGGGCGTAACTGCGTCCGGCACCATCACCGGGAATGAAATGGGCGCGATGATGACCAGCGTTTCGTTCAGACGAACCGGGATCGGCACTTGCACTGAGCTGCGAGCCGGAGCCAGGCCACTCTGGATAATCAGCAACACATCGCTTTCATCGGCTTTCGCTGGCGATTTGTCGAGATTGCGCAGGGCCTTTTGCAGCAAGGGCATGTCCGGCCGCAGTTCGATCGCCTGACGATAACCGGCCGCCGCGAGGGCGCGCTCGCCGAGGGCTTCATAGGTGAATCCGGCCAGATAGTGGCTGAACGCACTTTGGTAGCCGTTTTTCAGCTCAACAACCTGCGCCGCATCAAGCAAGGCGACCGGGTAGCCTTCCAGTTCTTTGTAATGGGGAATCTTGCCCTGAGCTTTGGCCTGCTCCTCGGCCGCTTCGTATTGCTTTTCACGCTGGCGGGCGATCAATGCTTCGCGTTCGTGGGTTTTCCTGATGTCTGCGCGGGCGCCGGCAAAGTCATTGACGGATAGCTGGTTCAAGGCCATTTGCGTAGTCAGCATGACCTTTTCGTAATCGTAGCCTTCATAGCGCCGCAGCTTGTCGTTGACCAGCATCGTGCCCATTTCATCACCGAAACGCGCCAGTAATTTCATCGCGCCGGACGGGTTGGCTTCCTCGCGCTGGAAGATCATCCGGTCGGCATTGCGCCAGGCGTCCTGGCTGTCGGGCAGGGCACTGCCAGCGCTGAGGATCGCGCCTTTTTCCAGGTAATACAGCAGATCCTTGTCTTCCCACGGGTTGTTCATTTCCACCAGTGCCAGAGCCCCGGTCAGATTGCCCCGGGTCATTTGCTCGGTGGTCTGCTGCATTTCAAGATCGTAGTTGCGATAGGCGGCACAACCGCTCAACTGAACAGCGACGCAAAGCAGCAAAACGAACGGAAGACTCCGCATTGAGGTTGATTCCTTGCGCGCAAATGCTCTGGGGCGGGCAGTATAAAGTGGATGATGGCAAATGGCTGTGATCTTGATCGAACGTGTCGATGCTCAATCGGCAGCGGGCAGTGCGGCAATACTCGGCGACAAACGCTGCTGCCGTCTGCCGGGTATTTCCTGCCAATCAAAGCGAAACGCCGACAAAGCTTGAGAGAAATGTCTTCGAAGTGAACAATATGTAACTTCGCATTTCCATTTGAGATTCGTTCATGACTGCCTCGTCCCGATTGCTGGCCTGGCTGCTGTTCCCGTTATTGTCCCTGAGCAGCCTGCCGCTGCTGGCCGATACCGTGGAAGGCGCGCCGCAAGCGTTGCACCTGCTCGATTACATCAGTGCCGATTACCCGCCAACGGTCGCGGCAGGCAAAGTCATCGACGATGGCGAATACCGCGAGCAGCTGGAATTCACTCAGGTCCTGCAAGGCTTGATCACTGCATTACCGGCCAAACCGGAAAAAGCCGCGCTGGAACAGGGCGTCGAATCTTTGCATGCCGCCATCACTGCAAAGCAGGACGGTGCCGATGTCGCCCGTCAGGCCCGACAGCTGGGGGCGAAACTGGCGGTGGCTTATGAAGTCAGCCAGGCACCGATCATCACCCCGGACCCGACACGCGGTGCGCCGTTGTATGCGCAGAACTGCTCGGTGTGCCATGGCGACACTGGCGCTGGCGACGGCCCGGCCGGCGTCGGTCTGACCCCTGCGCCAGCCAACCTGCGCGATGCTGCGCGCATGGATCACCTGAGCCTGTACGCGATCTACAGCACCCTCGGCCAGGGCGTCGAAGGCACCGACATGCCGGCGTTTGCCGATCAGCTCGATGATCGCCAGCGCTGGGATCTGGCCACCTACATCGCCGGCTTCAGTGCCGATGCGGCAGCCGCCAAGTCCGACAAGGCCTACAACATTGCCGACCTGGCCCGGCAGACCCCGGCCGAGGTGCAGGCTGCCGAGGGCGCAGAGGTCGCGGCAACGTTCCGGGCTCAGCGCGCGCAACCGCCGCAGGTCAAACGTGGTCCGGCACAGTTGCTTGATTACACTGCCGCCACGCTGGACAAGAGCCTCGCGGCCTACCGCGCCGGTGAACATGATCAGGCCTATGACCTGTCGGTAGCAGCGTACCTGGAAGGCTTCGAACTGGTCGAAAGCTCGCTGGACAACGTCGATGCCAACGTGCGCAAGGACACCGAAAAATCGCTGATGGCTTACCGGCAGTCGCTGCAGGACGGTCTGCCGGTCGAGCAGACCGAGCAGCGTCTGGACGCGGCCAAGGCCAGACTCAAGGAGTCCGCCGGTCTGCTGGGCAGCGATGGTCTGAGCTGGTCGCTGAGCTTCATCTCCGGTCTGCTGATTCTGCTGCGCGAAGGTCTGGAAGCGATTCTGGTGCTGGCGGCGATCCTCGCCTTCTTGCGCAACACCGGTCAGCAGTCAGCGGTGCGCAGTGTCAACGTTGGCTGGGGCCTGGCGTTGCTGGCGGGCTTGGGCACCTGGGCGCTGGCGGCGTATGTGATCGACGTCAGCGGTTCGCAGCGTGAGTTGCTGGAAGGCGCCACCGCGTTGTTTGCCAGCGTCATGGTGTTGTGGCTCGGCGTGTGGATGCATGACCGCCGTCACGCGGCGGCCTGGCAGGATTACATCAAGAGCAGTCTGGTAGGCGGCGGTGGTCGTTTCGGTTTTGCGATCCTGGCGTTCTTCTCGGTCTATCGCGAGTTGTTTGAAGTGATCCTGTTCTACGAAACCCTGTGGCTGCAGGCCGGGCCTGCCGGGCACAACGCCGTGTTGGCCGGCGGTGCGACGGCGCTGGTGCTGCTGGTCGGTCTGGCCTGGGTGATCCTGCGCGGCTCGGCGAAACTGCCGCTGACGCTGTTCTTCAGCATCAACGCCGCGCTGTTGTGCGCGTTGTCGGTGGTGTTTGCCGGGCATGGCGTGAAGGCCTTGCAGGAGGCGGGAATCTTCGGCACACGGCCGGTGGCGTTCTTTGAATTCGACTGGCTGGGGATCCATGCCGATGCCTATTCGCTGACCGCGCAGGTGGTGGCGATTGTGGCGATTGCTGTGCTGTATGGGCGCAGTTGGGTGGCGGAGAAGCGACGGGTGTCGGCTGCATAAAGGCATTCGCTGCGCTCATATTCGCGAGCAGGCTCGCTCCCACAGGTTCGGTATGTATCCTGTGGGAGCGAGCCTGCTCGCGAATTTTTTGGAGGCAAGAACATGCGTGTATGGATCGATGCCGACGCCTGTCCGCGGGCGGCGAAGGATCTGGTGGTGAAGTTCGCGTTAAAGCGCCAGTTCGAAGTGGTGCTGGTGGCCGGGCAGCCACAGATCAAGCCGGGGCTGGCGATCGTCAAATTGATTGTGGTGCCGAGCGGGCCGGATGCGGCAGATGATTATCTGGTCGAGCATGCGGTGCCGGGCGAGTTGGTGATCTGCAGCGATATTCCGCTGGCCGATCGGCTGGTGAAGAAGGGCGTGGCGGCGCTGGATCCGCGCGGCAAGGAGTTCGATGCGCAGAACATGGGCGAACGCCTGGCGGTGCGTAATCTGTTCACCGATCTCAGAGAGCAGGGCCAGATGAGCGGCGGGCCGGCGCCGTTTGGCGAGCGTGAAAAGCAGGCGTTTGCCAATGCGCTGGACCGGATTCTGACCCGGCTCATCCGCAAGTCCTGAAAAGATCGCAGCCTGCGGCAGCTCCTACCGGGGCGGTGTATGCCGCAATATCACGGCGCGACACGGAACCTGTAGGAGCTGCCGAAGGCTGCGATCTTTTGATTTCAAGCGTCGTTTTCGTGGGTCAGTTCGAGCACGCGGTCGACCAGTTTGTTGATCCCCGAAGCCGCTTCACTGATGGTCTGCGCCAGCATGTACGCCGGGGTGGTGACCAGTTTGCGCGCCTTGTCTTCGACGATTTCGGTGACGGCGCACTCTTCGTGGGTGGCGCCCATCTTGTTCATGGCCGCAGCGGTGTCGGCGTCGTTGCCGATGGTGCAGGTCACGCCCGGGCCATAGATTTTCGCCGCCAGCGCCGGGGAGATGCAGATCAGCCCGACCGGCTTGCCCGCTTCGGCAAATGCTTCGGCCAGGGCCAGCACTTCGGGTTGCACGGTGCAGCCGGCGCCTTCGATGGCGAAGTTCGACAGGTTCTTCGCCGCGCCGAAACCGCCGGGCACGATCAGCGCATCGAAGTCTTCGACATCGGCATCGCGGATATCCTTGACGTTCCCCCGGGCAATGCGCGCCGATTCCACCAGCACGTTGCGCGACTCCGGCATTTCTTCGCCGGTCAGGTGGTTGATCACATGCAATTGCGCGATGTTTGGCGCGAAGCACTGCACCTGTGCGCCGCGCTGGTCGAGGCGCAGCAGGGTGATGACACTTTCCTGGATTTCGGCGCCGTCGTACACGCCACTGCCGGACAGGATCACTGCAACTTTTTTGCTCATGGGCTTCTCTCCAGATTCATGGCGCTCAATGTCCCTCAAATCGTCGCGCGTGGCCATAGGGGCATGGCTGACGCGCGCGGGGGCAGAGCGCTCTCTCAATGGATCGCAACGGCGGCGGGGTGTTCATTATTTGCCTGGGCTGCGCGTGGCAGCCGCCAGCGAATGGCTTATTCGGCTGGCGTTTTCGGTCCGGCAGGAGGGGTCGTTTCGGCCAAGCGCAACTGCTCTGCCTCGGCGGCTTTGGCCAGTTGCTCGTCCTGATAGATTTTCTTCGCCAGTTGCGCATTCTTGAAGCGGCGCCGCAGCCACAGGCCCAGGCCGAGGATCAGCAATGCGCCGAGCACCCACAGCTCGTACTTCTTGATGCTGCCGAGCATGCCTTCCAGCACTGCGCCGAAGTGGTAAGCCGCCGCAGCCAGCGCGGTGGCCCAGATCGCCGCGCCGATGCCGTTGAGCAGCAAGTAACGTCCCGGTGGATAACCGGACAGGCCGATCGCCACCGGCATCACCGTGCGCAGGCCATAAACGAAGCGGAAGCTCAGGACCCAGATGTCCGGATGTTTGCGGATGTGCTCCAGCGCACGGTCGCCCATCATCTGCCAGCGCGGTTTGCGCGCGAGCAATTTGCGCCCGTGCTTGCGCCCCAGGAAGTACCACAGCTGATCGCCGGCATAACTGCCGAAGAATGCCACGACCACCACCAGGTTGATGTCCATGTATCCACGGAACGCAAGGAAGCCTGCGAGCACCAGAATGGTTTCGCCTTCGAAGAACGTGCCGAGAAACAAGGCAAAGTAGCCAAAGTCGTGCAGAAATTGTTGGAGCATTGTCTGGGTGCTGGCGAAATGAACGCGCAGCCTAACCCTTCGGACACATTCATGAAAGTGTCCAAATGTGTCTCGACGTGAACATTTCCTACATCGACAATGGATTGCGGCTACCTGTCACAGAGCACACATAACTGTCATCTGTTGGTCATAATGGCCGTCTATAACTGTCACGCTCGCCCGTTTGCCCGGGCTCAGGAGTCTGCCGTGAGCTTTACCCCCGCCAATCGTCTGTTCCCAGCCACTCGTCTGCGCCGCAATCGTCGTGATGATTTTTCGCGGCGCCTGGTGCGTGAAAACGTATTGACGGTCGATGATCTGATTCTGCCAGTGTTCGTGCTCGACGGTGAAAACCGCCGCGAAGCCGTGGCCTCGATGCCGGGCGTCGAGCGACTGACCATTGATCTGCTGCTTGAAGAAGCGGCGAAATGGGTCGAGCTGGGCATTCCGGCGCTGGCGCTGTTCCCGGTCACCCCGCCTGAGCTGAAATCCCTCGATGCCGCCGAAGCCTGGAATCCCGAAGGCATCGCCCAGCGCGCCACTCGCGCCCTGCGTGAGCGTTTCCCGGAGCTGGGCGTGATCACTGACGTCGCGCTGGACCCGTTCACCACCCACGGTCAGGACGGCATTCTCGACGAAGACGGCTACGTGCAGAACGACATTACCGTCGATGCGCTGGTGCGCCAGGCGCTGTCCCACGCCGAAGCCGGAGCGCAGGTGGTGGCGCCGTCGGACATGATGGACGGCCGCATCCAGGCGATTCGTGAGGCGCTGGAAATCGCCGGCCACGTCAACGTGCGCATCATGGCCTACTCGGCCAAATACGCCAGCGCCTACTATGGCCCATTCCGCGATGCTGTGGGTTCGGCGTCGAACCTCGGCAAGGCCAACAAGGCTTCTTATCAGATGGACCCGGCCAACAGCGACGAAGCGCTGCACGAAGTCGGTGCCGACTTGTCTGAAGGCGCGGACATGGTCATGGTCAAGCCGGGCATGCCCTACCTGGACATTCTTTTTCGGGTCAAAGATGCCTTCAAGGTGCCGACCTTCGTCTATCAGGTCAGTGGCGAATACGCCATGCACATGGCCGCTATCCAGAATGGCTGGTTGAGCGAAGCGGTGATCCTCGAGTCACTGACCGCCTTTAAACGTGCCGGTGCAGATGGCATCCTGACTTACTTTGCCGTTCGTGCCGCTCAATTGTTACGAGAGCAGAAATAGCCCTCCCAGGAACATTCCATGAATACCGAAGGACTCACTGAAGTTGCCGTAAAAGAAGCTCAGCCGGTGGTCGAGCAAATCACCGAAACCCCGCCGGAACTGGAGCCTGCGCCACCCGCGCCGGTTGCCGAAACCGCTGTGGCGGTGCCGGCGATCGCCATTCCCGGCCTGGATGACAGCAGCCTGTACATCCACCGCGAGCTTTCGCAATTGCAGTTCAACATCCGCGTGCTGGAACAGGCGCTGGACGAGTCCTACCCGTTGCTGGAGCGGCTGAAGTTCCTGCTGATCTTCTCCAGCAACCTCGACGAATTCTTCGAGATCCGCGTCGCCGGGCTGAAAAAGCAAATCACCTTCGCCCGCGAACAGGCCGGCGCTGACGGCTTGCAGCCGCATCAGGCGCTGGCGCGGATCAGCGAGCTGGTCCACGGTCACGTTGACCGCCAGTACGCGATCCTCAACGACATCCTCCTACCGGAGCTGGAAAAGCATCAGGTGCGCTTCATCCGTCGGCGCAACTGGACGACCAAGCTCAAGACCTGGGTCCGGCGCTATTTCCGCGACGAGATCGCGCCGATCATCACCCCGATCGGCCTCGACCCGACTCACCCGTTCCCGTTGCTGGTGAACAAGAGCCTGAACTTCATCGTCGAGCTCGAAGGCATCGACGCCTTCGGGCGCGACTCCGGTCTGGCGATCATCCCCGCGCCGCGCCTGCTGCCACGGATCATCAAGGTACCGGAAGAAGTCGGCGGCGCCGGCGACAACTATGTGTTCCTGTCGTCGATGATCCACGCCCACGCCGATGACCTGTTCCAGGGCATGAAGGTGAAAGGCTGCTACCAGTTCCGTCTGACCCGCAACGCCGACCTGGCGCTCGATTCCGAAGATGTCGAAGACTTGGCCCGCGCTCTGCGTGGCGAGTTGTTCTCGCGGCGCTACGGTGACGCGGTGCGTCTGGAAGTTGCCGACACCTGCCCGAAACACCTCTCGGACTACCTGCTCAAGCAGTTCAACCTGAGCGAGACCGAGCTGTATCAGGTCAACGGCCCGGTCAACCTGACGCGCCTGTTCAGCATCACCGGTCTGGACAGCCATCCGGAGCTGCAATACACGCCGTTCACCCCGCAGATCCCGAAACTGCTGCAAAACAGCGAAAACATCTTCAGTGTGGTCAGCAAGCAGGACATCCTCTTGCTGCACCCGTTCGAGTCGTTCACCCCGGTGGTCGACCTGCTGCGTCAGGCCGCGAAAGACCCGCATGTTTTGGCCGTACGGCAAACCCTGTACCGCTCCGGCGCCAACTCCGAGATCGTCGATGCGCTGGTCGACGCCGCGCGTAACGGCAAGGAAGTCACTGCGGTGATCGAGCTGCGCGCGCGCTTCGACGAGGAATCCAACTTGCAACTGGCCAGCCGTCTGCAAGCGGCCGGTGCGGTGGTGATCTACGGCGTGGTCGGCTTCAAGACCCACGCCAAGATGATGCTGATCCTGCGCCGTGAGGCTGGCGAGATCGTCCGTTATGCGCATCTCGGTACCGGCAACTACCACGCCGGTAATGCCAAGCTCTACACCGACTACAGCCTGCTGACCTCCGACGACGCTTTGTGCGAAGACGTCGGCAAACTGTTCAGCCAGTTGATCGGCATGGGCAAGACGCTGCGCATGAAAAAGCTGCTGCATGCGCCGTTCACCCTGAAGAAGGGCATGCTCGACATGATTGCCCGCGAAACCCAGTTCGCCCTCGAAGGCAAACCGGCGCACATCATCGCCAAGTTCAACTCGCTGACCGATCCGAAGATCATCCGCGCGCTGTACAAGGCCAGCCAGTCCGGCGTGCGCATCGATCTGGTGGTGCGCGGCATGTGCTGCCTGCGTCCGGGCATCGCCGGGGTTTCGCACAACATTCATGTGCGCTCGATCATTGGCCGCTTCCTCGAGCACACGCGGGTGTTCTACTTCCTCAACGGCGGCGACGAGCAGATGTTCCTCTCCAGCGCCGACTGGATGGAGCGCAACCTCGACAAGCGCGTCGAGACCTGCTTCCCGGTGGAAGGCAAGAAGCTGCTGACCCGCGTCAAGAAGGAGCTGGAGCTGTACCTGACCGACAACACCCACAGCTGGAGCCTGCAGTCGGACGGCCGCTACATCCGCAACACACCCACCGGCAACCAGAACCCGCGCAGTGCGCAGGCGACGTTGCTGGAGCGGTTGGGCAGCCCGATACTGCCTGTCAGCAGTTAAGTGCCGAAGGTCAAAAGCCCCTCACCCTAACCCTCTCCCGGAGGGAGAGGGGACTGACCGAGGTGTCTTGCGTCATACACTGACCTGAAATACCTGATCGAACTCTGGCCTCAACGCTAGTACAAATCGGCTCCCTCTCCCTCGGGAGAGGGCTGGGGTGAGGGGAGAGCTACACCGCCGCTCTCAAACCAAACCCAATAAAAAGGCGATCCTAACGGATCGCCTTTTTTATGCCAGCCAGTTACTCAGTGCACCGTGAGAACAATCCCCACCCGCGTCAACCAGTCCGCCTCAAGCCCGAAATCCGCCTGGGTCAGCTGATTTTCATCCAGCCAGTTCTCCGGGAATTCCACATCCAGATGGTCGCCATTGGCATGCAGCACCACCTGCGGCATCGCCTGGGTTCCGCGAATGTGATGGAACAGAATGGCAAACCGCAGCAGCACGCACAGGCGAATCAGCTTGATGCCGTCATCGCCGAATTCGGCGAATTTGTCCTTGGGAATATTGCGCCGGTGCCCGCGCACCAATAGCGCGAGCATCTGCTGATCCTCACGGGAGAAGCCGGCCAGATCGGAGTGCTCGATCAGGTAGGCACCGTGCTTGTGGTAGTGATAGTGCGCGATGTCGAGGCCGACTTCGTGGACTTTCGCCGCCCAGCCGAGCAGTTCGCGCCAGATGCCGTCATCCAGCTCCCAGTCGACGGCGACCTGATCGAACGCGTGCAGGGCCTTGCGCTCGACCCGCGCCGCCTGTTCCAGATCGACGTGATAGCGCTCCATCAGCGAGGTCAGGGTGCGTTCGCGCACGTCTTCGTGATGATGGCGGCCGAGCAAGTCGTAGAGCACACCTTCACGCAGCGCGCCTTCGCAATGGTCCATGCGTTGCAGTTCGAGGGCATCGAAAATCGCTTCGAGAATCGCCAGGCCCGCCGGAAAGATCGCCCGGCGATCGGGCTTGATGCCTTCGAAATCGATCTTGTCGGCGTCGCCGAGCTTGAACAGCTTGCGCTTGAGCCATGCCAGACCTTCGGCGTTGACCTCGCCGCTGCCGTGGCCGCCAGCCTTCAGGGCCAGGCCGATGGCGCGAATCGTACCGGAGGAGCCGATGGCTTCATCCCAGGTCAGGCGATGCAGAGCGTGCTCGATGCTCATGATTTCCAGGCGCGCCGCCGTGTAGGCCTGGGCGTAGCGGGCCGGGGTGATCTTGCCGTCCTTGAAGTAGCGCTGGGTGAAACTCACGCAGCCCATTTGCAGGCTTTCGCGCAGCAACGGCTCGAAGCGCTGGCCGATGATGAATTCGGTACTGCCGCCGCCGATGTCGGCGACCAAACGTTTGCCTGGGGTATCGGCGAGTGTGTGCGAAACGCCGAGATAGATCAGGCGCGCTTCTTCACGGCCGGAGATGACTTCTACCGTGTGGCCGAGGATTTCCTCGGCGCGGCGGATGAATTCGCCACGATTGCGCGCTTCACGCAGGGCGTTGGTGCCGACGATGCGCACGGCACCGAGCGGCATACCGTTGATCAGTTGCGCAAAGCGCTTGAGGCAATCGAGGCCGCGCTGCATCGATTCTTCGTTGAGCTGGCGCGCGTCGTCGATGCCGGCGGCCAGTTGCACCTTCTCGCCGAGGCGCTCGAGGATGCGGATTTCGCCGTTCTGGGCCTTGGCCACGACCATGTGAAAGCTGTTGGAGCCCAGGTCGATTGCGGCGATCAGGGACAGATTCTTGGCTTGGGATTGCGGCATGGTCAGGGGGTCTCGGTCGATAACCCCGACATCGTGCCACGATCAAACGCTGGCGCCAACGCGCATGGTTCAAACCGTTGATTCAGCGCAGAAAGTCTGGGGATCGCGACGCGGCCATTCGCGAGCAGGCTCGCTCCCACAGGTGACCGCATTCCCATGTGGGAGCGAGCCTGCTCGCGAAGAGGGCATCACTGCCTCAGAAAATCTTCAGGCTGTCGCCTCCACCGTACCAATAAAGTTCGCCAGCTCCGCCGTCTGCGGATTGGCAAACAGCACCTTCGGATCGCCGACCTCATGCACCTTGCCGTGGTGCATGAAGACCAATTTATCGCCGACTTCCCGGGCAAAGCGCATCTCGTGGGTGACCATGATCAGCGTCATGCCTTCCTTGGCCAACTGCCGCACCACGCTGAGCACTTCATTGACCAGTTCCGGGTCCAGTGCCGAAGTGATTTCATCGCACAGCAGCACCTTCGGCGACATCGCCAAGGCCCGGGCAATCGCCACCCGCTGTTGCTGCCCGCCGGACAGGCGATCCGGAAAGGCATCGAATTTCTCCCCGAGCCCCACTCGCTCGAGCATTTCCCGCGCCAGTTCGGCAGCCTTGGCCTTGGGTACTTTCTGCACCACTTGTGGCGCGAGCATGACGTTCTCCCCGACGGTCAGGTGCGGGAACAGGTTGAACTGCTGAAAGACCATGCCGACCTTCTGCCGCAGGCTGCGCAGATCGGCGCGGGCGGCGTCGAGGTATTCGCCGTCGACTTCGATCACGCCGTCGTTGATCGACTCCAGGCCGTTGAGTGTGCGCAACAAAGTCGATTTGCCCGAGCCGCTGCGGCCGATGATCGCCACGACCTGGCCTTCCTCGACGCTGAGGTCGATGCCTTTGAGTACGTGGTGATCGCCGTAATATTTATGCAGGGCGGAAATTCTAAGCAGAGGCATGCAGTCTCCTTTCCAGGTAGCGCGCACTGAGGGACAAGGGGTAGCAGAGCAGGAAGTAGCCGAGGGCGACGAGGCCGTAGACCATGAACGGTTCGAACGTGGCGTTGGCGAGCATGCCGCCGGTCTTGGTCAGTTCGGTGAAGCCGATGATCGAGGTCACCGCTGTGCCTTTGACCACTTGCACCGAGAAGCCCACGGTCGGCGCCACGGCGATGCGCAGCGCTTGCGGCAGAATCACGTAGCGCAGCTGCTCCAGCGGATTGAGCGCCAGGCTCGACGAGGCTTCCCACTGACCGTGGGGAATGGCCTCGACGCAGCCGCGCCAGATCTCTGCCAGATAGGCGCTGGTGAACAAGGTCAAAGCGATCGCGGCGGCCATCCACGGTGAAATCTCGATGCCGGCCAGCGCCACACCGAAGAACACCAGAAACAGTTGCATCAACAGTGGCGTGCCCTGAAACAGCTCGATCCAGGTGCGGGCGATGCTGCTTGGCAGGGTGTTCTTCGAAATGCGCATCAGCAGAATCAGCAGGCCGACAAGGCCGCCGCCGATGAATGCCACCAGCGACAGCGCCAGGGTCCATTGCAGGCCGGTGAGCAGGTTGCGCAGGATGTCCCAGAAAGTGAAATCGCTCATTGGCTGCTCCTCGCAATGAACCGCCGGCCGAACCAGTTGAGCAATTGGCGGATCAGCAGCGCCATGCACAGGTAGATCAGGGTGGTCAGCGCGTAGGTTTCAAAAGCGCGGAAGTTGCGCGACTGAATGAAGTTGGCGGCGAAGCTCAATTCTTCCGTGGCGATCTGCGAACACACCGCCGAACCGAGCATGACGATGATGATCTGGCTGCTCAGCGCCGGCCAGACCTTGCCCAGCGCCGGCAGCAGGACGACGTGGCGGAACGCTTCGAAGCGCGTCATCGCCAGTGCCGCTGCGGCTTCCAGTTGCCCGCGCGGAATCGCCTGGATTCCGGCGCGGATGATCTCGGTCGAATAGGCGCCAAGGTTGATCACCATCGCCAGCACCGCCGCCTGCCATTCGGAAATCTGCACGCCAAGCGACGGCAGGCCGAAGAAGATGAAGAACAGTTGCACCAGAAACGGCGTGTTGCGGATCAACTCGACGTAGACGCCGAAGATCGCCGAGAACGGGCGGATCTGCCACGCCCGCACCAGCGCCCCGACAATCCCGACGCCGACCCCAAGCAGCGCGCCGATGGCAGTCAGCTCAAGGGTGAACAGGGCGCCGCGCAGTAGCAGGTCGGTGTTTTCCACCACCGGCAAAAAATCGAACTGATAAGCCATGAACGTCTCCCGCGCAGTCGATCAGAGATCGGCCGGCAGCGGCTCTTTCAGCCAGGTCTGCGAGTTCTTTTCCAGCGCGCCGTCAGCCTTGGCGGTGTTGAGGATGTCGTTGACCTTGGCCAGCAACGCCGCTTCGTTCTTGTTCACACCGACGTAGACCGGCGAATCCTTGAGTTTCACCTTCAGCGCCGGTACGCGCTTGGGGTTCTTCTCGCTGATGGCCACCATCACCACGTTGCCGCTGGCGATCAGATCGACTTGCCCTGCCAGATAAGCAGCGATGGTCGAGTTGTTGTCTTCGAAACGTTTGATGGTCACGCCTTCGGGCGCGACTTTGCTCAGCTCGATGTCTTCGATGGCGCCACGGGTGACGCTGATGGTCTTGCCCTTGAGGTCGTCGAGGCTGGTGATTGCAGCGTCTGGCGGGCCGAACACGGCGAGATAGAACGGCGCATAGGCGCGGGAGAAGTCGATGACCTTCTCGCGCTCGGCGTTTTTGCCTAGGCTGGAAATCACCAGATCGACCTTGCCGGTGGTGAGAAATGGAATGCGGTTGGTGCTGTTGACCGGGGTCAGCTCAAGTTTGACCTTGAGCTGATCAGCGAGCAGTTTCGCCGTGTCGATGTCCAGGCCGCGCGGTTTCATGTCCGGGCCGACCGAGCCGAACGGCGGGAAGTCCTGGGGCACGGCAACTTTCAGCGTGCCGCGTTTGACCACGTCGTCCAGACCGTCGGCGTGAGCGGGGGCCTGGCACAGCAGCAGGCCGGCAAACAGGGAAGCGAGGAGGGCGCTGTAACGCTGGGTCATGGACAATCTCCGGATCGGCGGGAAGTGGTTGTTGCGATCGGACAGAGCATGGGCCGTGCCAAGAGGTGGATTTCGCCCCGGCAGGCCGCAGTAGCAGCGGCTTGGTTCGGTCTTACTGGTCTGAACAGTCAACTCGGTTTTCGCACTGCGATGGCGCATCGGCTGCACGCGCCGAACTCCGCTGGGGCACGACTTGCCGGACTCGACGAATAGCTTTACAACTAGCCGCACCTTGGCCGTGACGCGTCCGCACATCATGAATTCGATCTCCCGCGCCGTACCCGAAGTGGCGCTGCAAGCGATCCGCAAACTGATCACCGAACAGGGCTTCGGTGCCGGCGACGCGTTGCCGTCGCAACGGGATCTGGCGCTGCAACTGGGCGTCAGCCGCGCATCGTTGCGTGAAGCGCTGTCGTCGCTCAGTGCACTGGGCGTGGTCAGCATTCAGCCGGGCAAAGGCGTGTTCGTGCAGTCGCCGGTCGAATTGTCGCGCGGCGACAACGCGCCAGGCTGGTCGTTCGCGGCGCAGGCATCACCGCTGGATATCTTTCAATTGCGCTATGCGCTCGAAGGGTTTGCAGCAGGGTTGGCGGCGGTGACGTTGAGCACGTTCGATCTGGATGCGCTGGAAGACAACGTTGCGGCCATGCGCGAGCAATTGAAGCTCGGCGACTTTGAGGCAGCGGCGAAACTCGACTTCGAATTTCACCGGCGCATCCTCCTCGCCAGCGGCAATCAGGCGATGCTGAGCATCCTCACCGCCAGCGCCGAGATCTTCCTCGAGAGCCAGAAACTGCCGTTCATCCGCGCCGAGCGCGCCATGGAAACCTGGCAGGAACACCGCAAGATTCTCCGTGCCCTGGCCCGCCGTGCGTCGGGAGCAGCGCAAAAAGCCATGCAGGAACATGTGCGCAACGCCGCCCTGCGTACCGGAATCGCCTTCATCGCTCCCGCCACGGCGTGAGTTGAGCTATACCCAAACTCATCAAGGGCCATAGCAACACTCAATCATCTGCGGCTTCCTGAACAAGGGAAGGGCGGCTATGATGGGCCACGTTTTTTTGCTTACAACCTGGAGAATTCCATGAGCAGCGATCTGATCAAACACGTTAGCGACGCTAGCTTCGAAGCCGACGTACTCAAGGCCGAAGGCGCTGTCCTGGTCGACTACTGGGCTGAATGGTGCGGCCCTTGCAAAATGATCGCACCGGTTCTGGACGAGATTGCCGAGACTTACAAAGGCAAGCTGACCGTCGCCAAACTGAACATCGACGAAAACCAGGAAACCCCGGCCAAGCATGGCGTGCGTGGTATCCCGACGCTGATGCTGTTCAAGAACGGCAACGTTGAAGCGACCAAGGTCGGCGCACTGTCGAAGTCGCAGCTGGCGGCGTTCCTCGACGCCAACATCTGAGCGTCGCAGTAAAACGCTGAAAAAAAGCCCCGCAAAATGCGGGGCTTTTTGCGTATTCAGGGCTAGACGCTCCGAAATTCAGGTGGTACATTCGGCCCCGCACTGGTTTCTCCAATGCCCCCTGCTAGCCGTCGCCGACGCACTCCTTTTCGAATTAGTTCGCGATCCTGTCGCCTTCTCCGCGGCGCGGCCTCATTAAGCCAAAAGCTTAATTTCCCCCCTCCATAAATGATTACGTCATTCCTATATGAATCTGACTGAACTCAAGCAAAAGCCGATTACCGAACTGCTCGAATTAGCCGAACAGATGGGCATAGAAAATATGGCCCGTTCGCGCAAGCAGGACGTGATTTTCTCCCTGCTGAAAAAACACGCGAAAAGCGGCGAGGAAATCTCCGGTGATGGCGTGCTGGAGATTCTCCAGGACGGCTTCGGCTTCCTGCGCTCCGCAGACGCTTCCTACCTCGCCGGCCCTGACGACATCTACGTCTCGCCGAGCCAGATCCGCCGCTTCAACTTGCGCACCGGTGACACCATCGTTGGCAAGATCCGCCCTCCGAAGGAAGGCGAGCGGTACTTCGCCCTGCTCAAGGTCGACACGATCAACTTCGATCGTCCGGAGAATGCGAAAAACAAGATTCTCTTCGAGAACCTGACGCCGCTGTTCCCGACGGTGCGCATGAAGATGGAAGCCGGCAACGGTTCCACCGAAGACCTCACCGGTCGCGTGATCGACCTGTGTGCACCGATCGGCAAAGGCCAGCGTGGTCTGATCGTCGCACCGCCGAAAGCCGGTAAAACGATCATGCTGCAGAACATCGCAGCGAACATCGCCCGTAACAATCCTGAAGTTCACCTGATCGTGCTGTTGATCGACGAGCGTCCGGAAGAAGTAACCGAAATGCAGCGCACCGTGCGCGGCGAAGTGGTTGCCTCAACCTTCGACGAGCCGCCGACCCGTCACGTGCAGGTTGCTGAAATGGTGATCGAGAAGGCCAAGCGCCTGGTCGAGCACAAGAAAGACGTGGTGATCCTGCTCGACTCCATCACCCGTCTGGCCCGTGCCTACAACACCGTGATCCCGAGCTCCGGCAAGGTTTTGACCGGTGGTGTCGATGCCCACGCCCTGGAGAAGCCGAAGCGTTTCTTCGGTGCCGCGCGTAACATCGAAGAAGGCGGCTCGCTGACCATTATCGCCACCGCGCTGGTTGAAACCGGCTCGAAGATGGACGAAGTGATCTACGAAGAATTCAAGGGCACCGGCAACATGGAACTGCCTCTGGATCGCAGGATCGCCGAGAAGCGAGTGTTCCCGGCCATCAACATCAACCGTTCCGGCCCCCGCCGCGAAGAGTTGCTGACTGCCGACGACGAGCTGCAGCGCATGTGGATTCTGCGCAAGCTGCTGCACCCGATGGACGAAATCGCCGCCATCGAGTTCCTCGTCGACAAGCTGAAGACGACCAAGACCAACGACGAGTTCTTCTTGTCGATGAAGCGCAAGTAATACTCTGGCGTTTCAACAAAGAACGCTCCCGCAAGGGGGCGTTTTTTTTGCTCCGAAAAATCTCACGGCCATCGCCGATATCTGTTGATGGGCCGATTCTGCGGCACCGGCAGCGCGCTCCCGAGTTGGACGCCTGCCCCTTCGCCGCAGCGCGCGCGCCACAATCGAGCGATGACGGGCTGCTGTTTGCCCGTCAGAGCAGGTAGGATGTACGCCTATTTTGAGGGTGCCATCGTCAATGAAATTCAAGGATCTTCGGGATTTCGTGCAGCAGCTTGAGCAGCGCGGAGAGTTGAAACGCATCCAGATTCCCGTCTCGCCGGTGCTGGAGATGACTGAGGTGTGCGACCGCACGCTGCGGGCGAAAGGCCCGGCGCTGCTGTTCGAAAAACCCACCGGTTACGACATTCCGGTGCTCGGCAACCTGTTCGGCACCCCCGAGCGCGTGGCCATGGGCATGGGCGCCGAGTCGGTCAGCGAGCTGCGCGAAATCGGCAAGCTGCTGGCCTTCCTTAAGGAGCCGGAGCCGCCGAAGGGCTTGAAGGACGCGTGGTCGAAACTGCCGATCTTCCGCAAGATCATTTCGATGGCGCCGAAAGTGGTCAAAGACGCGGTGTGCCAGGAAGTGGTCATCGAAGGCGACGACGTCGATCTGGCGATGTTGCCGGTGCAGACCTGCTGGCCCGGCGACGTCGGCCCGCTGATCACTTGGGGCCTGACGGTCACCAAAGGCCCGAACAAGGAACGCCAGAACCTCGGTATCTACCGCCAGCAAGTGATCGGCCGCAACAAGGTGATCATGCGCTGGCTCAGCCATCGTGGCGGTGCTCTCGACTTTCGCGAGTGGTGCGAGAAGCATCCGGGCCAGCCGTTCCCGGTGTCCGTGGCCCTTGGCGCCGATCCGGCAACGATTCTCGGTGCCGTGACGCCGGTGCCGGACAGCCTTTCCGAATACGCTTTCGCAGGGCTCTTGCGCGGTAACCGCACCGAACTGGTCAAGTGCCGTGGCAACGATCTGCAAGTGCCGGCCACTGCCGAAATCATTCTTGAAGGCGTGATTCATCCCGGCGAAATGGCCGACGAAGGCCCGTATGGCGACCACACCGGTTACTACAACGAAGTCGACAGCTTCCCGGTGTTCACCGTCGAGCGCATCACCCACCGGATCAAACCGATCTATCACAGCACTTACACCGGCCGTCCGCCGGATGAGCCGGCGATTCTCGGCGTGGCGCTGAACGAAGTGTTCGTGCCGATCCTGCAGAAGCAGTTCCCGGAGATCACCGACTTCTACCTGCCGCCGGAAGGCTGCTCGTACCGCATGGCCGTGGTGACGATGAAGAAGTCGTATCCGGGGCATGCCAAGCGCGTGATGCTCGGTGTCTGGTCGTTTTTGCGACAGTTCATGTACACCAAGTTCGTTATCGTCACTGACGACGATATCAACGCCCGCGACTGGAACGACGTGATCTGGGCCATCACCACGCGCATGGACCCCAAGCGCGACACGGTGATGATCGACAACACGCCGATCGACTACCTCGACTTCGCCTCGCCGATTTCCGGCCTGGGCTCGAAAATGGGCCTGGATGCCACCCACAAGTGGCCGGGCGAAACCACCCGCGAGTGGGGCCGCGTGATCGTCAAGGACGACGCCGTCACCCAACGGATCGATGCCATCTGGAATCAGTTAGGAATAGATTGATGCGTGTAACCCTGCAGCCTTCCGGAGCAGTGCTCGAGATACAGCCCGGTGAGCGGATTCTCGACGGCGCGCGGCGCCTGGGCTATGACTGCCCGCAAAGCTGCCGCAACGGCAATTGCCACGTTTGCGCGGCGCTGCTGGTGGAGGGCCGCGTCGAGCAGGCCGGCAAAGTCCACGATCATGGCGAGTTCTACACTTGCATCGCCGCACCGCTGGAAGACTGCGTGCTGCTATGGGATGGCGTGCTCGCACTGGGTGAGCTGCCGGTGCGCAGCCTGTCATGTCAGGTCATCGAGTGCCGCGAGGTCGGTGGCGATACCTGGCGCGTGCGTCTGCGTGCACCAGCAGGCAAGCCGCCGCGCTATCACGCTGGGCAATATTTGATGATCGAGCGCGAGAGCGGTGAGAAGTCGGCGTTCTCCATGGCTTCGGCACCCCACGGCGGACGTGATCTGGAAATCCATGTGCTGGCGCGCGAAACCAGTGCGTTGAGCCTGATCGAGCAGCTGCAACGCAACCCGCTGGTGCGTGTCGAGTTGCCGTTCGGTGACACACATCTTGCGGAGCTGCCCGACGGTCCTCTGGTGTTGATCGCCGCGGGCACCGGCATGGGCCAGATTCACAGTCTGATCGAACATTGCCGCGCCGAAGGCTTCAAGCATCCAGTGCATCTGTATTGGGGCGTACGCCGCCCGGAAGATTTTTATCAGATCGAGCACTGGGACGAATGGCTGAAGCTGCCCAATCTGTTCCTGCACAAAGTGGTCAGCGACCAGTGCGGCTGGGAAGGGCGCTGCGGGATGTTGCACGAGGCGGTTTGCGAAGATTTCCCTGATCTGAAGGCGCTGCACGTCTATGCCAGCGGTTCGCCGGCGATGGTTTATGGCACTCTGGATGCGCTGGTCGAGGCGGGCATGGACGCGCATCAGATGCGCGCCGACGTCTTCGCCTACGCGCCGCGCTCCTGAGACTTATAACTTGGTATATAGCCGATCGATATTTATCTAATTAGGCAAATACCGCTAGGTTATATATCGATCAGGCAATTAAGCAGTGGCACTTAATTTGCCTTAAAACATATGTGCCTTATTGTTACAGCGGTGCGTTCTATTAAGTAATTCTTCACCCGCGGGGAGCTGAACGCTATTCGCCATGAGCGCCATTGAAAACGCAATTCTGAACCTGGCTTACCCTCCGCGGCTCGATCTTGGGCCGCAGCTGACGCACGAACAACTTCTCGCTTCCATGCAATCGACCATGGCGCGCCACAAGGGCGGGCCGGTGTGGCTGTTCGCGTATGGTTCGCTGATCTGGCGCCCGGAATGCACGGCAGTCGAGCGCATGCGCGGTCGCGTGCATGGCTATCATCGCGGCTTGTACCTGTGGTCCCACGAGCATCGGGGTACGCCGGAAATGCCCGGTCTGGTGTTCGGTCTGGATCGTGGCGGTTCATGCAGTGGCTTTGCCTACCGCTTGCCGGAAGACAATCTCGATACCGCGCTGTATGCGCTGTGGAAACGTGAGATGCCGTTTCCCTCGTATCGCCCGCACTGGCTCAATTGCCGGCTCGAAGATGGCACTCAGGTGCAGGCCTTGGGCTTCGTGCTGGAGCGTCACCTGCCGAGCTATGCCGGCAACTTGCCGGACCATGTGCTCAGCCAGGTGTTCGCCAGCGCCAGCGGGCGTTACGGCACCACTCGCGATTATGTCGAGCAGACCGCGCACGCCCTGCGCAGCCACGCCATGCCAGACCGCAATCTGGAGGCGCGGCTCAAGCGCTGTAAATCACACAGCGATCAGGCGACCGCTTCGCGGCTCTGACTGGCGACTTGCTTGTGCCACAGCGTTGGCGCAAGGAAGGCCATCGCCAGCAGGCAAGCGCCGACCAGCAGCACGAAACCGCCATCCCAGCCGAAGTGGTCGACGGTGTAGCCCATCGCCGCACTGGCCGCGACCGAACCCCCCAGATAACCGAACAGACCGGTGAAGCCCGCTGCGGTACCGGCGGCTTTCTTCGGCGCCAGTTCCAGCGCTTGCAGACCGATCAGCATCACCGGGCCGTAGATCAGGAAGCCGATCGACAACAGGGCGATCATGTCGACCATCGGATTGCCGGCCGGATTGAGCCAGTAAACCAGGGTCGCGACAGTCACCAGGGCCATGAACACCATGCCGGTCAGGCCGCGGTTGCCACGGAAGATCTTGTCCGACATCCAGCCGCACAACAGCGTGCCCGGGATGCCTGCCCACTCGTAGAAGAAATAGGCCCACGAGGTTTTATCCACGGTGAAACCCTTGGCTTCCTTCAGATACGTCGGCGCCCAATCCAGCACGCCGTAGCGCAGCAGGTAGACGAAGACGTTGGCCAGAGCGATGTACCAGAGCATTTTGTTGCGCAGCACGTATTTGACGAAGATTTCCTTGGCGCTGAATTCGTCTTCGTGGCTGGCGTCGTAGCCTTCCGGGTAATCGTTCTTGTACTGCTCGATTGGCGGCAGACCGACCGATTGCGGGGTGTCACGCATGGTGATGAAGGCGAACACCGCTACGCCCAGTGCGACTGCTGCCGGGACGTAAAACGCCGCGTGCCAGTCGTTGAACAAGCCCATGCCGATCAGGAACAGCGGGCCGATCAGACCGCCGCCGACGTTATGCGCTACGTTCCACACCGACACCACGCCGCCGCGTTCCTTCTGCGACCACCAGTGCACCATGGTCCGCCCGCTCGGCGGCCAGCCCATGCCCTGCGCCCAGCCGTTGATGAACAACAGAATGAACATCATCGTCACGCTGGACGTTGCCCACGGCGCGAAACCGAAAATGAACATCACCCCGGCCGAGACCAGCAGACCGAACGGCAGGAAGAAGCGCGGGTTGGAACGGTCGGACACCAGGCCCATGAGGAACTTCGACAGACCGTAAGCGATGGCGATCGCCGACATCGCCAGACCAAGGTCGCCACGGCTGTAGCCTTCGTCGATCAGGTAAGGCATGGCCAGGGAGAAGTTCTTGCGCAGCAGGTAGTAACCGGCGTAGCCGATAAAGATACCGGCGAAGATCTGCCAGCGCAGGCGGCGGTAGGTGCTGTCTATTTTTTCTTCAGGCAATGGAGCCTGATGTGCGGCAGGACGAAAGAAAGCAAACATTCAAGAGCTCCAGTTTTCTTGTTTTGACTGCGGATGCGAATGTTACAGTTTCGTTACCGAAAATAGCATCGCTTCGCGTCGGCAAAACAGCGGAAATTTGGGCAGATGAGCGTTCCTTTATGAACATGTCGCTCTGAGATAAGAAGGCGGCGCTGAGGGGATGGTGGCTCGGGTGGGTTTCTGCGGTTTAACGTATTGGCGAGGCGATCTCAGCGTTAAAGCGATCCGGATGGTTGCTCCGGATCGCTACATGTTTTAACGAACCTGAACGACAACCTTGCCGACAGCCTTGCGCTGGCCGAGATCATCGATCGCCTGCGCGGCATTGCTCAGCGGATAGACCTGCGATACCAGCGGTTTCAGCTTGCCCTCGGCAAACCAGGCGAACAGCTGCTGGAAGTTTGCTGCGTTGTCCTGGGGCTGGCGCTGGGCAAAGGAGCCCCAGAACACGCCGAGCACCGCCGCGCCTTTGAGCAGGGCGAGGTTGACCGGCAGTTCCGGGATGCGTCCGCTGGCGAAGCCGACTACGAGCAGGCGGCCGTTCCAGGCGATGGCGCGGATGGCCTGGTCGAACAGGTCGCCGCCGACCGGGTCGTAGATCACGTCGGCGCCCTGGCCGTCGGTTAGGCGTTTGATCTCGTCCTTGAGGCTGGCTTCGCTGTAGTTGATCAGTTCATCGGCGCCGGCAGCCTTGGCCACCGCGAGTTTTTCGGCGCTGCTGGCGGCGGCGATCACCCGGGCGCCCATGGCTTTGCCGATCTCCACGGCGGCGAGGCCGACACCACCGGATGCGCCGAGCACCAGCAGGGTTTCGCCCGGTTGCAGGTTGGCGCGTTGTTTGAGCGCGTGCATCGACGTGCCGTAGGTCATGCTGAATGCAGCGGCAATGTTGAAGTCCATCGACGGCGGAATCGGCAACACGTTGTAGCCCGGCACCGCAACCTGCTCGGCAAAACTGCCCCAGCCAGTCAGGGCCATGACCCGGTCGCCGACTTTCAGATGGCTGACCTTTTCGCCGACTTCACGCACCACGCCCGCCGCTTCACCGCCCGGCGAAAACGGGAAGGGCGGTTTGAACTGGTACTTGCCCTCGATGATCAGCGTGTCCGGGAAATTGACTCCGGCGGCGTGCACGTCCAGCAGGATTTCATTCTTTTTGGCGACAGGACTGGCGACGTCTTCCAGCACCAGCGATTCGGCAGGGCCGAAGGCTTTGCACAGCACGGCTTTCATCAGGGCTATTCCTTTGGGAGTGATGGCCGATAAGTGTAGGTGTGTGAATCAACGGGTCAACGAGCATGCCCGGCCCTGATAGTCAGCCATAAGCTTGTGCTTGCGCGGCGGGTCGTTATGCTAGGCCGCAAACCGGATAAGGAGCGAATTGTGAAAGCGTGGATCATGTTGTTGCTGGCCCTGTCTCTGCCTGTGGCAGCACTGGCCGAAGAAGCCAAAGAAGGCGAGGCGCCGAAGGTCAATTACATCACCCTGAGCCCGCCGTTCGTCGGCAACTATGGCCTGGACGGCACCGCCAAGCTCAAGGTCTACAAGGCCGATGTGGCCCTGCGCGTAACCGGCGAAGAGGCGACCAAACTGGTCAAGGCCAACGAGCCGCTGATCCGCAATCAGTTGGTGGCGCTGTTCACTCAGCAGTCGACCGAGGCGATGGGCAGCATTGAAGGCAAGGAAAAGCTGCGGCAGGAAGCGTTGAAGCAGACCCAGCAGGTCATGAATGACGAGACCGGCAAGCCTGTTGTTGAGGATCTGTTGTTCAACAACCTGATCATTCAGTAATTCATTCGCTGTCCGGGCAGGCCTCTTCGCGAGCAGGCTCGCTCCCACAGTGGATTGGTGGTGATGCACATTTTTGCATTCACCGAATAACCCTGTGGGAGCGAGCCTGCTCGCGAAAGCTATTTATCAGGCAAAAATGAATCAGGGTTTGAGCGCGATGACTGCCGCCCACTGTTCTGGTGTAACCGGCATCACCGACAACCGTGAGCCCTTCTGCACCAGCGGCAGCTCCGCCAGCGCCGTCTGCTGCTTCAGATAATCGAGCTTCAACACCCGTTTGAACGTCTCGACATGCTCGACATCGATCGCGCTCCAGGCATTTTTCTCCGGCGTAGCTTTCGGATCGAAGTAGTGACTGTCTGGCTCCAGCGCCGTCGGATCGGGATACGCTGCTTCAATAATTTTGCCGATCCCGGCAATCCCCGGCTCGGGGCAGCTGGAATGGTAGAAAAAGAACTCGTCACCGACCGCCATCGCCCGCAGGAAGTTGCGTGCCTGATAGTTGCGAACCCCGTCCCAGCGCGCCTTGCCGAGCTTTTCCAGACCCTTGATCGAGAGTTCGTCGGGCTCTGATTTCATCAGCCAGTAGGCCATGTCGTATGCTCCTGAAGCGGTCATTGGGCAGGTTGTCGGGCAATTTTATGACAAACCGACAGTCGGTTGACGTCAGCGTTTGCGCACAGGTTCACGTTGCCGCAAAATGCCGGCCTTTAAAGCTTGACGCTGCTGCACGGCCTACGAACGGAAACCGCTGCTGTCATCGTGATGATGTGCCTTGAGGGGGGCAATCGATGAAACGCAAACCGGATTTGCTATGGACTTTGGTAATTTTGTTTGGCCTGGGCGTGGTAACCACCGGTTACGCGCAGAGCCTGTGGGCGAACAAGACCGACGCGCCGATTGAAGTGGCGCAACAGGTGCAACAGTCGACCGCTTTCAAACGCTGAACCTGTCTCTTCGACGCCGCTATCCCTGCGGCGTCTACTCTGCGAAATACCATGCCTTATCGGTGACCGTGCCTTGTAACGGGACATCCCAGCTCGCCTGCGCCAAACGTTCGACCTTCTGACATTCATGGGCCAGGCCCAGCAGCGTCGGCTTGCGCCAGTTCTTGCGCCGGGCGAGGTAGGCGAGGCTGCGATCATAAAATCCGCCGCCCATGCCCAGGCGCCCGCCGACATCGTCAAATCCCACCAGCGGCAACAACACCAGATCCAGCGCCCAGACCTTGCGTTGCCGAGCCAGATTGGCCCGGGGCTCGAGGATGCGGAAGCGATTGGGCGTGAGCTTTTCGCCGGGCCGGATGCGCTGGAAGACCATTTTGGTTCTGGGCCAGGCGCTGAGTACCGGCAGATAAGTCGCCTTGCCGCGACGCTGGGCTTCGCGCAGGAGCAGGCGCGGATCGATTTCACCGTCGGTGGGCAAATACAGAGAGATATGTTTTGCCCGTCGAAAGTGCGGGTTTTGCGCCAATTGCCGGAACAGGCCTTTGGCAGCCTGGCGTTGTTCGCCTGGCGTCAGTGCGCGGCGCGCCTTGCGCAGCAGGCGGCGGAGTTGCGGGCGGGGCAGCAGCGCGGGTTCGGTCATGGTTCGGCTTCGGCAGGTGGATGCAAAAACGTACGCATAAAAAATCCGATGTCGGCATACACCGACATCGGATTCGAATCAGGCTCCCCGGATGAACCGCTGTCAACTCAGCCCTTGAACCCGAAAGTTCAAGGTGGAAGAAGCAGTAGACTTTAAGGCTTTCCGTCTAGCGGACATGCACACCAGCCCAACGTGCAACTTCCAGGGTAGTGCGAATCGGCTCCGGGACATCGTCAACTGGCAAGCACCCCAGGGAGTGCCGCGAGTATACCTCAAGCTGTCAGTCGAATCAGCCCTTGGCGGTGTTCTGATCGTCGGCCAGGACCAGATCGACACGATCGAGCAAGTCGCGTACCTGTTCGCGGGTCGAACCGCTGGCCTGGATGTCCGGGCGCTCTTCTTTGTGCAACAGGTCGTGGGTGATGTTCAGCGCGGCCATCACGGCAATGCGGTCGGCGCCGATGACTTTGCCGCTGCTGCGGATCTCGCGCATCTTGCCGTCCAGGTAGCGGGCGGCGCTGACCAGATTGCTGCGTTCTTCCGGCGGGCAGATGATCGAATATTCTTTGTCGAGGATCTGCACGGTAACGCTATTGCTTGAACTCATGAGTCTTGCTCCAGGGCCTTGAGGCGCGAAATCATCGATTCGACCTTACGCCGGGCGATTTCGTTTTTTTCAATGAGGTGAGCGCGTTCCTCGCGCCAGGTTTTTTCCTGAGCTTGTAAGAGTGCGTTTTGACTCTTAAGTTGCTCGACTCGGCCAATCAGCAGTTCGAGTCTGGCCATCAGCGCTTGCAGGTCGGTGTCTTCCATTGGGTCCACGTGTTCGTCTGATGGATGGTGACTGGCGGACAGCCTTTAATGGTCTTGGCGGGGCTGTCGATGTAGGATACAAGGCCTTCATTCTAGACATAGCGCCGTCTGGCGCCTAGCTGCCCATGACCATTGCGAATTCCCCGTACCAAGCCTTTGCCACCCTGCTGACTGCCAGCGGCCACAACGTCTCGCCTGCCGAACTGCACGGCGTGCTGCTCGGGCGCAGTTGCGCCGGGGCCGGCTTCGATCACGAAGGCTGGCTGATCGACGCCGCCGAACTGCTCGAAGGCGAGATCCAGGACAACGTCCGCAACGCCCTGATCGGCCTGCAGGAGATGGTCAAAGGCGAGCTGACCGGCGACGACGTCACTGTCGTTCTGCTGTTGCCGACCGACGATGCGCCGCTGGCCGACCGCGCTGCTGCACTGGGCGAGTGGTGCCAGGGCTTTCTCAGCGGTTTCGGCCTGAACTGCCGCGACAGCAGCATGCTCAGCACCGAAGCCACCGAAGTGCTGCAGGATCTGGCCGCTATTTCCCAGGTGCAGGACGCGCTGGAAGAATCCGAAGACGGCGAATCCGACTACATGGAAGTCATGGAATACCTGCGCGTCGCGCCATTGCTGCTGTTCTCGGAAACCAAAAAAGCCGATGTGCCGCCAGCCGCCAAACCGTCGCTGCATTAATCGCGTGCCAGGGAAAGCCATCTGCCCATGACCCACATCCCCAAAGCGGAATACAGCCGTCGCCGCAAGGCCCTGATGGCGCAGATGGAACCCAACAGCATCGCGATCCTGCCCGCCGCCGCGGTGGCCATCCGCAACCGCGACGTCGAGCATGTCTACCGTCAGGACAGCGACTTCCAGTACCTCAGCGGTTTTCCCGAGCCCCAGGCAGTCATCGTCCTGATGCCCGGCCGCGAGCACGGCGAGTACATCCTGTTCTGTCGTGAACGCAACGCCGAACGCGAATTGTGGGATGGCCTGCGCGCAGGGCAGGAAGGCGCGATCCGCGAGTACGGCGCCGACGACGCCTTTCCGATTACTGACATCGACGACATTCTTCCCGGCCTGATCGAAGGCCGCGACCGGGTGTATTCGGCGATGGGCAGCAACCCGGAATTCGATCGGCATTTGATGGACTGGATCAACGTGATCCGCTCCAAGGCGCACCTCGGCGCGCAGCCGCCGAATGAATTCGTTGCCCTGGATCATCTGCTGCACGACATGCGCCTGTATAAATCGGCGGCAGAAGTGAAGGTGATGCGCGAAGCCGCGCGGATTTCGGCGCAGGCGCATATCCGCGCGATGCAGGCCAGTCGTCCGGGGCTGTATGAATACAGCCTCGAAGCCGAACTGGATTACGAATTCCGCAAGGGCGGGGCGAAGATGCCGGCCTACGGTTCGATCGTCGCCGCCGGGCGCAACAGCTGCATCCTGCATTACCAGCAGAATGACGCACTGCTCAAGGACGGCGATCTGGTGTTGATCGACGCCGGTTGCGAGATCGACTGCTACGCCAGCGACATCACCCGCACGTGGCCGGTGAATGGCAAGTTCTCGCCGGAGCAGAAAGCGATCTACGAGTTGGTGCTGGCTTCGCAGGAAGCGGCGTTCGCCGAGATCGCCCCCAACAAGCACTGGAACCAGGCGCACGAAGCCACGGTGCGGGTGATCACTACGGGTCTGGTCAAGCTTGGTTTGTTGCACGGTGAGGTTGAAGAGTTGATCGTCAGCGAAGCCTACAAGGCTTTTTATATGCACCGTGCCGGCCACTGGCTGGGCATGGACGTGCATGACGTCGGCGAGTACAAGGTCGGCGGCGAATGGCGCGTGCTCGAGGTCGGCATGGCGCTGACCGTGGAGCCGGGCATCTACATCGCCGCGGACAATCAGAACGTGGCGAAGAAATGGCGTGGCATTGGCGTGCGCATCGAGGATGACGTGGTCGTGACCCGGTCCGGTTGTGAAATCCTCACCAGCGGCGTGCCAAAAACCGTCGCCGAGATCGAAGCGCTGATGGCACAAGCAAGGACACACGCAGCATGAGTCGAGTCAATCTGGCAATCATCGGTGGCGGCCTGGTCGGCGCCAGTCTGGCGTTGGCGTTGCAGGCCGGGGCCAAGACGCAGGGCTGGAAAATCGTCCTGATCGAACCGTTCGCTCCCGGCGACAGCTGGCAGCCGAGCTACGACGCCCGCTCTTCGGCGCTGTCGTTCGGCTCGCGGCAGATTTATCAGCGCCTGGGCGTGTGGCAGGAAATTTCCCGCCGCGCCGAGCCGATCAAACAGATTCATGTCTCCGACCGTGGCCGTTTCTCCACCGCGCGCTTGTCGGCGATGGAAGAGGGTGTGCCAGCGCTCGGTTACGTGGTGGAAAACGCCTGGCTCGGCCAGTGCCTGTGGCAACACCTCGACAAAGACGTGATCACGTGGCGCTGTCCGGCGGAAGTCATGCGCATGGAACCGTTGGCCGATGGCTATCGCCTGACCCTCAACGATGAAACCACCCTTGAATGCGACCTCGCGGTGCTCGCCGATGGCGGCCGCTCGGGGTTGCGCGAACAGTTGGGCATCAACGTGCGCAAGCGCCCGTACAACCAGAGCGCGCTGATTGCCAACATCACCCCGAGTGAAGCGCACAACGGCATGGCCTTCGAACGCTTTACCGATGAGGGGCCGATGGCCCTCCTGCCGTTGCCGGACAATCGCTGCGCACTGGTGTGGACGCGACTGGGCATGGATGCGCAGCGTCTGACTGAATTGAGCGAGCGTGATTTTCTCAGCGAGCTGCAAGGCGTGTTCGGTTACCGCCTCGGCACCCTGAAGCAGGTCGGCGCACGGCATCTTTATCCGCTGTCACTGATCGAAGCTGAAGAACAGGTGCGTTCGCATCTGGCCGTGCTCGGCAACGCCGCACACAGCCTGCACCCGATCGCCGGCCAGGGCTTCAACCTGTCGCTGCGTGACGCCGACGCCTTGGCTGCCGCGCTGCTGGCGAGTGATAAGCCGCTGGGCGACTTCGCCACGTTGCAGGCCTATCGCGAACGGCAGCGCCTCGATCAGGACCTGACGGTGGGCTTCTCCGATCAGGTCACGCGCCTGTTCGGCAGCAGCCAGCCGCTGGTGTCGCTGGGGCGCAATCTCGGCCTGCTCGGCCTCGACCTGCTGCCACCGGCCAAGCGCTGGTTCGCCCGGCAGGCGATGGGCTTGGGAACGCGCCCGGATGCTTGAGGGGCTGGTTGGCACGTTTACTTTCATGAGCGCGTCGCCCACTGGCGCGTTCGGTAAAACTCTTTACGTGCGGCTAATGCCGCAAGCGAGACAGGCTTAAGCATGGAAATGCGCGCAGATCTGCTGATTGTCGGAGCCGGAATGGTCGGCAGCGCCTTGGCGCTGGCGCTACAGGACAGTGGGCTGGAAGTGCTGCTGCTCGACGGCAGCCCGCTGAGCGTGAAACCATTCGATGCCGAAGCGGCGTTCGAACCGCGCGTCAGTGCATTGTCGGCGGCGAGCCAGCGCATCCTCGAACGCCTCGGTGTCTGGGATGGCATCGCCCAGCGGCGCAGCAGCCCGTACACCGACATGCACGTCTGGGACGGCAGCGGCACCGGGCAGATTCATTTCTCGGCAAGCAGTGTGCATGCCGATGTGCTCGGCCACATCGTCGAAAATCGCGAGGTCCAGGATGCGCTGCTCGAGCGTTTGCATGATTGCGACCTCGGCATGTTGGCCAATGCGCGTCTGGAGCAGATGCGTCGCTCCGGCGACGACTGGCTGCTGACCCTGGCCGATGGCCGCACCTTGCGCGCACCGCTGGTGATCGCGGCGGACGGCGCCAATTCAGCGGTGCGCCGTCTCACTGGGGTGGCGACTCGCGAGTGGGATTATCTGCATCACGCCATCGTCACCAGCGTGCGCTGCAGCCAGCCTCACCGCAAAACCGCCTGGCAGCGCTTTACCGATCACGGGCCATTGGCGTTTTTGCCGCTGGAGCGTGATGGTCAGCAGGACTGGTGCTCGATCGTCTGGTCGACCACACCGGCTGAAGCCGAGCGCCTGATGGCACTCGAGGAGACTGCGTTTTGCGCTGAGCTGGAGCGAGCCTTCGAGGGGCGCCTTGGTGAAGTGATCAGCGCCGACCCGCGTCTGTGCGTGCCCCTGCGTCAGCGTCACGCCAAACGTTATGTCGCTGAAGGCCTGGCGTTGATCGGTGATGCGGCGCACACCATTCACCCGTTGGCGGGGCAGGGCGTGAACCTTGGTTTCCTCGATGCAGCGGTGCTGGCGGAAGTGTTGCTGCAAGCGCTTGAGCGCGGTGAGCGACTGGCAGACGTGAAGGTGCTGAGCCGCTACGAGCGTCGGCGCATGCCACACAATCTGGCGCTGATGGCGGCGATGGAAGGCTTCGAGCGGTTGTTCCAGGCCGACCCACTGCCACTGCGCTGGTTGCGCAATGCCGGGTTGAAACTGGTCGAGCAGATGCCCGAGGCGAAGGCGTTGTTTGTGCGCGAGGCGCTGGGGTTGACCGGGGATCTTCCAGCTCTGGCAAAACCCTGACCGCCTCATTGAGGCTGATGGCCCCTTCGCGAGCAGGCTCGCTCCCACAGTTGAGATGCATTCCAATGTGGGAGCGAGCCTGCTCGCGAAAGCGTCCGTCAACTCGCCGCAGTTTTGAGTCGTGCAACATCTGGTAACGCCTTCACCCAGTGTTCGATTGTGGTGGTAAATGTGAGTCCTTATCATTTGGCCCACCTTTCCCGACCGTGAGACCACTCCCATGTTGGCACCCAAGCGTCTTCTGACCGCACTGGCCTTGACCCTGATCGGCAGCACCACTGCCCAGGCCGCCGATGAGGTGGTGGTTTACTCGTCGCGTATCGATGAGCTGATCAAACCGGTATTCGATGCCTACACCGCCAAGACCGGGGTGAAGATCAAGTTCATCACCGACAAGGAAGCGCCGCTGATGCAGCGCATCAAGGCCGAAGGTGAAAACGCCACCGCCGATCTGCTGCTCACCGTCGATGCCGGCAACCTTTGGCAGGCCGAGCAGATGGGCATCCTCCAGCCATTCACCTCGAAAACCATCGACACCAACATTCCCGCGCAATATCGCTCGTCCACCCACGCCTGGACCGGCCTGAGCCTGCGCGCGCGGACCATCGCCTATTCCACCGTGCGGGTGAAGCCGGGCGAACTGACCACCTATGAAGCGCTGGCCGACAAGAATTGGGAAGGCCGCCTGTGCCTGCGCACGGCGAAGAAGGTCTACAACCAGTCGCTGACTGCGACCATGATCGAAGTTCACGGCGCCGAAAAGACCGAGAAGATCCTCAAGGGCTGGGTCAACAACCTGTCCACTGACGTGTTCTCCGATGACGTTGCGGTGCTGGAAGCGATCAACGCCGGGCAGTGCGATGTCGGCATCGTCAACACCTACTACTACGGTCGCCTGCACAAGCAAAAGCCTGAACTGCCGGTGAAGCTGTTCTGGCCGAATCAGGCCGATCGCGGTGTGCATGTGAACCTGTCGGGCATCGGCCTGACCAAACATGCGCCGCACCCGGAAGCCGCGAAGGCTTTGGTTGAATGGATGACCACACCTGAGGCGCAGAAGATTTTTGCTGACGTAAACCAGGAATTCCCGGCCAACCCGGCGGTGGCGCCTTCGGAAGAAGTGGCGGCTTGGGGCAAGTTTGTTGCCGATACCTTGCCGGTAGAAGTGGCGGGCAAACGTCAGGCTGAGGCGATCCGGATGATGGATCGGGCGGGGTGGAACTGAGGCGTTTCGTGTAACTGTTGATCGTTCCCACGCTCCGCGTGGGAATGCAGCCCTCGACGCTCTGCGTCGAGCCGCTGGAAGCGTGACGCGGAGCGTCACAGGATGTGTGCCCACGCAGAGCGTGGGCACAATCATTTGAACGAGATTGTTTCCTTGGCCCACCCCGCCCAACGCCGCTGGTACCCCATCGTCTTCGCCATCGCCGCGCTGGTGTTGTTGCCGCTGAGCGTGCTGCTGCTGTCGTGGCAAACCATCGATCAGCAGATCTGGTCGCACCTGTGGCAAACCCAGATGCCGCGTCTGCTCGGCAATACCCTGACGCTGATCCTCGGCGTCGGTGTCGGCGTGACCCTGCTGGGTGTCAGCCTCGCGTGGCTGACCAGTCTCTGCGAATTCCCCGGTCGGCGCTGGCTCGACTGGGCGCTGATGCTGCCCTTCGCCATTCCAGCGTATGTACTGGCGTTCGTTTTCGTCGGCCTGCTCGATTTCGCCGGCCCCGTGCAAACCCTGCTGCGCGAATGGTTCGGCAGCGGTCTGCGCCTGCCGCGAGTGCGTTCCACCGGCGGGGTGATCGTGGTGTTGGTACTGGTGTTTTATCCCTACGTTTATCTGCTGGCGCGCACCGCGTTTCTGGCTCAGGGCAAAGGTTTGATGGAAGCGGCGCGGGTGCTCGGCCAGTCGCCGTGGCAGGCGTTCTGGCGGGTTGCGCTGCCGATGGCGCGTCCGGCGATCGGCGCGGGCGTGGCGCTGGCGCTGATGGAAACCCTGGCCGATTTTGGCGCGGTGTCGGTGTTCAACTTCGACACCTTCACCACGGCAATCTACAAGACCTGGTACGGCTTCTTCAGCCTGCCCAGCGCCGCACAACTGGCCAGTCTGTTGCTGCTGGTGGTGATGCTGGTGCTGTACGGCGAGCGCCGTGCACGCGGGGCGAATCGTGCCGCCAACGAGCGGCCACGGGTGAAGGCGCTGTATCACCTGCGCGGGCTCAAGGCGTTCGCGGCGACAGGCTGGTGTGCATTGGTATTCGCCTGCGCCTTCGTCATCCCGGTGCTGCAACTGATCGTCTGGTTCTGGCAGCGCGGACGCTTCGATCTGGATGAGCGCTACGGCGGGCTGATCCTGCACACGCTGTATCTGGGCGCGATGGCCGCGCTGATCACCGTCAGCGTTGCGCTGTTGCTGGCGTTTGCCCGGCGTCTGGCGCCGACCCCAGCCATCAACTCCGGCGTCGGTCTGGCCAATCTCGGCTACGCCTTGCCCGGTTCGGTGCTGGCGGTGTCGATCATGCTCGCCTTCAGTTATCTGGATCGTGAACTGGTGATTCCGCTCTCCGCCTGGCTCGGTGGTGCCGGCAAACCATTGCTGCTCGGCAGCCTTGCGGCGTTGCTGATGGCGTATCTGGTGCGCTTCATTGCCGTGGCGTATGGGCCGCTGGAAAGCAGTCTGGCGCGTATACGGCCATCTTTGCCTGAAGCGGCACGTAGCCTGGGTGTCAGTGGGCCGCGACTGTTTTTCAAAGTGTATCTGCCGCTCTTGCTGCCCGGCACCTTGAGCGCCGCGTTGCTGGTGTTCGTCGATGTGCTCAAGGAAATGCCCGCGACCCTGCTGATGCGCCCGTTTGGCTGGGACACGCTGGCGGTGCGCATCTTTGAAATGACCAGTGAAGGTGAATGGGCGAGGGCCTCATTGCCGGCATTGACCCTGGTGCTGGTTGGTCTATTGCCAGTGATCGGATTGATTCGACGTTCGGCGCACCGAAACACTTAGTCGTCAGTCCTACACCATGCGGCTACAATGCGCGGCATTCGGTGCGGTTCGTCTGACAGACCCGTGCGCTGGAATCGGCTGCAAGCCTTATTCATCAAGGCTTTCCGCCGTATAGCGGCGGTCCGCACCCTCGCCACGCCCGGAAGGAGAAACCCATGGGACAGCGTACGCCTCTGTATGACCTGCACCTCGCGCTCGGCGCGAAGATGGTCGATTTTGGCGGTTGGGACATGCCACTGCATTACGGCTCGCAGGTCGAGGAGCACCACGAAGTGCGCCGCGATTGCGGGGTGTTCGATGTTTCCCATATGACCGTGATCGATGTCACCGGCGCCCAGGCCAAGGCCTGGCTCCAGCATTTGCTGGCCAACGACGTCGAACGTCTGCACCGCCCCGGCCGGGCGTTGTACAGCACCATGCTCAATGAGCGCGGCGGCATCGTCGACGACATGATCGTCTATCGCCTCGACGACGCGTACCGGCTGGTGTTCAACGCCTCGACCCGCGATCAGGATCTGGCCTGGATGAACGCCCAGCTCGGCGCTTACGAGGTGCAACTGCACGAGCGCGCCGAACTGGCGATGCTCGCCATCCAAGGCCCGCAGGCCCGGCACAAGATTGCCGAACTGGTCACCCAGTCGCGCGCCACGCTGATCCAGCAACTCAAACCTTTCGAAGGCGCCATCGACGGCGACTGGTTCATCGCGCGTACCGGTTACACCGGCGAGGATGGCCTGGAAATCTGCCTGCCCGCGAATCAGGCGCCGGGTTTCTTCAACGATCTGGTCGGTGCGGGTATTTCGCCGATCGGTCTCGGTGCTCGCGACACCTTGCGTGTCGAGGCCGGAATGAACCTGTACGGTCAGGACATTCATCAGGACGTTTCACCGCTGGCCTCGAACATGGCCTGGAGCATCGCCTGGGAGCCGGCCTCGCGGCAGTTCATCGGCCGTGCGGCGCTGGAGGCGGAAAAAACCGCCGGCGTGGCGCACAAACTGGTCGGTCTGGTGCTGGAAGAGCGCGGCGTTTTGCGCGCTCACCAAGTGGTTCGCATCGCCGATGTTGGCGAAGGGGAGATCACCAGTGGTAGTTTCTCTCCTACGCTGAGCAAATCGATTGCCCTGGCGCGTGTACCGATGGCAACCGCCGACCGCGCCGAAGTGGAAATCCGTGGCAAGTGGTATCCGGTGCGAGTGGTCAAACCGACCTTCGTGCGTCATGGCAAAACCTTGATCTAACCTTTTCTGGCGGGCATGACCGCTGACCAATTTCCGAGGAACCGAAGATGAGCGATATCCCTGCCGAACTGCGTTTTGCCGAAAGTCATGAATGGGCGCGTCTGGAAGCCGACGGCACCGTCACCGTGGGCATCAGCGATCATGCGCAGGAAGCGCTGGGCGACGTGGTGTTCGTCGAGCTGACCGAAGTCGGCAAGGTGTTCGCCGCCGGTGACCAATCCGGCGTGGTCGAGTCGGTGAAAGCCGCCTCCGACATCTACGCCCCGGTCAGCGGTGAGGTCATCGCGATCAACGAAGACCTGAGCGGCTCGCCCGAACTGCTGAACTCCGACCCGTACGGCGCGTGGATCTTCAAGCTCAAGCCAAGCGACAAGGCCGAGCTGGACAAGCTGCTGGATGCTGCGGCTTACAAGGCTGCCATCGGCGAGTAACTTGCCGGCGCGACCCAAAGCCCCGATTCGTCGGGGTTTTTTATGGGCGACGAATATCCCTTTGTGGGAGCGAGCCTGCTCGCGAAAGCGCCATATCAGTCAATGCCAATGTGACTGAAACACCGCTTTCGCGAGCAGGCTCGCTCCCACAGGGGCGGCGTGATCTTGAAAATTCGCCTGCTATGCTGGTTTGACCGTGTCATTGACGCCAAGCGCCAGCCAGGAGAGCCCGTCATGTCCCAGTCGCCGTCCCTGAGCCAGTTACGCGATCCCGAAGCCTTTCTGCGCCGTCACCTCGGCCCGGATGCCGCCGAGCAGCAGGCGATGCTCGACAGCCTCGGCCTGGGCAGTCGCGCCGAGCTGATCGAGCAGACCGTGCCGCCGGGGATTCGCTTCAATCGCGCACTGGATCTGCCGCCGGCTCTCGACGAACAGGCTGCACTGGCGAAGCTGCGCGGTTATGCCGAGCAGAATCAGCTGTTCACCAGCCTGATCGGCATGGGCTATCACGGCACCGTCACGCCGACCGTCATCTTGCGCAACGTGCTGGAAAATCCCGGCTGGTACACCGCGTATACCCCATACCAACCAGAAATCGCCCAAGGCCGGCTCGAAGCGCTGCTCAATTTTCAGCAACTGACCATCGACCTTACCGGCCTGGAACTGGCCAACGCCTCGCTGCTCGATGAGGCTACCGCAGCGGCCGAAGCCATGGCTTTGGCCAAGCGCGTGGCGAAGTCGAAGAGCAATCTGTTCTTTGTTGACGAGAACTGCCATCCGCAAACCCTCTCCGTGGTACAGACCCGCGCCGAAGGTTTCGGCTTCGAGCTGATCGTCGACGCCGTGGATAACCTGGCGCAGCACGAGGTGTTCGGCGCGCTGCTGCAATACCCCGACACCCACGGCGAAATCCGCGATCTCAAACCCTTGATCAACCACCTGCACGCACAACAGGCCCTGGCCTGCGTCGCCACCGATTTGCTCAGCCTGCTGGTGCTGACACCGCCGGGCGAGTTGGGTGCCGATGTGGTGTTCGGTTCGTCCCAGCGTTTCGGTGTGCCGATGGGTTATGGCGGCCCGCACGCGGCGTTCTTCGCCAGCCGCGAGGAATACAAACGCGCGATTCCGGGGCGGATCATCGGTGTGTCGAAAGATGCTCGCGGCAACGTCGCGCTGCGCATGGCTCTGCAAACCCGCGAGCAACACATCCGCCGCGAGAAAGCCAATTCGAACATCTGCACCGCGCAGGTGCTGCTGGCCAATATCGCCAGTTGTTATGCGGTGTATCACGGCCCCGAGGGTTTGAAGCGTATCGCCCAGCGCGTGCATCGCCTGACCTGCATCCTCGCGGCGGGACTCGAGCGCAACGGCATCAAACGGCTCAACAGGCAGTTCTTCGACACGCTGACCCTGGAGGTCGGCGGTGCGCAAACGGCGATCATCGAAAGTGCTCAGGCAGCGCAGATCAACCTGCGCATTCTTGGGCGCGGCCGCGTCGGTCTAAGTCTGAACGAGACCTGTGATGAACACACCGTGGCGAAGCTGTTCGATGTGCTGCTCGGCGCCGATCACGGCCTGAGCGTTGATGCGCTTGATGCGCTTGATGCGCTTGATGCGCAGGACATCGCCTCGGGAATTCCCGACGAACTCCAGCGCAGTACGCCGTACCTGCAACATCCGGTGTTCAACGCTCACCACAGCGAAACCGAGATGCTGCGTTACCTCAAACAGCTGGAAAACAAGGATCTGGCGCTCAACCAATCGATGATCCCGCTGGGCTCGTGCACGATGAAACTCAACGCCACCAGCGAGATGATCCCGATCACCTGGCCGCAGTTCGCCCATCTGCATCCGTTTGTGCCGAGGGAGCAGGCTGTCGGTTACACGCTGATGATCGAAGAGCTTGAGCGTTGGCTCTACGCGATTACCGGTTTCGATGCGATCTGCATGCAGCCCAACTCCGGCGCCCAGGGCGAATACGCCGGGCTCCTGGCGATCCGTAAATATCACGAGAGCCGAGGAGAGGGCGCGCGGGATATCTGCCTGATTCCGTCGTCGGCCCACGGCACCAATCCAGCGTCGGCGCAGATGGCCGGGATGCGTGTGGTGATTGTCGAATGCGATGAGGCGGGCAACGTCGATCTGGATGATTTGCAGCTGAAAGCCGCGGAGGCCGGGAATAAGTTGTCGTGCCTGATGGCGACCTATCCGTCGACCCACGGGGTTTACGAGGAAGGCATCAGTGAAATCTGCGCAGTGATCCACCAGCACGGCGGCCAGGTGTATATGGATGGCGCCAATCTCAATGCCCAGGTCGGCCTGGCCAGACCAGCGGACATTGGCGCCGACGTGTCGCACATGAACCTGCACAAGACCTTCTGCATTCCCCATGGCGGCGGCGGGCCGGGCATGGGCCCGATCGGGGTTCGCGCGCATCTGGCGCCGTTCGTCGCCAATCATCCGGTGGTGCCGATTGACGGGCCGCTGGCACAGAACGGCGCAGTCAGCGCAGCGCCGTGGGGCAGTGCGAGCATTTTGCCGATCAGTTGGATGTACATCGCCATGATGGGCCCGCAACTGGCGGACGCCAGCGAGGTGGCGATTCTGGCGGCGAATTATCTGGCGCAGCATTTATCCGGCGCGTTCCCGGTGCTCTACACCGGGCGCAACGGCCGCGTGGCGCATGAATGCATTCTTGATCTGCGCCCATTGAAGGCGCAGACCGGCATCAGCGAGGAAGACGTCGCCAAGCGGCTGATGGATTACGGTTTCCACGCGCCGACCATGTCCTTCCCGGTGCCAGGGACGTTGATGGTCGAGCCGACCGAGAGCGAGTCCAAGGCGGAGCTCGACCGCTTCATCGCGGCGATGCTGAGCATTCGTGCCGAGATCAATGAAGTGCAGAAGGGCAACTGGCCGGGCGAAAACAACCCGCTCAAACGCGCGCCGCATACCTTGGCCGATGTCACTGGAGTCTGGGAGCGACCCTACAGTGTCGAACAGGCCATCACCCCGGATGCGCACACACGCTTGCACAAATATTGGCCGGCGGTGAATCGGGTGGATAACGTCTACGGCGATCGCAATCTGTATTGCGCATGTGTGCCGGTGGATGATTACCGCTGATCTCTAAATCCACCACCGTCCCTGTGGGAGCGAGCCTGCTCGCGAAAGCAATCGTCCAGCCGGCATTTGCGGTGACTGGCTCACCGCTTTCGCGAGCAGGCGCGCTCCCACAAGGCAGGGTGGTGAGGCGGTAATCCGGGCAAAAAAATGCCGCTCGTTTGAGCGGCATTTTTGTTACTCGGAAGCCACGGCGTTCTTCGCCAGGATCGCGTTCGCCAGTTCCATGTCCGAAGCCTGCAGGCCAGGGTTGTCGGCGCGGACTTTCTGCATCGCTGCTTCCAGGTACGGGCCACGGATGCCGCCGTCGCTGGCGACGAAGCTGCCGGCGTCGTCCTGGGCGGCGACGATCAGCTTGTGATCCTTGAAGGTCAGGTAGGTCGAACCGGTGGTGGCGCCGGAGGAGATGACGTTACGCCAAAAGCTGTCCGCCATGGCCGAACCAACGGGAAGCGACAGCAGGGCCAAGGTGGCGACAGCGAGTTTGAGACGCATGATGAGGTGACTCCTGGGATTGACTACGGCGTTGGATAGCCGATCCCCGATCCAGTTCCGTGCTGAATTATTTCAACTCACTTTGCGGTGTCACCCGCAACACTTCCTCCACCGTGGTCAGCCCTGCCGCAACTTTCTGCGCACCGGACAGGCGCAGGCTGCGCATGCCTTCCTTGAAGGCCTGGCGGCGGATCGCGGTGAGGTCGGTATCCGGGGTGATCAGCGCTTTGAGGCTGTCGCTCAGCTGCATGATTTCGTACACGCCGGCGCGGCCGCGATAGCCGGTGTCGCGGCATTCCAGGCAACCGATCGCCCGTTGCGCATTGCTCGGCAGCGGCGCCTGCCAGGGCCGGGTCAGGGTTTGCCAGTCTTCATCTTCGAGCGTCAGCGGCGCCTTGCAGTGCGGGCACAAGGTGCGCACCAGACGCTGGGCCATGACCCCGAGCACGGTGGCTTTGATCAGGTAATGCGGCACGCCCAGTTCGAGCAAACGGCTGATGGCGCTTGGCGCGTCGTTGGTGTGCAGGGTGGACAGGACCAAGTGCCCGGTGAGCGCGGCCTGAATTGCCATTTCCGCAGTTTCCAGATCGCGGATCTCGCCGATCATGATGATATCCGGGTCCTGCCGCATCAGCGCGCGCACCCCGGCGGCGAAGGTCAGTTCGATGTTGTGCTGCACCTGCATCTGGTTGAAGGCCGGCTCGACCATTTCGATCGGGTCTTCGATGGTGCAGAGGTTGACCTCCGGCGTCGCCAGTTTTTTCAGCGTGGTGTACAGGGTCGTGGTCTTGCCCGAACCGGTCGGCCCGGTGACCAGAATGATGCCGTTGGGTTGGCGGGTCATGTCCTGCCAGCGGCGCAGGTCATCGGCGCTGAAACCCAACTGGTCAAAATTCTTCAGCAGCACTTCGGGGTCGAAAATCCGCATGACCATTTTTTCGCCGAACGCCGTCGGCAAGGTCGACAGCCGCAGCTCCACTTCGCCGCCGTCCGGGGTCTTGGTCTTGACCCGGCCATCCTGGGGTTTGCGCTTTTCCGCGACGTTCATTCGACCAAGACTTTTCAGGCGGCTGACGATCGCCATGGTCACCTGCGGCGGGAATTGATAGACGTTGTGCAGCACGCCGTCGATGCGAAAGCGCACGGTGCCGTGCTCGCGGCGCGGTTCGATATGGATATCGCTGGCGCGCTGCTGGAAGGCGTACTGGAACAGCCAGTCGACGATGTTGACGATGTGCGCGTCGTTGGCGTCCGGCTCCTGGTCGCTGGCGCCGAGGTTGAGCAGTTGTTCGAAATTGCCGAGGTTGCCGCCCTGAGCGTCGGCATTGCTGGCGCCGCTGACCGATTTGGCCAGCCGGAAAAACTCGACGCTGAAGCGCTGGATATCCACCGGGTTGGCCACGACCCGTTTGATCGGCAGCTTCAATACGTGGGTCAGGTCGGCTTCCCAACCGCTGACGTAGGGCTGAGCGCTGGCCACGGTGACCGAGTCGCGGTCCACTGCGACGGCGAGAATTTTGTGCCGTTGCGCGAAGGCATAGGACATCAGCGGCGTGATCGCCGCGACATTGATTTTCAGCGGATCAATGCGCAAATACGGCTGACCGGCCTGTTGCGCCAGCCACAGGGTCAGGCTTTCCAGATCCAGATGTTTGCCCGGACGGCTGAGGTCGTCGAGTTGCTGGCTGGCGATGAATTCCAGCGGATGCATCTGCCCGTGAGCAGCATGGCGACGGCGGGCATTGAGCGCCTGTTCCGCCGCGTCCTGGCAGATGAAGCCTTGGGCGACCAGTTCTCGCAACACATCGTTGAGGTCGAGCCAGCGGTCCTGAGTGACAAATTGAACGGACATGCGGCTTTCCTTTTTAAGCGTCATGCGCAAAAGGATAGTCGTGGCCCCGCTGACCGTTGGGCCACTACCCGACGAAGCCGTTGCCGGATTTGTCAGCCGGCAGCCTGGGCGGGCGCCTGCCACCCCGCGTCGGCGTTGTGCAGGTCCACCACGCAAACGCTGATCAGGTTGCGCAGTTTCTCGGCGATCACTTGCGCACGATGCCAACTCAGGCCGCTTATGAGCAGATCGATCGACAGCAGATCGTCCTGGCGCTGGACGTTGACCTGCTCCGGGGTCAGAAACTGCAAAGCGAACAGATTCAGCACCCGCACCAGCAGATCCGGCTCCGCCTCGGCGAGGATCCGGTACTGCGCCAGGCAGTGGGCGTTATTGACGTTCCAGACATCGGCGCGGGTGGCGGGGCTGTTTACGGCTTCAAGGTGCGGCATGGTGAATCTCCAGATCAGTGGAGAAATTTTTACATTCGGTGCGGGGTATTTCTTGGCTATGATCGGCGTCTGAACGGATTTATCGAAAGAGTTGATTCGTGGAAGCTGATATTTGAGGATTTTTTATGCACAGCGAGCTGGACGCCTACGACCGCAAGATCCTCGCCTTGCTGCAGGAAGACGCTTCGCTGTCGAGCGCGCAGATCGCCGAGCAGGTGGGCCTGTCGCAATCGCCGTGCTGGCGGCGGATTCAGCGGATGAAGGAGGAGGGCATCATTCGCGGTCAGGTGACCTTGCTGGATCGCAAGAAGATCGGCCTGAACACGCAGATTTTTGCCGAGATCAAACTCAACGCCCACGGCCGCTCGAACTTCACCGAATTCACCGAGGCGATTCGCGGCTTTCCGGAAGTGCTGGAGTGTTATGTGCTGATGGGCGCGGTGGATTTCATGTTGCGCATAGTCGCGGCGGACATCGAGGCGTACGAGCGGTTCTTCTTCGAGAAGCTGTCGCTGGTGCCGGGGATACAGGAAGTGAATTCGATCGTGGCGCTGTCGGAGATCAAGTCCACCACCAGCCTGCCGGTCTAGTGCGGATGGCCTTTGTGGCGAGGGGATTTATCCCCGCTGGGCTGCGCAGCAGTCCCCGCTTGATCGTTCCCACGCGCAGCAAAGGAATGCAGCCCGGGACGCTCTGCGTCCCAAGCGGACGCAGAGCGTCCATTGAGGCGTTCCCACGCAGAGGGTGGGAACGATCAGGTGGGAAGGTGTTTAGCTGCGCAGCAGGATTTTCCAGGCGCGGTTCTGGTACACCGCAATCGCCTGATGCTTGCGCGCATCGAGCAGTTCGTCGGTGATGGTCGGCTCGTTGGCCAGTTGCGCCAGTTTGTTCAGCTCACCGTACAGGCGATCCATTTCCGGGATGTCCAGCACGTTGCGCGCATGGTGCAACCAGACCTGAATGCGCTCGATACGTGGCAGTTGCTCGGCAAGGTCTTCCGGCTGCTGCTGATAGCGTTGCAGCTGCAGAGCAGTGGCTTCTTCGCCCAGCAGACGCGGCAACCAGCTGTGCAGTTGCGCGTCACCCTGACGGTTGCCACGGGTGTTGCGGTCGGCAGTCCAGGTGCGGGCCAACAGCCAGCGTGAAGCGTTCAGCGAGAACTGGCCCCAGCGCGGGTCTTCCAGTTCTTCGAGGAACTGCTCCGGCGCGGCTTTGCGCACGTCTTCGTCTTCGATGCCGACCTGCACCAGTGGGCGCCAGTCTTCCAGCAAGGCATCGAGGGCCACGCGCAAATCGTGGGTCGACTGACGCGGCGCCGCCTGGCCGAGGCTGCTGAGCAGGGCGCGCATTTCCGCGAGGTTCTCGACCCAGTCCTGCAACAGACGCCAGTGGCCGTTGAAGCGATATTGTTCGGCCAGACGCTGGCTGCTGCCGAGCAGATGCCAGCTCAGCGCGGCGAAGGCGTCGTCGAGACGGGTTTCGGTGGTCAGCTGCGGCGCCGGCAGGCTCAGCGAGTAACTGTTGGCGTCGTGCAGACGATAACCGCGCTCAGCCTTGCTGATATCGCACGGCATCAGCGCCAGGGTTTCGGCCAGTTCGGCAGCCAGTTCCAGCAACGCGGCAGGTTCGCCTTCGCGCAGCTCCAGTTCCAGCTCGCAGATTTCTTCCTTCTGCTTGCCGACCACCACGTGACCGAGATCCAGCGCGGCTTCGATGACCACTTTGGTCTTGCCACGGCCCCAGGCGATTTCGGCGCGCTCGCGGACGAAATCAGTGGTGAAGATCGGCTTGAGGGTTTTCTTGTCCAGCTCGGCCAGTGCCTCGGGCCAGCATTCGCCGTCGAGTTTTTTTACGTCGAGCTTGGCTTTCGCCAGTTTCCAGTCGTACTCGTTACGCTCGGACAGGCCGGCGACGCTTTGGCCACGGGTCTTGAGGGTCTGAATCACTTCGTCACCGTCCTTGCGCAGGCGCAGGGCGACCTTGGCTTGGGCGAGGTCGCGCTCGGGGGTGTCGAAGTACTGGTTCATCAACTCACGGCGTTCCCAGCCACTTTTGTTGCGTTTCTTCAGCAGCGGGTGCTCGCGCAGGGCAGCGAGGGTTTCGCGGCTGACGCGGAGTTTGATTTCAGTTTCTTTTTGCATGGCCGGAACATCCAGAATCGGGAGCGCAGCCGGGGGAATGTGTGGCTGCCAAGGCCGTGCAGTGTACAGGAGTCAAACTTCCTGCGCCCTGCGGCGGTTTATTCCGCGCGCCGGATGGTTCTATAGTGGGCCTCAATCCGGGACCTGGAGTCAGTGATGCCATTGCCGTCCATGCAAGACCAGTTCGCCGCGCTGATTGCCGCGCCATCGGTCAGCTGTACCCAACCGAACCTGGACCAGTCCAACCGCGCCGTCATCGATCTGCTGGCGGGCTGGCTCGGTGACCTGGGTTTCAGCTGCGAAATCCAGCAGGTCAGCCCCGGCAAATTCAATCTGCTCGCCAGTTTCGGCAGCGGCCCCGGCGGCCTGGTGCTGGCTGGGCACAGCGACACCGTGCCGTACGACGACGCGTTGTGGCAGACCGACCCGCTGAAGCTCACTGAAGTCGATGGCCGCTGGGTCGGGCTGGGCAGCTGCGACATGAAGGGCTTTTTTGCGCTGATTATCGAAGCCGTGCGGCCGCTGCTCGATCAGCCGTTCAAACAACCGCTGCTGATTCTCGCCACCTGCGACGAAGAAAGCTCGATGTCCGGCGCCCGCGCGCTGGCCGAGGCCGGGCAACCGTTGGGCCGCGCGGCGGTGATCGGTGAGCCGACCGGGCTCAAGCCGATCCGCATGCACAAAGGCATCATGATGGAGCGCATCGACATCCTCGGGCAGAGTGGCCACTCGTCTGATCCGCGTCTGGGCCACAGCGCCCTTGAAGCGATGCACGATGCCATCGGCGAACTGCGCGGCCTGCGCCTGCTGTGGCAGCGCGAATTCAGCAATCCACAGTTCAGCGTGCCGCAACCAACGATGAACTTCGGCTGCATCCATGGTGGCGACAACCCCAATCGTATCTGCGGCCAGTGTTCGCTGGAATTCGACCTGCGGCCGCTGCCGGGCATGGACCCGAACCTGCTGCGCACGGAAATCCTGCGCAAGCTCAACCCGGTGGCCGAGCGGCATAAGGTGAAGATCGACTACAAGCCGCTGTTCCCGGAAGTGCCGCCGTTCGAACAGTCCGAGGATGCCGAACTGGTGCGCATCGCCGAAAAGCTCACCGGCCATCGCGCCGAAGCAGTAGCGTTCGGCACCGAAGCGCCTTATCTTCAGCGCCTCGGCTGCGAAACCATCGTCCTCGGCCCCGGCGACATTGCCTGCGCGCATCAACCCGGCGAGTACCTTGAAATGTCACGTTTGCAGCCTACCGTGCATCTGATTCGGCAGTTGATTGAACATTACTGCCTGACGACAGACGAACGATGATGGCCCTGTGTGGGAGCGAGCCTGCTCGCGAAAGCGTTTTGTCAGTCGCCATTGATGAACCTGATCCAACGTTTTCGCGAGCAGGCTCGCTGCCACAGGGTTAAATGTCTTGCATCAACCCGGTAAATTGCCTGTACCCCAACCCGTATTCATGAGGAGAGCGCGCGTGTCGCCAAGCCTGTTCCGACGATAACCATCAGCCCGCTGTGCGTTTTTCGTTTCGCCCCTTTTTTCGGCTGCTCTTTATTACAGGCCCAGGTTCATGCCCGAATACGTCAATTGGCTTCGCCACGCGTCCCCTTACATCAATGCTCACCGCGATTGCACCTTCGTCGTCATGCTGCCCGGCGACGGCGTCGAGCATCCGAATTTCGGCAACATCGTCCACGACCTGGTCTTGCTGCACAGTCTGGGCGTGCGTCTGGTGCTGGTGCACGGCTCGCGCCCGCAGATCGAAACCCGCCTCGCCGCCCGTGGCCTGACCCCGCATTACCATCACGGCATGCGCATCACCGATGCCGCGACGCTGGAGTGTGTGATCGATGCGGTCGGCCAGTTGCGCATCGCCATCGAAGCACGGCTGTCGATGGACATGGCCTCGTCGCCGATGCAGGGTTCACGCCTGCGGGTGGCCAGCGGCAACCTCGTCACCGCGCGGCCGATCGGCGTGCTCGAAGGTGTCGACTATCACCACACCGGCGAAGTGCGTCGGGTCGACCGCAAGGGCATCAATCGCCTGCTCGATGAACGCTCGATCGTATTGCTGTCGCCGCTGGGCTATTCGCCGACCGGCGAAATCTTCAACCTCGCCTGCGAAGATGTCGCCACCCGCGCCGCGATTGATCTGGGCGCGGACAAGCTGCTGTTGTTCGGCGCCGAGCTCGGCCTGATCGACGAGAACGGCAAACTGGTACGTGAACTGCGCCCGCAACAAGTGCCGGCCCATTTGCAGCGCCTCGGCATGAGCAACTATCAAGCGGAGTTGCTCGATGCCGCCGCCGAAGCCTGCCGTGGCGGCGTGGCGCGCAGCCATATCGTCAGTTACGCCGAAGATGGCGCGCTGCTGACGGAGCTGTTCACCCGCGACGGTGGCGGTACGCTGGTGGCGCAGGAGCAGTTCGAAATGGTGCGCGAAGCGGCGATTGAAGACGTCGGCGGTTTGCTCGACCTGATCAGTCCGCTGGAAGAGCAGGGCATTCTGGTGCGCCGCTCGCGAGAAGTGCTGGAGCGCGAGATCGAGCAGTTCAGCGTGGTCGAGCGCGAAGGCATGATCATCGCCTGTGCGGCGCTGTATCAGATTGCCGACTCCGATGCTGGTGAACTGGCGTGTCTGGCGGTGAATCCCGAGTATCGCCACGGCGGACGCGGCGACGAATTGCTCGAACGCATCGAAACCCGCGCGCGGGCGCAGGGTTTGAAAACCCTGTTCGTACTCACTACGCGCACTGCGCATTGGTTCCGCGAGCGCGGGTTCGAGCCAAGCAGCGTCGAACGTCTGCCAGCGGCGCGGGCGTCGCTTTACAACTATCAGCGTAATTCGAAGATCTTCGAAAAGACCCTCTGAACAACAGCGAGGTCTGTGGCGAGGGGATTCATCCCCGCTGGACTGCGCAGCAGTCCCCTTGCGTTTCCAAGTGAAAACATAGGTGGTCGCTACGCGACCCAGCGGGGATAAAATCCCCTCACCACAGGGTTCTGCATTCAGTCAGAGATGAACTTGGCGCTGACGTACGGCGAATAATCCGCCAGCACCGTCTCGACCTTGCCCTGTTCCTTGAGGAATTTCGCCGTTTCGGCAATGGCCTTGGCGGTGCCGCCGTCCAGCAGCGCCGTGGTTTGCTGCGCCTTGGCATCCGGGAACGCCGAACCGGCCAGCAGTTCCGGCACATCTGCTGCGTTGGCACCGGTCAATTTGGCGATTTTCTGCACAGGCACCGAATCGGCCGTCCAGCTGTCTTTGTGTGCGGCGTAATCAGCGAACGACTCCAGGGTGACCTTGGCAAACTTGGCCACGACCTCGGGATGCTTCTCGGCAAAGTCCTTGCGCGCCACCCAGACTTCGAAAGTCGGTGCACCCCATTGGCCGACTTGTGCTGCGTCGGTCAGGGTCTTGCCGGTCTTGCGGATCTCACCCAGCGCCGGTGACCAGACAAACGCCCCGTCAATGTCGCCACGCTTCCACGCGGCGGCGATTTCCGCCGGTTGCAGGTTGACCACTTTGACTTGCGAAGCATTCAGGCCCCAGTGCTTCAGCGCCCCAAGCAGACTGTAGTGCGAGGTCGACACGAACGGCGTGGCGATGGTTTTACCGATCAGGTCCTGCGGTTTGTCGATGCCGCTGCCGTTGCGCACCACCAAGGCTTCGGCGGCATTAATCTGCGCCGAAACGATAAACGCCACGATCGGCAGATTGCGTGAAGCAGCTGCTGCCAGTGGGCTTGAGCCAAGGTTGCCGATCTGCACGTCGCCAGAAGCAATGGCAGTGACGACTTCCGGGCCGCTGTTGAAACGACGCCAGTCGATCTTCTCGCCGATGGTTTTTTCATAGACACCATCGGCCTGCGGCACTTTGCTCGGATCGATCCCGGTCTGGTAGCCGACCGTCAGACCGGCGGCATGTGCGGAAAAAGAAAACAGTGCCGACACACAAACTGTAACAAATTGACTTGATAGTGCGCGTTTCGCCATGATGCGTCGCCTTTTCGATGGGATTTGCCGTGTTGGGAGCACGGCAAAGCTAATCGATCTAAAAAAAGGTCAACAAATACCATTTAGGAATGAGCTTAGGCGCCGATACGCTGTTTCCCGGCGCAAAGGGCCATTAATGGGCCATATACCCGAATGGTATGAAAAAGAATGAATAAATTCTTTTTGGGATTATCAGGAAGTCTTTACGCTGCAGGGACCCAATCACTGGCGATTAGACGATGGTCGTAGACACACAAGGTTACGATTGACTTGGCAGTCACGGTCTGGCGCTAATCGCGCATCTTAGGATTCAGGGCAAATCGACCCCGAACCAGGAACACAAGAATTAGAACGAGAGGAGCGATACATGAACAAGTCCACCTTGGCCCTGGCTGTGGCCGTTGGGGTTATGGCGCAGCAGGCAGGCGCCGCCGGTTTCATCGAAGACAGCAAGGCTACTCTGGGTCTGCGTAACTTCTATATCAACAACGATAACCGTGATAGCGCTGCCAATAGTCCCGCTAACAAGCGTAACGGTGTGCAGAGCAAGAACGAAGAATGGGGCCAAGGCTTCGATCTGCGCTTCATCTCCGGCTACACCCAAGGAACCGTAGGTTTTGGTATCGATGCTATCGGTCTGCTGGGCGTTCGCCTGGATTCGGGCGGTGGTACCAACGGTGCGACCTCGACTTCGTACGGCGGAACTGTATTCCCAAGCAAATCCAATGGCGAAGCTGTTGATAACTTCTCGAGCCTGGGTCTGACGGCTAAAGCCAAGATTTCCCAGACAGAGCTGAAGCTGGGTACCTTGCAGCCGAAGAACCCGGTCATCGTCACCAACGACGGTCGTCTGCTGCCGCAAACCTGGCAGGGTGGCCAGATTACTTCCGGCGAGATCAAGGACTTGACGCTGGTCGGTGGCCAGATCGAGCACGTGAAAGGTCGTAACTCCAGCAACAATGAACAGCTGTCGATCGGTGGCGCAACTGCGCGCACCACAAACAGCAACAAGTTCATCTACGCCGGTGGTGACTATAAAATCACCAAGGATCTGACGGCCCAGTACTACTACGGCAACCTGGAAAACTTCTACAAGCAACACTTCCTGGGTCTGGTGCATAACTGGTCGATTGGCCCAGGTGTGTTGAAGTCCGACTTCCGGTACTTCAATAGCTCCGATGACGGCCGCAATGGCAACGATTCGGACTACTTCAGCAACGGTGCGTACGGCAACAGTACGCTGGGTAACGGCAAAGGCAAGGTCGACAACAACCTGTACAGCGGCTTGTTCCTTTATACCGTTGCCGGTCACACCTTTGGTGGCGGCTATCAGGTGAGCAACGGCAGCAGCGACTTCCCTTGGCTGAACCAGGGTGACGGCTCGTCTAACTACACGATCACCGACATGCAGATCCAGAAGTTCAACCGTGCCGGCGAGCGCACTTGGCAGGCACGCTACTCCTATGACTTCGCCAAAGTTGGCGTGCCAGGCCTGACCGCTGGCATGGTTTATCTGCGCGGCGACAACATTGATACCTACGGTAGTCGTGTGCAAACCTCGAATGGCGCCTCCGAGTGGGAACGCGATTTGACCGTGGCGTACGTTGTTCCGGAAGGCCCGTTGAAGAACGTCGGCTTCATGTGGAAAAACGCTACGTGGCGCAACGACATCGCCGGTCAACGCGACCAGGACGAAAACCGCCTGATCCTCAGCTACTCGATCCCGCTGCTGTAACAGCTCGACCAAGTAACTGAAGCAAAAAAAGCCCCGTCCGGCATCGCGCCGGACGGGGCTTTTGCGTTTCGAGTCAGGCTCACCCCCGTAAGCCCTTCTCGATTTCCCTCTTTGCTGCAACTCAAGGCCTTCTCGAACCTTGCAACCGATATTCGTCGCGATGCCGGCCGGTGTCCAATGAACAGATGTTTAATATTCATTAATGATCTAGATATCTAGTTATTTATTCTTTTTCACGCTGTTCGATCACGAGCTACAGTTGTTGTCTCCCATCCCTCATCAGGAGCAGCACCATGAGCCTCAGACTCGGCGACATCGCCCCCGATTTCGAACAAGACTCCAGCGCCGGCAAGATTCGTTTCCACGAATGGCTGGGCGATAGCTGGGGCGTGCTGTTCTCCCACCCGGCGGACTTCACCCCGGTGTGCACCACCGAGCTGGGTTTCACCGCCAAGCTCAAGGATGAATTCAGCCAGCGTGGCGTCAAGGCCATCGCGCTGTCGGTCGACCCGGTGGACTCGCACCACAAGTGGATCGAGGACATCAACGAAACCCAGAACACCATCGTCAATTTCCCGATCCTGGCCGATGCCGATCGCAAGGTGTCCGATCTCTACGACCTGATCCACCCGAACGCCAACGACACGCTGACCGTGCGTTCGCTGTTCGTCATTGATCCGAACAAGAAGATCCGTCTGACCATCACCTACCCGGCGAGCACCGGGCGCAACTTTCACGAGATTCTGCGGGTGATCGATTCGCTGCAGCTCACCGACAACTACAAGGTCGCCACCCCGGCCAACTGGCAGGACGGTGAAGAGGTGGTGATCGTGCCGTCGCTCAAGGATGAGGACGAGATCAAGCAGCGCTTCCCGAAAGGCTATCGCGCGGTGAAGCCGTACCTGCGCCTGACGCCGCAGCCGAACAAATAAGATTTGCGGTGTAGTCACCGCCGCTTTCGCGAGCAGGCTCGCTCCCACATTTGCAATGCATTCCCCTGTGGGAGCGAGCCTGCTCGCGAAGGCGTCAGCCCAGGCACTTGAGAATCCAGAATGACACCGCAGGGGAATTTCGGCCGTTTCGACGGCCTTTTTTTTGCCTGATTTCTGTCCGACCGCATATCTCTTAAACGAATAACCAAATGAATAAATATGATTTATGGATATATAAATCAGCTGGTAAGGTCACTGCCATTGAAGCGAGATCGCAGCCTGCGAATCGCCTGTAACGCTTAAGGAATCGTCTCAATGCTGGTCGTCTCACTCGGTGGCAGCCCCAGTCTGCGTTCCCGTTCCGGGGTGCTGCTGGAGCGTTCGCAACGCTGGTTGCAACAGCAAGGGGTGGAAGTGGTGAGTTATCAGGTGCGGGACTTCCCGGCCGAGGATCTGCTTCACGCGCGCTTCGACAGCCCGAAGGTCCTCGACCTGCTGCAACAGATCGCAAACGCCGATGGCCTGCTGATCGCCACGCCGGTGTACAAGGCCTCGTTTTCCGGTGCGCTGAAGACCCTGCTGGATCTGCTGCCGGAGCGTGCCTTGAATCACAAGGTTGTCTTGCCGATGGCTACCGGCGGCAGCATCGCCCACATGCTGGTGGTCGATTACGCCCTCAAGCCTGTGCTGTCGGCACTCAAGGCCCAGGAAATGCTTCAGGGCATTTTCGCCGAGGACAGCCAGATCGCTTACGGCGAAGGCAGTGCCGCCGCGCAACTGGCGCCGGCCCTGGAGCAACGCTTGCACGAGGCCCTGGACCAGTTCATCGGCGCCATGGCGCGCCGGCCGAAACCGCTGGAGCCGGGCCTGCTGAACGAACGTTTGTTGAGTGCTCGCTGGAGCATTTAAGCCTTATCGAAATTTGAAGTACTGGCCTTACTCGCCCGCCAACGGGCAAGCAGGTGCAGCCAAAACCCAACAGCAAAAAGGAGAGCGCTATGCGCCCTGTATTTTTGCGTCGTGGTCTGGTCGCTCTGTTTGCTGCGGCTGTCACCTTCGGCGCCATCACTCAAGCTCAAGCCGAGACATTGCGGATCGGTTATCAGAAGTACGGCACGCTGGTGCTGCTCAAAGCCAAAGGCACGCTGGAAAAACGCCTCGCTGCGCAAGGCGTCGACGTGCAATGGACCGAGTTTCCCGGCGGCCCGCAGCTGCTCGAAGGCCTCAACGTCGGCTCGATCGATTTCGGCGTGACCGGCGAAACCCCGCCGGTTTTCGCCCAGGCCGCTGGCGCGGATCTGCTCTACGTCGCCTATGAACCGCCAGCGCCGAACAGTGAAGCGATCCTCGTGCCGAAAGACTCGCCGATCAAATCGGTGGCCGATCTCAAAGGCAAGAAAGTCGCCCTTAACAAAGGCTCCAACGTGCACTACCTGCTGGTGCGCGCGCTGGAAGACGCGGGCCTCAAGTACAGCGACATCCAGACCGTGTTCCTGCCGCCGGCCGATGCCCGCGCCGCGTTCGAACGTGGCAGCGTTGACGCCTGGGTCATCTGGGACCCGTACCAGGCCGCCGCCGAGAAACAACTGCAAGCGCACACCCTGCGCGACGGTAAAGGCATCGTCGACAACCACCAGTTCTATCTGGCGACCAAACCGTATGCGCAGAAAAATCCCGAGGTGATCAAGACCCTCGTCGAAGAGGTGCGCGCGGTTGGTGAATGGTCGCAAGCCAATCCCGAAGACGTGACGCAACAGGTCGCGCCACTGCTGGGCCTGCCGGCGGACATCACCCTGACCTCGGTGAAACGCCAGGGCTACGGTGCGCTGTTCCTGACCCCGGAAGTGGTCGCCGCGCAACAGAAAATCGCTGACACGTTCTTCCAGCTCAAGCTGATTCCCAAGCCGTTGAGCATCAAGGATGTGATCTGGACCCCGCCGGCCGCTGTGGCCCAAAGCTCCCAAGCCAAGTAATTCGAATCCACAAGGAGACTACTCCATGAGCCTCAATATCTTCTGGTTCCTGCCGACCCACGGCGACGGCCATTACCTTGGCACCGCCGAAGGCGCCCGCGCGGTTGATCACGGTTACCTGCAACAGGTCGCGCAAGCGGCGGATCGTCTGGGTTTTGGCGGGGTGCTGATTCCTACCGGGCGTTCCTGCGAAGACTCGTGGCTGGTGGCGGCCTCGCTGATTCCAGTGACCCAGCGTCTGAAATTCCTCGTTGCCCTGCGCCCCGGGATCATCTCCCCGACGGTCGCCGCGCGGCAGGCAGCCACGCTGGATCGTTTGTCCGGCGGGCGTGCATTGTTCAATCTGGTCACCGGTGGCGACCCGGAAGAACTGGCTGGCGACGGTCTGTTCCTCAACCATGAGGAACGCTATCAGGCCTCGGTGGAATTCACCCGCATCTGGCGCCGAGTGCTGGAAGGCGAAACCGTCGATTACGACGGCGAGCACATCAGCGTGAAAGGCGCGAAGCTGCTTTATCCACCGATCCAGCAACCGCGTCCGCCGCTGTATTTCGGTGGCTCCTCCGAAGCGGCGCAGGATCTGGCCGCCGAGCAGGTCGAGATGGTGCTGACCTGGGGCGAGCCGCCGGCAGCGGTGGCCGAGAAGATCGCACAAGTGCGCGCCAAAGCCGCCAGGCTCGGCCGCACCGTGCGCTTCGGCATTCGCCTGCATGTGATCGTCCGTGAAACCAACGCCGAAGCCTGGCAGGCGGCGGACCGGCTGATCTCGCATCTGGACGACGACACCATCCAGCGTGCCCAGGCTTCGTTGGCGCGTTTCGATTCGGTCGGCCAGCAACGCATGGCCGCGCTGCACGGCGGTAGCCGCGACAATCTGGAAGTCAGCCCGAACCTGTGGGCCGGCGTCGGGCTGGTGCGCGGCGGTGCCGGCACGGCGCTGGTCGGCGATGGCCCGACCGTGGCGGCGCGGGTCAAGGAATACGCCGATCTGGGCATCGATACCTTCATCTTTTCCGGTTATCCACACCTCGAAGAATCGTATCGGGTGGCCGAGCTGCTGTTCCCGCACCTCGACGTTGAACGCCCGGAACTGCCGAAGAGCGCCGGTTATGTCAGCCCGTTCGGCGAGATGGTCGCTAACGACATCCTGCCCAAAGCCGCATCGCAGAGCTGAGGCGCGGCCATGAACAAATTTATCCACAGCCTCGCGCCTTGGGCGTTGCCGGTGTTGCTGCTGGCGGTGTGGCAGCTGTCGGTGTCGGCGGGCTGGTTGTCGACACGGATTCTGCCGGCACCGGTGGCGGTGATCGAGGCTGGCGTCAGTCTGGTACGCAGCGGCGAGATCTGGACGCACCTGGCGATCAGCGGCTGGCGCGCGGCACTCGGTTTTACCATCGGCGGCAGCATTGGTCTGGTGCTGGGTTTCATCACCGGCCTGTCAAAATGGGGCGAGCGCCTGCTCGACAGCTCGGTACAGATGATCCGCAACGTGCCGCATCTGGCGCTGATTCCGCTGGTGATCCTGTGGTTCGGCATTGACGAATCAGCGAAGATTTTTCTGGTGGCGCTGGGCACCTTGTTCCCGATTTACCTGAACACGTATCACGGCATCCGCAACGTCGACCCGGCGCTGGTGGAGATGGCGCGCAGTTACGGCCTGAGCGGGTTCAGCCTGTTCTGGCAGGTGATTCTGCCGGGTGCGTTGCCGTCGATTCTGGTTGGCGTGCGCTTCGCCCTGGGCTTCATGTGGCTGACGCTGATCGTCGCTGAAACCATCTCGGCCAGCTCCGGCATCGGCTATCTGGCGATGAACGCTCGAGAGTTCTTGCAGACCGACGTGGTGGTGCTGGCGATCCTGCTTTACGCGGTGCTCGGCAAACTCGCCGACCTCGCCGCCCGTGGACTTGAACGTGTGTGGCTGCGCTGGCACCCGGCCTATCAGGTTGCCAAGGGAGGTGCGGCATGACCGCTCAACAACCTCCACGCCTGTTGCGCGGGATTCCGCTGGCGGTGCGCAACCTGCAGAAAACCTTCGGCGCGCGCCAGGTGCTGCGCGAAATCGATCTGCACATTCCGGCGGGGCAGTTTGTCGCCGTGGTCGGGCGCAGCGGTTGTGGCAAGAGCACGTTCTTGCGCTTGCTCGCCGGCCTCGATCAACCCACTGGCGGCGAGCTGCTGGCCGGCTCCGCGCCGCTCAGCCAGGCGCGCGACGATACGCGGCTGATGTTTCAGGAAGCGCGACTGCTGCCGTGGAAAAAGATCATCGACAACGTTGGCCTTGGCCTCAAGGGCAACTGGCGCCAGCAAGCGCTGGATGCACTGGAAGCCGTGGGTCTGGCTGATCGCGCCAATGAGTGGCCGGCAGCATTGTCCGGTGGCCAAAAGCAGCGCGTGGCGTTGGCCCGGGCGCTGATTCACCAGCCGCGTCTGCTGTTGCTCGACGAACCGCTCGGCGCGCTGGATGCGCTGACCCGCATCGAGATGCAGCAACTGATCGAACGGCTGTGGCAGCAACACGGTTTTACCGTGCTGCTGGTGACCCATGATGTTAGTGAAGCGGTGGCGATCGCTGATCGGGTGATTTTGATCGAGGACGGCGAAGTCGGCCTTGACCTGCACGTCGAACTGCCGCGCCCCAGGGTGCGTGGCTCGCATCGCCTCGCCGCACTGGAAACCGAAGTGCTCAACCGTGTTCTGTCCCTGCCCGGCGAACCGCCGGCGCCGGAACCCGTTTCACCCCTGCCTACGCAACTGCGCTGGGCGCAATAACACCTTTATCAACGACAGGAATCAATGCCATGACTATCAAAGCCATCAACGTGCGCAACCAGTTCAAAGGCTCGATCAAGGAAATCGTCCTCGGCGACGTGCTGTCGGAAATCGACGTGCAGACCGCTTCGGGCATCGTCACTTCGGTGATCACTACCCGCTCTGTTAAAGAGCTGGAGCTGGTGGTCGGCAGTGAGGTGATCGCCTTTGTGAAATCCACCGAGGTATCGATCGCCAAGTTGTAAGCCGGTGAACAAAAAACAACCCCGGAGGGTGTGAGCCCTGCGGGGTTTTTGTGCCTGTCGCGGATTCGGCGGCGCGGCTTTCGCGAGCAGGCTCGCTCCCACAGGGGAACGCATTTCAAATGTGGGAGCGAGCCTGCTCGCGAAAGGGCCGGTGCATGCGCTAGAGATTTCTTTTGGGTAAATATGGCGGAAGGTACAACCCGATATAGGCATCAAACACGCGCATCCCTTCCTCGGCCATGCGCGGGGTGATCTGCCCGTGCTGCTGCACCGAACGAGCATAGACCCGGTCGCCCAGTTCCATCGCCAGGGCAAACACATCGACATCGTCCGGCAGCCTCGGCAATTCGAAATGCTGGTCGAACAACTTGTGCATCAGGTCGCCCAGTTCCAGATCGTGCTGGCGGTCAGCCTGGGTCACTTCGGTCAGGCCGTGTTGCGCCAGAATCAATTGCCGTGCGGCCGCATCCTGGTCGTAGATCTCCAGCATGCGCTGTTCGACCAGTCGCGACAGGTCTCGCCAGTCGCGTAACGCGTCGTGGTCGATCGGCGCTTGCAGGCAGGCGCGGAAGGCTGCGTGGACATCGGCGGTCCGGGCTTCAAGCAGCGCCGGGACGCTGGCGAAGAAGTGATATACGGAAGAGGGCGGAATCTGCGCACGCTCGGCGACGCTGTAGATCGACAGACTGGCCACGCCCTCGGCCGCCAGCAGCGTGCGCGCGGCGTCGAGGATCGAATCGATCCGCGCCTGACTGCGGGCACGGGGTTTGCGAACGGTGGCGGGACGCGTCATGGAAGTCTCCTGCGGGGCAGCGGGCATTGTACGAGGCGGTTCAGGTGTTGTCTGCCAGTACCCTGTGGCGAGGGGATTTAGCGAAACGTCGCACCGCCCCGTTCGGCTGCGCAGCAGTCGTAAACCCTGAGAGCCGGGTATTCCTGACGCACCGAGTGGGATGGATTTGGGGCTGCTTCGCAACCGAACGGGGCGGTGCGACGTTTCGCTAAATCCCCTCGCCACAGGTTTTGTGTTCGGCCATAAAAAAACGCCGCTGGCTGAATCAGCCAACGGCGTTTTTTTGAAGCTGCAAACCATTTAAACGGTATGCAGATACCAGTTGTACTCAAGGTCGGAGATGGAGTGTTCGAACTCCTCCAGCTCGCTTTCCTTGCAGGCGACGAAGATATCGATGTACTTCGGATCGATGTACTTGGCCATCACCTCGCTGTCGTCCAGCTCGCGCAGGGCATCGCGCAAGTTGTTCGGCAGGCTCTGTTCGTTCTGCTCGTAGCTGTTGCCTTCGACAGGCGCGCCCGGTTCGATCTTGTTGACCAGGCCGTGGTGCACGCCGGCCAGTACCGAAGCCATCAGCAGGTACGGGTTGGCGTCGGCGCCGGCCACGCGGTGCTCGATACGTACGGCATCGGCTGAACCGGTTGGTACGCGGATCGCCACGGTGCGGTTGTCCAGGCCCCAGCACGGCGAGTTCGGTACGTAGAACTGCGCGCCGAAGCGACGGTAGGAGTTGACGTTCGGGCAGAGGAAAGCCATCTGCGCCGGCAGGGTCTCGAGCACACCGCCGATCGCGTGACGCAGCGCGGCGTTCTGCTCGGGATCCTCGCTGGCAAAAATGTTTTTGCCGGCTTTGTCCAGAATCGAAATGTGTACGTGCAGACCATTGCCCGCCTGGCCCGGATACGGCTTGGCCATGAAGGTGGTGTCCATTTCATGGTCGTAGGCGATGTTCTTGATCAGACGCTTGAGCAGGACGGCGTAGTCGCAGGCCTTGATCGGGTCGGCGACGTGGTGCAGGTTCACTTCGAACTGCGCCGGGGCACTTTCCTTGACGATCGCGTCGGCCGGGATGCCTTGCTCTTTGGCACCTTCCAGAATGTCCTGGAGGCAATCGACGTATTCGTCGAGGTCGTCGATCAGGTAGACCTGCGTCGAGTGCGGGCGTTTGCCGGAGATCGGCGAGCGTGGCGGCTGCGGACGGCCGTTCACGTTTTCCTGGTCGATCAGGTAGAACTCGAGTTCGAAGGCGGCGCAGATGGTCAGGCCGAGCTCGTCGAACTTGGTCACCACCTGGCGCAGCACTTCACGGGGGTCGGCGAAGAACGGATCGCCTTCGAGTTCGTGCATGGTCATCAACAGCTGCGCGGTCGGGCGCTTCTGCCATGGCTCGTTGCACAGGGTATCGGGGATCGGATAGCAGATGCGATCGGCGTCGCCGATGTCCAGGCCCAGACCGGTGCTTTCCACCGTGGAGCCGTTGATATCCAGAGCAAATAGAGAGGCCGGCAGGTTGATGCCTTTCTCGTAAACCTTGTGGAGGCTGGTGCGTTCGATGCGCTTGCCGCGCACCACACCATTCATATCCGCAATCAGAAGGTCAACGTACAGAACCTCAGGATGTTCCTTAAGGAACGCGTTCGCTTCGTTAAGCTGAACGGCACGCGGGGGTACCGACATGATGCAACACCTTTGTTGTTAAAAATATCAATCATTGATCTTTTCTGGTTTCAGTCAACCCGAACGGCCTGCCGAAGTCAAGCGAGGCCTTTTTTGCCCCGAAAAAGCGCTTGAAGGGCATTTATGGGGCACTTTGGGGCGTTTTTTCAAACCTTGAACGTTGCTCAGCTGCGGGCTTGAGCAGGCCGTGTTGTATTTTTTACGGGGGTGTTGTGTAAAAAAATGAACAAGGCTAAGCTCCGGTCAAACCCATAACAGCAATAATACCGGGGTGCTTCATGTCTCGCCTGCCGTTAATCGGCATCACCGACTGCTCGCAACAGTCCGGTCTGCATGCTCATCACATCAGTGGCGATCAATCCGTCCGTAGCGCAGCCAGCAAGGCGCGCAGCCTGTTGACGACACGCTCGCCAACATCCGGCAAAACGGCAGCGTCCGATATTCTGGACGTCGGGCACAGCATCCGCTTTATGGCGTCTCCTTTCACTATAGAACTCTTTCCCTCTCAAAGCCCGTGCCGCACTCAGCGTCATGCTTGTGATTCTGCACGTTTGCAAAGTGCACGGGAAATGCAACGCCAGCGTCAAGGGCAGGTAAGCTCCTCTTTCATTGTCTATGCGCGGTGCCAGGCGTAAGCCGGCACTGCGCGAGCAAGCCCCCTTTAACGCGACGCCGCAAGCGTCAAAATTGCCTGACATCGCGTCAGGAGACTCAGCCCAGAGGCATTTATGAGTAACAACCTCGACCAGCTCACCGATTGGTTGAAAGACCGCAAGATCACAGAAGTCGAATGCATGATCGGCGACTTGACCGGTATTACCCGGGGCAAGATTTCGCCGACCAACAAGTTCATCGCCGAGAAAGGCATGCGTCTGCCGGAGAGCGTGCTGCTGCAGACCGTGACCGGCGACTACGTCGAAGACGACATCTATTACGAACTGCTCGACCCGGCCGACATCGACATGATCTGCCGCCCCGACCAGAACGCCGTGTACCTGGTGCCGTGGGCCATCGAGCCGACCGCGCAGGTGATCCACGACACCTACGACAAGCAAGGCAACCCGATCGAGCTGTCGCCACGCAACGTCCTCAAGAAAGTCTTGAAGCTGTATGCCGACAAGGGCTGGCAGCCGATCGTGGCGCCGGAAATGGAGTTCTACCTGACCAAGCGCAGCGACGACCCCGACTATCCGTTGCAGCCGCCGATCGGCCGCTCGGGCCGTCCGGAAATCGGCCGGCAGTCGTTCTCCATTGAAGCGGCGAACGAATTCGACCCGCTGTTCGAAGATGTCTACGACTGGTGCGAATTGCAGGAGCTGGACCTCGATACGCTGATCCACGAAGACGGCACAGCGCAGATGGAAATCAACTTCCGTCACGGTGACGCCCTGTCGCTGGCCGATCAGATTCTGGTGTTCAAGCGCACCATGCGCGAAGCCGCGCTCAAGCACGACGTGGCGGCGACGTTCATGGCCAAGCCGATGACCGGCGAGCCTGGCAGCGCCATGCACCTGCACCAGAGCATCATCGACATTCAGACCGGCAAGAACGTCTTCTCCAACGAAGACGGGACCATGAGCCAGTTGTTCCTGCACCACATCGGTGGTCTGCAGAAACTGATTCCCGAGCTGTTGCCGCTGTTCGCGCCGAACGTCAACTCGTTCCGCCGCTTCCTCCCGGACACTTCGGCACCGGTGAACGTCGAGTGGGGCGAAGAGAACCGTACCGTCGGCCTGCGCGTACCGGATGCCGGCCCGCAGAACCGCCGCGTGGAAAACCGTCTGCCGGGCGCTGACGCCAACCCGTACCTGGCGATTGCCGCGAGCCTGCTCTGCGGTTACATCGGCATGGTCGAGGGCCTGAACCCGAGCGCGCCTGTGGTCGGCCGTGGTTACGAGCGCCGCAACCTGCGCCTGCCGCTGACCATCGAGGACGCGCTGGAGCGTATGGAAAACAGCGCGACCATCGAGAAGTACCTCGGCAAGACCTTCATCACCGGCTACGTCGCGGTCAAGCGGGCCGAGCATGAAAACTTCAAGCGCGTGATCAGTTCCTGGGAGCGTGAGTACCTGCTCTTCGCCGTCTGATGCGCCGGGCGCGGCGGCCAGCCGTCGCGCCTTCACCGATAACAAGGAGAATTGGCATGACCAGCAACAACCCGCAAACCCGTGAGTGGCAAGCGCTGAGCAGCGATCACCACCTGGCACCGTTCAGCGACTTCAAGCAACTGAAAGAGAAAGGCCCGCGGATCATCACCAACGCCAAGGGCGTTTATCTGTGGGACAGCGAAGGCAACAAGATCCTCGACGGCATGGCCGGCCTCTGGTGCGTGGCGATCGGTTACGGTCGCGATGAGCTGGCCGATGCCGCCGCCAAACAGATGCGCGAACTGCCTTACTACAACCTGTTCTTCCAGACCGCCCACCCGCCGGCGCTGGAACTGGCCAAGGCGATTGCCGACGTGGCGCCGGAAGGCATGAACCACGTGTTCTTCACCGGTTCCGGCTCCGAAGGCAACGACACCATGCTGCGCATGGTCCGCCACTACTGGGCGATCAAAGGCCAGCCGAACAAGAAAGTCATCATCAGCCGCAAGAACGGTTATCACGGTTCGACCGTGGCCGGCGCGAGCCTCGGCGGCATGACCTATATGCACGAGCAGGGCGACCTGCCGATTCCGGGCATCGTCCACATCGCGCAGCCATACTGGTTCGCCGAAGGCGGTGACATGTCGGCGGAAGAATTCGGCATCTGGGCGGCCAATCAGCTCGAAGAGAAGATTCTCGAGGTCGGCGTCGACAACGTCGGTGCCTTTATTGCCGAGCCGATCCAGGGTGCCGGTGGCGTGATCATCCCGCCCGATACCTACTGGCCGCGCATCAAGGAAATCCTCGCCAAGTACGACATCCTTTTCGTTGCCGATGAAGTGATCTGCGGTTTCGGCCGTACCGGTGAGTGGTTCGGTAGCGATTTCTACGACCTCAAACCCGACATGATGACCATCGCCAAGGGCCTGACCTCCGGCTACATCCCGATGGGCGGGTTGATCGTGCGTGATTCGGTGGTGGCCGTGCTCAATGAAGGCGGCGATTTCAACCATGGCTTCACTTACTCCGGCCACCCGGTGGCAGCCGCGGTGGGCCTGGAAAACATCCGCATCCTGCGCGACGAAAAAATTATCGAGAACGCTCACAACGAAACGGCACCGTATTTGCAGAAACGTCTGCGCGAGCTGAACGATCACCCGTTGGTGGGTGAAGTTCGCGGCGTCGGTCTGCTGGGGGCGATCGAGCTGGTGCAGGACAAGGCCACGCGCAAGCGTTACGAGGGCAAGGGCGTCGGCATGATTTGCCGGCAGTTCTGCTTCGACAACGGCCTGATCATGCGCGCGGTGGGCGACACCATGATCATTGCGCCGCCGCTGGTGATCAGCAAAGCGGAGATCGATGAGCTGGTTACAAAGGCACGCAAGTGTCTGGACCTGACCCTCGGTGCGCTGCAGGCCTAGGTGCTAGGCTTTGAGCGGGGGAGCTGCGGCGCACTCGCTCAAAGCTGTCAGAAAGGCTGGTCTTTTGTTGAAAGACCGCCTCGGATCTTGCCAGACTAGCCGCGGTTCCAGTTGTCCGGGTTCGGCCGCTGAACAAAGTGGTTCAAAAAAGAAAAACTTGGAGCATGACGCATGAAGGCATTAGGTAAAAAGCTAGCTGGCAAGACTCTGCTCGCGCTGTCCATGGCGGGCATGATGGCGGGTGCGGTGCACGCGGACGACAAGGTGCTGCACGTCTACAACTGGTCCGACTACATCGCGCCGGACACCGTGGCCAACTTCGAAAAAGCCACCGGGATCAAAGTCGTCTACGACGTCTTCGACAGTAACGAAACCCTGGAAGCCAAGCTGCTGGCCGGCAAGTCCGGTTACGACATCGTGGTGCCTTCCAACAATTTCCTCGCCAAGCAGATCAAGGCCGGCGTTTACCAGGAGCTGGACAAGTCCAAGCTGCCAAACTGGAAAAACCTCGACGAAGACCTGCTCAAGGCCGTTGGCGATGCCAGCGACCAGGGCAACAAGCACGCCTTCCCGTACATGTGGGGCTCGATCGGCATCGGTTACAACCCGGCCAAGGTCAAGGCTGCACTGGGCATCGACAAGATCGATTCGTGGGACGTGGTGTTCAAGCCGGAAAACATCGAGAAACTCAAAAGCTGCGGCGTGAGCTTCCTCGATGCCCCGACCGAAATGATTCCGGCGGCATTGCACTATCTGGGCAAGCCGACCAACAGCAAGGACAAGGCTGATCTGAAAGCCGCCGAAGATCTGTTCCTGAAGATCCGTCCTTCGGTCGCCTACTTCCACTCTTCCAAGTACATCTCCGACCTGGCCAACGGCAACATCTGCGTCGCCGTCGGTTACTCGGGTGACCTGGAGCAATCCAAGACCCGCGCTCAGGAAGCCGGTGACAAGGTCAAGCTGGCCTACACCATTCCGAAAGAAGGCGCCGGTACTTTCTACGACATGGTCGCCATTCCCAAGGATGCCGAAAACGTCGAAGCCGCCTACAAGTTCATGAACTACCTGATGGAGCCGCAAGTGATGGCCGGCATCACCAACGCCGTGCGTTTCCCGAACGGCAACAAGGCGGCGACGCCTATGGTGGACAAGGACATCACCAGCGACCCGAGCATCTATCCTTCGGCTGACGTGAAGAAGCAACTCTATGCGATCAGCGATCTGGACGCCGCCACACTGCGTCTGATCACCCGCAGCTGGACCAAGATCAAATCGGGCAAATAAGCCGGTTTGTCGCCACAACCACTGGCCGTCGTCGTCGCGACGGCGGCCAGCGGATAATTAAATGACAGAAAGTTTTGCTGGATCGGTTTTTCGAGGGTAAGTTGCGCGCCGGTTTTGTTGTCGGGCAGCCATGGCTGTCATGCAGCGCGGGGCAACTTGGGCCCAATCAATTTAGAGGACCTCCACTTGCCTGTATTTTCTTCTTTGCGCAAAGCCCTGCTGGCCGCTGCCGGCCTGACAATCGCTGTCGGAGCCCAGGCCGCCGGTACGGTGCATATTTATAACTGGTCCGATTACATCGGCGAATCGACCCTGGCCGACTTCGAGAAAGAGACCGGGATCAAACCGGTCTACGACGTTTTCGACTCCAACGAAACCCTGGAAGGCAAGCTGCTCGCCGGGCGCACCGGTTACGACGTGGTCGTGCCGTCGAACCACTTCCTTGGCAAGCAGATCAAGGCGGGCGCGTTCCAGAAGCTCGACAAGGCGCAACTGCCGAATTATTCCAACCTCGACCCGGTGCTGCTCAAGCGCCTGGAACAGAACGACCCCGGCAACCTCTACGCTGTGCCGTATCTGTGGGGCACCAACGGCATCGGCTACAACGTCGACAAAGTCAAAGCCGTGCTCGGTATCGACAAGATCGATTCCTGGGCCGTGCTGTTCGAGCCTGAAAACATCAAGAAGCTGCACAGCTGCGGTGTCGCGTTCCTCGATTCGGCTGATGAAATGATGCCGACCATGCTCAATTACCTGGGCCTGAACGCCAACAGCACCAACACCAAAGACTATGAAAAGGCCACCGCCAAGTTGCTCGCGGTGCGTCCATACGTGACCTATTTCCATTCCTCGAAGTACATCGGCGATCTGGCCAACGGCGACATCTGCGTGGCCATCGGTTTCTCCGGCGATATCTTCCAGGCGAAGAACCGTGCCGAGGAAGCCAAGAAGGGCGTCAACATCGCCTATTCGATTCCGAAAGAGGGCGGCGCGCTGTGGTTCGACATGCTGGCGATCCCCAAGGATTCGTCCAACGTCAAGGAAGCCCACGCCTTCATCAACTATTTGCTGAAACCTGAGGTGATCGCCCAGGTCAGTGATTACGTCGGTTACGCCAACCCCAACCCGGGTTCGGACAAGCTGATGGAACAATCCATTCGCACCGATGAAGCGGTTTACCCACCGCAAGCAGTCCTCGACAAGACCTACGTGTCGACCGAGTTGCCAGCCAATATTCAGCGTTTGATGACCCGCAGCTGGACCAAGGTCAAGTCGGGCAAATAACGCACAAACTATCCAGGGTTCGTCTTGCGGGGCGAACTGCTGCTTCTGTTGGGAGTTTCGTAAATGGCAGTTGCCTCCGGCGCCTACAAGAAAGCCCTCGAGGGCGACCAGACACCAAAACAGGTGCTGGTCAAAATCGACCGGGTCACGAAGAAGTTCGACGAGACGATTGCCGTGGACGACGTGTCCCTGGAAATCAAGAAGGGCGAAATTTTTGCCCTGCTCGGCGGTTCGGGATCGGGCAAATCCACCTTGCTACGGATGCTCGCAGGCTTCGAACGGCCCACGGAAGGGCGGATTTTCCTCGACGGCGTCGACATCACCGACATGCCGCCGTACGACCGTCCGATCAACATGATGTTCCAGTCTTACGCTTTGTTCCCGCACATGACCGTGGCGCAGAACATTGCCTTCGGCCTGCAGCAGGACAAGATTCCCAAGGCTGAAATCGACGCCCGCGTGGCCGAGATGCTCAAGCTGGTGCAGATGAGCCAGTACGCCAAGCGCAAGCCGCATCAACTGTCCGGCGGTCAGCGTCAGCGTGTGGCCCTGGCTCGCTCGCTGGCCAAGCGCCCGAAGCTGTTGCTGCTCGACGAACCGATGGGCGCACTGGACAAGAAACTGCGTTCGCAGATGCAACTGGAACTGGTGGAAATCATCGAGCGCGTCGGCGTGACCTGCGTGATGGTGACCCACGACCAGGAAGAGGCCATGACCATGGCCGAGCGCATCGCGATCATGCACCTCGGTTGGATCGCGCAGATTGGTAGCCCGATCGACATCTACGAAACCCCGACCAGCCGTCTGGTCTGCGAATTCATCGGCAACGTCAACATCTTCGAAGGCGAAGTGATCGACGACGCCGAAGGCCACGCGACCATCACCTGCAAGGACCTCGACCGGCAGATCTACGTCGGCCACGGCATCAGCACCTCGGTGCAGGACAAGTCGGTCACCTACGCGATTCGCCCGGAAAAACTGCTGGTCACCGCCGACATGCCGACCTGCGAGTACAACTGGTCGAGCGGCAAGGTCCACGACATCGCTTATCTGGGCGGGCACTCGGTGTTCTACGTCGAATTGCCGAGCGGCAAACTGGTGCAGTCGTTCGTCGCCAACGCCGAACGTCGCGGCGCGCGTCCGACCTGGGGCGATCAGGTCTACGTGTGGTGGGAAGACGACAGCGGCGTGGTACTTCGCTCATGAACATGCGCAAATTCAAACGCCGCATGAACCGAATCATCCCCAATGGCCGGCAAATGGTCATCGGGGTGCCGTTCATCTGGCTGTTCCTGTTCTTCATGCTGCCGTTCTTCATCGTTCTGAAGATCAGTTTCGCCGAAGCCGACGTGGCGATCCCGCCGTACACCGAGATCTACACCTACGCCGAGCAGAAGCTGCAACTGCTGCTGAACCTGGGCAACTACGCGATGCTCGGCGACGACGAGCTGTACATCGCCGCCTATCTCGGCTCGCTGAAAATGGCCTTTATCAGCACCGTGCTCTGCCTGCTGATCGGTTATCCGATGGCCTACGCCATCGCCAGCGCGCGCAAAGAGCTGCAAACGGTGCTGGTGCTGCTGATCATGATGCCGACCTGGACGGCGATCCTGATCCGCGTCTACGCGTGGATGGGCATCCTCAGCAACAACGGCCTGCTCAACGGCTTCCTGATGAGCATGGGCCTGATCGACGAGCCGCTGCAGATTCTCAATACCAACCTGGCGGTGTACATCGGGATTGTCTATTCGTACCTGCCGTTCATGATCCTGCCGCTGTACGCCAACCTGGTCAAACACGATCAGAGTCTGCTGGAAGCCGCGTCTGATCTGGGTTCGAGCACCTTCAACAGCTTCTGGAAGATCACCATTCCGCTGTCCAAGAACGGCATCATTGCCGGCTGCATGCTGGTGTTCATTCCGGTGGTCGGCGAGTTCGTAATCCCGGAACTGCTCGGCGGCCCGGAAACCCTGATGATCGGTAAGGTGCTGTGGCAAGAATTCTTCAACAACCGCGACTGGCCGGTGGCGTCCGCGCTGGCGGTGGTGATGCTGGCGATCCTGATTGTGCCGATCATTCTGTTCAACCGCAGTCAGGCCAAGGAAATGGAGGGTAAAGAATGAAACGCTTCCGTTTCTCCAGCCTGATGCTGGTATTGGGTCTGATCTTCATCTATCTGCCGATGCTGATCCTGGTGATCTACTCGTTCAACGCCTCGAAACTGGTGACGGTGTGGGGCGGCTGGTCGGTGAAGTGGTACGTCGGCCTGCTCGACAACTCGCAACTGATGGGCTCGGTGCTGCGCTCGCTGGAAATCGCCTGCTACACGGCGGTTGCTGCGGTGGCACTGGGTACCCTGGCAGCGTTCGTGCTGACCCGTATCACCCGCTTCAAGGGCCGCACGATGTTCGGTGGCCTGGTGACTGCGCCGTTGGTGATGCCGGAAGTGATCACCGGTCTGTCGCTGTTGCTGCTGTTCGTGGCCATGGCGCAGATGATCGGCTGGCCGCAGGAGCGCGGCATCGTCACCATCTGGATCGCCCACACCACGTTCTGCGCGGCGTATGTGGCGGTGGTGGTGTCGGCGCGCTTGCGTGAGCTGGACCTGTCGATCGAAGAGGCGGCGATGGACCTGGGCGCGCGGCCGTGGAAGGTGTTCTTCCTGATCACCATCCCGATGATCGCGCCGTCGCTGGCGGCGGGCGGGATGATGTCGTTCGCGCTGTCGCTGGATGACCTGGTGCTGGCGAGCTTCGTGTCCGGCCCGGGTTCGACGACGCTGCCGATGGAAGTGTTCTCGGCCGTGCGCCTAGGTGTGAAACCGGAAATCAACGCCGTGGCCAGCCTGATTCTGCTGGCGGTGTCGCTGGTGACCTTCCTCGTCTGGTTCTTCAGCCGCCGCGCCGAAGAAGCCCGCAAGAAAGCCATCCAGCAAGCCATCGAAGAAAGCGCGGCTGATTCGTGGAAGCAACCGGACGCACGTCGCGCGCCTGCGCCACAGACTGTGTGAGCCGGCGGGTTGGTTTCATTCCCGAGGCCAACCCAAATCAAAATGTGGGAGCGGGCTTTTGTGGTGAGGGGATTTATCCCCGATGGACTGCGCAGCAGGCCTTTTTTTTTGAGGGTCGCTTCGCAACCCAGCGGGGATAAATCCCCTCGCCACAGGGCCCAGTTCCAAATCTGGTTTTAAGCAATCCAGGGAGACTGGCGGATGACCTCGACGAAATTCATCGGTTTGAACCCCGGCTCCTGATCCACCAGCACATCAGTCTTCACATTGCCAAACGTGGTCTGCGGGCGATGACGCAAGCCGTCGGCGAACGCGCAGATGATGCACTCCTTGAAACCTTCCCCACGTGGATGCGCATGCACCACGGCTTCGCGCTGCACGCTGCTGAACGCCGCGTAGTCCATGCCCAGCACGTCCATCTCCACCCCGGCGGTCACCAGCGCGACGGTCGGGCGCAGATGCCTGGGCACGCCCGGCGTGGTGTGCAATGCGATCGACAGCCACACCTGCTCGATATCGTCGTCGCTCAGCCCGTACGGTTTGAGAAAGGCTGCGGCGGCATTTGCGCCGTCCACTTCGAAGCGCTCGTCATCGCTGCGATGACCTGCGACCAGACCAAGGTCGTGGAACATCGCGCCGACATACAGCAGCTCCGGGTTGTAGGCCAATTGCTGGCGCTCGCCGCTCAAGGCACCGAACAGAAACACCCGGCGCGAGTGGTGATAAAGCAGTTCGGATTCGATGTCGCGGATGTATTCGGTGCTGGCCCGGGCGAGGGCGCTGTCAGGGATCTTGATGCCGGCGATGGTGCTGGTCATAACGGTTTCCTCGTCAAAACGCCGTGGTGGCGCTGCTGGAGAAAGTCTGTTCCCGGCGCGCATAGCGAACAATCGAGGCATGGCTGCGATCCTTGCCAATCCACCTGCAAATCGTGCCAGGCTCGCTTGTCGGGTGTGGATTGGCTAGGGTGACCCGGGCAACAAGCCAGGCACGGCCCATGTGGGAGCGAGCCTGCTCGCGAAGGCGGTGTGTCATTCGACAGCTATGTTGCGTGTGACGGCCTCTTCGCGAGCAGGCTCGCTCCCACAGGTTTGTGTGTTTGTCACAGGTATTGAGGACGTTTGAGCCATGAACAAATCCGTCGCCATTGTGGTGTTCCCCGGCGTGCAGTCACTGGACGTCAGCGGCCCCATGGACGTGTTCGCCGAAGCCAACCGCTTTCTTGCGCCGCAAGATCACTATCGCTTGCAAGTGATCGGCGTCGAGCACGGGCCGATGGCCTGTTCCAACGGCATGAGCCTGAACGCTCACTGCCACTTCAGCGAAGCAACGGATAGCCCCGACCTGTTGCTGGTCGCCGGCGGCCCGCAATTGCCATTCATGGATTTCGGCCCGACGTTCGACGCCTGGCTGCGCGATGCCTGTGGCCGCGCCCGGCGTTTCGGCTCGATCTGCAATGGCGCGTTCATGCTCGCCCGCGCCGGTTTGCTCGAGGGGCGCACTGTCACCACGCACTGGAACGATGCCGGGGCGTTGGCGCATTTGTGCCCGACCACGCGGGTCGAGGCGGATCGCCTGTATGTCGAGGACGGCACGCTCTACACCTCGGCCGGAGTTACGGCGGGCATCGATCTGTCGCTGTACCTGCTGGCGCGCGAGCACGGTGCCGAGGTGGCGCTGAGTGTGGCGAAACGGCTGGTGGTGTTCACCCAGCGCTCGGGCGGGCAATCACAGTTCAGCCCGTTCCTCACGCCGCATGCCGAGCCGACGTCAGCGGTGGCGTTGGTGCAGTTGTATGTGCAGGCCAATCTCACTGGCGATCTGACGATCGCCGATCTGGCCAATGCGGCGAACATGAGTGCGCGCAATTTCTCCCGGGTGTTTGCGCGGGAAGCGAAAGTGACCCCGGCGGAGTTTGTCGAACGGGCGCGGGTGGATGCGGCGCGGGTCATGCTGGAAAGCACCACGGCGCCGCTGAAGACCGTGGCCTATCAGTGCGGGTTTCGTGATGCGCAGCATATGCGCAGTGTGTTCAACCGCAGATTAGGCGTGACGCCGCAGCAGTTTCGGCTGAATTTTGCGCTGAATGTTTGATCCGGGCTTGAGCTCGAAAGCCCTCACCCCAGCCCTCTCCCAGAGGGAGAGGGAGCCGACTGCAGTGTCTGGCGTGTTACATCGACCTGAAAGACCTTATCGATTATGGATTCGGCGCCAATCTTTCACGTCGGCGTTTCTCATGAATATCCCCCAATCGGTCCCCTCTCCCTCTGGGAGAGGGCTAGGGTGAGGGGCTCTTCAGGGCTTGCGCGCAGGCAACAGCTTCAACGTACTGCGCGTATTCGCCAGCACCTCTTCCTCACTGAAATGCGCCTGCACATAAATCCCCTCCACATACGCCTCGGCCTGGTCGTCATAGTGAGTGTCCAAAGGCACGCCACTCTGGCCGACCGGGTTGATCGTCAGGCCATGCACCGGATCGGCGAAATCCACCAGACGTCGCGTCGACGGTCCATAGGTCACCGGCCATGGCGCCGGGCCGATCTTCGCCGAGAGGTTGTTCGGCACTTCGTGGCTGCCCGGCGCTGCGAACGGGCCGACGTTGAACAGGCGATCCAGCGGCTTCTGCTGCCCCAGCGGATGGCCGTGGGTGAGGGTGTGCGCCGCGCCCCACTGCCAACTGGCCACGTTATCGCCGAGGGTCAGTTTCAGATGCGCCATGCTTGCCGCCCACGCCGTGCGCACGACATCGGCGCGGGTTTCTTTGGCTGGCGTGCTGCGATTGTCCCACCACGGTGAATCCGCCTTGGCCGCCAGGCGTGGCAGCGCCGAATCGATCACCCGCGTCGACAGCAGTGTTTCGAAGAAGTCATTGCCCAACTCATCGCGCATCGCCGCATCGGCAAGGTCGTAGAGGAACTGGTTGAACACCGTCGCGCTGATCGAATTCAGCGGATAGTCGCCAGGCCACTGCGCCAGTTGCTCGACCAGTTTCAGTTGCGCCGGATCACTGACCACCTCACGCAACACCGGCAACAGCGGCGCCAACAGGCGCGGGCCGTAACCGGTCGCCGTGCCCAGTTGTAGTTGCTGGTTGGCCTCGTTGCTCCACTTCACCCGGTTGTTGCTGAGCTGACGGTCAAGCTGCTGACCGCGATCGGCGAGGTTGTAATAACCGGGAATCTCCATGCCGGTCGGCGACACGGGCTGGAAGTTGGCCGAGACGATATAGCCGCGCGCCGGGTTCTCTTCCTGCGGGTTGGCGCTGAACGGATAGTAGCCGTCCTTGTCCGCCTCGGGCGTGCTGCCGTCGAGGATGAAGCCCGGTTGCACCCCGGCCGGACGTTTGGGCAGCAGGGCCGAGGCCCACCAGGCGATATCGCCTTTGGCGTTGGCGTACACCAGATTCAGACCCGGCGCCTGCACCTTGGCCGCTGCCGCGCGGGCCTTGGCCAAGGTGTCGGCGCGGTTGAGCTGGTAGAAGCCGTCGAGGATTGGGTTGGGTGTTTCGAGGAAGGCCCACCACATCGCAACCGGGGTCTTGCCGGCAGCACTGCCGAGGGCGTCGTTGACGATTGGCCCATGCGGGGACTGGCGCAAGGTGAGAGTCACCGGCGCCTGACCCTTTACATTGATCTGTTGTTCGCTGACGAGCATCTCGGTCCACTGGCCGCGATACCAGACCTGATTGGGGTTGTCCGGGTTGACCTTCTCGGCGATGAGATCGAGATCGTCGTTCTGGAACATGGTCAGGCTCCAGCCGAAATCGAGGTTGTGCCCCAGAAACGCGAACGGCACCAGTGCCTGATGATGGCCGTACAACTCGAAACCCGGCGCCGACAGCTGCGCCTCGTACCACACCGACGGCACCGAAAAGCGGATATGCGGATCGCCGGCCAGCAACGGCTTGCCACTCCGGCTGCGGCTGCCAGCAATCACCCAGGCGTTGCTGCCTTCGAACTGCGGCAGGCCGTTGTCGAGCAGCGCCTGTTCGCTGAGGCGGGCGAGGGCGGTGAGGTCCTGCCAGTCGCCGGCGGCAAGGGCCGGTGCGTGCCGGGTGTAATCGGTGGCCAGAACGCCTTTGGCCTGCCATTCGAGATCGAACACATCGAGGTAATCGGCGCCGAGCTGATCGCGTACGTAGGTCAGCAGCGGCTCGGTGCGAAACGCGGCGGCAAAGCTGTAGGCCATGTAACCGGCGACGCTGATGCTGTCTTCGGCAGTGAACGGCCGCTTGGGGATGCCCAGCACGTCGAACTCGATCGGCGCGGCGTGGCTGCTCTGATATTGGTTGATGCCGTCCAGATAGGCTTGCAGGCCCTTCCACGCCGGCGACTGCTTGTCGAGGCTGGCGACGTAACTGGCCGCACGCTCGCGGATGCGCAGGCTGCGAAACAGTTTGTCGGTGTCGAGCAGTTTCGGCCCGAGCACTTCGGCCAGCTCGCCCCGGGCGAGGCGGCGCATGGCTTCCATCTGGAACAGACGATCCTGCGCGTGCACATAACCGAGGGCGCGATAGAGGTCGGTTTCGTTCTCGGCGCGGATATGCGGCACACCGCGCTCGTCATAGCGCACGGTCACCGAGCCTTGCAGGTTGCGCAGCTCGACCTGGCCCTGGCGCGTCGGCTGCTTGCTGTAGATATACCCGCCAGCGGCGCCGAGCAGGACGACGATGAGCAAGGCAACGACGATCAACGCACGCTTCATGGTGACTCCTTGTGCAGGCGGGAAGGCCGCCCGTCGGGCTGCAAACATTTAGCACAGAGCATCTGTGCGGTGCAGCGCTGTCCTTGAAAAGTCCGGAATGCCTTACTTCGCGTCCGCCGGCCACCGGCAATAACACCCCACCGCCAGCGTATGCGTGGCATTGACCGGGCGATCTTCCGTCAGGGCATGCAGGATCGGTTCGATAAAGCTGTTGCTCGAGTTGCAGGTCAAGCCTTCGCTGTACGGGCCGAAGTAGGCCAATTTGCCGTTGCGATCCCAGATCGCCACAGCGGGGCTGGCGGGGATCTGTTCGGCGCCGGGCAGGACGATGATGGTTTTCAGGCTGGCGAGGGTGGCGGGTAACTGGCCGTGGCTGCCGGGCTTTTGCACGGCGAAGAACTCCACGCCGCGAGGGCCGAACTGTTCGACCATCTCGCTCAGGTGCTGTTGATTACCGACGTTGCACGGGCAGGCCGGGTCCCAGAAGTGCACCAAGCGGATATTGCCCGGCCCGGCGAGGTTGTCCGGCAGGCGCAGCGGGTCACCGGAAAATACCGCCGTATGTTCGCTGAACGCGCGCAGATAGCGGCCCTGAAACCAGTCATATGCCGCCCACAGCACCCCGGCGCAGATCAGCGCGAGCAGGCTGGCGAACAGTGCGGTGCGGTAGGGCGAACGCATGGTTTTCGATCCTCGAAAGGCCGGCTAGCTTGCCATGTCTGCCTCTACAGATGAATATCGCAGGCCGATAAAGTCCGTTTACCGCTTTGGAATGTCCGCATGCCTGATACTTTCGACCCCGATCATTTACGCGCGAGCCTCAAGCCATTGGCCGAGTGGCAGCCGTTATCGGATGAGGCGAAGGCTTATCAGCGCTTCTACAAGACCGACTTCGCCGAGCGCGATGTCTGGCGCGGCATGGGTCGTTTCGAGGTCGATGGCTACGAGCTGGTCAGCCATTGCTGGTGGCCGGAGAAGGTCAAGGCGACGTTGTTTCTGCTGCACGGTTACTACGATCACATCGGCCTGTACCGGCATCTGATCGAGTGGGCGCTGGATCAGGATTTCGCCGTGATTGCCTGTGACTTGCCAGGGCACGGATTGTCGAGCGGGCCACGGGCGAGCATTCGTGATTTCGCTGAATACCAGGATATGTTGCAGGCGCTGTTTGCTGAAGCGAACTCGATCGCGCTGCCGCAGCCTTGGCATTTGTGCGGGCAAAGCACCGGTGGCGCGATTGTCGTCGATCACCTGCTCAACCATGGCGAGAACAGCCCGGCGCAGGGGCAGGTGATTCTGCTGGCGCCGCTGGTGCGACCAAGGGCGTGGGGCTGGTCGCAGCTGAGTTATTACCTGCTGCGGCCGTTTGTACGCGGGGTCGCGCGACGCTTCAGCGAGAACTCCAACGATCCGGATTTTCTGCCATTTCTGCAGGCTGATCCGTTACAGCCAAGGCGCCTGCCGACGAAATGGGTGGGCGCGCTGTCGCGCTGGATCATCCGCGTCGAGCACGCGAAAAAAAGTCCGCGACGGCCGCTGATCATTCAGGGGCAGGCGGACATGACTGTCGACTGGCAGCACAATTTGCAGGTGTTGAAATGGAAGTTCGACCGGCCGCAGATTCTGCTTCTGGCCGAGGCACGGCATCACCTGGCCAATGAAACGGCGGAGATGCGTGAGGAGTATTTCGAATTCTTGAGCAAGCGGATCAGGGGCAGGAATCTGTAGTGCCTGGGAGGGCCTCTTCGCGAGCAGGCTCGCTCCCACAGAGGAATGTATTACAAGCTGTGGGAGCGAGCCTGCTCGCGAATGCGATCTTTCAGGTAACGAACATTACTGCCCGACCGCCAACCCCGCCCGAATCGCCGCCAGTGCCGCCTGGTAGTAAGCCTTGCCCTCGGTCGACTCGGCAAATGTCGCAAATTCTTCGAGCTCTTCATCCGACAAGTCGCGATAGACATAGAGCAGCGTGTTGTTCAGATCGGCGCCGATCTGATCCATCAGCCGCTGGCGCTGACCGTTCAACATGCCCTGTGCCTGTCCACCGCCGAGCAGTCCCGGGATCATCGAACTCAAGCTGTCCGCCGCTACGCCGGCAATCGCCAGGCTGACCTCGGCGCCCGCCTCACGGGCTGGCAGGGCCTGGGCGAGATGGCCGATGATCAGCAAGCGACTGTCGCTGGCCTGCATCTTCGGCAGGCCCTGGGCATTTTTGGCCAGTTGATCGCGGCGGGTCGCCAGCAGTTCGGCGGCGACGATTTTCTTGCCCAGCGGTGACTGGAAGAAGGTCAGCGCCGGTTTCGGGTCGGCGAGTTTCTGCCGCAGTTGCGCTTCGGCACGCTGATCCATGGCCTGCGCGGCGAAGCGCTGGTTGCTGTTGTTGACCAGCGCCTGAAACACCGCAGGCGGCAGGCTGTTCTGATAGCGCTGCTGGGCGGCGCTCAGGGCATCGTTGAAATGCGCGCGTTGTTCTGGCCAGCCGGCGACCTTGTACAACTGATCAAAGCCGTCCGCCCAGGCGGGCAATACGCAGAACATCAACAGTGAAAAAAGCAAACGGCGCATAGGGACTCCTGTCAGCAGCGGACTATTGTCCGTGCGGTGCCGGTACTTGTCGAGAATTCGTAGCAAGGCGCTGCGTGGCTCTGTCGGATTTGTTGCCGTCGGCATACTATGCGCGCCATGCCGATATCCTCTGAACACCCGCTGCTGTTACGCATTGTCGACGACCTGGCCGAACACGGCTGGTCGCAGCAGAACATCTTCCTGCCCGCCGATCTGACCCGGGCGCTGGCGGCCGAGTGCCGTAAACGTGAAGCCGAGGGTGAGCTGGCGCCGGCAGCGGTCGGTCGCGGGCCGTTTTCGGAGATTCGCGAAGGTATTCGCGGCGATCACATCCAGTGGATCGACCCAGGTCAGGCCGACGCCACTGACCGTTACCTGAGCCTGATGGACAGTCTGCGCGAGGCACTCAATCGTGGCTTGTTTCTGGGGCTTGAGGATTTCGAATGCCATTTCGCCCTGTACCCGCCCGGCGCGTTTTACCTCAAGCACGTTGATCGCTTTCGCGATGATGACCGGCGCATGGTCTCGGCGGTGATCTATCTCAACGAGGCCTGGTTGCCGGAGGACGGTGGCCAGTTGCGCATGTACCTGGGCGAGGAACGCGTGCATGACGTACAGCCGACCGGCGGCTGTCTGGTGGTGTTTCTCTCCGGCGAAGTGCCCCACGAAGTGTTGCCGGCCCATCGCGAGCGCCTGTCGCTGACTGGCTGGTTCCGTCGCCGTGGCAACGAGCCGTTCTGAACATGGAAAAGATCCTGGTCAGTCGCTGCCTGCTGGGCCGTCGCGTGCGCTATGACGGTGGCGCGAGCGGGCCGTTTGATCTGCTTGAGCAGTGGATCGAAGAAGGGCGCGTGGTGCCGTTGTGTCCTGAGGTGGCCGGTGGATTGCCGACGCCGCGGGCGGCGGCTGAGATTCCTGGCGGGCAGGGCGGTGAGGTGCTGGATGGCATTGCTGCTGTGATCACTACCGATGGCGAGGATGTCAGCGCGCAGTTTCTCGAGGGTGCACGGCAAGCGCTGAAACTGGTGCAAAAGCACGGCATTCGGGTGGCGGTGCTCAAGGCCAACAGTCCTTCTTGCGGGAATCTGCTGACGTATGACGGCACGTTCAGTGGGGTCAGAGTCAGTGGCGAGGGGGTGACGGCGGCGTTGCTCAAGCGTCATGGGGTTCGGGTTTTCAGTGAGCTTGAGCTGGCTGAGGCGGCGGTGACTCTGGCGGCTTTGGACTGATCCGCCATCGTTGCCCTCACCCCAGCCCTCTCCCGGGGGGAGAGGGGGCCGACCGAGGTGTCTGGCGCTGTCCATCGACCTGAAAGACCTTGGCGACCAGGGATTCGACAAAGCCATGATCAGTCGATTTCGGATTCGGTATAGCAATCCCAAGTCGGCGTACCTCTAAAGCATCCCCGGATCAGTTCCCTCTCCCTCCGGGAGAGGGTTAGGGTGAGGGACTCTTACGGTTTCAACCACTTCTCGGACAACGCCGCCAACCGCCCATCCGCCTTGATCCGTTCCAGCGCGCTCTTGAGGCTGGCCTGAAACGCCGGATTGCCCTTCTGGAAGGGAATCGCCAACTCGACCGGCACTGCCGCTTTCGGCTTCGCTTCGGTCAACGCCTGCACCAGCACCATCGGCCGCGGCGTCTCGTCCTTCTTCGCCAACAACTGCCCATCAACCTCGCCGTACGGCTCGCTGAAGTCGAAACGATCCTTGAGTTCGGGTGTCAGTGCTATGTGGTTGAGCGCGACGTCGTACTTGCCGCTTTCAACGCCCTGGAGCAGGTCGCCCTGGTCGGTGACGATGAAGTCGGCGCGTACATCCAGCTCCTGGGCCAGAAGTTGCCCAAGCTCGACCTCGAACCCCGTGAGGGTGTCGCCCTCCTTGTAATTGAAGGGCGGTGTATTAGCCTCAAGGGCTATGCGCAGCTCGCCACGGTCGTTGACGTCATCAATCAGTTCGGCGTGAGCCAGCGGGCTCAGAAGGGGTAGCAGGCAGATCAGGCCAGGCAGCAGGCGCATGGTCACTCCTTTGAAATCATTATCGCGACGCTCTGATTCAGGCTCGCTTTGCTATGGTTGTCGAGTGCCTTCGACAACGAATGGTCATGAAGTTGTCATGACCGTGCGGATTTTACGGAAAAACTGGAGAAGAAAATGAAAAGCTTTATGTCACGTGCAGCGTTGGCCGGTGTGCTGATGGGTGTTTCGGTGCTGGCCAGTGCGGCGACACCGGCGCCGAAGGATGCTGAAGTGTTCATCGTTTCTCCCGAGGACGGCGCTACCGTCTCGCAGGAATTCAAGGTCAAGTTCGGCGTCAAGAACATCGCGCTGGCCCCGGCGGGTGACACCACCAAGAACACCGGCCACCATCACCTGCTGATCGACGTCGACGACCTGCCGGCCGAAGGCGCGCCGATCCCGACTGACGCCCATCACATGCATTTCGGCAAGGCGCAGACCGAAGCCACGATCAAACTGGCCCCGGGCAAACACACCTTGCAACTGATCCTCGGCGACAGCGGCCACATGCCGTTCGACCCATCGATCGTTTCGGAAAAAATCACGGTCAACGTGAAATAAAAAAAGGGAGCCCTGCGGGGCTCCCTTTTTTAATTCAGCTTCAAGTGGCTAGCTGCAAGCGGCAAGGTAAAGCAAAAGCGCTGTTCACTTGCCGCTAGTAGCTTGAAGCTTGCCGCTGCTTCTTCAGAAGAGAACACGGCTACGGATAGTACCGTTGACGTGTTGCAGCTTCTCTTGCGCCAGCTCCGAGTATTCGGCGTCTACGTCGATCACCACGTAGCCGACTTTCTCGTTGGTCTGCAGGAACTGACCGGAGATGTTGATGCCGTTTTCGGCGAAGACCTTGTTGATCTCGCTCATCACACCCGGGATGTTCTCGTGGATGTGCAGCAGGCGGTGCTTGCCAGGGTGAGCCGGCAGGGCCACTTCCGGAAAGTTCACCGACGACACCGAAGTACCGTTGTCGCTGTACTTGACCAGTTTCTCTGCTACTTCCAGACCGATGTTGGCTTGCGCTTCGGCGGTCGAGCCACCGATGTGCGGGGTCAGGATCACGTTGTCGAGGCCACGCAGCGGGCTTTCGAACTCTTCGTCGTTGGAGCGTGGTTCCACCGGGAACACGTCGATGGCCGCGCCGATCAGGTGCTTGTCCTTGATCGCGTCCGCCAGGGCGTCCAGCTCGACCACGGTGCCGCGTGCGGCGTTGATCAGGATGCCGCCCTTCTTGATGGCACGGATTTCCTTCTCGCCGATCATCCACTGGGTCGCCGCAGTTTCCGGGACGTGCAGGGTGACGATGTCGGACATGCCCAGCAGCTCGTGCAGGTTGTTGACCTGCGTAGCGTTGCCCAGTGGCAGCTTGGTCACGGTGTCATAGAAGAACACTTGCATGCCCAGGCCTTCAGCCAGCACCGACAGCTGCGTACCGATCGAGCCGTAGCCGACGATGCCCAGCTTCTTGCCACGGATCTCGAACGAGTTGGCGGCGGACTTGATCCAGCCGCCACGGTGGCAGGATGCATTCTTCTCAGGGATGCCGCGCAGCAGCAGGATCGCTTCGGCCAGTACCAGCTCGGCTACGGAACGGGTGTTGGAGTACGGCGCGTTGAACACGGCAATACCGCGCTCACGGGCTGCACTGAGGTCAACCTGGTTGGTGCCGATGCAGAAACAGCCGACCGCGACCAGTTTCTTCGCGTGATCGAAGATCTCTTCGGTCAGTTGCGTGCGCGAGCGGATGCCGATGAAGTGAGCGTCAGCGATCTTTTCCTTGAGCTGGGCTTCCGGCAAGGAACCAGTCAGGTATTCGATGCTGGTGTAGCCCGCCGCCTTGAGGACGTCGACAGCCGATTGGTGGACGCCTTCGAGAAGAAGGAACTTGATCTTGCTCTTATCGAGAGAAGTCTTGCTCATCTGCGTAAACCTGTATCCCGGAGAAAAATGGCAGGGAGGGAGCAGCCTGGAGCTGACCCGCACGGCAACAAAGCCGTCACCGCGGATCTGGCCTTGGGCACTGTCCTGCGGGGTCGGTATGCTAGCATAGCCACCCCGCTAAACACTCATTCCTGCGACGTGAAGCGTTCTCAGGATGACCATGAATTGTTCGAGAGTTCTGTCGATGACCAATCCTGTGCTGATTGATGAACTGAAGACCCTGGTTGAGCCTGGCAAAGTCCTCACCGACGCCGACTCCCTGAACACTTACGGCAAGGATTGGACCAAGCATTTCGCGCCGGCGCCGAGCGCCATCGTGTTTCCCAAGACCATCGAGCAAGTGCAGGCCGTGGTGCGTTGGGCCAATACCCACAAAATTGCGCTGGTGCCATCCGGCGGGCGCACCGGGCTGTCCGCCGCAGCAGTGGCGGCCAATGGCGAAGTGGTGGTTTCGTTCGATTACATGAACCAGATTCTCGACGTCAACCTCACCGACCGCACCGCCGTGTGCCAGCCGGGTGTGGTCACTGAGCATCTGCAGAACGTCGCCGAAGAAAACGGTCTGTACTATCCGGTCGACTTCGCCTCGGCTGGTTCCAGCCAGATTGGCGGCAATATCGGCACCAATGCCGGCGGGATCAAAGTGATTCGCTACGGCATGACCCGCAACTGGGTGGCCGGCATGAAAGTCGTCACCGGCAAGGGCGACGTGTTGGAACTGAACAAGGACCTGATCAAGAACGCCACCGGTTACGACCTGCGTCAGCTGTTCATCGGTGCCGAAGGCACCCTCGGTTTCGTTGTCGAAGCGACCATGCGCCTCGATCGCGCGCCGAAAAACCTCACGGCGATGGTCCTCGGCACCGCCGATTTCGATTCGATCATGCCGGTGCTGCACGCCTTCCAGGGCAAGCTCGACCTGACTGCGTTCGAATTCTTCTCCGACAAGGCGCTGGCCAAGGTCATGGGCCGTGGTGACGTGCCGGCGCCGTTCGATACCGAATGCCCGTTCTACGCCCTGCTGGAATTCGAAGCGACCACCGAAGAAGTGGCCAACAGCGCGCTGGAGACCTTCGAACACTGCGTAGAACAGGGCTGGGTGCTCGACGGCGTGATGAGCCAGAGCGAAACCCAGTTGCACAATCTGTGGAAGCTGCGCGAGTACATCTCCGAAACCATCTCCCACTGGACGCCGTACAAGAACGACATCTCGGTGACCGTCTCGAAAGTGCCGGCGTTCCTGCGCGAAATCGACGCGATCGTTGGCGAGCACTACCCGGATTTCGAAATCGTCTGGTTCGGCCACATCGGCGACGGCAATCTGCACCTGAACATCCTCAAGCCGGAAAACCTGAGCAAGGACGAGTTCTTCGCCAAGTGCGCCACCGTCAACAAGTGGGTGTTCGAAACCGTCGAGAAGTACAACGGCTCGATCTCGGCCGAGCACGGCGTGGGTATGACCAAGCGTGATTACCTGACCTACAGCCGCTCGCCGGCCGAGATCGAGTACATGAAAGCGGTCAAGGCAGTGTTCGACCCGAACGGCATCATGAACCCGGGCAAGATTTTCCCGGTTTGATCGGTAATCTCTGTTGAATCAATAAAGGCAGGAGTCGGTAAATGAGCTATCAGCACCAGTACGTCGACGGCACGCGCATTCACTTCCCGATCGGGAAAGTCGTGTGCATTGGCCGCAATTACGCCGAACACGCCAAGGAACTGGACAATCCGGTGCCGACCGAGCCGCTGCTGTTCATCAAGCCGGGCAGTTGCGTGGTGCCGCTGGAAGGCGGGTTCAGCATTCCGACCGAGCGTGGTTCGGTGCACTACGAAGCGGAAATCGCCGTGTTGATCGGCAAGCCGCTGTCAACCAAGCCGAGCCGTGAAGAAGTCCTCGATGCGATCTCCGGCTTCGCCCCGGCGCTGGACCTGACCCTGCGCGACAAGCAGGCCGAGCTGAAAGCCAAGGGCTTGCCTTGGGAAATCGCCAAATCGTTCGATGGTGCAGCGGTGATCGCGCCGTTTGTGGTCGGCAGCACCTTCGCTGACCTGACCGACATCGGCATCCGCCTGACCATCAACGGCGAAGTGCGCCAGGACGGCAACAGCAGCGCGATGCTCAACCCGATCGTGCCGATGATCCAGCACATGGCCGGCTGCTTCTCGCTGCAGGCCGGCGACGTGATCCTCACCGGCACGCCAGTGGGCGTCGGCCCGCTGAACGTCGGCGATGAAATCGTCCTCGAACTGCCGGGGGCGAGCAGCTTCAGCAGCAGCGTGCGCTAACCGCAGAACCCCTTATAGGGGGGTGAGCTTTGTGGTGAGGGGATTTAGCGAAACGTCGCACCGCCCCGTTGGCGCGCGAAGCGGGCCCCTCTTGATCTTAAAGAGGGGCCTGCTGCGCAGTCCAACGGGGATGAATCCCCTCGCCACAAGGGCCATTCCATATCTGTAATGTGTTGCTGCTGGCAAATGCACACGCCAATCCCGCCATTTCCCGTTTTTTTCACATCCTCTCTGGATAATTCCCGCGATTCTGGCGTCTCAGCCGGCCTCTTTGTGCTATTACCCTTGGCCTGAATTAACGGAACGCATCCCTTGATGGCATCTTCAACTCAGCAGAAATCCCCCTCCCGTTCGCGCTTCGTCCTGCGCTGGTATGTCTGGCTGTTGCTGGTCATCGCCGCAGCCTATGGGCTGGCGTTCGCCATGCACTGGGATGATCGCGGCGTGCTGTGGGTGCTGGAGCGCTTCGAGAGCAAGGCCGAGCAGAAGGAGAGCGTGTGGCTGCCGGATTATCAGGTGGTGATCGATGCCAAGCCGCTGCCGGGCATGGAAAAGGACGAAGCTTCGGATCTGGCCTACAACCCGCAGACCAGGACCCTGTTTGCGGTGATGGGCAAGAATGCCTTTCTGGTCGAGCTGACGCTTCAGGGCGACGTGTTGCGCAAGATGCCGTTGGTGGGCTGGAGTAATCCGGAAGGCTTGACGGTCATGGAAAACGGTTTGCTGGCCATTGTCGATGAGCGTGAGCATACGCTGTCGATCGTCAAGGTCGATGCCGCGACTCGTGAGCTGAACATCGCCGATTTCCCCAAATACGACCTTGGGCCGTCGAAAGATCAGAACAAGGCTTTTGAGGCCATCACCTGGGATCCGCGCAACCAGCGCCTTATTCTGGGGGAGGAACGCCCACCGGCGCTGTTCACCTGGAAAAGCGATGGCGGCCAGACCCTGCAGGGCGACAAGCAGAAACTGGCCAGCGATCAGCTGGATCTGCGCAACCTGTCGGCGCTGGCTGTCGATCCGCGCACTGGCCATCTGCTGGTGTTGTCCGCCGATTCGCACCTGTTGCTGGAACTGGACGAAGCCGGCAAGCAAGTCAGCTTCATGACGTTGCTCGGCAGTTTCAACGGTCTGAAAGACACCATCCCCCGCGCCGAAGGCATGACCATGGATGAGGAAGGCACGCTGTACATGGTCAGCGAACCGAACCTGTTCTACCGCTTCGAAAAACATCGGTAATGCTTTCCCTGTAGGAGCCGCCGCAGGCTGCGATCTTTTGATCTTGCCTTTCAAAAGCAAGATCAAGAGATCGCAGCCTTCGGCAGCTCCTACACGGGTTGGCTTGTGGTCTGGGGCAAGTGGCCATTAAGCTTCAATTCAGACGGGCGTGATATTTCATCGGCCTGTCATGAATCCGAGCCTGCCTGCATGCGTCGACTTGCCCGCCCCAAACCGCTGATCCTCGTCCTGTTGATGATTGTCCTGATCGCGTTGCTCGCGATCGGCCAATACCTGCGCCTGTTCGAGCGCGCCTGGTTCAACCTGCACACGCTGTGGCAACCGGTGAGCAGCGAGGCGATCGGCCTGGATCAATATCGGGTGATCATCGAAGCGCGACCGATCGACGGGCTCGACGATGACGTCTCGGCGCTGACCTACGATCCGGTGCGCAAAAGCCTGTTCACCGTGACCAACAAGAATTCCGAACTGATCGAACTGTCGCTGGAAGGCAAGATTCTGCGGCGCATCGCTCTGGTGGGGTTTGGCGATCCGGAAGCCGTCGAGTACATCAGCGCCGACACCTACGTGATCACCGACGAGCGTCAGCAACGCCTGATCAAGATCCACCTTGAAGCCGACACCACTTTTCTCGATGCCGAAGATGCGGAGCAAATGACCTTGGGCGTGCACATGGCCAGCAACAAGGGTTTCGAGGGGCTGGCTTACGACTCGGTGGGCAAGCGGCTGTTCGTGGCCAAAGAGCGCGACCCGATGCTGATCTACGAGGTCCACGGCTTCCCGCATTTCAAACCGGACAAGACCTACGCGGTGCACGTGATCAACAACCCCAAGCGCGATGCCGGGATGTTCGTGCGTGATCTGTCGAGTCTGCAGTACGACGAGCGCAGCGGGCACTTGCTGGCACTGTCGGACGAGTCGCGGTTGATTATCGAACTGGATGTCGACGGGCGCCCCTTGAGCACCATGTCGATCAGCGGCGGGCGTCAGGGTTTGCAGAAAACCGTGCCGCAGGCGGAAGGGATTGCGATGGATGATGACGGCACGTTGTACCTGGTGAGCGAGCCGAATCTGTTTTACGTCTTCAAGAAGCCCACACAAAACTGACCAACACCACAAAACACTGTGGGAGCGAGCAGGCTCGCTCCCACAGGTTTATTTGTCTGCCCATGATTCGGGCAGTCTGTTACTCAGCCTTCAGGGTTTTCACGCCTTCACTGGTGCCCAGCAACAGCAGATCCGCCGGGCGCGCGGCGAACAGGCCGTTGGTGACCACGCCGACGATCGCGTTGATCTGCGCTTCCAGCTCCACCGGGTTGGTGATCTGCAGGTTGAACACGTCGAGGATGATGTTGCCGTTGTCGGTCAATACGCCTTCGCGGTACACCGGGTCGCCACCGAGTTTGACCAGTTGGCGGGCAACGTGGCTGCGGGCCATCGGGATGACTTCCACCGGCAGCGGGAACTCGCCGAGTACCGGCACCAGTTTGCTGGCGTCGGCGATGCAGATGAAGGTCTTGGCCACGGCGGCGACAATCTTCTCGCGGGTCAGGGCGGCGCCGCCGCCCTTGATCAGGTTCAGGTGCGCATCGCTTTCATCGGCGCCGTCGACGTAGAACTCCAGATCGCTGACGGTATTCAGCTCATACACCGGAATCCCATGGCCCTTGAGGCGCGCGGCGGTGGCTTCGGAGCTGGCAACGGCGCCATCGAACGCGCCCTTGTGCTGGGCCAGTGCATCGATGAAGCAGTTGGCGGTGGAGCCGGTGCCGACGCCGACGATGCTCTTGTCGTCGAGTTTCGGCAGGATGAAGTCGACAGCGGCCTGGGCCACGGCCTGTTTGAGTTGATCCTGGGTCATGCGGGCTCCGGAAGCGGGCAAGGGTTGGGCAGAAAGGCCGGCATTATAGGCCTCGCGGTGGTAGAGGGGGAAACAAGCTGTGGCGAGGGGATTTATCCCCGTTCGGCAACGCAGTCGTCGTAAGACCCTGGAACGCGGTGTAACTGAAAAAATGCAGGGGAGCGCTTCGCACTCCAGCGGGGATAAATCCCCTCGCCACGACAGTGCTCACTCAAGAATGGGTTTCCAGACCTTAAAACCACCTGTTTAGTGTGGTCGCCTCGGCAAAAGGCGGGTTAGACTCGCTGGTCCCGCCCAATCGCCAGTGATGCTTTCCGATGCTCGAACAGTACGTCAAGAAGATCCTCACCTCGCGCGTTTATGACGTTGCCGTAGAAACCCCGCTGCAGAACGCTCGCCAGCTCTCCGAGCGGCTGGGCAACGACATCTGGCTCAAGCGTGAAGACTTGCAGCCGGTGTTCTCGTTCAAGATTCGCGGCGCCTACAACAAGCTGACGCAACTGAGCGACGAAGAGCGCGCTCGTGGCGTGGTCACCGCGTCGGCGGGCAATCATGCGCAGGGGCTGGCCTTGGCGGCGAAAGTGTTGGGCGTCAAAGCCACCATCGTCATGCCCAAGACCACCCCGGAAATCAAGGTCGAAGGCGTGCGTTCGCGCGGCGGCAAAGTGGTGCTGCACGGTGACTCGTTTCCGGAAGCGCTGGCCTACTCGCTGAAACTGGTCGATGAAAAAGGCTACGTCTACATCCACCCGTACGACGATCCGCACACCATTGCCGGGCAGGGCACCGTGGCGATGGAAATCCTGCGTCAGCACCCGCAGCCGCTGGATGCGATTTTCGTCCCGGTCGGCGGCGGTGGTCTGATCGCCGGTATTGCCGCGTACGTGAAGTATCTGCGCCCGGACATCAAAGTGATCGGCGTCGAACCGGACGACTCCAACTGCCTGCAAGCCGCGATGGCAGCGGGCGAGCGCGTGGTTCTGCCGACTGTCGGCATCTTCGCCGACGGCGTGGCGGTGGCGCAGATCGGCCAGTACACCTTCGAAATCTGCAAGGATTACGTCGATGAAGTGATTACTGTCAGCACCGACGAGATCTGCGCGGCAATCAAGGATATCTACGACGATACCCGCTCGATCACCGAGCCTGCCGGCGCGCTGGGCGTGGCCGGGATCAAGAAGTATGTTGAGCAGCGTGGCGTCAGCGGCCAGACTTTCGTCGCCATCGACTCCGGCGCCAACGTCAATTTTGACCGCCTGCGCCACGTCGCCGAGCGCGCCGAACTGGGCGAAGGTCGCGAGGCGATCATCGCCGTGACCATCCCGGAAAAGGCCGGCAGCTTCAAGGCGTTCTGCGAAGCCATCGGCAAGCGCCAGATCACTGAATTCAATTACCGCTACAACACCGGCAGCGAAGCACACATCTTTGTTGGCGTGCAGACCCACCCGGACAACGATCCGCGCAGCGCCTTGCTGGCGAGCCTGACCGAGCAGGGTTTCCCGGTTATCGACCTGACCGACAACGAACTGGCCAAGCTGCACATCCGCCACATGGTCGGCGGCCGCGCCGCGCAGGTGGTCGATGAAGTGGTGCTGCGCTTCGAATTCCCGGAGCGCCCGGGCGCGCTGTTCAACTTCCTCAACAAGCTCGGCGGGCGCTGGAATATCTCGATGTTTCACTACCGCAATCACGGCGCAGCGGACGGCCGCGTGGTCGCCGGCCTGCAAGTGCCCCATGACGAGCGTCATCTGGTGCCGGCGGCACTGGCGGAAATCGGCTACCCGTATTGGGATGAAAGCGACAACCCGGCTTATCAGCTGTTTCTTGGCTGAGCGGCTACGCTGATGGGCATGGATCTACGGAAGAGAACGACATGGAAACCCTGACCACCCTGAAAGTCCTTCACGTCGCGGCGACCGTGGTCATCCTCGCGAGCGGGCTGGTGCTCGCCGCCCTGACCTGGCGTAATCGCAGCGAAGGCCCGGCCAGTACGATGCGCCGTCCGTGGCTGTTCATCTGGTGTCTGATGCTGATCGGCATGCTCAGCATGCCTTTCACCGGCTGGTGGCTGGTACACCTGGTGGGCTGGCCATTGGGCCAATTGTGGATTCTGGGTTCCAGCGTGATCTATGCCGTGGCCACGCTCAGCGCGGTCTGGCTGCTGGTCCGGCTGGATCGGCTGTGGACAAGCGGGGTGGGCAATCGCAAGTTCAATCTGGCCCTGGCGATTGTCAGCGGCGTCGGGTTTGTCGCCATAGCGGCGTTGATGGGGGCCAAGCCGGTTTAAGGCTTGAGACCGAGTTGACCTCCATCGCTGGCAAGCCAGCTCCCACAGGGGTATTCAGTGAACACTGATTAAGTGGACACTGAGCTCCCTGTGGGAGCTGGCTTGCCAGCGATAGCAATCTCAGCCGCGCAACGAAATCACCGGCCAGCCACGCTTCTCGGCTTCGGCCCGCAGATTCGGATCCGGGTCCACCGCCACCGGATTCGTCACCTGTTCCAGCAGCGGCAGATCATTCATCGAATCGCTATAGAAATAGCTGTCCTCAAGCGAATGCCCGGTCTCTTCCAGCCAACGATTCAGGCGCGTGACCTTGCCTTCACGGAAACACGGAATGTCGGTGCTGCGCCCGCTGTAGCGGCCATCGATCATTTCGCATTCGGTGGCGATCAGGGTTTCCACGCCCAGGCGCACGGCGATCGGCGCGGTGACGAAACGGTTAGTGGCGGTGATGATCACCAGTTTGTCGCCGGCATCGCGGTGCTTCTTCAGCAGCTCCAGTGCCTTGGGCAGCACGATCGGCTCGATGCAGTCGCGCATGTAATCGCTGTGCCAGGCGTCGAGCATGGCCATTTCGGTGCGGCCGAGAATTTCCAGGCAGAAGTTCAGGTAGGCAGCGTTGTCGAGCTTGCCGGCCAGGTAATCCTGATAGAACTCGTCGTTGCGCGCCTTGTAGGCGATCGGGTCGAGGAAGCCGCGCTCGCACAGATAATCGCCCCAAGCGTGATCGCTGTCGCCGCCCAGAAGGGTGTTGTCCAAATCGAATAAAGCCAGGCGCATTGCAGTTACCCGCTGAAAAGTCAGTAAAAAGGCGACAAGAATACGGTCTTTTCACAAGAGTGCACATAAGGTAGGAACCTTCGTTGCCGCCTGATCAAGCTTTGTGGAACAATGCGGCGACATGCGTTTGCGAGGTTGTTGCCGTGATCGACCCCGATGGTTTCCGCCCCAATGTCGGGATCATTCTGACGAATGACGCCGGCCAGGTGCTATGGGCTCGCCGTATCAATCAGGACGCCTGGCAGTTTCCGCAAGGGGGGATCAACCCCGAGGAGACGCCGGAAGACGCCTTGTACCGCGAGCTGAACGAAGAAGTTGGCCTGGAACGTGAAGATGTTGAAATACTGGCCTGTACCCGAGGCTGGTTGCGCTATCGTTTGCCGCAACGCCTGGTGCGTACCCACAGCCAACCGCTGTGCATCGGCCAGAAACAGAAATGGTTTCTCCTGCGCCTGATCTCCAACGAGCAGCGGGTGCGGATGGATCTGACCGGTAAACCGGAGTTCGATGGCTGGCGCTGGGTCAGCTATTGGTATCCGTTGGGCCAGGTGGTGACATTCAAGCGCGAGGTGTATCGACGCGCTCTCAAAGAGCTTGCCCCGCGCCTTTTAGCGCGCGACTGACGACGGAGTTCGACCCCGAGCCATGCTCAATACGCTGCGCAAGATCGTCCAGGAAGTTAACTCCGCCAAGGATCTCAAGGCGGCGTTGGGGATTATTGTGTTGCGCGTCAAAGAGGCCATGGGCAGCCAGGTCTGCTCGGTCTACCTGCTTGATCCGGAAACCAATCGCTTCGTCCTGATGGCCACCGAGGGCTTGAACAAGCGCTCGATCGGCAAGGTCAGCATGGCCCCCAACGAGGGTCTGGTCGGTCTGGTCGGCACGCGTGAAGAACCCCTGAACCTGGAAAACGCTTCGGTTCACCCGCGCTATCGCTACTTCGCCGAAACCGGTGAAGAGCGTTACGCCTCGTTCCTCGGTGCCCCGATCATTCACCACCGCCGCGTCGTCGGCGTGTTGGTCATCCAGCAGAAAGAACGCCGCCAGTTCGACGAAGGTGAAGAAGCCTTCCTCGTGACCATGAGCGCGCAGCTCGCCGGCGTAATCGCCCACGCCGAGGCCACCGGTTCGATCCGTGGTCTGGGCCGGCAGGGCAAGGGCATTCAGGAAGCCAAGTTCGTCGGCGTGCCGGGTTCGCCGGGTGCTGCCGTCGGTACCGCCGTGGTCATGCTGCCGCCGGCGGACCTGGACGTGGTGCCGGACAAGACCATCACCGACATCAACGCCGAGCTGGCGCTGTTCAAGACCGCCATCGAAGGCGTGCGCGCCGACATGCGCGCCTTGTCCGCCAAACTGGCGACCCAGTTGCGCCCGGAAGAGCGCGCGCTGTTCGACGTGTACCTGATGATGCTCGACGATGCCTCGCTGGGCAGCGAAATCACTACGGTGATCAAGACGGGGCAGTGGGCTCAGGGCGCGCTGCGTCAGGTGGTCACTGAGCACGTCAACCGTTTCGAACTGATGGACGACGCCTACCTGCGTGAGCGTGCTTCGGACGTCAAAGACCTTGGCCGCCGTCTGCTCGCCTATCTGCAGGAAGAGCGCCAGCAGAATCTGGTCTACCCGGAAAAAACCATTCTGGTCAGCGAAGAGCTGACGCCGGCGATGCTCGGCGAGGTGCCGGAAGGCACGCTGGTCGGTCTGGTCTCGGTACTCGGTTCGGGTAACTCTCACGTTGCGATTCTGGCCCGGGCCATGGGCATTCCGACGGTGATGGGCCTGGTCGATCTGCCGTACGCCAAGGTCGACGGCATCGAAATGATCGTCGACGGCACCCGTGGCGAGGTCTACACCAACCCCAGCGAAGTGCTGCGCAAGCAGTTCGCCGAAGTCGTCGAAGAAGAGAAACAACTGGCGCTGGGCCTCGACACCCTGCGCGACCTGCCGTGCGTGACCCTCGATGGCCACCGCATGCCGCTGTGGGTCAACACCGGCCTGCTCGCCGATGTGGCGCGGGCGCAGAAGCGTGGCGCCGAAGGAGTCGGCCTGTACCGCACCGAAGTGCCGTTCATGATCAACCAGCGCTTCCCGAGCGAGAAGGAACAGCTGGCGATCTACCGCGAACAGCTCGCCGCGTTCCACCCGCAACCGGTGACCATGCGCAGCCTCGACATCGGTGGTGACAAGTCGCTGTCGTACTTCCCGATCAAGGAAGACAACCCGTTCCTCGGCTGGCGCGGTATCCGCGTCACCCTCGACCACCCGGAAATCTTCCTCGTGCAGACGCGCGCGATGCTCAAGGCCAGCGAAGGCCTGAACAACCTGCGGATTCTGCTGCCGATGATCTCCGGCACTCACGAACTCGAAGAAGCCCTGCACCTGATCCACCGTGCCTGGGGTGAAGTGCGCGACGAAGGCACAGACGTGCCGATGCCGCCGATCGGCGTGATGATCGAAATCCCGGCAGCGGTGTACCAGACCAAGGAACTGGCGCGGATGGTCGACTTCCTCTCCGTTGGCTCCAACGACCTGACCCAGTACCTGCTGGCGGTAGACCGCAACAACCCGCGCGTCGCCGACCTCTACGACTATCTGCACCCTGCGGTGCTGCAAGCTCTGCAAACCGTCGTCACTGACGCCCACGCCGAAGGCAAACCGGTGAGTATCTGCGGCGAGATGGCCGGGGATCCAGCGGCGGCGGTGCTGTTGATGGCGATGGGTTTCGACAGCCTGTCGATGAACGCCACCAACCTGCCGAAGGTGAAGTGGATGTTGCGCCAGGTGAACCTGAGCAAGGCGCAGGAGATGCTGGCGGAACTGATGAAGATCGATAACCCGCAGGTTATCCACAGCTCGCTGCAACTGGCGCTGAAGAATCTTGGGTTGGCGAAGATGAATTCGCCGGTGGTGACCAAGGCTCTCTAAAGATCAAAAGCCCCTCACCCTAGCCCTCTCCCAGAGGGAGAGGGGACTGATTGGGGAATGCTGCAGAACTCCGTCGACCTGAAAGTGCTGTGTTGAATCCATAATCGACTCACACGGACAAAAAGGTGCTGTGTTGAATCCATAATCAACTCGGTCTTTCAGGTCGGTGTATGGCTCAAGACACCTCGGTCGGCCCCCTCTCCCTCCGGGAGAGGGCTGGGGTGAGGGTGAGCTCTTAGACACAAACCTCAACTTCCCCAAGATGCCCGCCATACGGCCCAAAGCTGCGCTCTACCATCCGCCGCGTGCCGTCCGCTCGCACGATCAACGCTGTACTCGCCCGGGTGCCATAGCTCTGGCTGGCAATAAACACGCTCGACAACAACGCTTCCGTCGCCATGCCAACCCCGGTATCCGGCAACTCGGCCTCCGGTGCGGTCTGCGCATCGCTCAGCAAGGCCAGCAATCGCTCAGGCTGCGGATCGTCCAGCACCGCGCTCAACGCCGCCTTGGCCTTGAGCAGTTTTGGCCACGGTGTATCCAGTCCGGCATTGGATAACCCGTAAACCCCGGGTTGCAACATCACCGGCTCCGACGCCCGCGCATTGAAATGCCACAGCTCATGGGCATTGCCCAGCAGCAGATTGAACCCGGCATATTCGGCGGCACGAGCCACCACATCGCTCAAATAATCATCAATCGACAGATCACTAGCAAGAAACCGCGCCACCAGCTCGCCCCGGGATTTGGTCGCCGGTGGCTGCTGTGGATCGCGAATATTGGTCAGCGCGGCGAAGCGTCCGTTGGCGCCGATCCCCAGCCACGTGCCGCCAGCTTCAAGATCACGCCCGGCATGCACATGCGGCGCCTCGGGCCACGGCGCCAATGGCAGGCTGGGGCGGGCGTAGAACTCGTCGCGGTTGGCCGCGACGATCAGCGGCTGGGCATGGTCCGGGCGCCAGGCGAAAACAATCAGGCACATAAGGTGGTCCTTGCGTGTTTTTTGCCCACTCTACGCATCCGGCGTCCGTGCATCCATCGCCAGTGGAGCAGAAGGCTGCGCATCCGTTAACATGCCGCTCCTGTTTTGCCGATGCGTGCTGGAGACGGTCATGGAATTTCTGCTCTACCTGGCGCTCGGCGCCTGTGCGGGCGTGCTCGCCGGGCTGTTTGGCGTCGGCGGCGGGATCATCATCGTCCCGGTGCTGGTGTTCAGCTTCACTTTGCAGGGCTTCGATCAGTCGATTCTTACGCACTTGGCGGTAGGGACTTCGCTGGCGACGATCATCTTCACCTCGGTCAACGCCGTGCGTGAACATCACCGTCGCGGCGCGGTGCGCTGGGCGATTTTTCGCTGGATGACCGTGGGTATCCTGCTCGGTGCCGGTTTCGGGGCGCTGACCGCAGAAGCCATCTCCGGGCCGAACCTGCAAAAGATCATCGGCGTGTTCGCTCTGGTGATCGCCGTGCAACTGGCGCTGGACGTCAAACCCAAGGCCAGCCGAACGGTGCCGGGCAAACTCGGTCTGACTGCCGCCGGTACGGTGATTGGCTGGGCCTCGGCGATTTTCGGCATTGGTGGCGGCTCGCTGACCGTGCCGTTTCTGACCTGGCGCAGCGTGCCGATGCAGCAGGCGGTGGCGACCTCGTCGGCCTGTGGCCTGCCGATCGCTCTGGCCAGTGCAGCAAGTTTCATGATTCTGGGGTGGCACGATCCGTTGTTGCCGGCCCATAGTCTCGGTTTTGTGTATTTGCCGGCATTGTTGGGCATCGCCCTGACCAGCATGGTCTTCGCCCGGCTCGGCGCGCGTCTGGCACACAGGTTGTCGCCGCGCTTGCTGAAAAGGCTGTTCGCCGCTTTGCTGTTCTGCGTGGGTCTGAGCTTTCTGCTCTGACCGCGTGGCAATCCTGGCTTAATCCTGAGGTGGCAGCGTCGCCCGGGAATTTCGCTTTCAACTCTAACAAGGAGTCGCAATGCTGCCTTACCCGCAGATCGACCCGGTGGCCCTGGCCATCGGTCCGCTGAAAATCCACTGGTACGGTCTGATGTACCTGATCGGCATCGGCGGCGCGTGGCTGTTGGCGTCGCGCCGGCTCAACCGCTTCGACCCGACCTGGACCAAGGAGAAACTCTCCGATCTGGTGTTCTGGCTATCGATGGGCGTGATCGTCGGCGGCCGTCTGGGTTACGTGCTGTTCTATGATCTGAGCGCGTACCTGGCCAACCCGACGCTGATTTTCGAAGTATGGAAGGGCGGCATGTCGTTCCACGGCGGATTCATCGGCGTGATGCTCGCGGCCTTGTGGTTCGGCAAGCGCAATGGCAAGTCGTTCTTCCAGCTGATGGACTTCGTCGCGCCGATGGTGCCGATCGGCCTGGGCGCCGGGCGCATCGGCAACTTCATCAACGCCGAGTTGTGGGGCAAGGCCACCGACGTGCCATGGGCGATGGTGTTCCCGCCGTTCAGCGATCCGGCGCAGTTGCCGCGTCACCCGTCGCAGCTGTACCAGTTCGCCCTCGAAGGCGTGGCGCTGTTCCTGATCCTGTGGATCTTCTCGCGTAAACCGCGTCCGACCATGGCGGTCTCCGGCATGTTCGCGCTGTTCTACGGCATCTTCCGTTTCATCGTCGAGTTTGTCCGCGTGCCTGATGCGCAGTTGGGCTATCTGGCGTGGAACTGGCTGACCATGGGTCAGGTGCTCTGCGTGCCGATGATTGTCGGCGGGCTGTTGCTGATCTGGCTGGCCTATCGTCGCGCCCCGGCAGCACCGCTCGCGCCGACGGCTTAAACTACGAACCCCGGCGCGCGACGCCGGGGCTCCAAGGACACAGGTAACTCATGAAGCAATATCTCGAACTGGTCTCGCACGTCATTCAGAACGGCACCAAACAGGCCAACCGCACCGGCATCAACACCATCAGTTTTCCGGGAGCGATGCTGCGTTTCGATCTGCAGGAAGGTTTCCCGGCGATCACCACGCGCAAAATGGCTTTCAAATCGGCCATCGGCGAGATGTGCGGCTTTCTGCGTGGCGTGAACAACGCCGCTGAATTCCGCGCACTGGGCTGCAAGGTCTGGGACCAGAATGCCAACGAAAACGCGCAATGGCTGGCCAACCCGTTCCGTCAGGGCGACGACGACCTCGGTGAAATCTACGGCGTGCAATGGCGCAAATGGCCGGCGTACAAGCAGATCCCGCTGAGCAACACCGCCGCCATTGAACAAACCCTGGCCAACGGCTACAAGCAGATCGCTCAGGGCGAAGAAGACGGCCAGGCCTACGTCGTGCTGTACAAGGCGATCGATCAGGTGCGCCAGTGCGTCGACACGATCATCAAGGATCCGGGCAGCCGCCGCATTCTGTTCCACGGCTGGAACGTCGCCCAGCTCGATGAAATGGCCCTGCCGCCATGCCATCTGCTGTACCAGTTCCACCCGAACGTCGAGACCAAGGAGATCTCCCTGACTCTCTACATCCGTTCCAACGACCTGGGCCTTTTATCTGACGTGGGAAAAAGCGCACAGTACACGCTCCTCGCCTAAAAAAATTTGTCTTTCGTGCTACTTCATCTTGACCTTGACAAGCTGCACATTCTGCATAGGATGGGCGGCCTTCAAAAAGGGGTAGTCGGTGAAGGTTGTAGTCGAAGAGAAGCACTTGCTCGACCTAGGTGGGTCGATGCTCAACGAAGATGGGCCCACAGTGGCAGACCGGGTGTCTGTGACGGCGGTGGGGCTGTTCGATTCAGAAGAGAGGCTTGTACCGCTTGTAAGCGAGTACCTGACCTTCGCAGTTCGCAGCGCCAACCTGGCGGCCCTGTCAGCCGAGACATATGGGCGTAACATTGGTTACTTGCTCGAACACCTGAAAGGCACGCCAACTTTCAAAAGCTCGTCTTATGACGAAATCCTTCTTGCCGTAACTAAACACGGTATCCAACGGTACTTTACCCACCTGCGTGAAGTGGATGGTTTGACCTCAACTACCATCCGTAACAGGGACGCTTGTTATATGGCCCTGTTCAATGACTTCCTGTGCGTTGGCGGAAAGCACAAAGGCCCAGCACGTGAGGACAATCCTTATGCTGGTGGTTTTCTTTCTCCTGCTCCAAAGAAGGATTTGGTTTATCCCTGTTCATTGCAGGAACTCAAAGCGCTTATTGAATCTGCGAGCAGCGAGAGGGAGCGATGCCTGATCCAAGCTATCTTTGATGTGGGTTTGCGTCGAAGTGAAGTTGGCAGGGTTACCTTGGGCGCTGTGAATAAAGCTTTGGGGTTTGCTCAAGCTAACTTTGTTCCGGATGATGACCTTGATTGGGTGCATCCTGATTACTGCCCACTTTACATTGACGGCAGTAAAGGACGTGGGAATGAGCTCAAGCCACGATACTCAATCGTGAGTCGAGCTGTGCTCGAGCGTATCAAGCGTTATCACGCATCTCCCTTATATAAGAAGCACGCTCGCCGTTATGAGACTGCTGATGTAACGCCGTGCTTCTTCAATTCGGAGGGAAAGCCCTTCAAGCCAGACGCTGTGAGCAAACTGCTTGAGCGACTCTCTAAGCGTACCGTCAGTAGTAAGCGGGTTGAACGCATGATTTCCCCCCACAAGCTTCGTCATGGTCACGCATATGCCATTTTGACTAGCCCTGACTTCGGCGATGACTATCTCAACAAACTACTGATGGCTCAGAAGTCACTCGGCCACTCAGACACATCCACCACAGGAACTTATACCAAGTTGCCGCAGGAAATCTTTCACCTGGTTTGCCCGAACACTGGAGAGGTTGCGACCAAAGCAAAAAGTATGGCGGATCTTGCTGCTCAGACGACGCTGAAAATCAGGTTAGGAGATAAGAAATGAATGTTTCAGAACGTGCAGTCGAGAGTGGCAAGATTTTCAGGTGGCTGAAGGAGCTGGAAGAAAATCCACTCCAATACTACCAAGTCGAGCTCAGCGATAACACCAGTGGTACTTATGCTCCGCTGATGCTCAGCGAGTCTTACATTGCAGGCAAGGATCTCGACCCATCAATCAAGATGTTCGAGCTTGCAGAGCAAAAGCTCATCCTGAATATGCTTATTGATGGCGTTATACATCAGGGAGAAACTGCTGCGGGTTGTAATTGGCGTTTGAAGCTTTTGGGCTGGTATAAATCGCTCTCTCAAGAAGAAAAGCTCGCGCTCCCGATTTTTGGCAACAAGCTAAAGCTCTCCAAATCAGTTGTGCCGGCTTCTGCGCTGGACGCGATCAAGTACGGCTACAGCAGGCATGAAAGTGTTCGGCTCGCCTACCAGGAGATCAACCTTGATCTTCAGTCTCTCGGGGTCGCCTCTGTGGACTATATGACCGTTAAGGAGCGGGTTGAATCCAAGGAGGAGTTTGTGCCGCAGGAAAATGCTCTTGTGGATTTTAAACGACTCCAGATGCTTGATTTTGCTGCCTTGGACGGTCTCGAAAAATCATCTGAAGGTAGGCCATTCAACGACTTGAAACATGCGTTTGCGACCGCTTCGCTGGGTACTACCAGCGACTCTGGTGCGAGCAATTATCATGAGGGGTTCAAATGGTTCACGAGGCTCCTCACTGGGCAAGGCTTCAGTGGCTTGGAGCCGCTGACTGAGGTTCTCGATCCGTTCAGCCTCCCGTTGTTCCGTTCGTATCTCGAGCGCCATATTGTCGAGGGCACCCTTTCTCCGATTACCGCGACTACCTTGGTGAGTGCCGTCCGTAGCACCTTGACGACCATCAAAAATATCAAGGGTTATGCGGGATCAGATTTCATCAACTGTCAGGGGTTTGATGCTGATCGTGTCACTGATGCGTACCGCCCATACTCGAGCGCTGAGCGTGTTCGAATCTCTACGAGCGTGAACGAGGATATCGAGCACTACAACACCCTTGCGCAGCCCTACCAGCGAAGCGGTATTGGTGAAGATCCCATTGATGCGAAAGGCAGCTTAAAGCCAGGCTGCAATACCCTTGAAAATGCTCGCTGGATTTTCGAGAACACGCTCGGTTGCACGCATGTTGGTCATGATCAAAAAGACAGTGAAGATCCTCATGTGAGAGCCTTTCTGCGTATCGTGAGCCGTTCAGGCACCGGGCTGCGGGAGGTTGTAGAGGGTTGGGGCGTTCACTATCTGGTGGACGCTCAGGTGATCACGCCTTATGCGATCAAGCTGGCTCAAGTCACCGGGCTGAACGCTGACTCAATCAAGCTGCTTGATGTGGATGACTACGAGCCTAAGCATCCGCTCACTGGGCGTCCTTGCCTCCGGTACTGGAAAGAGCGTTCTGACGGTGAAAAGCTGATGCATCTTGATATTTTCGAAGCTGACATCACCTGGCTCACTACGTCTCAATCGTATGCTGTCGCTCAGATTTTTGAGGACATCAAGGCACTGACAGCCAAAATCCGCGTATCTGCACCTCCAGTTATGCGAGATAAGCTATTCATTTGGCAGTCCAGTGCTCGGAAAAGCTTCATGGAAATCAAGTCCTTCGCCACTGGGAAGGACGGCGCACTAGGGGTTGCCTTTGCTGCTTACGGTAAGCGTAAAGGCTTCGTGGACAGCAATGGCCAGCCCTTGAGCCTCACTCCTGCCAGGTTGCGCCCCAGTTTCATCAGCGAGCTTGTGGAGCGTGACGTCCCCGTCCGTGAGATTCAGTTGATTCTGGGCCACAAGTATATTGAAACCACACTGGCCTACCTGGATCGTATGGACTTCAACTACATCGCACGCTCCAAGCTGGATGTGGCTCTCAGGGAGCTTCATGAGTCAGCAGCCGAGTTGGCTGATAGCCTCTCGAGCAGCGAGGCTGAAGCCAACCTCATTGATGTCATTAATCTCGATGGGCCACAGGTTGTTTTCAAAACTCCTCTAGCGAGCTGCCGTAACATTTTCAACCCCCCGGAGTTCATCAAGAAGCTGAGCTCCTACGTGCCCGGCAGCCCTTGTGCGTTGTACAACATGTGCCTGGGATGCGAAAACGTTATGCTCACTGCGTCGAACCTGCCAGAGCTGTTCGCGATGGAGCGGGACTACCTCACGCTCAATGAGATTTCTCGCATCATGGATACGCCGTATGGACGCGTAGTACGCGAAAACCTGGCGTTGCTGGATGGCATCCTGCACTCAAAATCTGATTTCACGCCTGAAGAGTTGGCCGAGGGCCGTCGTCTTTCGGAGTTCGTTGACACGACTGTGCTGGTGGACGGGGTGGCGATGTGATGATGGAGCAGATTAATTTTTCTACCCTTTTGAGGTTCTCAAGTTTTCGCTCGAGCCTGTCACTGCTGCAAGGCCAGCTTTCTGCTATTGAAGCAGAGACCGACCAGCAGGAAGCCTGGGCTTTCCTGTCCTACCTCAATAACTTGCAGGTATCTCAGAGCTCTGCATTCGTGGACGGGGTTTGGGACTTCAATAAGGATTACCCAAACGCCTCGCGCTACATTCGTGGGGCTAAACTTCGCATCGATTTCACGAAGTATTCCAACATTCCAGAGCTGGCGATTCTCGAGCTCAAAGCTGCATTCATGATCATCCTCAAGGCCCTGAGCGGGATTCCAGCGGATGGGAAATCCACCAGAGTCAGCAAGAAACCGCTCAAGCCCAATTCGCTGATCAGTGACTATGAGAGCGGGCTTCGGTTTTTGGATAAGGTTTATGCCGTCGCGGCTATTGAGCTTGGAAAGGAGCACGTGGATCGTGAGCTGATCTCAATTCAATGCTTGCCTGCGCATTTCTATGCAGCAGCTGCCGAAGATTACGACTACGTATACGACGAATACACTGAGAAGCTGTTCAAGCACCTCAAGTCTGGCTACCTGCAAGCGAACGTGTTCGGTGCGAGCCTGCCATTCGTCGACTTTTCCAAGCTGAAATGGAAAGTCCTAGGTGGTAAAAATCGGCCTGCAAAAGATGCCGAAAAAAAGTCGCAAATATTACCAAACAACGTCTTCGAAATTTCATCCCAGATGGCCTCGCTGTCCATTGTCGATTTTTTGGATGCGATGGGAGAGGATGTTGTTGATGCGGCTAGCCTCAAGCGTCGTAACGCTAAGGAATACTTTCCTTCGCAACAGAGCGGGTTGAATCGGCTCAAATTCAACTTGTATGTGTATAAGCGGCTTTCTAACAAGGGTTTCTCTTTTGATGAGGTCGCTAAAGTTCTGGGCAGCGATGTGATGAGCTCTAGCAAGCTGTTCTCTGTAATAGCGCCCTATGCTGTTAAGCAATATGCGAAAGACACCGGATCGGCTCTCGATGATCAATTCAGGCTTTACCTGAACTTTGTTAACTACTCATGTCTCTACATTATTGGTCAATATACCGGGATGCGTCCTTCAGAATATGCAGAGCTGCTCGCAAGCTCGAGCCCCCGACCTGATGGCCGCTACTGGGTTTTGGCGAGTAATGTGAGCAAACATCAAGACAACCTTGTTGAGTTGTTTGATGATTTCTGGCTGGCTATTCCGATTGTGCGTGATGCTGTACGGGTGTGCCAGTTGATCAGCAAATACAAGAACAATGATTATATATTTTCAAACGTGGATACCGTCGCGTTTGGGGAGCAAGGACAGCCGTTCTCTGCCAGCGGCACGAAGCTTACGCTGGAGAAATTTTTCGAGCGCATCTTGCCGCCAGAGACCTTTGTCGGCCTAGACTTCAATGCCTATATGATGCGTCATACCTTGGCCTATCAGCTGTATCGTGCCGACCTGGGGCTGCCGTTTATCTCTCATCAGCTTAAGCACTTCGGTGAGATCGTGGGTGTGGGGCATTCTGATCGTGGGTTCAGCAAGACCACCCTGCTGTATGGCGAAATTGCGGACAAGATTTCCAAGGGGGGTGGTGCCCGAAAGACGAAAGGGAGGTCTCTTCGTCAGGATGCGGAGCTTGAGAGCATTCATCAGCGGTTCGACCCTGACGGTAGCTATGCAGGTGTGAATGCCGAGGCCCACAAGGAGAGTCTCAGGAAGGTTTTCCGGGGTTACATGGCCTCTGGGCATACCAAGGAGGACATTTTCGAAGCCATGCTCGACCAGCACATTGCGGTTATCAACGTGGGCTCTGGCTTCTGTTACGGTGGAGGTGTGGATGAGTTCGACAGTTTGCTGCCTTGCATTGGAGGGCTGCGCTGCAACCCCAACCGTTGCCAGAATGCCATCGTCAGCAAAGCCAATGCTCCGGCTTGGCGAGACGTGTATTACCAAAACAAGGCGATGCTTGGTAACCCAGCGTACGCACACGCCCATGCGCAGAACAAAGCGGCGATGGAGGAAGCTTACGGCGTCCTTCAGTTGCTGGAAGAGGAGCTCTGAAATGAGTGATCCACGGGCATTCGATCAGAAGAACAAGGAAGACTTTGATCAGTACACAGAGTTGTTGACTCGGGCACTCTTTGATATCGGTGCGAACGAATCTCTGAAGGCAACTGTTGCCGAACTTAGCCGCATTACCGGTATGCATCGAAATACTATCCGGCAACGTGTTTGGCCTTTAGAGCGCCTTGAGACTATCAAGGAAAATCGCCGTATCGAAGTTCTGCGGAAGAAAGTTTCTAACAAAAAACCAGTTGAGCCACTTGTAGTGCTAACTGAGAAATTGGAGGCTGCTCGAATTGAGATTCTTCATTGGTTTACAGAGGCTAAAGTGGCCCATGATATTGCTCAGACCAACGAGAATAAATATCAAGGCATGGTGAGTTCGAGAGATACCTATAAAAGCCTTTTGGCCGATGCCAATAAACGTCTCTTGGAGTCTCAGCGAGACATTGATAAACTTAAGCAGATTATCAGTATCCTGGAAGCTGCCCAGGCGGAGGAGAATGCGTGAAAAGCTATCTAGAATTACTGACAGACGTTCTTGAAAATGGTGCTGTTAAAGGTGATCGAACCGGTACAGGTACTATAAGTGTATTTGGTAGGCAGTTCCGCCATGACCTATCAAAAGGCTTTCCTTTGCTCACAACAAAGAAACTGCATTTCAAAAGCATCGTTAATGAGCTTATTTGGTTCCTTGGCGGCGATACCAACGTCAAATGGCTCAATGAGAATGGCGTAAAGATCTGGAACGAGTGGGCCACCGAGGAGGGTGACCTCGGGCCTGTTTATGGGAAGCAGTGGACAGCTTGGCCAACCAAAGATGGCGGGACGATCAACCAGATCGACTACGTCGTGAACGCCCTGAAGACTAACCCCAATAGCCGGCGAATCTTGTTCCATGGTTGGAACGTAGAGTACCTGCCCGACGAGAAGGTGAGCCCTCAGGAAAATGCCCGGCAAGGCAAGATGGCGCTGCCTCCGTGCCACCTGCTTTATCAGTTCTATGTCGTGGAAAACAAGCTATCTGCTCACCTGTTCATCAGGTCGTCCGACACCTTCTTGGGGCTCCCATACAACACGGCGTCCCTGGCGTGTCTGACTCACATGCTCGCCCAGCAGTGTGATCTCGATGTTGGGGAGATCGTAATTTCGCTCAGCGATGTTCACATTTACTCCAACCACATGGAGCAGGTGAAGACTCAAATCGCTCGTGAGCCACGTCAGTTGCCTGAGCTGAAGCTGCTTCGCAAGCCTGCATCCATCTACGACTACAAGTTCGAAGATTTTGAGGTGGTGGGCTACGATCCGCACCCGCATATCTCTGCGCCTGTATCGATTTGATCCTCAGCGGCATCGAGCTATAAGACCGGTCTTAGGGCCGGTTTTTCCTTTTCTGCGCCTGGAGAAAACCAGTGCGACATCCAAGCCCTGATCACACTCTTTAGGGCTGTCGTATGATCGCAGCAACTACGGTCATCACCTCATCTAAGGGTAATGCTTTGAAGCTCCTCGCACGCCTCTGGAACCTCATCAATCCCGACCGCCGCCCCGAGTGGGAGAAAGCGCGTGAGCGTGAGTTCATCCGGGCAGCGAACAGCTTCAAGACCCTCCGGGTGACTCAAGAGGGAGGGATTTTCATCGATCCAGAAGAGCTCCGTGAACAAATTGTCGCCTCCCGTGAGCAGTTGAAGCATCTTGTCCACAAACCCGGAGCGTCTAGTGGGCTATGCCAAGCAGTGGCAGCCGTTGAGGTGGGGCAGGAGGCTGATACCTCTGCTGAGGCCACTGTCGAGCTGCAGGACGGTATTGAGGTAGTGGCTTGGCGTCGGCTCTCTAGTGGCGCTGCTGTGCGCTACGTGTGCCTTCAGTCTACAAGTACGGGGCGATTCGCTGTCGCTACAGCCAGTCTGTTCACAGAAGCCATAGAGAGTCTCCCGACTTGGGTCGAAGCCAACACAGCCAGGCACGTCGCCATTGCCATACAAAACGATCATCTCCGCTGGTTGGCTACTGTGAGCGAGGCGATGGATGCTTGGGATGCAGACCTATGATTTCCTTTCGAGGCGAGGCTTAGGCCTACAACTGCCATGCCTCAATAGTGTTGAAAAGCCTTTCAATCTGAGTTGGCAAGTCGGTTTGTGGATCATGGCTATGGTTGAAAGTGCTGCTCCCAGTTATGAATTTGTCGGCGACAGTAACTTTTGAATAGCTGGTAACCTGCTTTAGTCTAGCGCCGAAAATCCGATAATGCTTGTCTCGAAAAGCTGCTGGCAAATAACTTTCAATCGTATAGCCCTCAGTCACCCAGCAATATCCTGTCTTCGACTCATGTTCAGCAATGTCTGTCCAAACCTGATATTTCACGCAGCTTTGGTTAATACATTCATCAGTGCCGTCAGCTGCGCGCTGAAAGTCCAGATCTCGATCCATAACTACTATGGAATTCCTATTTATACTGAATATGTCAATTAATCCTGGCGTAGCATTTGATGTGAAATGGCCGAGCATAGACCCGCCGTAAAGAACGAAGGAGAAATCAAGGTTTTCCATGGGCATGGATTTACCATGTGTCGAGCACCAGAGCGAAAGCCAGTGCAAAATGTAGATTCGATCAGACGCCCCTTCGACCCATATCACGCCGTTGGCTTGGAAAACATCGCTTGGCTTTATGCCGAGCCCTGACAGAGCCCTTGCAGGTGATGTTAATTCTGATAATGCGTAACCATTGACTTCAAATAGCTTTGTGTCTGGTACAGACCAGCTTGATATGTCTAGAAGCACAGACGAGTGCGTAGAGATGAAAAGCTGAAGGTTCTTGCGGGTGACGATTTCAGAAACCCTAGCCATCATGAGTCTCTGAAGTGTTGGATGCAGGTGGACTTCAGGCTCCTCGATGACACATATCTGGTTATCATTAACAGAGTTCAGCCATCCTATTAGCCCAGCAAACGCCCGCCATCCAGACGGCAGCATCTTTATTGGGATATGGTTGTACTGACCTAAATCATCGTTGAGGTAGACACCTAATGTGTTCTTGTCAAGAAAGCTAACTGGGTTGGCATGCTTGTAGGCGTCATCGGCATTCGGAGGCCTTTTATAGTCTACTTGGTCGGGCTGCAATGGGTGCGGCGCGAGTCCCACTAGATGCTTGCCATCATTATTGAGCGCGTTGATGATTTTATTAATACAAACTCCGCGCTCGTCGTGTGATGAGCGAAAACTAATTATTGCTTCCAGTTTATCTAAAACCTTTAAAAGTTCTTTTGGAGGTTTCGACGATTTACTGTAAATGCTTCCCTTGAATAAGTGCCTGTCGTCTTGTGTAGTAACGGCTATGTATGTGCCAAATTCATCAATATCTAGCTTGTTGAATACTGAAGCTACCCGAGTTCCATTGTCAAAGTAGATGATGGAAGCCGCCACGGTAGTGGATCGCATGTTTTCACGAGCAATCGTTTTTATAATCTCAACATCCTTGAGTGCGCGCACCATATCTAGCACAGTTGACTTGCCGCCGCCGTTTGGGCCGACAAAAATATTAACCTGTGAAGCTTTGACTTGTGGAACATCACGCGGATCGAGGGAGTTGGTCTGCATGATGTTGTTGAGGCAGAGTGTTCGAAGCCCCAACAGACCAAAGCTTTTAATATGCAAGATCGTATTCCTTTACTAATTGATGTTGGTAGACGCACTCATTAAACATCTTCTGAAAATGAGCCTCCGAACGGTGCAGGCGTCACGCTCGTATTGTACCTAGAGAGACGGAAGCAGAGGTGCTGGCAAGAGTTCTACTCTCTGGCATCGGGAGCTTTCACACTGGTGGTTTAGGATAGCTATCAGGAGCTATCCCAGAGCCGTCAAAATCAATGAAGAAAGTTGGACTTCCACAGTGTGCCTCCTGTCTGAGGGTTGTGACTATTTGCGGCTACACCTACTGCTTATGCATACGCTTTACATCGCTCGAACCAGCTGTTTTAGTCGCTAGCAGCCTGTACGAGCCGGTGATTTTGCAGATGCTGCATCTCACGCACCCATTCAGTCAGAAATTTATCCCAGTTTGTGGCGTAGGGCCCGTCAGGAACTCTGGTTGATCCGATGCTCGCTTGCAGAAAACGTTCTCGCCAGGGCTGCGGGATAGTCTGCTCCAAGATGATGTCGATGCCGGAGTGGTGATGCTGCACCGTGACACAATCCCGAACCTGGTTGAGATCAAGCGCCTTGTCAGTATGAGGGGAATATTTTCGCTCTTGCAGGTCTAGGTCATCAAGGATGGATAAGGCATCGAACGCCTTCGGATCGCCTGGGGATATGCTCGCAAGCATCCACAAAGCCTTTCGTCTCTTGGCTTCCAGCTCGCGGAGGTCATTGTGGCGCATTGGGTTACCTCTTGCTTGAGCCAGGCATCGCTGACGGCGTGCCGCCTGCGGCGAATTGAGCCCCGCCACGGCGTGTCTCGCCCCCTACGAGCTCGCATCCCTTACGCCTGCGCGCTCCGTTTGCTCTGGGTTTACGTGTCTAGGAAGCATAGATCGTAACGCATCCCGCCCCACTGATTCGCAGCGCAGCATCTCTATTCAGAGCGTTCTGTTATCGTTCTAAAAGTAATTTAGCCGCTCTTAGTCATCAGCCTTCTGGGGAGCCGGGAATGGACACAACTCGACGTATACCAGGCAGAGCCTACCAAAAGGTTCGCGATCCCGAGCGCCTACTCATTGAAGAACGCGCCGAAGCTCTATCCGCTGCAGGCTACCCGCTGCCAGCTGATGACCCGGCTATGTACGCTGAGCGAAGGCTGAAAGAGGCAAGAGCGGCAGCGCGTTCATCCCAGGTAGGTAGCGTTAGCGAAAACACTGCGGCTGAGCTCTCCGCAAGAGAGGTATCCCAGGTACTTAGGGAGGTGACTTTCGGTCGAACCGTCATGAGTAAGGTGGGTCATGAATCGTGGGACGAAATTTATGCCGGCCACTTCCAGATCAATGTAGATGGTTGGGAGATATCGATTTACAACGACTGCGATCAGTTGGATTACTGCGAACAATGCATCAGCGCTGATGGGCGGCGCTGGTCGTTTGACTCCGGAGATCGCTTTGGCACAGACCCCATTGCACTGCTATCTGTATGGGAGCAACAGATGCTTGAGAAACTGCTGAAGGATCTCTAGCGTTCGACTTTTAGTCGGCCACGACGACTGCCGCAGCCGCGCATCTTCTAACACCTACGTCAGCGTACATAGCCTTTAGTAATCATCCCAGTCGTCGTAATGCTCGTCGGATTCTGGCTGACCATCATCGCGCTGCAGGTCTTCAGTTATGAATTTGACACGACAAACCTTATGCCTTACCAGCGTGTCAGGCACGTACTCAATCGCAGCCGTCTGCGATGAGGTGCTGCTAAGCAAATCATCTAGGTTTGTGAAAGCAGTTCTAGGCTCGAGTGAAGCCACCACGGCATGATTAAAAAGGGTCAGGTTTGTACCTTTCCGCACTTGAGCGGATTCGAACAGTACACCGTCGAGCGGCGGGTCGAATTGTGTAGCTAGGTACTCCGCCATGACTTGTGTAGCTAGGTATTCGTGTTCCTGGTTTGGAAGTACCGGAACGGTAATTTTTGCGTGGAGTGTTTTCAAGAAGATGCGCCTACCCATTTGCTCTTCGTAGCTGGCTTCAAACGCACTCAACGGCCTCGCTTCGTAGGCTTCATCCAATGCGATGAAATCCAGTACGCGAACGGGTCTTGTGAGTTTGAATTCTCCGCTTACGACTCGTCCTCCTACTGACGGGCGAAGCTCGGCAACACAGGTCTTTCGGTCAAAAGCGCCATAAAAAGCGGCCAGCCCTTTAGGGTTCATTCGGCCAGCACCTGCGGACTCCTTGGGTGGAGGGCCGAGTTCTGCAGCAGGCTTGCTAATGATCGAGTCGTATTCTGAAGCGGAATCACAGCGCCTGGCACGAAAGATCTGGTCGTCGACAAGCTCTCTGACAACGGACATCGAGCCATTAGGGCTTTTGAAGGATGAAAGCCCTCGAAATAGCCAGTCCAGAAAATCCTTGGCATGCTGACTAAAAAATCGATTTCCATGCTTCATTTCGTTCTGAAAATTCAGCCATCGAGCTTCTGCTTCTCTTGGTCGAATCACTCTCCACTCATAGTTTTCATCATCGCTGTACCTCGCTTCACCTCCTTGCATGATGTCGTAATGGGAGCTTTCGTTGAGGTCGCAGAGAACACGCTCGGCAACCGGGTCGTCCTCATCCAAACCAAGCAATTCTGCGACATGGAAGATAAGGGGATCGCCAGTCTGCTCTGTTTCAGAGCGTTTTCCATTGTCATCGTACTGATCGTATATTGCTCCAGGATGGCAATACTTCTGGAGGACATCGTCGACCATGCTGATCAGGTCTTCGAATGGGATAGCCTTAAGCTTTTTTAGGCAGAACGAGCACTCCGCAGTCACGCCGGTTCGTCTGATCAACCTAATGAGATAGGCTTCGTTCAAGCATTGGTGGCAGATCAGGTCTTCGTCCATGGGGCTGTGCCTAGCAAAGTTCAGATGGCGGTGATTCTAAGTCACCTCAGAGGCTGAGCCCGATGGAAACTTGCTGCGCCTCAGTCTTCCGTCTTCAGGGTGTGTCCTAGCAATCAGTAGCACAGGTGCACATGTGCACAGAGGCTTGTCACATGGTGCAACCGCTCTTCGATTTTGACCTCAAACGCGTTTCTCGCCGGCACTACATAACTGGAAAGGCCGCAATCAATTTTCCCCACCCAGGATGTATGACTGGTGGTTGGCATTTCCTGTCTTACTTCGACCGAGATTCGGGCGTTGCAAAGGTGTCGCTTGCAGGGATTCACTACCCAGAAACCGATGTGTTTTTTGGCGACATGGGGATCAGCGACGTGACCGAGCAGCTCAGGAAGCGTGGCTGGCCCGTAGAGGACAAAAAGCTTTTCATGGCTGACCACTACAGAGCTGCAGCAGACATGATCGTGAAATGGACGTTGAGCGACTCAAGATACTGCAACGTAGAAGTCGCCGAATGGTTTCCTTCCCCTGAAGCGCGAAGTCGGCTGCTTGAGTTACTGGATCTTGGCAAGCCCAAGCTTTTGGAGCTGAACAGGCTGCAAAAATTGGAGGTTTGGCTAAGCTCACGATAGGTGATGACGTCAGGTTGGTCAGGAAGGCACCCGCCTCACCGATGTTCCCCTGAAGGCTCCTCGTACAAAGGATCCATTTCAACATTCGTGAAGCCCCAAAAACACGCCACTTTCTGGGCGTCCTCTGGAGACGTCTCTAGCGCAATACGGCCCGCTGGGAAAAGAACTGCGTAAAGCGCTATCGCTCGAGCCAACACATGTACGCAGGTTTGCAGGGCGACTAAGCCAAGCATCTGCTGATCCTCGATTGACTGAGCCAGCCCCATTTGCATTGAGCTGATGTAGGACGTGTGCGCGTATCCGCAAAAATGTGAATACACGTTCTGAAAATATTTTTTGCTGAAGCCTGCCCTTACCGCTTCATCCGTCCATGACCAGCCAACTCTCCAGTCTCCTTTCATCAACCGCTTAATCTGATCCGGACTGTAGCTGCTAAGGAAAGGCGATGGCTCAATTTCTGCGATTTGGTCGGCGGCTTGAAGCCGTGCCACCTTCAGTGCCTCTCTAGCCTGATCGGTGGAAGGGTGGAGCTTGAGCCTGTCCATCAACCCGCCTAATCGCCAAACACCGTGTCGAAATCTGCGCAAGGCTGGGTCTTGGCTTTGGAATATCCAATGGAAGACGATGAACGTTTCCAAGCAGGCACGAGCCAGGATTGTCGCTGAGGAATGATCGACGAAGACAATTTGCGAGCCGTCGCGGAAGTCTAACTGCGTCGGATCAAGTATCAGCCTGACTGAGCAGGCCTGCTTGAAAAGCTTTACAGCCAATATCTGTGCGTCATTCGTCCAGGCATCTGCGGAGCTCAACACCTGACCTCGCTGAGCTTCGACCATCCTCGCAAACAGCTCGATCAACGTTCCGAAATCTTCTTCAGGATCGCGATGGGACTTTGGCGTTGGCTCTGGCTGTCCGTGCCGATCTAGCACTCTTGATCCCTCATTCTACCGAACCTAATTCACTAACCCTGCTATTAGACCCGTGGCAAAGTCTGAAGGGTGAATGGAATCTCGACATATGCACTTCCATCAGGCTGCGGCGTCACATGCAATCCAGCACGGTAAACGAGCTCGTCTAGAATGTCGCTGATAGATAAAAAAGCGTCCATGTTTGTCCATTCCCCATAGCTTTCGGCAAGCTCGGCGCACGCATCGCTGAGTTCCTGGAAGATCGGCTCAAACCAGTGGCCCTGCAATACGGAGGTCAAATCATAGCGCTCGCGCCAAGGGATGTTTTTGCCTCGCAGATTACCTAAGCAGTAGCCGCCAAATTTCAGGAGGTTTCCGCAATTGCGATACACCTCCGACAAAATCTGATCAACATTCCCGTGGGCGCGGTAGGCACTGATCAATTCGTTATTCAGATCATCCAGATCTTTCAGATCGGCGAGGAACGTCTGGTTGTATCCGTCGGTTTGGTCTGCGCCAAAAGTGGCCGAAATCCAGGTCACCGCATACTCGTCCCATACGGCAAAAATAGTATTCCAGCGCAGGGTATCGAGTAGCGGCAGCTGACTCCGCAAAATCACGCCAGGAAAGCATTGGTCGAACTGCCGCGTAACCTCAACATGGCCGCATTCGTGAGCAAGTACATGGACGGCGGTGCGAATACCCTCCTGGTCTGCATCATCAAGTAAAGGAAGTAAAATAGCTGCTCGCACAAGTATATGTGACTTCAACTCACCATCTCGGATCACAGAAGGAGTCATGGCTACGCCTAATACGTGGGAGTTGGTAGCCTGCAGTCGGTGGGAAGACTCGTAACCTCTGTCCAGATCGAGAAGCGCTTGATCGTAATCAAACGCTATGGTCACCCCATCGAGCGACTGCAGTCTTATGTATCGCCCGAGCTCTCGAATGATTTTCCCCACAAGGGTCGCAACCTTTGTTGCTGTCTCAGCGTCGTCAAATCCCCGAGCCTGCACTGAAAATGATGGCGGAGCAGTAGAGACCGATTCCTCCACACTGCCAACGCCAGACGGGTCATTTTCCATATGCTCTCCTGTAGGTGATGGGTTTAGCACACCATCAGTCTTCAGCATGCCACATTCGGCGAACGGTGGTTCTGGGCATACCTAGCTGCACGCTGATTTCAGTTTGCGAGAGCCCTGCGCGTTTCAGTTCCTGTACCTGTCGCAGTTTCTCTGCCAGCGCTGCTGTCTGGGGAGGGACAAGCGATTGAGGCTCGCGTGGCATAACCTCGTCCAATACACCGAGTTGGCGCAATTCGACTAGGACTTCGTCCAGGGCGGAGCGCGCTGTCTTACCCTCATCAGCTGCAGCTACAAGCGTAAGAAACGAAAGAGGCCGAAGACCCAGGGCCTTAGCTAGATCTGCGCTGAGATCGACGCTGGCTGAGACCGACGAGGCTTCCAGCCGACTGATGTGACCTTGATCAGCTTTATCCTGAAAATCGGCCTGCGATAAGCCACGCCGCACCCTCAGCCACTGCAACGTCGCCGCGTAAGCCTTGCGCAATGACATCAGAGCATTCCCTCCCAAAAAGAGGACGGTATGCCGGGTTTGATTGAGGCCAAACAAATGTATATAGTCATTGCGATGGCCTTTTAGCCGTAATCGCTGGCTGATTAGCGCCCGGAGAATGCTCCATTTCTCTCCGCTGTTTTTAGGAGCTGCAATTTATGGGTAATTCTTCAGAGCCTGGACTGATTCGGGAGGGTGAGATTTCCTCTTTCGGAACACAGCTACCCAGAGCCGAAATCGAGGCGTTGGTGGAGGATCGCTTCGGTCGAAAGCCGTATTGCCTAGTCGAGGATTGGCTCATTTTTCACGTCGACGAGTCTCCCGAGTCCCTCGCGAAGGTACGAGCTACAGGCCTGCAACCGATGTTCATGTACGCACATTGCGTAATCCATGACCAGCAAGGCCGATTTCCGCCAGGAGGATGGGTGCGCTCGACTCTGTGCAAGTCTTTCGACGGTGTTTGCCTGTTTGAGACGCGGAACACCGTTTACGTGCTGGTAGGCGAAGGGCGCGAGATGAAGGCCTCGCTGAAGACAATATTTGGCTTATGTTAATCGCAGGTGCCCTAGGCGGGCCTGCATCACTCGAGAAAGACGATGTTCAGGATTAGCATGCAAGACCAAGCCGGCCCAGTAGGGATGTTCGGCGACGGCTTGGCTCACTTTCACGCGGTCTCACGATCTCTCGCGACGCATTGGTATCACGTCAGTCTCAAACGCCGGCATGAAGAGCGATTCGTGGCCTATGAGGAAATGGTCAGCGATGAGCCCCGTCTTGTAGAGCTACTCATTGCTCAGAATGAGAGCTGCGTTGTCCAGGAAGTCCAGGTCGTAACACCTGGCTGGATGAACAAAGGTTCGGGCTGGAAGATGGAGCACTTGACGTCTTTGTCGATGGGACTCAACCAGGTAGAGGTGCCGATCTGCGTTCTTCAGGTCGAGAGCGGTGATGTGTACGTCAATACACATCAGCGTGAACTCGATGTCGGCTCACTGACTGGGTTGAAAGAGCTGTATCGGCGTAGTGCAGTGGCCAATGGTGTGCATTGCACCTTTGGGGCAGCGTAGTCATGTCAGAGATCAACACTGTTGCGGTCGACCTGCACGTAAAGCGTTATTCGGACTTTGACCTCCTTCGTATCGCAAAGGCTGTCAGCCACGATTACGAAGGTTTGGTCACCGCTTACCTGGTTAATGTGCATATCCATGCGTGCAGTGCCGTTGGCATTGTATTTGGCCACCTTCTCGCGATAGCAGATCCGCGATTCTCGGATGGTCGACTACTCCGGACTTCGGACATCCAGCGTGTGAAAAAGGAGGGAAGATTTTGGGTGATCACTACGGTCAATTCCAAGTACGTGATTGCGACCTTCAGGCGTGATGTGGGACGGCGAAGCTTGCGTGAATTCCTGCGCATTGCGGGGGATCGTTACATCCCAACGCCTCGTCGCCTTCAATAGCCGATGCGCTGTTTTTTTGAGCTTGTCCCGCTTCGGGTATGGCTGTCGTGAACCCTGCCCCGATAAGGCCGGGTTTTGGCCTTGGCGGACGTCGATCCTCAAGCCATCGCCTGCGCGCACTGCTTCATCTTGAACGCCTGAATGATGCCTGGTCTTCAGCCCTGACGAACCTTGGACACTATGAATCAGAACACTGAAGCTCTGCCCGAGATCGACATCAAAGAGTTCAGAGAACGCTTTCCCCGGATTTTCTCTGACCCTGCCGTCGACGAGATCTACTGCGACCCCGGCTGGAAGAATCTCCTGATTGCGGTATGCGAAGTTCTTCAGGACTACCGAATAAGTAACCAACGACCTTCGGGAGGCGGAAGAAACTGCCCTTCCAAAAGTAAATTAGAACTCACATGGTTCCACCTTTGATTAGAGTAAAGCTACGTACGCTGCCAGGTGGAGTGCGCTCAAAACTTTCTAAGGCATATCTCTAAAGTCATGTGCTTGTCGAATTAGGATCTGTAGTTCATGGTTCAGATTGTCAGTATATCTACTGTCCAAATTCGAAAATCTGGACTCTCGAAAAGAGCAGAAATTGATGTCCTCCAACCAAGTGTAGCGTGCCCACCTCCGTTGATAGAGCAGAGTTGTTAGTCGCTCCATTGTTGCCACCAGCCCGTCTTGACGGTAAGCGATGCGCGCGTCATGGGAGCGGTCGGGATGGTTATGTCCCCATTCTCCGAATGAAAATCCGCGAGATCCTCTACAGATATTTTGATAAGCAGATTGCGAGAGGATGCCTTGGCCAAGGAGAGGCTGGTGATCCCAGAGAGAGTCGAGAATCATGCCCAAATTCTCGGCAAATTTTCGCCTCACCCCTCTTTCCGTATTGGGATCAAAAAAAGGCACATTTATAGGCTTATTTCGACGCATTCTAGCCATCTCTTCTGCATCGAACTTCCATTCCTGTAGTACCTCTACTGTATACATCTTCCAGTTTTGAGGATGGTCGATCAGCCTGTGGCAAGAGCGACACAAGGGGATACAGTTAGATATGTGGTCGTAATCAAAATCGAGTATGAATTTGTATCTTGGCCCTTTAGAGGCCCCCGAGATTATGTGAGCGGCTTCAAACACGTCGACCTGGTACGGCCCATCATCACCGGGGCCAAGCAGGTAGCAAGAGCAGCGAGGATTAGCACATATACCACCGGTTCGTGCCGCCGCGATGAGACGGACGTCAGCTTTGAAAGGCATGGGTACTCCCTAAGTAAGCGATCAATTCTTAAGCCAGCCCACGCTCAATCATTCGATCCAAAAGTGCTTGAGGATGAATGCGGTAAGAGCCTACACCGACCCGCTGTGTGAAATGGTCATAGGTTGGGCTGCTAACGCCAGTGGTCATCTCCGAATTGGATAGGAAGACGCCTGTATAGGTTTCAGCGACATCGCTGAAAAGCTGGATCACAGCTTGTCTCGTGACAACAAGACCTTTGCCTAGGTGACCGTCGATTACAGCATCCAGCACATTGGTGCGCAGACTCATGTCGTGTTCCTTTTGTCAGGGGAAACTGGCCGGGGGGCGCTAGCTATTTTTGCTGGCTAATGGCTATTCTCTCATCATTTCTACAGCAAGGAACGCGCATGAAGCTCAATCCGCTACACCTGAAGATCGCTGGTTTACTTGAAGGCAGGCTTTTTCGAATTCCAGAATACCAACGCGCCTACTCATGGACATCTCGCCAGCGTAAAGACTTATTCGGCGACATCGAGGAAGCATTTCGATCTGGCCGGGAGCATTTCATGGCTACTTTGGTCGCCCTGGCAAAGGAGAAAGAAACCCGCCTTCTCGGCGTCGACGAGTTCAAGACTGTCGAACTGGTGGATGGCCAACAACGTGTAACGACTCTCATCATCCTTATGAAAGCGATTGAAAAGGCTCTAGACAAGGATGATGTAACGCAAGCCAAGGTGCGGCGGGAGTTGGGTGAGCTGCTTGTAAAAGGAGACGACCATTCTCTGATTCTGCTCCAGACAAATCATGATGCGAGTCAGGTTTTCACCAACTACATCCGTAAGGGGGTGGTGGAGGAAGGCTCCGCAAAAACTGCTGCAGATCAGAACTTGGTTGAAGCCGCCCGTGACTGCGAGCTCTTTGTGAGCAAATGGTTGTCTCGTGGAGACACGATCTTTGAGCTGTTGGTGACCATCAGGAATAAGCTGACGATTATTTACCATGAGATTTCGGACGAGGCTACGGTATACCGAGTCTTCGAGGTTCTTAACAGCCGAGGGCTGGATGTGAAATGGATCGACAAGCTCAAAAGCCAATTAATGGCGCTGATTTTCGAGCATGTTGAGGGTGGTACTCGCGATGAGGCAGTGGCCGAAATGCAAGACGTCTGGCGGGGCATCTATCGCTCGCTGGAAAACAGTACAAGAATTGGAGACGAAGCTCTTCGCTTCGCAGGCGCATGGGCCTCTGACGCGAGACCTAATCGAATTCCCAGTGAAGCAGATTCGACCGCACTGCTAACCGTAAAGGCGGGCACCCAGTTAAGAACAATTGCAGAGGTTGGGCATGAACTCGAAGCGGTAGTGCAAGCGAACCTGCGCCTGTTCCGAGATCCGCGCCTCCGGGCTGTTACGCGCATTGTGCACGCTCGATTTGTTGCCGCAGCGATCCTCCTGCGGAAATTCGACAAGAAGACAGAGCAAGAACTACTCGGCAAATGGGAGCGCGCTACTTTCAGAATCTACGAGCTGGCAAGCCGGGATAGCCGACACAAGGTTGGGGAGTACATTCGTCTTGGCTATGAAATTTACCGGAATAATCTAAGCAAGGATCAAATCCTCAGTGGGTTGGAAAAAATCTCCAAGGGTTATTCGATTGACGAAGTTTTGAACAACATTGAGTGGGTGAGCAGCTACGATGGCTGGCAAAATCAGCTGCGCTATGTGCTGAACCGTTATGACGAACACTTGGCCAAGCTCGCAGGGCAGAAGCTAAATGAGAGCCAATGGGGAAAGATCTGGGAGCAGGATGCCGCTAGCTCAATAGAACATATTGCACCGCAGAGCAGTGGCGTTGAGTGGATGCACCACCTCGGGAATCTGACGATGCTGCCACCTGGAACAAACTCTTCGCTAAAAGCTAGGCCTCCGGTTGAAAAGCTAGACGTCTATCGAAGCTGCGGACTGATTGCCACGATCCATGTCGGCCAACAGATTCATGACGCTGAATCTTGGACTGAAAATATGGTTCTAGCTCGAGCAAAAAGCATCGAAGATTTCATCAGGCTTGAATGGGCCGACTGATCACAGTTTAAGTAACAGGCCATGATCGCAAGCGGAGCGCGCCGGCCCACGATGGGCCAAAGGCCTAAGGATGGACGCCCGGAGGGCCAAACCCTGGCGAAGCCAAGGTTTGGTTCACGACAGCCGTACCCCGACAGGGGGCTGGCCCAAAGCGGGGATACTTCAGATCGCCGTCGACCCATAGGGCAGGGAAACCGCTAATGGCCTCGCGAATGAAGCTCTCTACCATTTCCGAGTATGGGCCTATTGAACAGTGCTACTGGTTGTAGGTAGTCCGACTGCGTATGCCAATGAGGTGTTGGCTGAGTGGTGCCCCATCTTCTCGCTCATTTGGCGCATCAAGTCCGCATAACCATCCGTGGTCTTGCGCACACTATGAGGTGTGACCAGGGACGCATCAATACCCGCTTTCCGAGCCCACGAGACGCAGATTTTTCTCAGCGCTTCAGACGATAGTGGACGCTCAGGGCCATTAATCGCACGGAACAGATACTCTCCGTCCGACAACTTCGAGGTCTTGATGTACTGCTCGAACACCGACCTGTGCCTATCGGGAATTGCATCGAGTACCTTCTTGGTATCAAGGCTCTTCACGCCATACACCGCACCACCGTGCCGCATTCTTGCCGATAGAAACTCGCCTGCCCGCAGCGCACCCAGCATGCATGCGAACAGCGCCCGATCTCTCAAGCTGCCGGATTCGGACAAGATATTCTCCAGCGTCTGAATGTGTTCTTTGGACAGTCCTGACTGAGCCCGGCTAACCCGTTCAGGTAACGGGCTATGACCAGCACTTGGAGAAACCTGCGCACGTTTGAAGGCTACGAGTTTTTTCAGGGACAGATCGTTTACAAGCCGTTCCAGCTTCTGTTGATCCAGAGGGAGCAATGTTTCCGGCTGCAGGGTAGTGCCGATGGCTGAACGAATTGCCTGCCTGACATCGGCTTCTGGCGGTACAGGTTCACCGGGTTGACAGACTTTTGAGGCCTCGCTGAGATCGTGAATGCTTTGATAACCCAGTCCCCGTGCGAGCGCTTTCTGAGCATCTGCAAGCGAGATCGGGGTTGAGCCATACCATCGCTCTTGCAACTGTTTGGACAGGCTTTTGAAGCCACGATTACGGATCAGATCGTCTGGATAGACTGGGACGCGCATAGCAATTCTCCGGTAGCGTCAGGGTGTCGGCTGCCCGCTGACTATCGTCGAAATGCGTGCGATAAAGAGGGTGTTGCAACCTGTGGCACTAGAGCCTTCACGAGCCGACCGTTTGATCCAGGAAGATCAGAGGCGGCAAAGCTAGCATGCGAATCTGCAGCGCGTCTACGATAGGCATTAGCCGGGTGGATCGCGGAACCGCGTACTAGACAACTTGAGCCGTATTGGTTGTCAGATTAGCAACGTGATCCTGGAATAGGTTTATGCCTTCAGCGAGCTGAAAAATGAGGATAGGTGTGGCGAATTTCAAATCGACAGAGATGCGATTTCTTGATTCCATCTTCAACATGGGCGGCGGATACGTCCTCGATTTCTCCAACCGCACCATGGACGAGTTCTTCATGGAGGAGCTTGAGATCGACATCTCCCACGAGATGTTTTCCAAGGATGGCACCTCCAAGGCCAGGCGCGTCAGATGCCTCCTCCAGAACGCCGATCACTCCACGGTAACTCGAGTGCTCGAAGCCCTCTGGAAACATCGGCAAACCATTCGGGCGGAGAGCAAGTCCACGGAAGACGTGGTAAACGCCGAAGGCCGCTTTCTATCCCTGCTCGAATCTATCAGATCGCCAGGGCAGCACGCCCAGGTGGTAAAAAATCCTTTCGCTGCGGCAGCGGTGATTGATCAGGGCGCGCTCCTTGATGCCCTGAAGCAGCGTTTATATGATCTGCGCGACCTAGCTCCGCAGAAGCGTGGCTATGAATTCGAAGGATTCCTCAAAGAGCTTTTTGACTCCTCCAAGCTTCAGGCGCGTTCGCCGTTCAGCCTGGTTGGCGAGCAAATAGACGGAAGCTTCCAGCTAGGAAACGAAACGTATTTGATCGAGGCCAAATGGGTCAGAGATCCGATTGGGGCAGCTGAGCTTCATACGTTTCAAGGCAAGCTCGATCAGAAGGCTGCTTGGGCGCGTGGCGTTTTCATCAGCTATGGCGGGTTTACACAGGAAGGCCTTCACGCGTTTGGCAGAGGCCGAAAGGTGATCTGCATGTCCGGCGAGGATATCTACAAAGCACTGGGACGGCGGATACCCATTGCGGAGGTGATTGACCGGAAGGTTAGAGCTGCCGCAGAAACTGGCGCTGCGTTCGTGCCGTTGGATGAGTTGTTCAAGCCGTGACCTCACTTAGGCGCAGGATCGGCAGTCTGGTGTCACCTACTACTCATGCGGTGGGCTGCTTTCTGAAAGGACACAGGATAATGGATCTACGGAGGGCGCGGCGATGATCTACTTCTTCATTGAAGACAGTAATGAGCAAGTGAAAATAGGCCGGGCCAAGGACATCGAGAAACGCAAAAAAGGTCTCCAAACCGGGAATCCAAGGAAACTTTTACTTCTGGGGTGGATTCGTACCGATGATGACGTGCGGCTGGAAAAGGAGATTCATCGACATTTCTCGCATCTGCGTGGTTCTGGTGAATGGTTCACCTTGGATCCGGCGGACATTTTGCCGATCCTTAAGCACTTCGACATCGATGGGTTCGTCGGTACTACTGATGACTCGTTTGAGGTCATCGGACATGATCGGGATGGTGTGCCTGAATACCTGGGGGTTTGGAACTGGGGTGATCTGGAATGGGATGAATGCTGCCCTTTCTGCGGAAGCTTTTGCGGCATGCACTTTCAAGACGCATCGAGTATGTACCACTGCCTAAACTGCGACACTCTGACAACCTTTGATTTCCTGAGCCACCAGGAAGAGGAGTGACTGGGTCAACAGTACGTTGCCATTTGAGCTTCAGGCGGGATGTATCCAGTGGGATCTCTGAACTAGGCCAAGGTCAAAATCAGAGCGCTCGGCTTGATTCTGACCCTTGCTCAATTGGCCGTGCTAGCTGGCTCTCGAGGAGAACTCGGCTAGCCATTTTTGCAACGCTGTTACGTCTGCCTCAAACACATCCAGGTCGAGCGCGCTGCTGGGCAACTCGTCCGACTGGGCATGTTCAAACACTGAGTAGCGTGTCATCAGGTCATCAATGAATACGCAGTCTTCATTTGTCACCTTGGCAACCTTGTGCAGTTTGCCCTGGGTGTTGATCGCACGCCTGAAACGTCCTACGACATCTGCCAGTAAGATGTACTCCACCGTCTTTTCCACGATGATTCTGAAGTCACTGCAAGCGCTCTTGCCAAGCGACTCATACGCCTCGACCTCAGCCTTCTCCAGATGCTTTTTGAGGCGTGTAATAGTGTTATCTATCAATCCGCGCACCGCGCTTTCCGGCTTCAGGTCTCGAGCGCTTGCAGTCGCGACAATGCCGGCAGTTTTCGCTAACCGTTGAAGTGACGTCAGCGTTGGCTTGATGGTGGGCATACCAGGGGTCTGCTCCCACTTCTTGGTAACAGCTTCTACCTGAGCTACTAGAGAAAGTCGGTGAGTGAAAATGATGACCTGCCTCGTCTGAGATAGGGCCACGAGACGCTCGACTACTTTTTCTTCGAAGTCCTGATCCAGCGAAGAAATCGGGTCATCAAAAATGAACGGGGCCAGTTGATTTGAGCCTGTGGTGTCCGCAAGGAACGCTGCCAGCGCAGCGATCCTGGTCTCTCCTTCGCTCAAGATGTAGTCCAGGCCATGGGTGCCATTTGCGCCCACCAGGTTCAAGCCGAAGGTGATCTTGCCTTTGCCCCCGGATTTACTTTGCGGCGCGATTGGAAGGCGGTGTCCGCCGAGGCGCTTCAACTCATCCAGGAATCGAGATTGATAGCCGGCATCAAGCTCGGTCTTCGCCAGCTCGTTTTTCTTCGTAGTCAGGGCATTGGTGGCGGCTGAGCGCGAAGCTTTATCAATCGCTGCAACGGCGATCAACCTAGCCCTTTCTGCAACAATTGACGCTTTGTTTTGAGAGAGCCACTGCTTGGCTTGGAGTTGCTGAACTCGGCTCTGCACGGCTTGGCGATGTTCATCTTTCAACAAGGCCGACAGGCTCAGCTCCTCTTCGATGAGTTTTGCAGACTTGGTCTTTGCCGCCTCGTTTATGCCCGACCAGTCGAAAGGTTGCAGGGTGCCTACAGGGCTGCCCAGTGCAATTTGATCAAACCGTGCTTTCAACAGGTCAAGCCAACTGACCCCATCGGCCTCTTCAAAACCTAGAGTGGACATGTGGACAATCCAGTCAGCTTGTCCGGGAAGAATTGGCAGCCGCTTTTTGCGATCAGCAAAACCATTTTCAGCCGTCTTGGCGGTTGTTTCGAGACCGTCGGTCACGAACTTCTCAAACCCTGTCAGTCGGGCTTTGGCGTCCTCGCTGAGGCTTTGGTGGCAAAGTACGCAACGTGAGTCAGCTGAGACGTTAGGGAACGCTATATCGACGTAGGCTGTGCCCGTGGAATAGGCACGTGCTTGCTCCCACATTTTCTGCCAGGTCGCTGAGCCAACACCCTCAAGCTCTGCTTTCCCGAAAATAGCTGCCGCTGCCTCTTCGCAGGTGCTCCTCGCTTTGACGGCGGTATTCTTCAGGTTTTCCAGTTCACCCGCCGTCGCGTCGTTCAAGCCCAACTGAAGTGTCGACATCGCTGTCTCGATACTTTTCAGGGCAGTTTTTTCTTTGTTGATAGCCAAAAGACGACCGGCGATGTCTTTCTCTGCAAGCAAGGCTTCGCTTTCTATACGCTCCCGATCAAGTTGGTCGGTATACAGACATTCCTTATCAATGCTCGCGGGCGCAGTCGTGCTCTTCAAGGCGGAAAGCCATTTCGCTTCGACTGTTTGACTAAGGCTCTGAGCCATAGCGGGTAGCGCTTTGCTAAGCAACGCCTTTTCTCTAGCAAGCTCCGCGCTAACGGCATCTGCGGTGGCGATCAGCGCGGATACAAACTTCATCCGACTTGGCTCATAGCAAGCCTCAGTCCTGGTCATGTACTGCTGGGCAGCCTTGGTATCGAACACCTGTGCATGTCGTAGCGCTTTGTGAGGCCCACTGGGAATGTCCCAGTGAACATCAGCCGATTTACCGTCAATCGATACCTTGAACTGTGCACGGCACGGAGTCGGTGCTGGATCGAAGACATTTCCGTGAATGTCGTCCTTGGAACGTGATCCGCAGATCTGCTTGAGCAACCTTGCAAACCCGCTTTTGCCCGTTCCATTCTGTCCGTAGATAACAGACAGGTTACTCTTGCCGAAGGGGAGGTTGGCGCCAGGCTTGATTGCGTTCAACCCATGCACATCCAGGATCTCTTCAATCCGAAGCATGGGTCTATTGGCGACCTGCGATAACGTGCCGGGCGTAACGCTCAGAAATCCTGTATCAGCCTCACCCTTGGCTTCGACCTTGCAAAGCCTGGACAGCTCTTTGATTTCGTCCTGGTTCAGCTGCCGCTTCGAGTCGATAAGCATTCGAGCTGCAGTCTGCAACCATTTGGGGCGCCCATTCAGCCACGTCTCAAAATCATCAGCTACAACTGGCCCTGCCTCAATCTTCGTCATGGTGCGCTCATCTCACAGAGTAATTCCTGAGCGTAGGCAAGGAATGGCTATTTGCCATGTTTTTTTGCCTCCAAATTGGTTGCAAGATGTGGAAGGGAACGCCTCGCGAAAGCGTTGGAGAGGATCAAGTTACGTTCACGGATCGCGCATTTTCGGCCCTCCTGAACCGGATATCGGTAATTGATTTGGCAAAATTGACGTAGAGGTGCTAGGATTTCTTCGCGTTCATTGATTTCCTTGATTTCAATGAAATCTACCACTAAGGGAGTCAGTCCATGGCACGAACTCCAGCGAAGCTGGCTGCTGACGGAAACGCACTTATGGCCACAATCGACGGTTTAGGCATCGACGTGACCCGAGATAAGTTCAAGGTTACCGGGGCAGCTGGTGTGATCGTCGCGCACGTTGCCAAGGCATCTGGTCAGGTGGTTTCTGCACGGATTCGGGGACGCTCGTTCAAGCAGATGACCCAATTCGACCCGAACGAGATTTCCGTTTCGGAGCGTCGTCAGCTTGAGAAACAGATGTATGACGATGGTCTGACTCAGTCAGAGATAGCTGACTTGCTGGGGGTGTCGCAATCTTTGGTGGCTAAAGATCTGAGCCTGCTTCGGCAAGGCAAATAGGCGTCAATAAACGGCTGAGTCAGAAAAGCAGTGATGAAGGAGCAAGCGAAGTGGCGCAAACGCGGGTAGCCGGACAGGTCAGGATTGGTCACATCTACGAATGTGAATTTGGGCTCTTCAAGAAGGGAGCTGAGGGTGCGGATACCACGGTCGCGCGCGATGAGGCTGATGACACTGCCTACAATTATCGGATTCCCAACGAGCTCATCAAGCGCAGGGCGGTAGTGGTGATCGGGAAACACCGGGGTCTATACTTGGTTGTGCCTGTCAGCAGTACGTTTGAAAATGGCCCGAAACCACACAAGGTGCCAGAAAATTCTGGAATGCATGTCCAGATGGGTGGCGACTTTCCGGTGACAGCTCGCTACGCTGCCGGTAAACCTCGCTGGGCGAAAAGCAATCTTGTGCAAGCCGTTGACGGTGGTCGATTGACTGATGTTTTCGATCCGGAGACTCGAAAAAATATCCCTGCCCACCAGGTGTCCGAGAACACATTGCTGAAAATCCGCTATGGAGTGATGATCTCCATGGGTATGGGAAAAATGGTGCCTGTCGAAGAGCCCGTCCCTGTTGAGGCTGCAGCGGCCAACGTCGAAGAGGTCTTGGCCCAGCCCGCTTGAATGTCAAAGGTATTGACATAGCCTCAGCGTTTTCCGTATTCTTTGTCTGTAGCCGCAAGGCAAGATTCGTTTTTCGCCGCAAGGCAAGATCAAAAAAGCCACCTTAGGGTGGCTTTTTTGTTTTCTAAATTAATTTAAATCATCTGTGACTGCTTGCTGCAGATGATAGAGATCTCCCTCACGGTTCCCCGCACAGTGGGAATGGTCGTTTTTGTTCAGGGTTCATCTGAGCTTCAGTTGGCTTGGATCGCAGTTCTAGTGTCGCCTGCACGCCAACCGCCGTCGAAAGATGAGGGTTCTTGGCTGTACCAACGAGCGCAAGCGGAGCGCGCCGGCCCTCCGGGCCAAAGGCTGGAGGATGGACGCCCGAAGGGCCAAAACACTGCACAGCAGTGGTTTGGTTCACGACAGCCGTACCCCAGCGGGGGCAAGCCCAAAACTGCAACGGCGTCATCGCCATCGAGCTGCAGTCATGAAGACACGCGGCATGCCCCGCGTACGCGTCAGCTTTGTTTACCAGCCCAAAATTTTCTCCACCCCTCCGGTGAGGTCAACCCGATCAGTGACCTTGCTCAAGTCTTTGTGATGAAGGGCGTCTTCTGCGGCGTGCAGCTCGTTAACCTTCGTCTTGTCGTGCTTGTTCAGGAGTTGCTCTAGGAAGTACAGGACTTCATAGCCCTCATCCTTGTCCACCTGGCGGCGATCTTGAATACCTGCGTAAGGTGAATCGCCTTCATCTCGAGTCCAAGTGTAGGTATAGACATCAGTCTGAAGGTTCGAGCGTTTCAGTGTTACAGCCATGTGAACTCCATTTACGCGTACAGCTGTTGGGAATTGAGCGCTCCGTGCGTTCCAAGGCCCCGCCTCGTAGGGCGAGCACGATGGTGCTTGAGCGCGATAATCCTGCCTCAGCTTTGACGCAGTGTCACGGGGTTGGTGGCTTCTTGCTATCGCATTTGTAAGGAAGTGCTGCCATGATGCAGGTGGGCCATGCTAAGCGCCTACCTGCCTATAAGGGCCTCTGTGATGGAAGAGATAACGCTTAACTACGACCAGAAGATTGCCTCCGACGCCAACACCATTTTTCTCATCGATTGCCTCAGAGAGGATGATAAGCAATCTGCTCGTACTCGCCATGAAGGGATCTGCGACTCATTGATGGCTCTGTCGGCGCAAAACATTATCCATGACACATCGCGCGTGTATCACGTGCAATGCAGGCATCGAGATAATTGGTCTGCCGCCATGAAAAAGATCCGGGACTCTTGCAAGGTGGGGCTGCTTCCGCTGGTTTTCATCGATGGCCATGGAGATGCCGAGAAAGGCTTGGCCATGCCCAGTGGCGGCTTCATTTGCTGGCAACAGTATGGTCAGGATCTGCGGGCGATTATGGACGCAGCCCGTGGCGAGTTAACAGTGGTTGCAGGATTCTGCCACTCATTTGCGTTCATCGCGACGGCAGCAAATGAGGATGGGAAACTACCCTTCGGGTTCTACTTTGGTTACAAGGACGAGGTGCTCACTTCGGTAGTCGAGGATGAAACACAGATCATCTACGAATCGCTGATTAACGATGGAGGCCAAGTTCTAAACTCCCGCTCTCTGGAGATTTCAAGTTTCAACGAATACGACCATGCAGAAAAAATTGTCGGGCAGGTGGCCTTCATGCGGCTTAGACCTGAAGCGCTGGTAGCTGAGCAGCCTCAATTGTCTAAAGCGAATTTGCGCAAGGTGCTTGAGAAGTACCTCGCCCAACAGGGCAAGCCATTGGGTGAAATGCGGGAGATAGTGAAGCATGTGCTGAGCAATACTCCCCGGATCGCAGAGAGACTCATCGACACATACATGCACGACACCACACGGCGAAGCCACTTCAAAAAGCAAATTCTCTCGCAAATGGAAGAGGCCGACTTACCACGCTAGGAATTGGCCGCTCATTTTAAGGGCTAGCAAGGTTGCTGACAGCCTTGAGGTAGGCCGGACTTAGTGGGGGGAGGGCCCAGTTTCAGCCTACCCCTACTGAGCGGGTCGGTTACGATTTTGCTGGAACATAACGCTCTGAGCTGCCCCTAGCCCAATCATCGCTCCAATGAACCATCTGCAGTTTGCCGTGCTTTTGCCACACCACGCCTTCTGAACGTCGCCGGGATGCATGTTCATTATCACCGCCCGGCCATGCGCTACGTTCCGTCACAAAAACCCATACACAAGCAAGCCCGTCTTCCGCCAGAAATGTCTGGAAAAGCTGCTGGTCGATAAACGCGTGTGAGCCGTCACCGGGACTTCTGCCGCAAATGAAGCGAGTTTCTCCAGAGTGATCCACGTAGACAGCTTGATCTGTAGGATGGGGCGTCAGGTTGAGCCTCTGGGCCAGCCAAGGCGCTGGTATTAAAGCCTGCGCGCCTTCGGGCATTGAGACATCCAAATGAGACTCCCAATAGTGGCGGAAGCAGGGATAGGCGACTTCTATTTCCCCCAAGTCGTAAAAGTCGTAGGTTGACCATTGCTCTTGAGCCCATGTCGAGCGCCATGGCGCTTCTCTGAGATAGCCATCATTGGTGAAATCACGGGCTGTCCAGGAGTCCACTTCCAGCTTTTGCTTTTCCCGAATGTAATCGAGAAGCTGTTGCTCGTCCTCCTCCCTCACCAACACCGGCAACAGGAAGCGCCACTGCTGTTGCCTGGAGCCATGCTCCCCACCTTCCTTCTCTGGGTACTTCACTGTCACAGAGCGATGTTCGTGTAGGACTACCCATGCCGCATGGGTTGAATCAGTACGGATTACCAGGTCTGCCATGCCGTCGGAGGGTTCTTCCTCGAATGGCCATTTCCCCACGTCGTTTTCGACAGTCTCTCGTATGGATATCCGAAACTCATCGATCACTGGATGGTGTACATCAGGCCGGCTGTGCTCGTCAGTGAGCAGGATGGTTGGATCTATGTCGCGATGAGTGCCGATGTCTAGAGGGCTGGCATAACAACGTGCCCCCTGTTCACTCGTTTCAGATAACCACTTGTTGTCGGCAAGGCTGCAGAGAAGCTCATCGAGAGCGAGCCACTGGTATTTTTTCCCGATGCGCTCGATCAATGGTCGATTACGGCTGTAGTCATACCGACCTGAACGATCATCTGGAAACAGTCTTTTTGTCCAGCCTAGCCCATAAGCTCGTTTGGCGACCCAACGCTGCGCCGCCTGTATATCGACGTGAGGTAACCGGTCATCCCCAGCCGTAGAGGGTTTGAAGCGTTTTTTATACTCCTTTTTATACCTTGCCCGCTCGTCAGGGCTCAAAATATCCAGAAGTATTTTTTCAGCCCTTGCGAAGTAAGTTGAGCGCTCAGCAGTATCTTGCTCAGAAAGCTTGAGCCTGAGATCCCTGAAGGCATTGGGCCTGAAATCGTTCATCATTCTCAGGACGTCAGTTCTTAGATCGCAGTGATTGATGACCTCATCCTCAAACCGCTCGTATACCTGAGTGGCGCTCAGAGGCTCCGGCAAACTCAATGGCACGTTCAAGAACGAGCTGATCCTCGGTTGGATCTCATAGCTGGCGAAATCGCCTCCCCATCCTGCGCAAGAGTCTTGGATCTGCGAGTCTCCAGCCTGCTTCACCGCTTTTTCAAGGGCCTCTTCGGACACTGACAGTCTGATGTTTTTGGAGTGGTAAGGGGGCATTGCTTTCACGATATCAACCTGTTCGGGCAGGTGATGATTTAGCAATGCGTGCTCGATAATGCCTAACGCGCTGTCCCTGAGTAGAATCGAGAGCGGAACATCCTCTCTGTCGAAGACCTCGTTGTACGCGACCTCAGAAAAGGTGCTCAGTCGATGCTGCTCTGGATCAATGCAGCATGCTCCAAAGGCGGCTGTGTGTAGGCGCTCGAGGACGTAGAGATCGTCTACCTGGCTGAAATCCCTGCAAAGCATCCCATACAGGCTGGGATTCCAGATCATGAGCGACGTAAGCGCCTTGGTCGCTTTGTCTCGCAGCTCCCGGTGAGAGCAAGTGAAAAACCAGGTCAATGTTATTGCGCAGAGGTACTGGACTTCTGGGTCTGTTTGATCGCTTTGCTCGAAGGCACTCCATTCAATCAAACGCCGCCCGGTATTTTCCTCATCCATAGACAGGAAGTTTAGCTGAGTTGTCCATGACGCATCGCGCTTGGGCATGCTCTGAGCCGCCAGCCGATTGTGCAAAAACTTCGCATTCCACGGGTGGCCTACACTCGCACTCACTTGAAGCATGATATCTAAATAATCTTCGTTCTCAGATAGGAAATGCTCAAAGAGTTCAAGTGTACGGTTGCTGAACGACTTATTAGCTCGCCACCGCAAACTTTCAATGAAAGCATTTTCGCTAGCGTTGTCGTTTACCCATTGATTCGCGCCTCTAGGCATAACATCGAGAAATTCCTCTTGGAAGCGTTCAGGTAACTGTACGGACAGCGCTTCGGCCAAACCGGCCCACTTGGGATGAAGCCGCTTTCCATTGTGAATGAACTGGAGCGAGCCGTTTATTAAGGCTTCTGCAGGGTCTTTGACCTCGTCTAGAAGCCCCGAAGCCATCAAATAATCCTGTAGCCTCTGGAAGCTAAAGCGGACAATGTCTTCCGACGAGTCGAACGGGTCGATATCTCTGCTTTTTGGATCTGGATCAATCCTGAACAATCCACTTCGCTGAAGTACCTCAAACCAGGTTGTTCCTGGTGGAGGCGGAAAGGCGTGAAACTTATCAGCAACGATGCGTATGGCGTGGGAGTAACAAACGTAGTCTTGCCGCTGTGCGGCCATCTCCATAGCAATCGATAAAAGGGCTTGATTGGTTGGTTTGACGAGATCATCGCTGCCGTCTCTTCCCGCACCTAAGTGTCGAGCAATACTTCTCAGATAAAAAGAGAAAACCTGCTTAGTACCAGTCAATCCTCTCGGAAACCATTTTTGATTTTCTTTGTTCAGCGCAATACAGGCACTTCTCAAAAATAGTGGATTGACGAATTCTGCAGCTAGCCAGGGAACATTAGGTTGTGAGATTCCTCGTTTACCTAGGTATATGCGAGCAGCGCGGGCCTGTTCTTCAGGAGTCACGAATCCGCGAATTAGAAAAGATGGGACTTTTTCGTCAAGGCTGGAAGGTATGACGTAAGGTGTATATTCACTTCTGCAACTGAACACAACCAGTAGGTTTTTATGCTTCTCAATCCTAGCAATGAACGCTGCAAGCTCCTTACGCCACAGGGTTATGCCAGATCCCTCGTTTAGAGCATCAATCAGAATCAAGCCGCGCTTGCCCGTGACCTCTGCAGCAGCACTCAATGCTTGAAGGAAAGCGTCAGGATCTATATCTCCAAGGCCTAAACGGTCAGTGACTTGGCTCCAAATGCTTTCGTTAGTTAAGTGTTGGCCGAGTATAAGGACAACGACCCTGCCAACCGAGATGGCTTGCAGAGCAATGTTACCAAGTAAGTGAGATTTGCCGGTGCCGGCCTTTCCGTTAAGGAAAAAACTGCGGCTATGCTCTACAGAGAAATATCTGTCTTGAAGTGATGACCTTAGTGCGTATGACGCGTCGCTAAGCTCGCTCAACTGATGATCTAAGGATTCTAAAGATTCGTTTCGGGGCTTTTTCGCATTACGTCTCTCTTCCTTGATTGTCCATGCCGTACGTTGGAGATCATGGACGCTGTCCGAAATTTGTTCGATGCATGCAAGACATTCCGCCAGTGGCCAAGTAAGCCAAGCGTCAGGTGTGATTTTTACTTTAAGCGCATCAAGCTTTTTCACCTGGTATACAACGCTTCCCATGAGAGCGGTGCTGGAACTGCCCAATTCATTTGTGGTGTTGCTTATTTTTGCTAAAGCGCGGACTTTGTCGATCTTAGCCTGGAGCTCTGAAATGATGTCCTGATCGTGCAAAATCACCTTGAATAGCTTTTCAATCCCAACTTCGACATGATCTTCAGGATGAAACCTTTCATCGAGAGACTTTACAGCCCATTCGACTTTTTCTGACAACCAAGTCGGTGAGAATTCGATGTCCCCAAACCAGTATCTTCTCAGGCCTTCGGCATTTGATAGGGAGAGTCGGTGAGTCAGGTCTGAGGCAGTCCAAGGAACAAACTCCACTGTCTGACCCGATGGAACATAGGATGTCCATTTTTCCTTATGGGCTTCCCAATGTTCCCAACCTCTTCTGCCGCCCCCTTGCTTACCGCTCCTATCAGTCAGGTCGCAGGCTAACGCCACAACGTATTTGGTTAGCGATGGATGTGACTGCAGGGCGCGCTGAACGGAGTCGTCAATATTGGCCCAATCAATGTCACCTGCCTTTAGGTAGTATTTGGCTTGGTAACCTATCTCGCTTCCATCGCTCAACAGCCAATACGCCTCGATACCGCCGTCACCCCCAGCGCCCTCTATTCGCCTGAATTCCGCGTCAGCGGCTGGTGGTTCGCGTCGTGCAAGCTGGCAAACGAGTTCTTCAAAGGCGAGGCGCTGTCCTGAGTCCATGCCTCTGATGCGTCTGTAATCCATGGAGTGTCCGTTGCAAAATCAGGTTGTCGTAATGGCAGATCGCCTGCGCCGAGTGTATACGTTACAGGCGGCTCAGAGTGACTTGACCATCGACGAGGAGACGTTCCCAGTTGGGAGGTTGGTCGAGCTGAGGTCTTCAGATACCGGCAGCAGGGACGTGGGCAGAGCGACACGTTTTCCTAGGCATTCACCGTGGGTAGGGCCTGCAGAAGAACGTGCAATCAATGAGCGCAAGTGCTTGTTATCTATAGCGTAATGTGCAATTATAATAATGCACTCCGAGATGCTCTGGGTATTACCTAAGATTCTCATCGTAGTGTGCATAAAATGGGTAGCACGAACCCACTGGGCACACCGTTCAACCTCACCGAGGGCGCCGCGCTGCTGAGCCTGATCGGTCGCCTCACCGGTTACACGCCGCGCTGGTTCACCTATTTCATCGGCGATGCGCACGTCTACGAGAACCACCTGGACATGCTCAACGAACAGCTCAAGCGCGAGCCGTTTGCCATGCCGAAACTGAAGATCTCCGATCGCGTGCCGGAGTTTGCCAAGACTGGTGTGTATCAGCCGGAGTGGCTGGAATTGGCCGAGCCGAGCGACTTCTCGCTGGAAGGCTATGAGCACCATCCGCCGATGACCGCGCCGATGGCGGTCTAGTCACCATTGATCGTTCCCACGCTCCGCGTGGGAATGAATCCCGTGACGCTCTGCGTCACTTTGGACGCGGAGCGTCCATGGCGGCATTCCCACGCGGAGCGTGGGAACGAGCTTCGCCCGTCAGTGGCCGTGGCTACGGCCGACGTGGGAATGTTCAACTTCGGTCGCGACAACCCCGCCACTCACCTCCAGCCGCTGCAAGATCCCGCACTGATCGGCCTCCGGCCCTTCGCCACAGCGTTGGCGCAGGTCGAGCAGTTGTCTCTGCAACGCCAATAACCCATCAATTCGCGCCTTCACGTGCTGAATATGTTCGTCGATCAACGCATTGACGCTCTCGCACTGATCCTGCGGGCTGTCGCGCAGGGCGAGGAGGCTGCGGATTTCTTCGAGGGTCATGTCGAGGGTGCGGCAGTTGCGGATGAAGGTCAGGCGTTCAGCGTGGGCTTGGGTGTAGACGCGATAGTTACCGTCGCTGCGCGCCGGTTCCGGCAGGAGGTTTTCGCGCTCGTAGTAGCGGATGGTTTCCACCGCACAGTCGGTGAGTTTCGCCAGTTCGCCGATCTTCATGACCGCCATCTCCAAAAGGGTGCTTGACCCTATAGTGGCTACAGGGTCTTTACTTGGCAACAGGCACCTTCATGGACGCGACCAATGAGCGATTCCCTGCACACCCACAAGCCCGGCGACGGTCACGATCACAGTCATAAATTGCAGCCCGTGCATAAACATGCGCATGGCGGCGATGCCTGCTGCTCGTCAAAAGCCGCCGCACCTGCGCGGGTGCAATTGAGCGAAAAGACCAGCGCCGACGCGCGGCTGAGCAGCTTCCGCATCGAGGCAATGGACTGCCCGACCGAGCAGACGCTGATCCAGAACAAGCTCGGCAAACTGGCCGGGGTGCAGCAGCTGGAATTCAACCTGATCAACCGCGTGCTTGGCGTAACCCACAATCTGCCGGGCACCGAGCCGATCACCGACGCGATCAAATCCCTCGGCATGCACGCCGAGCCACTCGAGGCGGGCGTCGATGCGCCGGTACCGGCTGCGGTGAAAAAACACTGGTGGCCACTGGCGCTGTCCGGCCTGACCGCGCTGGGCGCCGAAGTCATCCACTTCACCAGCGCTGCCCCCGACTGGGTGGTGGCGATTGTTGCGCTGGTGTCGATCCTCAGCGGCGGCCTCGGCACCTATAAAAAGGGCTGGATTGCCCTGAAGAACCGCAACCTCAACATCAATGCGCTGATGAGCATTGCCGTGACGGGCGCGATCCTCATCGGCCAGTGGCCGGAAGCGGCGATGGTGATGTTCCTCTTCACCGTCGCCGAGCTGATCGAAGCACGCTCGCTGGACCGCGCGCGCAATGCGATCAGTGGTTTGATGCAAATGACTCCCGAGCAGGCCACGGTATTGCAGGCCGACGGCAACTGGCGCGAACAAGAGGTAAAAAGCGTCGAACTGGGCGCCCGCGTGCGGGTGAAACCCGGCGAGCGCATCGCGCTGGACGGCGCGGTGGTCAGCGGCAGCTCGACCATTGACCAGGCGCCGATAACCGGTGAAAGCCTGCCGGTGGAAAAAACTGTTGGCGATAAAGTCTTCGCTGGCACCATCAATCAGGCCGGCTCGCTGGAATACACGGTCAGCGCTGCGGCCAACAACTCGACGCTGGCGCGGATCATTCACGCGGTCGAACAGGCCCAGGGCGCGCGGGCGCCGACTCAGCGCTTCGTTGATCAATTCTCGAAAATCTACACCCCGGCGGTGTTCGTCTTCGCCTTGGCCGTGGCGATCATCCCGCCGTTGTTCATGGGCGCGGCGTGGTTCGACTGGATCTACCGTGCGCTGGTGTTGCTGGTGGTTGCCTGCCCGTGCGCACTGGTGATTTCCACCCCGGTGACCATCGTCAGCGGCCTCGCGGCGGCGGCGCGCAAGGGCATTCTGGTCAAGGGCGGCGTGTATCTGGAAGGCGGCTTCAAGCTCGACTATCTGGCACTGGACAAGACCGGCACGATCACCCACGGCAAACCGGTGCAGACCGATTACCTCTCACTCGACCCGACGGCCGATGCCAGCGCACCGGCAATCGCCGCCGCGCTGGCTGGGCGCTCCGATCACCCGGTGTCGCTGGCGATTGCCAATGCCGCTGTGGATAAAAACTTCGCCGCGCTAACTGTGGATAACTTCGCCGCGCTGGGCGGGCGCGGTGTTAAAGGTGACATCAACGGCCAGACTTATCACTTGGGCAACCATCGTCTGGTCGAAGAGCTCGGCCTGTGCTCACTGCAACTGGAAGAGAAGCTGTTCGCGCTGGAAAAGCAGGGCAAATCCGTGGTGCTGCTGCTCGACAGCTCAGGCCCACTGGCACTGTTCGCCGTGGCCGACACGGTCAAGGAAACCAGCCGCGAAGCGATTCGTCAGTTGCATGAGCTTGGGGTGAAAACCCTGATGCTGACCGGCGACAACTTCCACACCGCCCAGGCGATTGCCGCTCAGGTCGGCATCGACGAGGCGCGCGGCGACTTACTGCCGACCGACAAGCTGCAAGCCATTGAAGATCTGTACAAGCAGGGCCACCGGGTCGGCATGGTCGGCGACGGCATCAACGATGCCCCGGCATTGGCCCGCGCCGAGATCGGTTTTGCCATGGCCGCTGCCGGCACCGACACGGCGATCGAAACCGCCGATGTCGCCCTGATGGACGACGATCTGCGCAAGATCCCCGCATTCATCAGCCTGTCGCGCAACACCGCGAGCATCCTCAAACAGAACATCGCACTGGCGCTGGTGATCAAGGCGATCTTTCTTGCGGTAACCTTCGCCGGGCTCGCCACCATGTGGATGGCGGTGTTTGCCGATATGGGCGTGAGCCTGCTGGTCGTGTTCAACGGTTTGCGCCTGTTGCGCAAATAACAATGAGGGATGGTTGTGCTGAGTGCCGAGCTGAAAGCGTTTTACATGGTCGCCCGCCTGGGCAGCATCACGCTGGCGGCGAAAAAGCTCGGCCTCAGCCAACCGACCGTGACCACGCAGATCCGCAATCTGGAGAGTCAGTATTCGGTGGAACTGTTCTACCGTGGCGGGCGCCGTTTAAGCGTCAGTGACGAAGGCGCGCGGCTGCTGCCGATGGTCAAGACCCTGTTGCAGCAAGAGGCGGACATCGAGTTCTTCCTGCGCAACAGCGGTCAGGTGCAGGGCACGCTGCGTATTGCCGCGACGGCGCCGTATTACATCCTCGATCTGGTAAAAACCTTCCGCGAGCGTTTGCCGCAGGTGGAAGTGTCGGTGGAAATCGGCAACTCGCAGCAGGTGCTTGAGGCTCTGGAGGATTACCGTGTTGATGTCGCCGCATCGTCGCAGTTGCTTGATGACACGCGGTTGATTCGCCGGGTGCTCGGAACCGATCCGCTGGTGCTGGCGGTGCATCGCAATCATCCGTTGGCGGCGCAGGAACATGTGACGCTGAACGCGCTGGCCGGGCATACGTTGTTGATGCGCGAACCGGGTTCGACCACGCGGCGCTTGACCGAAGAGTTGCTGGCCAGCGCCGGAGTGAGCTTCGGCCCGCTGCTGGAGATCGGCAGCCGCGAGTCGATCCGCGAGGCGGTGCTGCGCAATATCGGCATCAGCATCATCGCCCGGCAGGAGGTGCCGCATGATCCGCAGTTGCGCGTGCTGACCATCGAGAATGCGCCGCAGATTCCGGAGTATCTGTATTGCCTCAAAGAGCGCAAGGGTGCGCGGTTGCCGGCAGCCTTTCTCGGCTTGGCCCAAGAGATGTCTCCTGCGTAATGATCGTTCCCACGCAGAGCGTGGGAACGATCTGCAGTGAACCAAAATCCCCGAATACCACTATCAGCGGTTTTTGCCTCGCTGCCACATGACGGACGCATTACAACTCTAGGATTGGCCTCATTCGTTTGCTGAGGTCCGTCCATGAATCCTGCCATCGCAACTGCCCTGACCAACCCCGGCGCGCCGATGAAAGTGCGCGGCGTGCACAAGCGTTTCGGTGCGTTCACTGCGCTGGACAACGTCTCCCTCGATGTCGCCGCCGGCGAACTGGTGTGCCTGCTCGGCCCGTCGGGCTGTGGCAAGACCACATTGTTGCGCTGCATTGCCGGGCTGGAGCAGCAGGACAGCGGCGAGTTGTATCTGGGCGATCGCGATGTCTCGCATCTTGCTCCGCAAGCGCGGGATTACGGGATTCTGTTCCAGTCCTACGCGTTGTTTCCCAATCTGACGGTCGAGGCGAACATTGCCTACGGCCTAGCCGGCAGCGGTCGCGATGAAGTGCGCCGGCGTGTCGGCCAGATGCTGGAACTGGTCGGCCTCACTGGCAGTGAGAAAAAGTACCCAGGCCAATTATCCGGCGGTCAGCAACAGCGAGTAGCGCTCGCTCGTGCATTGGCGCCGGCGCCGTCGCTGCTGTTGCTCGACGAACCGATGTCGGCCCTCGACGCGCGGGTGCGCGAGCACTTGTGCACCGAGCTGCGTCAGCTGCAACGCAACCTCGGCATCACGACCCTGATGGTCACGCACAATCAGGACGAAGCGATGCTGATGGCCGATCGCATCGCGGTCATGAATAACGGCCGCGTCGAGCAGTACGCCACCCCGCAGGAAATCTACAACCGCCCGGCCACGCCGTTCGTGGCCGAGTTTGTCGGCCAGGGCAACTGGCTGCCGTTTCAGCGCAGCAGCGACAGTCACGCCCAGGTCGGCGGGATGAATCTGCGCCTGGCCGAGGGCAGCGCGCACGGCGCTTCGGGTCGACTGTTCTGCCGCCCGGAGGCGATCAACGTCAACCCGCTGGTGCACGAAGAGAACCTGTTCCCGGCCAAGGTTCGCGAAATCACTTTCCTCGGCAACCGCTGCCGGATGAGCTTCGAACTTGATCAATTGCCGGGCCATGCGCTGCTTGCCGAACTCGCGCCAGAAACCATGCCGCGCCTCGGCGCCCAGCAGATCATGGTCGCCTTGCCGCCGCGCAGTTTGCAGGTGTTCGCCTGATGAACAGCAACTTCGCGCTGCCGCTACCGCACAAGCAGGTGCGACAGTCCTCGAAAGCCGAGATCGGCGATCGCCTGTTCGTGCTCGGCGGCAAAGTCCTCTTGCTGGTGTTGCTCGGCCTCGCGGTGCTGCTGCCGTTGCTGGCGATCTTCTGGCGCGGTTTCAGCAATGACGCCGGGCAGGGCGGTGGCTGGCTCGCGGCGAAAGAGTTGGTAACCAGTGCCAATTTCCATTGGCTGCTCGGCAACAGCCTGAAAGTGTCCCTCAGCGTTGCGGCCATTGTCGTACCGCTGGCCTACCTGTTTGCCTACGCGCTGCAACGCACGCTGATTCCGGGCAAAGGCATCTGGCGCGGGATCTCGCTGCTGCCGCTGATGGCGCCGTCGATGCTGCCGGGAATTGCGCTGGTCTATCTGTTCGGCAACCAGGGCATGCTGCGTGGGCTGCTCTCGGACAATATCTATGGGTTCTGGGGCATTGTGCTGGGCGAGGTGATCTACACCTTCCCCCATGCGCTGATGATTTTGCTCTCGGCATTGTCGCTGGCCGATGCACGGCTTTTCGATGCCGCATCGAGCATGGGCGCCAGTCCGGCCAAGGCGTTTCGCAGCATCACCTGGCCGGCGACGCGCCAGGCGGTGTTCGCCGCGTTCTGTCTGGTGTTCACCCTGACCATTACCGATTTTGGTGTGCCGGTGGTGGTCGGTGGCGACTATCAAGTGCTGGCGCTGGAAGCCTACAAAGCCGTGGTCGGCCAGCAGCAATTCGGTCGCGGCGCGTTGATCGGAATGGTGCTGTTACTGCCGGCGCTGTTCAGTTTCGGTGTCGATGCGTGGTTGCGTCGCCGCCATGGTGACTCGATGAGCGGACGCGCGCAGGTGTTCAAGCCGCTGCCGTCCAGGCTGCGTGACGGCTGCTATCTGGCGATCGTTTTGCTGATTTGCGCCGCGCTGCTGCTGGTGTTCGGCATGGCGGTGTTTTCGTCGCTGGTGAAGTTCTGGCCGTACAACCTGTCGCTGTCGCTCAACCACTATCAGTTCAACGAAACCGCCGGCGGTGGCTGGCTCGCTTACGGCAACAGTCTGAAAATGGCGCTGGGCACCGCGCTGATTGGCAGCGTGCTGATTTTTACCGGCGCCTATCTGATGGAGAAAACCCGCACTCAGCGCGGCTTGAACCTGGCTTTGCGCATGCTCAGCTTCGTGCCGATGGCGGTGCCGGGGCTGGTGCTGGGCCTGGGTTACGTCTTCTTCTTCAACCTCAGCGGCAATCCGCTGCACGTGCTCTACGGGACGATGACGCTGCTGATTGTCTGCACCATTGCGCACTACCTGACCACCGCACAAATGACCGCGACCACCGCGCTGCGCCAGCTCGACGCCGAGTTCGAAGCCGCCGCGCTGTCGCTGAAGGCGCCGCTGTACCGGCATTACCTGCGCGTGACCGTGCCGATCTGCCTGCCGGCGCTGCTGGACATCGTGCGCTACCTGTTCGTCTCGGCGATGACCACGGTTTCCGCTGCGATCTTCCTTTACAGCCCCGACACCATCCTCGCGGCGGTGGCGGTGCTGAACATGGACGACGCCGGCAACGTCGGCGGTGCGGCGGCGATGTCGACCCTGATTCTGTTCACTTCGGCCGGCGTGTCGCTGCTGCTGGCGTGGGCTTCGCGCGGCCTGTTGCGCCGCTCCCAGGCCTGGCGGCAAACCGCGCCCGGTCACTGATTGCAAACCCGATCAACTCATCTACAGGAAAACGCTCATGTTTAAGCCTATGGCCCTGGCCGCTGCTGTGCTCGCGACTTTCAGCCTGAATGCCTTCGCGGCAAAAACCGAGTTGACGGTGTACACCGCCCTCGAAGCCGAACAACTGAAGTCCTACAAGGAGGCCTTTGAGAAGGCCAACCCGGACGTCGAGATCAAATGGGTGCGCGATTCCACCGGGATCATCACCGCCAAACTGCTCGCCGAAAAGGCTCGTCCGCAGGCTGACGCGGTGTGGGGCCTGGCCGCGTCGAGCCTGGCGATTCTCGATCAGCAAGGCATGCTGCAAAGCTATGCACCGAAGGATCTCGGCAAGATCGGCGCGAACTACCGCGACGCCGCCAACCCGCCAGCCTGGGTCGGCATGGACGTCTGGGCCGCGACCATTTGCTTCAATACCGTCGAGGCCGAGAAGCAGGGTTTGAGCAAACCGGTGAGTTGGCAGGACCTGACCAAGCCTGAGTACAAGGGCAAGATCGTCATGCCCAATCCGGCGTCTTCCGGCACTGGTTTCCTCGACGTCAGCGCCTGGTTGCAAACTTTCGGCGAGAAGCAGGGCTGGGCCTACATGGACGGCCTGCACCAGAACATCGGCCAGTACGTTCACTCCGGTTCCAAGCCATGCAAACTGGCGGCGGCGGGGGAGTTTCCGATCGGGATTTCCTTTGAATACCCGGCGGTGCAGCTGAAGCGCCAGGGCGCGCCGCTGGATATCATCCTGCCGAAGGAAGGTCTGGGCTGGGAGATCGAAGCGACGGCGGTGATCAAAGGCACACCGCATGAAGAGGCAGCGAAGAAACTCGCCGACTTCTCCGCCAGCGCCGAGGCGATGGATCTGTACAAGGAGAACTTCGCCGTGCTCGCCCAGCCGGGGATTGCCAAGCCGCAGACCGAATTGCCGGCTGATTACGAGCAGCGCCTGATCAAGAACGACTTTGCCTGGGCCTCGAAGAATCGCGACGAGATCCTCACCGAGTGGCGCAAGCGTTATGACGGCAAGTCCGAGAAAGTTGCGGCCAAGTAAGATCTTTATCGACTGACACGGCCCCTTCGCGTGCAGGCTCGCTCCCACAGTTGCAATGCTGTCCCCTGTGGGAGCGAGCCTGCTCGCGAAAGCGGTTTCTCATTCAGAGCACCTCTACATGACACAACCCAAAGACCTGCTCATCATCGGCGCCGGCATCCTCGGTCTGTCCCACGCCTATGCCGCTGCCAAACGCGGCCTGAAAGTCGCGGTATTCGAACGCACCGCCACGCCCCTCGGCGCTTCGGTGCGCAACTTCGGCCAGGCGCTGGTGACCGGTCAGCCGCCCGGCATCATGCTCGAACTGGCCAAGGCCAGCCGCGATATCTGGGGCGACTGGGCGCAACTTGCCGGCCTGCAGGTCAAGCGCAACGGCTCCTACCTGTTCGCCCGCAGCGAGGCCGAAGAACACCTGCTCGAAGCCTTTTGCACCGGCCGCGCGGTCGAGCATGGCTACAACGTCGAGCTGCTGCGCGGCGCGGCGTTGCGTGATTTGTATGGCGGCCAGTTCAGCCATCACCGCGCCGCGCTGCACGGTGTCGATGATCAGCAGTTGTACTCGCGCGAAGCGATTCCGGCGCTGATCGATTATTTGCGCCGCGACCTGGGCGTCGAGTTTCACTTTTCCACTCTGGTGCGCGACGTCGAGCCGGGGCTTCTGCACAGCACCGCTGGCAGTTTTACCGGCAAGCAGATCATTGTCTGCTCCGGCCACGATTATCAGACCCTGCTGGCCGAGCCGATTGCTGCGCTTGAGCCGCAAGTCTGCCGCTTGCAAATGCTGCGGGCCAGACCAAGCATCGAGTTGAACCTGCAACACGCCGTGCTCACCGGCCTGAGCTGCGTGCACTACGGCGCCTTCGCCGATCTGCCGCAAGCCGCAGCGGTGCAGGCGCAGATCCTCCGTGAGCAACTGCACCTGCACGCCAACGGCATTCACCTGCTGATCAGCCCGACGCCGTATGGCGAACTGATCATCGGCGATTCGCATCATTACGGCAGCGATGCGTCACCGTTCAATGCCGAGCAGATTGACAACTGGATGCTCGAACTCGCCGAGCAGACGCTGGGCTGCCAGGTGCGAGTGGTCGAACGCTGGCAGGGCGTCTATGGTGCTCGTGGGCCTGGTCCGTTTTCGTTCCTGCGCCCGGCACCGGGCCTGAGCGTGGCGCTGATGCACACCGGCGTCGGCATGAGCGTCGGCCCGGCGCTGGCCGAACGCAACATCGCGCAGTTACTGGAGGAGGCATGAATCACGAACAGGTGATCGCCCGGGTGTTCGGTCTGTATGAACGCTTCGGCGCCAGCGATTACATCGGCGAACCGGTGTCGCAGCTGGAGCACATGTCCCAGGCCGCAGAACTGGCCATGGCTGAAGGCTGTGACGATGAAGTGGTGCTGGCGGCGTTCTTTCATGACATCGGCCATTTGTGTGCCGAGGGCGCGCAAAACATGGGCGGTTATGGCGTGGTCAGCCATGAACGGCTCGGTGCGGATTATCTGCGTGAGGCAGGTTTCAGCGAGCGGCTGGCGCGAATGGTGGAATATCACGTCCAGGCCAAACGCTATCTGACCTTGCGCGAGCCGGGCTATTACGCGCGGTTGAGTGAGGCGAGTCGGCGGACGCTGGAATATCAGGGCGGGATAATGAGCGCGGCTGAGGCGGATGCGTTCGAGGCTGATCCGTTGTGTGCGCTGAGTTTGCGCATGCGGCGCTGGGATGAGTTGGCGAAGGAGAGGGCGGTGCCGGTGATGGATCTGGCTGGATTGAAAGCGAAAGCGGCGCGACTGCTGGCTGTTTAGGACTGCGCACCGAGGTGCTGCATTCGCGAGCAGGCTCGCTCCCAAAGGGATCCATATTCCAAGGTGGGAGCGAGCCTGCTCGCGAATGGGTGAGCGCTACAAATTTTCAGCCAACGCCTCAACCTGCTCCTGCCTTTCCGCCTGATTCAACTTCGCCTGCGGATTGAGCGACGACCACTGCGGATGCGCGCGCGCCTTGTTCAGCGCTTCCGGCAACTTGCCTTCGCGCCAGGTTTTATCCACAGGTGTGGCCACCTGAATGCTGTCCATCGCCGCATGCCCACGCTGATCGAGTGCCAGCAACAACTGGCGCTGGCGCAGCGCCAACAGGCGCAGCACGGCGTCATCCACCGTCAATTCCCGCTGGCCTTTGATCTTGCCGAGCAGGCGACTGCCATAACTGCGCGCCGTTTGCAGCGCACCGCCGGCAATCGCGCCGGCCAATGCTGCTGCGCCGAGGGTAATCCCGCCGACCAGCAAATCCACGCCAGCCCCGGCCGCTGCACCGGCAGCAATGCCGCCGCCGACGCGCACGCCGAGTTGCTTCAGGGTTTCCGGGTTGAACAGGTCATCGCCCCAGCGCCCGTCGAGCAACGGCAAATCACTGGCCGCCGCGTCCTGCGGGCGAAACGCGTAGAGCTTGAGCAACGCCTCAACGCACTTCTGCTCACGCTGGCGTACGGCTTTGCGCAGCTCGCTGATCGCCTGCTGTTCCTGCTCGGCTTCGCTGACCACACTGCGCCGGCACGCAGCGCAGTCGATCAGCAATTCGGCAATCAGGCGTGCGGCGCTTTGCTGACGGGCGAGGCGCTGCGCCTGCTGGTCGGCGATCAACCGCTCCAGTTGCGGCCGGGCGTTTTCCAATAGCAGGGCGAGGCTCTCGTACAAGCGCCGCTCGCCATCTTCGGGCGGTGCGACGCTGTCGAAACGTACCAGCGCATGCAGCCCCAACCGCGCCAGCGCCTCGCGCCAATCGGGTTCGCGATGGTTGGCGCTGCTGACGAAATTCAGCACCGGCAGCAGCGGTTTGCCGCAACTGGCGAGCACTTCCAGTTCGTCGCGATACTTGGCCAGCACCGGTTCACGGGCGTCGATCACATACAGACCAGCGTCGGAGGCGAGCAACTGCCGCAGTACCTTGGCCTCCTGCTCGAACCGCTGGCGCGCCTCGCTGCCGTCGAGAAACCGCGCCAGCCGCGCCGGGCCGTCGAGGCGTTCGCCGGGGCGTTCCAGACGTTCGAGAAAATCCAGCAGGGCGATCGCATCTTCCAGCCCTGGCGTGTCGTACAGATCGAGCAACGGCTCGCCGTCCACCGACAACCGCGCGCCTTCGACATGTCGGGTGGTGCTCGGCCGGTGCGACACTTCGCCGAAGCCGACATCGCGGGTCAGGGTGCGCAGCAGCGAGGTCTTGCCGACGTTGGTGTGGCCGACCACCGCGAGTTTCAGCGGGGCCTTGCGTGCATCAGTCATGTCCGCTCTCCAGCCAGTTCATCGGCGCGCAATCGGCGAATGGCAGTTCCAGCTGTTGCAGCGCCGCGTGCCAGTCACCCAGACGTTGCCCGTCCAGCGCTTCGCCAGGCGGCGCTTGCAGCAGCCAGATGCGAGTGGCGCCGGCGTTGCGCGCGAGTTCGGCGATCAATGCGAGGCTGCCGCGATCCGGTGAACGTCGCGGATCACAGGCGATGGCCAGCCGCGCCGGCGGGAAGCGACTGAGTTGTTCGAGCAGTTTGTGCCGCGATTCGCGACTGTCGAGGATGCCCGCGTTGCTGACGTTTTTCGGCAGCGCGGGTGGCCATGGGCGCTGTTCGTCCAACTCGATCGCCACCAGCAGCGCGCCTTCACTGGCGAGCTCGCCGACGTTGCTTTCGACGCGATGCAGTTGCGCCGGCTCCGGGTCGTTGACACCAAGGCGCTCGCTGGTCGGCATCAGCCTTTCGCGCAGTTGCGCGTAGCCGGGCAGGTTCAGATCCAGGCGCAGCGCGGCTTTGCCGCTGTTCCAGCGCCACAGGCACAACAGCGCGAGCAGCAGGCGCGGCAGCACGCCGTAGACCACCAGCACACCGACCAGCCACGTCGCCCAGGCCTGTCGCGCGCTTTCAATATCCAGTGCGCCGGCGCCGCTGGCGCGGATCATTTCCTCGGTCGGCACGTTGAAGCCGAGCAGCGACGGCAGATAGCCAAGGGCCTGGGTGACATGGATAAAGGTGTCGGCACCGAGGATCGTGGTTTCCCAGACAAAGCCGTAGCGTCGCGTGGCCATCAGCGTCAGCAACAGAATCAGCGCGCTGAGCATTGCCAGCAGCCACAAGCCATTGACCAACGCGCCGAGTGCCCAGCGGTTGAGTTTCTTGCGTTGCAGCAGCAACAGCAGGGCCGGCGCCAGTTGCGCGGCTTTGGCGTCGCGGGCGAATTTTTCGCTGAGCCACAGCCACAAGCGCCCAAGGGTGGCGCCGTGTTCGCCAGCGAAAATCAAGCCCAGCGCCCAGCTCAGCAGCAAAATCAGATTGATCCCGAGCAGACTGCCAAGCGCCCAGAACACATTCACTGGCGTCTGGCCAAGCGCGGCGAAAGCCAGGCCGGCTCCGCTGAGCACGGCGAAAATCATCAACAGCACCAGCGCCAGGCGCGCGCCTTGCAGCCAGTGCTTGAGGGCGGCGGTGAGCCCGTCGCGCTCGGCCAGCCATAGCGCCCGGCGCGCAATGCGGCTCGGCAGATCGCCGCCAGCGGCGCGGGCCAGACGATTGGCTTCCAGATCGTCCAGCGGCCCCGCGTGTTCTTCGCGCAGGCGGATGGTTTCGCTGAGCCAGAGGTTTTGCAGTGGAGTCAGTTCAGTCACGCGGCGTCCCGTCGCTAAATCGAGCGCTGAGCATAACCGCTGTGGCGCTTATCGGGGTAAGCGCGGCTCTGGTATCCTCGCCGGCATGACTAAATCACTGCCCCTCAGCCTGATCGCAGCCCTCGGTGAAAACCGCGTGATCGGCGTCGACAACAGCATGCCCTGGCACCTGCCGGGGGACTTCAAATACTTCAAGGCGACCACGCTCGGCAAGCCGATCATCATGGGTCGCAAGACCTGGGATTCGCTCGGCCGGCCGCTGCCGGGGCGCTTGAACATCGTGGTCAGCCGCCAGTCCGATCTGCAGCTCGAAGGCGCCGAGGTCTATCCGTCGCTGGAAGCCGCCGTGGCCCGCGCCGAGGAATGGGCGAAGGCCCAGGGCGTTGATGAACTGATGCTGATTGGCGGCGCGCAGTTGTATGCGCAGGGACTGGCGCAGGCCGATCGGCTGTACCTGACCCGCGTGGCGCTGAGCCCGCAAGGGGATGCGTGGTTTCCGGAGTTTGATCTGAGCGAATGGAAGCTGGTGTCGGATGTACCGAATCCGGCAGAGGGCGATAAACCTGCATATAGCTTTGAGGTTTGGGAGAAAGCCTAACAGCTTCGCGAGCAGGCTGAACTGGCCTAATAATTCCGGACACCTCTTAAGGGCGATATGATTTCGCCAATCTGGAGGTTTCATGAACGAAAGAAAGATTTATACCCGCGAATTCAAGCTGCGTGCTGCCAGCATGGTGCTTGACGACAACTGCCCGGTTCCAGACGTTTGCGCATCGCTGGATATAGGCCCTACTGCCTTAAGGCGGTGGGTGGATCAAGTTCGCAAAGAGCGCGAAGGACAGCCGGTCAATGGCACTAAAGCGATTACCGAAGACAAGCGCGAGATTCAGGAGCTGAAAGCCAAGATCAAACGCATGGAGATGGAAGCCGATATCTTAAAAAAGGCTACTGCTCTCTTGATGTCGGATCCCGATCGTTTTCGATGATCGCGGAGCTAAGAGAGTCTTTTCCGACTGCCACTCTGTGTCGTGTTTTCGATGTGAAGCGCAGCAGCTTTTACGAGTGGCTTCAGCGGCTAGCCAAGCCACAGATAAAACGCGAAGAACTCAAGCTGAAAGTGGTTGAACTGCACAGCGAAAGCCGGGGTGCCATGGGCTCCAGAATGATCAGCAAAGGTCTGCAGGCCCAAAACATAGCGGCGGGAAGGAGTCTTGTCAGAGCGCTAATGAGAGAGGCAAACATTGTCAGCAAACAGCGCCAACCGCATCCATTTAGATCCAGGGGAGTTGAAGCATTTGTCGCACCCAATCTACTCAAGCGAAATTTCAAGCCAACGGCGGTTAATCAGGTCTGGTGTGGAGACGTTACCAGTCTGATGGTGGGCAAGCGCTGGGTTCATCTAGCCATTGTGATCGACTTGTTTGCTCGCCGGGTCATTGGTTGGGCGTTCTCGCTGGTCAATGACGCTAACTTGGTCAGCAAGGCGTTACGCATGGCGACACAGATACGAACATGCCCGCCGGGACTGATGTTTCACTCGGATCAGGGTTGCCAATACACCAGTCGCAAGTTTCAACAGGAACTAATGAGCCATGGCATCTTGCAAAGCATGAGTCATCGTGGCCAGTGCTGGGATAACGCTCCGACAGAGCGTTTTTTTGGAACCTTGAAATCAGAATGGGTGCCTCGCAGCGGCTACAGCCTGATCGATGAAGCAGAAACCGACATGGTGCGTTTCTTCGTGTATTACAACCGCACCCGGCTTCACAGCTACAACAGTTATCTGTCGCCAATAGCGATGGAGCAAAAAGCTGCCTAAAACACCGTAACCGGTGTCTGGGATTACTTGACCAGTTCAGGCTCGCTCCCACAGGGGAACGCATTTCAGTGAGGGAGCGAGCCTGCTCGCGAAGAGGCCCGCTCAGTCGCTGAGAAGCTTAAGCCTGGGCCAACTCTGCGTGTTCATCGGCATCCAGCAATGCTTTATCAGTCTGCTGCATGACCTGACTGGTAATCGCCCCAGCGGTAATCGAGCCACTCACGTTCAACGCGGTGCGACCCATATCGATCAGCGGCTCGACCGAAATCAGCAACGCCACCAGTGACACCGGCAGGCCCATCGCCGGCAGCACGATCAGTGCGGCGAACGTCGCGCCGCCGCCAACTCCGGCGACACCGGCCGAACTCAACGTGACAATCGCCACCAGCGTCGCGATCCACAGCGGATCCAGCGGGTTAATGCCGACCGTTGGCGCGACCATCACCGCCAACATCGCCGGGTACAGGCCTGCGCAACCGTTCTGGCCAATCGTTGCGCCGAACGAGGCAGCGAAACTGGCGACCGACGACGGAATACCCAGACGGCGGGTCTGCGCTTCAATGCTCAGCGGAATGGTCGCCGCGCTGGAGCGGCTGGTGAAGGCGAAGGTCAGCACCGGCCAGATCTTGCGGAAGAAGCGCAGCGGGTTGATCCCGGCGGCCGACACCAGCACGCCGTGCACGACGAACATCAGGCCCAGGCCGATATACGAGACCACGACGAAACTGCCGAGCTTGATGATGTCCTGCAGGTTGGAACCGGCGACCACTTTGGTCATCAGCGCCAGCACACCGTACGGGGTCAGCTTCATCACCAGACGCACCAGACGCATCACCCAGGCTTGCAGGGTGTCGATGGCGTTGATCACTTTCTGACCTTTCTCGACGTCGTCCTTGAGCAGTTGCAGTGCAGCAACCCCAAGGAACGCGGCAAAAATCACCACGCTGATGATGGAGGTCGGCTTGGCCCGGGCCAGGTCGGCGAACGGGTTCTGCGGAATGAACGACAGCAGCAATTGCGGCACGTTGAGGTCGGCAACCTTGCCGGCGTAGTCGTTCTGAATGGTTTGCAGGCGCGCCATTTCCTGGGTGCCGGCGACCAGACCTTCAGCGGTAAGGCCGAACAGGTTGGTCAGGCCGATGCCGATCAACGCCGCGATGGCGGTGGTGAACAGCAGCGTGCCGATGGTCAGGAAACTGATTTTGCCCAGCGACGAAGCGTTGTGCAGGCGTGCCACGGCGCTGAGGATCGAAGCAAACACCAGCGGGAGCACGATCATTTGCAGCAACTGCACGTAACCGTTGCCGACCAGATCGAACCAGCCGATCGAGGCTTTCAGCACCGGGTTGCCGGCACCGTAAATCGTGTGCAGCGCAACGCCGAACGCCACGCCGAGGACCAGTGCAAGCAGGACTTTTTTCGCCAGGCTCCAAGTGGTGTGGCGGGTTTGCGCCAGACCGAAGAGCAAGGCGAGGAACACCAGCAGGTTGAGAATCAACGGTAGATTCATGAGAACTCCAGTAAAGACTGTGCCAACAGCCGTCCGGGGCTGCTGCGAACCGGAAAGCCTAACAGCTTGATTTGCAATGATTTAATACCGAAATGGCAGGGCGTCCGTCGTTTTTGGAATAAGCGCGTGTCGCTGTCGGCGATGCAACTGACGCGCAGGGGACGCAAGCGGTCGCTGACAGGCGAGGGTTGTCACACTGATTTGTTAGCGTCGAACTCTTTGCATCGGGGAGTAGCGCTATGAAAATTGCACGCACGTTGTTGGCTGTAGCACTGGCGGCTGGCCTCGCCGGCCATGCATTGGCCACGGACCTCAAGCATTGGCCGGCAGATCAGGCCAAGGCGCTGGACGCGATGATCGCTGCCAACGCCAACAAGGGTAATTACGCCGTGTTCGACATGGACAACACCAGTTACCGCTACGACCTCGAAGAATCCTTGCTGCCGTTCATGGAAAACAAAGGCCTTATTACCCGTGACAAGCTCGACCCCTCGCTGAAACTGATGCCCTTCAAGGACACCGCCGAGCACAAGGAAAGCCTGTTCAGTTATTACTACAGGCTCTGCGAAGTCGACGACATGGTCTGCTACCCATGGGTGGCGCAGGTGTTCTCCGGCTTCACCCTCAAGGAGCTCAAGGGTTACGTTGACGAACTAATGGCTTCGGGCAAACCAGTGCCGGCGACGTATTACGAAGGCGATGTGGTGAAGAAACTCGACGTCAATCCGCCGAAGATCTTCACCGGCCAGCAGGAGCTCTATAACAAACTGATGGAGAACGGCATCGAGGTCTACGTGATGACCGCCGCTTCAGAGGAACTGGTGCGTATGGTCGCGGCGGATCCCAAGTATGGCTACAACGTCAAACCGCAGAACGTCATTGGCGTTTCACTGCTGCTCAAGGATCAGAAGACCGGCGAGCTGACCACTGCGCGCAAACAGATCACTGCCGGCAAATATGACGAGAACGCCAACCTGGGCCTGGAGCTGACGCCGTACCTGTGGACCCCGGCAACGTGGATGGCCGGCAAGCACGCGGCGATCCTGACCTATATCGATGAATGGAAAAAACCGGTACTGGTCGGCGGCGATACCCCGACGAGCGACGGTTACATGCTGTTCCATGATGTCGATGTGGCCAAGGGCGGCATTCACTTGTGGATCAACCGCAAGGACAAGTACATGACGCAAATCAACGGCATGATGGCCAGGCACGCGGCGGCGCAGGCCAAGGAAGGCTTGCCGGTGACAGCGGACAAGAACTGGGTGATCGTCAAGCCTGAGGAAATCCAGTAACTCACGATCGCATGTAGGAGCTGCCGAAGGCTGCGATCTTTGATCGTTCCCACGCTCCGCGTGGGAATGCAGCCCGTGACGCTCCGCGTCACTGGACGCGGAGCGTCCCTTGAGGCATTCCCACGCAGGAGCGTGGGAACGATCAGTGTCAGACGGATAAAAAAATGCCCCGCACGTTGGCGGGGCATTTTTGTTTCTGCACCTGGACGCTTACAGCCCGTCGAGCATCGCCTTGTTGCGCACAGCACCCTTGTCGGCACTGGTCGCCAGCAGGGCGTAGGCCTTGAGCGCGGTGGTCACTTTGCGTGGGCGCACTTCAACCGGTTTCCAGCCTTTCTTGTCCTGCTCGGCGCGGCGTGCCGCCAGTTCTTCGTCGCTGACCAACAGGTTGATCGAGCGGTTCGGAATGTCGATCAGCACCTTGTCGCCATCCTGCACCAGACCGATCGCGCCACCGGCCGCAGCTTCTGGCGAAGCGTGACCGATCGACAGGCCGGAAGTGCCGCCGGAGAAACGCCCGTCGGTGAGCAGCGCGCAGGCTTTGCCCAGACCTTTGGATTTCAGGTAGGACGTCGGGTAGAGCATTTCCTGCATGCCAGGGCCGCCTTTCGGACCTTCGTAGCGAATGATGACGATGTCGCCTTCCTTCACTTCGTCAGCGAGGATGCCGCGCACGGCGCTGTCCTGGCTTTCGAAAATCTTCGCGTTGCCTTCGAAGACGTGGATTGACTCATCAACCCCGGCGGTTTTCACCACGCAGCCGTCCTGCGCGATATTGCCGTACAGCACGGCGAGGCCGCCTTCTTTCGAATAGGCGTGCTCGAAGCTGCGGATGCAGCCGTTTTCACGGTCGTCGTCGAGGGTTTCCCAGCGGGTCGACTGGCTGAACGCGGTCTGGGTCGGAATGCCCGCCGGACCTGCCTTGAAGAAGTGATGCACGGCTTCGTCGCTGGTCTGGGTGATGTCCCACTTGGCGATGGCTTCTTCCATGCTGCGACTGTGCACGGTCGGCAGGTCGGTGTGCAGCAGGCCGCCACGGGCCAGCGAACCGAGGATGCTGAAAATGCCGCCGGCGCGGTGCACGTCTTCCATGTGGTACTTCTGGATGTTCGGCGCGACTTTGCACAGCTGCGGCACGCTGCGCGAGAGACGGTCGATGTCGCGCAGGTCGAAATCGATCTCGGCTTCCTGGGCAGCTGCGAGCAAGTGCAGGATGGTGTTGGTCGAACCGCCCATGGCGATGTCGAGCATCATCGCGTTTTCGAACGCCTTGAAGTTGGCGATGTTGCGCGGCAGCACGGAGTCATCGTCCTCGCCGTAGTAACGCTTGCACAGCTCGACGATGGTGCGACCGGCCTGGAGGAACAGCTGTTCGCGGTCGCTGTGGGTGGCCAGAGTCGAACCGTTGCCCGGCAAGGCCAGACCCAGTGCTTCAGTCAGGCAGTTCATCGAGTTGGCGGTGAACATGCCGGAGCACGAACCGCAGGTCGGGCAGGCGCTACGCTCGTACTCGGCGACTTTCTCGTCAGAAGCGCTGGAGTCGGCGGCGATCACCATGGCGTCGACGAGGTCGAGGCCGTGGGAAGCGAGTTTGGTCTTGCCCGCTTCCATCGGACCACCGGAAACGAAAATCACCGGGATGTTCAGGCGCAGCGCGGCCATCAGCATGCCCGGGGTGATCTTGTCGCAGTTGGAAATGCACACGATGGCGTCGGCGCAGTGGGCATTGACCATGTACTCGACGGAGTCGGCGATGATCTCGCGACTCGGCAGCGAATACAGCATGCCGTCGTGGCCCATGGCGATGCCGTCATCGACAGCAATGGTGTTGAATTCCTTGGCCACGCCACCGGCGCGTTCGATTTCGCGGGCGACCAGTTGACCCAGGTCCTTCAGGTGCACATGCCCCGGGACAAACTGGGTGAACGAGTTGGCAATGGCGATGATCGGCTTCTTGAAGTCGTCATCTTTCATGCCGGTGGCGCGCCACAGTGCGCGGGCGCCGGCCATGTTGCGGCCGTGGGTGGATGTTTTCGAGCGGTAATCTGGCATGGAGCACTCCGGGCGGCTAATCACGTACTAAAGGGGAGTGAGCTTCTGTTGACCTCTGAAACACCCGAAAAATGGCCGTGTGTCCGGAAGCTGCCGATGACGTTGCGGGATCGCCGCTGGTCTCAGCCTGAGCTCATAAACCCGCCGGGGATGAATGGCGATGAATGAGGCGATTCTACACCGCTGGCGTCGCGAGGGAATGGCGCAAAGCGTTGTTCCCCCGTTGAAGAGGCACGCGGGATGACGACTGGCAGGATCAGTGGTCGCCTCCCGGCATCACCGGATTGCTGCGCAGGTTGCTGACGCGACGGCCAATCACGCTGTTGAGCAACAGCGATACGCCGCTCAACACCACGAAGCCGTAACCCAGTGTCGCTTGCAGGTTGGCCGGGCCAAGGCTGATCAAGGCGCTGACCAGCCCGCCACAGATAAAGATGATGGTGCTGCCGGCGGACGCCGATGCGCCGGCGTTTTCGGCAAACAGGCTCATGGCGCGTGAGGTAGCCGGCGGGCGTGAAATGGTCGTGCCTACCGTGCAGATCAGCATCGGAATCAGCACAGTCGCCGCTGACAGATCATGACTGGCCGCCAGATAGAGCATCACCAGCCCCGAGAGCAGGATCAGACTCAGCCCGGTGAAAATCTGCTGTTGCGCATTGATATGCCGATTCAGCACGCTGGCGAACAGGCCGCCAAAGACATAGGCGGCGCCGTAGATCAGCAGGATCAAAGCGAAATCGTAAGGTGCCATCTGCAGCTGCTCCATGAAGATCAGCGGGGAAATGACAATGAAGGAAAAGTGGCAGGCGAAAGCGAAGGCGGAAATCAGCCAGCAGCCGACGAATTCGAAATTGCTCAGCACCAACCTGTAGGGCTTTATGAAACCCACGTGTGGCCCATTCTGAACGGGCCGGCTGTTATCGAGCAGCCGCCACGTCTTCACCAGAACCACGGCGGCCAGGGCGATGAACACCCAGAAACTGCCGCGCCAGCCGAGCGTGGCCTGCAGAAACGTGCCCGCCAATGGTGATACCGAGATGAAGATGCCCGTGGCGGTGACCATCAGGATCCGCAGGCGATCACGCTCGTTGCCTTCGAACAGATCCTGCACCAGTGCCTGGGACAGCACGAAGCAACCGCATCCCAGCGCCTGCATCACCCGGAAAATCAGGAACAGCGTGTAGTCATTGCTCAGCACGCAGCCCAGTGCGCCGAGCAGCGACACGCTCATGCCCGCGAGCAGCAGACCTTTGCGGCCGATCACATCGGACAACGGGCCGATCAACAACTGGGCAAATGCGATGCCCACGGCAAACAGACTGATCGACAGCGCGATGTCGTTTGACGATCGGCCAAAGTGGGCTGCCAATGCCGGAAAGGAAGGCAGCAGCACATCCAGCGGAAACACGCCAAGCAGGATCATCGCCAGCAGCAGGCTGATTGCTCCGCGCTGTTGTCGGCGGGTGGTTGCACGGCTGTGTTTATCCATCGATCAATCCTGCTTTGGCGAAGAGTGTCTGGTTATGGGGCAATGCAAAGAAGCCGGCCTTGTGCAGGGCCTCCACAGTAGGTTTGCAGCCAGCGCGTGCACGAGCGCGGTTGGCCTGCACCGTTACCGTGCTGCCGACAATCTCCATCACGTCGATCTCGGCAATACCGGCCGAACGCAGGCTTTGTTGCAGCCAGCTTTCATCTGCTTCGAAGAAGATGGAAATGATCTCCACGAGGGTCTTGCTGGCGAACAGGCGCTGACGACTGTTCATCGCAATCCAGAAGTAATGGAAGGCTTCGGCGAAATACCGGCTGTGCCGGGCTTCGTCGGCAAGGTGATCACGCAGCATGTCGTTCACGCTGGACACCAGCGTGTCGCGGCACACTTCCAGCAATTCACGGGCAATGATGGTTTCCGAGACAAACCCGAGCAGGAACCAGGCCAGAGCGCGGTTTTTCTCTGGTGTCCGCGCGATCAAGGCGTTCATGCGGCTGATCCGTCTCGGAATGACCGGACGCCGGGTGATGCTGTAATACGCAGCGATCTGCTCGGCAATCTGGTTGGAAAACAGCGCGTGGTAGCCCTCGTCGGTATACAGCTGAAGTGCTGCATGCTTCATCGGTAACGGTATGTAGATGGGCAGTTCGCGGTGCGCGATGACTTCCACCGCGCGGTTGACGATGCGGTGTTCAAGCAGGGTGGTGTAGTCGAGGAAATACACCAGATGATTGGCGGTGAGGCGGTGCAGGGTTTCGCGACCCTTGGCCTGGATGGCCGGATGCGCCAGATAGGGCACAAAGGCCGGGGGGAACCAGTAGCGGGTTTGCAATTGCTGCTCGACATCGCCCGGTAACCGGTAGTCATGGGTACTGCTGCGTACCGATGCACGGCTCTCCCAGTCTGGAAGCGTGAATTTCAGCGACCATGACACCGGGGCTTCGCTCTCGTCCATCGCCGTGGGAATCATGACTGTGCTCCGCTGAGCAGATCACGCATTTCCTGGCACATGGTGTAACCATCGCTTTCGCCGCAACCGACAAAGAACAACGGTTGCTCGGCGCTGCCCGCGATGCCGAGCAGGGTTTCAACCTGTGCGTCGGCAAATGCGCCGGTCAGCCAGGTGTTCAGCCCCAGCGTTGTTGCTACCAGTTGAAAGGTTTGCGATAGATGACCGGCCTCGATGAATGCCATGCGATAGGCGCGCGAGTGTTCGTACTTCCACCAGAGACGATCAAACCTGGCGGTGATGAACACGCCCAGCGGCAGGTTGTTGATGAAGTGCTGGCCGCCGAGCAATTGGCCCAGTTCCGGATCCGGCAGCGCATTGATCCGACTCAGAGCATGTTCGGCAGGGTGGTAGGCGTAGATGCCGGTTTCCAGCCCGCTGACATTTTGCGCCAGGACAAATCCCTCACAGGCGTTCAATCCGCCGCCGGACGGGCAGCTCCGGCGGGCTTCGAGACCCGGCGCGACCGGATCGGCGTGGGCGTCTGCGCGCGGGGGAAGATAGCCGAGGGTCAGATACAGCAGCGTGCCGACCTCGTTCAGTGTCACCGCGGCACCGGTGTAGGAACGACAGGTTTTGCGCCTCATCAAGGCCTGAGTCAGGCTGTCATCATTAATGGCGCCCGGTACGGGCAGGGTAATCAAGGGCTGCACTGATCGCGGCGCCGGGGTGTTCGCAGGTTCCGGCTTTGCCAGCACTTCGCTGCAGTGCGCCAGATATTGCCTGGACCACTCGTGGATATTCCGAGGCGTATGTGCGCAAGGTATATTTTGTGTGCCGATGTGATAGATCTTCGATAGTTCATCCCAGCCCCAATCCGGGCTGTCTATTTTTGAAGTTGTTAGAATGCCTGCGTTCAGAAGTTGTCTGTCTATTATGTTGTTGGGGTCAAATATATCAGGGTTGTGTATAAGGCTGGCGAGGCGATGGGAGTATTCAAGATCAAGTTCATGTTGAGTATGGTTCTTGTAGTTCCAGACAACTTGTCCGGGCGGGCGCGGCAATATAAAAAGAAAAGGATTGATATACATGGGTTCAGATCACTCAGGAAAAGTCTGATGGACGCCAGAGTGCCGGCACTCTCCAGCGTCCAGGCTACTTAGCGGCCGGTGGCTGCAACCAGAAAGGCCAGGTTGGCGAGTTTGTCTGTTTCGAGATAAATGGTTTTCATGATGTGAACTCCTTGTTTGTTGGTAGTTGAGTCGCTTCGTTGCGACAACTTCATATTAGTTTGTAATCGGATATTGGCAAGCGGATATTAAGTAGGAATATTCCAGTAATTTTGTCGGAGTGATCTTTTGCAAGCGCCTTATTGTGTAGGTTTAATTTCCATGATTGACGGGCGTGACGAAACTTCCTGCAAGGCAGCGAGAAAGAAGTTGTAGGAAGAGGGCAGGGCACTCATGTCGAGTGTAAAAACTGGGGGAGGGAGGGCGCAAAAAAAACGGGGAGCTCAGTGGCTCCCCGGTGTTCAAGCGCAATCAGCTGTTGGGCAGCAGACGGCAGGTGATGCTTTTGATGTAGCGGGTTTCAGCGATGGCCGGATGTACCGGATGATCCGGGCCCTGACCGCCACGCTCGAGCATCTGGATGTTGCGGTCCAGATGACGGGCGCTGGTCAGCAGGATGTTCTGCAGATCGTCTTCCGGCAGGTGCATGGAGCACGAAGCACTGACCAGAATGCCGTCCTTGGTCAGCAGGCGCATGGCTTGCTCGTTGAGACGACGGTAGGCGCCTTCGCCGTTCTTCATGTCTTTCTTGCGTTTGATGAAGGCCGGCGGATCGGCAACGATCACGTCGAAGCGCTCTTCGCTGGCTTTGAGTTCCTTCAACGCTTCGAAGACGTCGCCTTCGATGCAGGTCATCTTGTCAGCGAAGCCGTTCAGCGCGGCGTTGCGCTCGACACCGTCGAGGGCGAATGCAGAGGCGTCGACGCAGAACACTTCGCTGGCGCCGAACGCAGCGGCCTGCACGCCCCAGCCACCGATGTAGCTATAGAGATCAAGTACGCGTTTGCCCTTGGCGTAAGGTGCCAGGCGCGCGCGGTTCATACGGTGATCGTAGAACCAGCCGGTTTTCTGCCCTTGGATGACCGGCGCTTCGAACTTGACGCCGTTTTCTTCCAGCGCGACCCATTCCGGTACCAGACCGAACACGGTTTCGACGTAGCGGTTGAGGCCTTCGGCGTCGCGGGCGGCGGAGTCGTTCTTGAACAGGATGCCGCTTGGCTTGAGCACCTGGGTCAACGCGGCGATCACGTCGTCTTTATGCGCTTCCATGGTCGCCGAGGCGATCTGCACCACAAGGATGTCGCCGAAACGATCGACCACCAGACCCGGCAAGAGGTCGGAGTCGCCGTAGACCAGACGATAGAACGGCTTGTCGAACAGACGCTCGCGCAACGACAGTGCGACATTCAGGCGATGCACCAGCAGCGACTTGTCGAGTGCCAGTTTGATGTCGCGAGACAGCAGACGCGCGCAGATCAGGTTGTTCGGGCTCATGGCGACGATGCCCAACGGCTTGCCGCCAGCGGCTTCGAGCACCGCCTGATCGCCGGCCTTGAAGCCGTGCAGAGGCGTGGCGGCCACGTCGATTTCGTTGCTGTAGACCCACAAGTGGCCGTTGCGCAGGCGACGGTCGGCGTTGGCTTTGAGGCGCAGGCTAGGCAGGGACATGACGTCGCTCCGGAAAAAAGAGCGGGAGTATAGCGTGTTGAGGTTTGCGCAGGGCTGAGGATGCGATGAAACGCTGATGATGCCTTCGCGGGCAAGCTCGCTCCCACACTTGGAATGCATTCACCTGTGGGAGTGAGCCTGCTCGCGAAAGCGATTTCAGCTCTTACGCAGCCAATGCGTCAATCAGGGCCTGACTGAACGCCGGCACATCATCCGGCTGGCGGCTGCTGATCAGGTTGCCGTCCTTGACCACTTCCTGGTCGACCCAGTTGACCCCGGCATTGACCAGATCGTCCTTGACCGTTTTGTAGCTGGTCATGGTCTTGCCATTGACCAGTCCTGCCGAGATCAGCAACCAGCTGCCGTGGCAGATCACGGCAATCGGCTTGCCCGCCGAAGCGGCAGTCTTGACCAGATGCTGAGCATCCTGATCGATACGGATGGTGTCGGAATTCTGCACACCGCCGGGCAGCAGCACGGCATCGTATTGATCGATGCTCACGGCCTGGAAGGTGTTGGCGACCGGAAAGTCGTCCGCCGGTTTGTCATGGTTCCAGCCTTTGACGGTGCCGGCCTCGGCCGAGAGGATATCGACCTGCACGCCGGCCTGCTCGAGGGCATCCTTGGGGCCGGTCATTTCGACCTGTTCGAAACCATCGGTAACCAAAATAGCGACGCGTTTGCCATTGAGGGAAGTTGCCATCGGTAAGCTCCTGAGTCTGTGGAGATTTTGCCTTCGCAGCGAACCGTTGAGGTCCGATGCGCCCTACAGATTCCGAAGCCTGGGCACAGATGAAAGTTCCGGCGATGTGCCCATCGGTGTGTCGCCCTGCGGTTTCAGCGGTTAGAATCGCCGCCTGCCCCGGAGTGTGTACTTATGTCCCAAGAGCTGACCACCGAACAGATTCAACAATCGCTGCAAGGCATCAGTGTGCCGGCGCAACCGCAGATCATGGTGGATCTGCAAATGGAGCAGTACATGCCCGACCCGGACCTGGAGGTGATCGCCAAACTGATCTCCCAGGACCCCGGTCTGTCCGGCGCGCTGCTGAAAATCGTCAACTCGCCGTATTACGGCCTGAGCAACAAGATCACCTCGATTCAGCGTGCGGTGAACCTGTTGGGCAGCCGCTCGATCATCAACCTGATCAACGCGCAGTCGATCAAGGGCGAGATGAACGATGACACCATCGTCACCCTCAACCGTTTCTGGGACACCGCGCAGGATGTGGCGATGACCTGCCTGACCCTGGCCAAGCGCATCGGCACCCAGGCCGGTGACGAAGCCTATGCGTTGGGCCTGTTCCACGATTGCGGCGTGCCATTGATGCTGCAGCGTTTCCCCAATTACATGACCGTGCTGGAAGAGGCCTACGCCAGCGCCAGCCCGGAATGCCGCGTGGTCGATACGGAAAATCGTGTGTTCAACACCAACCACGCCGTGGTCGGCTACTACACCGCCAAGTCCTGGCGCCTGCCGGAGCATGTCAGCGCCGCCATTGCCAATCACCACAATGCGCTGGCGATTTTCAGCGACGAATCGTCGAAGAACAGCCAACTGAAAAACTTGCTGGCGATTCTGAAAATGGCCGAGCACATCTGCGCCTCTTATCGCGTGCTGGGCAACCAGAGCGAGGATTTCGAGTGGAGCGCGGTGGGCCCGCTGGTGCTCGATTACGTCGGTCTGTCGGACTACGACTTCGAAACACTCAAACAAACGATTCGCGACCTCGGCGCGCATTGATCCGAGGACACCATGCCTGAACTGCCGGAAGTCGAAACCACCCGTCGCGGGATCGCCCCGCACCTGGAAGGCCAGCGTGTCAGCCGGGTCATCGTCCGTGACCGGCGCCTGCGCTGGCCGATCCCCGAAGACCTCGATGTGCGCCTGTCCGGGCAGCGCATCGTGCTGGTCGAGCGGCGCGCCAAATACCTGTTGATCAACGCCGAGATCGGCACGCTGATCAGCCATTTGGGCATGTCGGGCAATCTGCGTCTGGTGGAGGCCGGGTTGCCGGCGTTGAAGCACGAGCACGTCGATATCGAACTGGAATCGGGACTGGCCCTGCGCTACACCGATCCGCGACGCTTCGGCGCGATGCTGTGGAGCAACGACCCGCTCAATCACGAGTTGCTGATTCGCCTCGGGCCGGAGCCGCTGACCGATCTGTTCGATGGCGAGCGCCTGTTCCAGCTGTCACGCGGGCGCTCGATGGCGGTCAAGCCGTTCATCATGGACAACGCAGTGGTGGTCGGGGTCGGCAATATCTACGCGACCGAAGCGCTGTTCGCCGCCGGCATCGACCCGCGCCGCGAAGCCGGAGGCATTTCTCGCGGGCGTTACTTGAAACTGGCGATCGAGATCAAACGCATCCTCGCCGCCGCCATCGAGCGTGGCGGTACGACGTTGCGCGATTTCATTGGCGGAGACGGTCAGCCGGGCTATTTCCAGCAGGAACTGTTTGTCTACGGCCGCGGTGGTCAGCATTGCAAGGTCTGCGGCACCGGCCTGCGCGAAGTGAAGCTGGGCCAGCGCGCCAGCGTGTTTTGCCCGCGCTGCCAGACCTGAAAAAATCCTTCGGTCTATAGTGAGAAGTCTCACTGCGCAGCCCGAAGGATCGTGCCATGAAAGTCCTGCAAGTCTTCTTCGTCACGCTGCTGTTGTGTTCCAGCCTGGCCGTTCAGGCCTCGGAAACCGGCAGCGGTGATCCGCGTTACACCATCCAGAATCCCCCGGCCTACGCCATGCTTGGCGACCTGTTGATTGCCCGACCTTTGCTGGTGGTGGCCACGGTGATCGGTGCGGGAGCGTTTGTGGTGTCGTTGCCGTTTACCGCACTGGGCGGCGGTGTTGGCGATGCCGGTCAGGCGCTGGTGGTTGACCCGGCGAAAGCGGCGTTTGTGCGGTGTCTGGGGTGTACAGGGGAGGGGGTTGAGCAGCGCGAGTGAGCTGATCGGGTTTCAGTGGTGTGGCTGATGGCCCATTCGCGAGCAGGCTCGCTCCCACAGGGGAATGCATTGCAAATGTGGGAGCGAGCCTGCTCGCGAAGAGGGCGGTACAGGCGCTGAAGTGATCAGGCCTTGCCGGTGATCTTGCGGTACTTCTCCATCAACTGTTCTTCAGTCTCCGGATGGGCTTCGTCCAGTGGAATGCAATCCACCGGGCAGACCTGCTGGCACTGCGGTTCGTCGTAGTGGCCGACGCACTGGGTGCACAGGTTCGGGTCGATCACGTAGATCTCTTCACCTTGGGAAATGGCGGCGTTCGGGCACTCGGGTTCGCAGACGTCGCAGTTGATGCAATCGTCGGTGATGATCAGGGACATGCTAACTCCAGCCGGGGCGGCAGGCCCGGGCGCTATAAATCAATGCGCGCAATTGTGCCGCATTGGCGCTCGCAGTGCACGCGGGGGCGATCAAGGGCACTCTTTGGCTGCGATCCAAAAACGAAAGGATCGCAGCCTGCGGCAGTTCCTATTTCTTGAAGCGCAGGGTCAGCGCGTCGGCCACGGCCGGGTGGACGAACTTGCTGATATCGCCGCCCAGCGCGGCAATCTCCCGCACCAGCGTCGAGGAAATGAACGAATAACGCTCCGACGGCGTGAGAAACAGGCTCTCCACATCCGGCGCCAGTTGGCGGTTCATGTTGGCCAGCTGGAATTCGTATTCGAAGTCCGACACCGCGCGCAGACCACGCAAGAACACATTGGCGTTCTGCTCTTTGGCGAAATGCGCGAGCAGCGTCGAGAAACCGACCACTTCCACGTTCGGCAGGTGTTTGGTGACCTCGCGAGCCAGTTCGACCCGTTGTTCCAGCGGGAACAGCGGGTTCTTTTTCGGGCTGGCGGCGACCGCGATGATCACGTGATCGAACAGGCGCGAGGCGCGTTCGACCAGATCGCCATGGCCCTTGGTAATAGGGTCGAAGGTACCTGGGTACAACACTCGGTTCATCGCGTCGTCCTGGCGGGAGTCCGTTGGGGAGTCGGATGGTATCGCAGCCTTCCCGGTCGGCCAAGTCGCCTGTTGGGTAAGAAAGCACTATAGACGATAGGAATATTCTGCTTTTTCATGGATTTTTCAGCCGATCAGCCAAGGCTGTCGCCAATTGCGCGGTCAGGCCATACACCGACAGCTGCGGGTTGGCGCCGATGCTGGTGGGGAACAGCGAGCCGTCGTGAATCGACAGATTGCGCAGTTGATGATGGCGACCGAGGCTGTCAGCGACCGCGCTTTGCGGATCTTCACCCATCGCACAACCACCCATCACATGGGCGCTACCGAGTCGCGTGCGGTACAGCTCCAGGCTCAGTCCATCGATCATTGAGCGCGCCTCGGCCAGTGTCTTCACATAGCGGCCGTCGGCGTGCATCGGCATCACCGATTGCGCGCCGCCGGCGAACTGAATTTCAGCCATGACGTGAAAGGCCCGGCGCAAACCGTCCCAGGCGTACTGCGAAACCTGATAGTCGAGCACTGGCGAGCCATCACCGCGCAGCTCCACCGAGCCACCGCTGCTGTCCGGGTGGAAGCCATCGCGCAGCAGCGCCAGCATTGCGTGGGTGTGCGGCAGGTCGGCCATATGCTGCGCGTTTTCCTTGCCGAAACCGCCGAGCAGTGTGGCGGCCAGCGCCGGGTGCAGCGGTGGCACTTCAAGTTTGAACGCCATCGGCCCGGTGGTGCCATCCTTCCATTGAAAATGGTCGGAATAAATCGACTGCGGCGCGCCGTAGAACGGATTGACCACCTCGGCGAAACGCGCGGCGGACATGTTCACCGGATGTAGAAAGGTGCGCTTGCCCACGCGCTCATGCGGATCCGGTGCGTCGGAGCGCAGCAACAGCGCCGGGCTGTTGATGCCGCCGCCGGCCAGCACGTAATGCCGCGCCTTGACGGTGATGCTGCGCCCGGTCGGCTCGACGCAGCGCTCGTCCATCGCCACGCAATGCAGGCCGGTGACCTTGTCGCCACTGATCAGCAGTTTCTCCACCCGCGCCAGATACAGCAGCTCGCCGCCCTTTTCCAGCGTCGCCGGGATGGTCGTGACCATCATCGATTGCTTGGCGTTGCTCGGGCAGCCCATGCCGCAATAGCCAAGATTCCAGCAACCGCGAACGTTGCGAGGAATCACGTGCCAGCTGTAGCCGAGTTGCTCGCAGCCTTTGCGGATCACATCGTTGTTGGCATTGGGCGGCACCATCCACGGCGCGACGCCGAGGCGCTGCTCCATTTTTTCGAACCACGGCGCCATCTCTGCCGGACTATGGCCTTTGACGTTGTGCTCGCTGGCCCAGTGTTCGAGGGTCGGCTCGGGTGTGCGGAAGCTCGAGGTCCAGTTGATCAGCGTCGTGCCGCCGACCGCGCGGCCCTGCAGGATCGTGATCGCGCCGTCCTTGCTCATGCGCCCGATGCCTTCCTGGTAGAGGCTGCTGTAGGCCTCGTCTTCGAGCAGTTTGAAATCCGAACTGGTCTTCAGCGGGCCTTCTTCGATCAGCAGGACTTTGTAGCCGGCCGCGCTGAGGATCTCCGCCGTGGTGCCGCCGCCGGCGCCACTGCCGATGATCGCCACATCGGCTTCGAGGGTGAGGTCGTCGCTCAGTTGCGCGCCGTTGTAGGTTTTCCAGCCTCGGGCGAGGCCTTCGCGGAAGGGATCGGGTACGGGCATCGGTCAGGTTCTCTTTATTATTCTGGATGCTGAGGTGATGCAGCGGGCCCCTTCGCGAGCAGGCTCGCTCCCACAGGGACATGCGTTTCAATATGGGAGCGAGCCTGCTCGCGAAGGCCGCGCCCCGGTTTCAGACCTTAGGCGGCCCGGGATAACCGCAATGCGCCCAGGACTCGGCGCGGGTGTACCAGGCCATCATCACCATCTGCTGCAACGAGCTATGGCCCATGCGCAGCAAGCTCAGTGAGCTGTTCTCCCAGCGTTCAAGGAAGTGCCGCATCGCTTCAGGGCTGGCGTTTTCCCAACTGCCCCAGATGCCGGTGAGCGGGCCACGGGTCACGGCCATACCCAGCACATCGAACAGTTGCCGAGTGAGCTTGAGCATTTCCGGCGACACGTGATCAAGGCTGTAGTCCAGCGACTTCAGCGTGCCGTCGACCGCCGCGGGCATTTCCCCGGTGGCAACGGCGCCGTCGAGCATCACCGGGATCAGCGCACGCAGGAACAGTAGATCGCCGTCGCGCAAAACGACAAAGCCGTTGGCGCTGACGCTCGACGAGCAGCCAGTGAGGCTGGCGCCAAGGCCGGCGGTGGCGAGAAACGCGCTGGCGCCGAGGCTGAATTTCAGCAGGCCACGGCGCGACAGGGCAGGTGTTTCGGTCAGGCTTGGGTGCATTGTTGTTATTACCCGGCGTCGACGAACGTTTAGCGAATGAACAGCTTCTGAATCAGTTTCTGAATCGATCTGCCGTAGGGCGGGTAGATCAGCCGGGCCGCGTTGAAGCGCTGTTTGATCAGCACGCCCTTGGCCTTGCTGAAGGTCAGGAAACCTTCGTGGCCGTGGTAATGGCCCATGCCCGAGGGACCGATGCCACCGAAGGGCATGTCGTCCTGAGCCACATGCAACAAGGTGTCGTTCAGGCACACACCGCCGGAATGGGTCTCGTGCAGTACGCGATGCTGCTCGCGTTTGTCGTAGCCAAAGTAGTAAAGAGCCAGAGGACGAGGCCGCTGATTGATGTAAGCGAATGCCTGCTCCAGATCGCGGTAAGGCACGATCGGCAGCAACGGGCCGAAGATTTCGTCCTGCATTACGGTCATCTCATCGCTGACGTTGAGCAGCACGCTGTGCGGCATGCGTCGGCCCTGGCCTTGTTCGAACAGCGGGATCAGCAGCGCGCCCTTGCTGGTCGCGTCGCTGACGTATCCGTTCAGCCGGGCCAGTTGGCGTTCGTTGATGATTGCGGTGTAGTCGGCGTTGTCGGCCAGGGTCGGGTAGAAGCCTTTCACAGCCTGACGATAGGCCTCGACGAAAGCGCCAACGCGGTCTTCCGGCACCAGCACATAGTCAGGCGCGACGCAGGTCTGCCCGGCGTTGAGGGTCTTGCCGAAGGCGATGCGTTCGGCGGCGTCCTTGAGCGGTACGTCTGTGGAGACGATGGCCGGTGACTTGCCACCCAGTTCCAAGGTGACTGGCGTGAGGTTTTCCGCCGCCGCACGCATAACGTGCTTGCCGACGCTGGTGGAGCCGGTGAACAGCAGATGATCGAAAGGCAGGCGCGAGAACGCCACGCCGACGTCCGCCTCACCCAGCACCACGCAAACCAGGTCTTCGGGAAAGATCCGCGCGAGCAGGTCTTTGAGCAACAGCCCGGTCGCCGGGGTCGATTCGCTGAGCTTGAGCATCACCCGATTGCCCGCCGCCAGGGCGCCGACCATCGGCCCTACGGCCAGATACAGCGGGTAGTTCCACGGCACGATCACACCGACCACGCCCAGCGGCTGGTAAACCACCTTTGCCGAAGCAGGCTGGAACGCCATGCCAACCTTGCGCCGCGAGGGCTTCATCCAGTTTTTCAGGTGACGGCTGGCGTAGTGAATGCCGTGCAGGCTCGGCATCAGCTCGGCGAGCAGGGTTTCGTCGGCGCTGCGGTGACTGAAATCGGCGCTGATCGCGTCGATCAATGCCTGCCGCTCAGCACTGAGCAGATCGCGCAAAGCCTTGAGCCATTGCTGACGTTGCGCGGCCGGTGGCATCGGGTTGGCGGCGTACGCGGCCCGTTGTGCCTGGAACTGCCGATCAAGGGTTTCAAGAGGCTGTTGCAGCGTTTGCAGGTAGGCAATGTCGGCAGTCATCGCAGGCTCCGGATTTTATTGTAGTGGGCACTTTTTAGAGTCTAAGCTCTAGAAAGTCAAACGACTTACGCGCACGTCAGTGTTTTATCCATTTCCGGTTAGGTCGTAAGATGCGCCGTCTACGCACTCTGAATTAAAGCTCAAGCCATGGCCCCACGAATAAAAACCAGCGAGCGCATCGTTCAGAACAGCCTGGAGCTGTTCAATCAGCAGGGCGAGCGCAGCGTCAGCACCAACCACATCGCCGCGCACATGGAGATTTCTCCGGGCAACCTGTACTACCACTTCCCCAACAAGCAGGCGATCATCGCCGTGTTGTTCAGTGAGTACGAAGCCCTGGTGGACAGCTTTCTGCGTCCGCCTCAGGGCCGCCCGGCGACCGTCGAGGACAAGCGTTTCTATCTCAAGGAACTGCTTTCGGCCATGTGGCGCTACCGCTTTCTGCACCGCGACCTCGAGCATCTGCTCGACAGCGATGCGGAACTGGCCGCGCGTTATCGGCGTTTCTCCCAGCGCTGCGTGATCCAGGGGGCCGCAATCTACGAAGGTTTTGTCGCCGCCGGCATCCTGAAAATGGATCGCGTGCAGATCGAGTCGCTGACCCTCAACGCGTGGATCATCCTGACCTCGTGGGTGCGTTTTCTGTGCACCACGCGGGAAAACTCCAACCACCTCAGCGAACAGGCCGTGAAGCGTGGCGTGTATCAGGTGCTGGTGCTGGAAGCAGGGTTTGTTACCGATCAGGCGCGGGATGAAGTCAACGCACTGTTCGACGAGTTCTACGTGCCGCTGGCGCAGGCCCTTGAAGACGTGAAATAAACCGTTCAGCCGAATTCCACAGGAGCCCGTTATGTCGATTGCGCAGTTGATCAGCCCACAAGCACTGGACGCTCGCAAAGAGCAGCCGGGGCTGGTGATTCTCGATTGTCGTTTTGCCCTCGAAGATCCGGATTACGGTCAGCGCAGCTACGCCGAAGGGCACATTGCCGGAGCGAGTTTCGCCGATCTGGAACGGGATCTGAGCGGTAAAGTCGAGAAGGGCGTGACCGGGCGTCATCCGTTGCCCGAGCCGGCGGCGCTGATCGAACGCCTGCAAGCCTGGGGCATCAGCAACGACAGCGATGTGGTTCTGTATGACGACGGCCCGGGTGCATACGCGGCGCGGGCGTGGTGGTTGCTGGCTTGGCTGGGCAAGCGCGACGGCGTATTCATTCTCGATGGCGGGCTCAAAGCCTGGCACGCCGCCGGCCTGCCGCTGAGCCTGGATCCGCCGAGCGTGACGCCGGGCAGCTTCAGTGGTCAGCCGGACATGAGCCTGTTGCTCAGCGCCGAACAATTGCAGCAGCGCCTCGGCCAGCCAACCCTGACCCTGCTCGACGCCCGCGCCTTGCCGCGCTTCAAGGGCGAAATGGAACCGATCGATCCGGTCGCCGGACACATTCCCGGCGCGCAGTGCGCGGCGTTCACCGACAACCTCGGCAGTGATGGACGGTTTTTGCCGGCCGAGCAGCTCAAGCAGCGCTTTGCCGCGAAACTGGGCGATCGCTCACCGTCGGAACTGGTCGCCTACTGCGGCTCCGGGGTGACGGCGTGCCATAACCTGTTCGCACTGTGCCTGGCTGGCTATCCGCTGGGTGCGCTGTATGCCGGATCGTGGAGCGAGTGGATCAACGAACCGTCGCGCGGCATTGCCACCGGCGAATAACATCGCTGATCCCATGTGGGAGCGAGCAGGCTCACTCCTGCAAGGGACATGCGGCGCTCATTGACCGAGTGCGGCCAGCCATTGCGGGATACGCCGCTCCAGGTAATACCCGGGCCTGCGCACCGAGCCGCCGACGAAACCGACATGACCGCCACGCGCCTGCAATTCGAACCGGGTGCAGGCTGACAACTCGTCGGCTTGCGGCAGGCTGTGGGGAAATACGAACGGATCGTCCGCCGCCTGAATGATCAGCGTCGGCGTGCGGATCTCGCCGAGGTAGTAGCGGCTCGAGGCGCGGCGGTAATAATCCTCGGCATCATTGAAGCCATGCAATGGCGCGGTAACCCGGCCGTCGAAATCCCAAAACGTACGCATGTTTTCCAGCGAGCCGAGCGCGGCCAGTTTCGCCAGGCCGTCTTCGCGCCCGTCATGCTGGAACTGGCGCTGCTTGTTCCTGATGTAGGCGACCATCTCTCGCATGAAGTGCGCCTGATACACCCGCGAAAACCCCTGGCCGATACGATCGGCACATTGATCGAGACGGAACGGTACCGACACCGCCACCGCGCCGAGCACACCGCTGTTGCTGCCGGTTTCGCCCAGATGCTTAAGCAGCACATTACCGCCCAGCGAATAGCCGACCGCGTACAACGGCGCCAACGGTCGTTTCGCGCGCAGATGCTGGATGGCTTCGGCAAGGTCTTCGCTGGCGCCGGAGTGATAGCTGCGCGGCAACAGATTCGGCTCGCCGGAACAACCGCGCCAGTTCAGCGCGACGCTGGCCCAGCCCTGCTCGGCCAAGGCCTTTTGAATGCCCGCCACATAGGGCGAATTGGAAGAGCCGGTCAAACCGTGCAGCACCAGGACCAACGGCGCCTCGGCGCTGTGCGGGCCGTGCCAGTCGAGGTCGAGGAAGTCGCCGTCCTCGAGCCACAGGCGTTCGCGTTCGCGCTCGATGTGCACGGTCTTGCGCCACAGCGGCCCCCACAGGGTTTGCAGATGCGGATTGCCGAGGCCGAAGGCGGGGATGAAGCGTTCTGGCGAAGGGGGCACGATGATTCTCGATGGGCTTGTGGCGAGGAAGCTTGCCCCCTCGCCGCAGGTTGCTTGCGACCTTGTCAGCCGGCGATGTCCGCCGTGCGCTGCCACAGCGCGTAAAAAACCCGACCGGATTTCTGTTCACGATGCAGACGCCAGTTGCCCGGCAGGCCCAGCGTCGATGGCGCTGTTTCGCTTTCAGTGTAGATCCACGAATCGGCCGCCAGCCATTGGCGCTCTTCCAGCAAAGTACAAACCGCTGGCAACAGGTTCTGGTTGAACGGCGGGTCGAGGAACACCAGATCGAACGGCGTCGCGGTCTGGGTTTCCAGGTAGCGCAGCGCGTCGGCGGTTTGCACTTGGCCGTTGCTGCAACGCAGGGTGCCGAGGTGTTCTTTCAGGCTGGAAACCGCAACGTTGCTGGCGTCCAGCGCCTGGGCCGTGGCCGCGCCACGGGACAGCGCTTCGAGAAACAGCGCGCCGCTGCCAGCGAACGGGTCGAGCACTTTTGCCCCTTCGACATACGGCGCGAGCCAGTTGAACAAGGTTTCACGCACGCGATCCGGGGTCGGGCGCAGGCCCGGTGCGTCGGGGAAGCTCAGCTTGCGGCTGCGCCACTGGCCGCCAATGATGCGCAGCTGGTTCACGCCGTTGTGCACGTTTTGCACAGGTTTTTTCGGTGCTCGAGTGGCCATTAATGCTCCGGAACCCCGAGCGGTTGCTCGGCAGGTTTATCAGATGGGGCCGGTAACGGCTTTTGCGGCACGGTCGGGCCAGCGGTGACGATGACCATTTTCTCCGTGCTCAGGTGTTTGTTCAGCGCATCGCGCACTCGCTCCACAGTCAGGCTCTGCGACTGCCGCATGAAATCGTCGAGATAGCTCAGTGGCAGATTATAGAAGCCCATCGCGCCCAATTGGCCAACGATGTCGGCGTTGCTCGCGGTGGACAGCGGGAAGCTGCCGGCCAGTTCGCGCTTGGCATCGTCGAGTTCTTTCTGCGTCGGCCCGGTTTTCAGGTAGTCGGCGAGCACGTCCTGCACCAGTTTCAGGGTGCCTTCGCTCATCTCGGCGCGGGTCTGCAGGTTGATCATGAACGGGCCACGGGCCTGCATCGGACTGAACGCCGAATACACGCCGTAGGTCAGGCCACGCTTCTCGCGCACTTCGCTCATCAGGCGCGTACCGAAACCACCGCCGCCGAGGATCTGATTGCCCAGCGACAGCGCGGCGTAATCCGGATCGTCGCGATGGATGCCCAGTTGCGCGAGCATCAGGTTGGTCTGTTTCGACGGAAACTCGATGTGGTTGACGCTGGCCTTCGGTTCCTGCGGTGCGGCGATTTTCGCCAGTGCCGGGCCTTTCGGCAGGGCAGAGGAGACCTGATTGGCGATCGCCTCGGCTTCGGCTCGCGACAGGTCGCCGACCAGTGCAATCACAGCGTTGCCTGCGGCGTAGGCCTTGGCATGGAACTCGCGCAATTGCGCGACCGTGATCTTCGGCACGCTCTGCGCATTGCCATCGCTGGAATGCGCGTATGGGTGATCGCCGTACAAACGCTTCATCAGCTCCAGGCTGGCGAGTTTGCCGGGGTTCTGTTTCTGGTACTCGAAACCGGCGAGCAGCTGGTTCTTGATGCGCGCGAAGGAGTCGGCGGGGAAGGTTGGTTTGCCGACCACATCGGCGAATAGCTTCAACGCTGGTTCACGCTGCTCAGGTGCGCTCAGACTGCGCAGCGAAGCCAGCGCCATGTCCTTGAACGCACCGTTGCCGAAGTCGGCGCCGAGGCTTTCAAAGCCTTGAGCGATGGCGCCGACGTCTTTGCCAGCAATGCCTTCGTTGAGCATGGCGTTGGTCAGCACCGCGAGGCCGGGGACGTTGCCATCCTGGCTGCTGCCAGCGGCGAAGATCAGGCGCATGTCGAACATCGGCAACTCATGGGCTTCGACGAACAGCACTTTCGCGCCTTCAGCGGTGTTCCAGGTCTGTACGTCGAGCTTGCGGCTGGCCGGAGCCTTGCCGTCGAGTTCGGCCAGCGATTGCAGTTTCTGGCTGGACTTGGCGTTATCCAGTGCTTCGCTGGCCTTGCTGTCAGCGCTTGGCGACAAATAAACCGCTGCCGAGCCGATCACTGCGACAGCAATCAGGCCAAGCAGCATCAGGCGTGGGGTTTTGCGCTCACTCATGAGTCGTCTCCATTGGCAGGACGTGGGCGACGCTGAGACGTTCGCGGGTGAAATACTTTTTCGCGGCGTTCTGGATGTCTTGCGGGGTCACGCTCTCCAGATCGGCCAGTTCGGTGTCCATCAGTTTCCACGACAGGCCGACCGTTTCCAGTTGACCGATCGCGGTGGCCTGGCTGGTGATCGAATCACGCTCGTAGACCAGGCCGGCGATGACTTGAGCGCGGACGCGTTCCAGCTCTTCGGCAGACGGCGCGGTGGTTTTCAGTTGCTCAAGCAGTTTCCACAAGCCGGCTTCGGCCTGGGCGATAATCTTTTTCTTCTGCGTATTCGGCGTGGCCGACAGGGTGAACAGGCTGTCGCCACGGGTGTAGGCGTCATAGTCCGACGAGCCGCCAGAGACCAGCTCTTCGCCGCGTTCCAGTTGCGCCGGGATGCGTCCGCTGTAGCCGCCGTCGAGCAGCGCCGAGATCAGGCGCAAGGCGTTGACCGAGCGTTTGTCTTCAGCGGTTGCAATGCTCGGCACGTTGAAGCCAAGCATCAGGCTCGGCAGTTGGGTCTGCACGCGCAGGGTGATCTGGCGTTCGCCGGGCTCGGCCAGTTCCAGCGGTTTTTTCGCCGGTGGCACGTCGCGTTTGGCGACCGGGCCGAAATAACGCTGGGCGAGGGTTTTCACTTCGTCCGGAGTGACGTCACCGACCACCACCAGCGTGGCGTTGTTCGGCGCGTACCAGGATTGATACCAGTGGCGCAGTTCCTCGACTTTCATACGGTCGAGGTCAGCCATCCAGCCGATGGTCGGCGTGTGATAACCGCTGGCCGGGTAGGCCATGGCCTTGTAGCGCTCGTAAGCCTTGGACATCGGCTTGTCATCGGTGCGCAGGCGGCGCTCTTCCTTGATGACTTCGATTTCCTTGGCAAACTCGTCGGCCGGCAGGCGCAGGTTGGCCATGCGGTCGGCTTCCAGCTCGAAGGCCACGCCGAGGCGATCGCGAGCCAGCACCTGGTAATAAGCAGTGAAGTCGTCGCTGGTAAAGGCGTTCTCTTCGGCGCCAAGGTCGCGCAGGATCAGCGAAGCTTCGCCGGGGCCGACTTTTTCGCTGCCCTTGAACATCATGTGCTCGAGCGCGTGGGACAGACCAGTCTGGCCCGGAGTCTCGTAGCTGGAGCCGACCTTGTACCAGATCTGCGAAACGACCACCGGCGCACGATGGTCTTCGCGCACGACGACCTTGAGGCCGTTGTCGAGGGTGAATTCATGGGTCGGTTGCGGGTCGGCCGCCAGGGCCGAAAGGGGCAGGCAGACTGCGCTGAGCAGCAGGCCAGCAGCGCGGCGGGCAAGAGCATTCATTCGTTTTTCAACCTGTTGGGCTGCCCGCTTGGTCTTAGCGTCGGCGGGCGAGAGGGTGCTAGGATACTGATCCGTTTTACTGGCGGCCACGCCTATCAGGTTTCGATACCCGGTCAGGCTGTATGGGTTTGTCGCGGATAGCAGCAGTTTTTCATCTGTACTGCGCGTTTTCGCCGACGATGCCGCTCCAGTCCTTCGTGTTAATTGAAGTTTGAGGTGCCTTCGGTGCCTCGACAAAATGTTGCGCGTGAACAAGCTGGGTGAAACACAGTCTGTTCTGCATCGAATATTTATTTGCCGGGGCGCCCTGTTGGCGCGTCGCTACCGTGAGATAGCCGTCCTCCATGTTTGGTTCCAACGACGACAAGAAGAGCCCAGCTGCGGCTGGCGAGAAGAAAAGCCTGTTCGGATGGCTGCGGAAGAAACCGCAGGAACCCGTCGTCGAACAGCCGCCCGCGATTCCTGAGCCGGCCCCCGCGCCAGCACCTGTAATAGAAGAAGAGCCGGCGCCGATTGTGCTGCCGATCGCCGAGCCGGTGCTGCAACCGGAGGTTGACGCCGAGCCCGAAACGCCGGCCGCTGCCGAGTTGCCGCTGACGCCCGCCGCCGAGCCGTGGCTGACCCTGCCAGTGGCAGAAGAACCGGTCGCGCTGGTTGAAGAAGCAGCGCCGCATGTGACGCCAGTGATTCCTGCGCCGGTTGCCGAAGTGGCTGCGCAGCCTGTGCCTGAGCCGGTTGTCGCGCCAGCGCCGATCATTTCTGAACCCGCCGCCCCGGTTGTTCCGCCGTCCGAGCCTGAGCCCGCACCGCTTGCCGCTGCGCCGGTTATCACTCCGATCGTGCCGGTCGAAGCACCTGTAGAAGCGCCCGTCGAAACCCCGCGCACCGAAGAAACCAAAGCCGGCTTCTTCGCCCGTCTCAAGCAAGGCCTGTCGAAGACCAGCGCCAGCATCGGCGAGGGCATGGCCAGCCTGTTCCTCGGGCGCAAGACCATCGATGATGACCTGCTCGACGACCTCGAAACCCGCCTGCTCACCGCCGACGTCGGCGTTGAAGCCACTACGCAGATCATCCAGCGCCTGACCCAGAAGGTCGCACGTAAGGAGCTGGCCGACGCCGACGCCCTGTACAAATCTCTGCAGGCCGAATTGGCAGCGATGCTCAAACCGGTTGAACAGCCACTGAAAATCGCCTCGCAGAACAAGCCTTTCGTGATCCTGGTGGTCGGCGTCAACGGCGCCGGCAAAACCACCACCATCGGCAAACTGGCGAAGAAGCTGCAACTGGAAGGCAAGAAAGTCATGCTCGCCGCTGGTGACACCTTCCGTGCTGCGGCGGTAGAACAATTGCAGGTATGGGGCGAGCGCAACAAGATTCCGGTGATCGCCCAGCACACCGGCGCTGATTCCGCTTCGGTGATCTTCGACGCAGTGCAAGCGGCCAAGGCCCGTGGCATCGATGTGCTGATTGCTGACACCGCCGGTCGCCTGCATACCAAAGACAACCTGATGGAAGAGCTGAAAAAGGTTCGCCGGGTGATCGGCAAGCTCGACGCCGACGCGCCGCACGAAGTGCTGCTGGTGCTCGACGCCGGCACTGGCCAGAACGCCATCAACCAGGCCAAGCAGTTCAACCAGACCGTCGAACTGACCGGCCTGGCCCTGACCAAACTCGACGGCACCGCCAAGGGCGGGGTGATTTTCGCCCTGGCCAAGCAATTCGGCTTGCCGATTCGCTACATCGGCGTCGGTGAAGGCATCGACGATTTGCGCACCTTTGAAGCCGAACCCTTTGTCCAGGCACTGTTTGCCGAGCGGGAGCGTTCATGATTCGTTTCGAACAGGTCGGTAAACGCTACCCGAACGGTCACGTCGGCTTGCATGAGCTGAGCTTTCGAGTCCGTCGTGGCGAGTTCTTGTTTGTCACCGGTCACTCCGGTGCCGGTAAATCCACGCTGTTGCGCCTGTTGCTGGCGATGGAGCGGCCGACCAGCGGCAAATTGCTGCTCGCCGGGCAAGACCTGAGCACCATCAGCAACGCGCAGATTCCGTTCCTGCGCCGACAGATCGGCGTGGTGTTCCAGAATCACCAGTTGCTGTTCGATCGTACAGTGTTCAACAACGTCGCCTTGCCGCTGCAGATCCTCGGCCTGTCCAAGGTCGAGATCGCCAAGCGCGTCGATTCGGCGCTGGAGCGCGTGGCGCTGTCGGACAAATCCGATCTGTACCCGGGCGATCTGTCCACCGGTCAACAACAGCGCGTCGGCATTGCCCGCGCCATCGTCCATCGCCCGGCCTTGCTGCTGGCGGACGAACCGACCGGTAACCTCGACCCGCGTCTGGCGGCGGAGATCATGGGCGCGTTCGAAGACATCAACCGTTTGGGCACCAGCGTGCTGATCGCCAGTCACGACCTGGCACTGATCGCGCGCATGCGTCATCGCATGCTGACCCTGCAACGCGGCCGCCTGATCGGCGACGGGGAGGCCGGGGTATGAGTGCGACACGCAGTCCGAAGGTTTCCGAGCGCGTGGCCCCGAAGGCCGCCGATCCGCAACCGCAGAAAAAGAAAAAGCACGACGATGACGACGGCCCGGACTTCGCCACGCTGTTTCGCGCCTGGATCGAAAGCCATCGCGCCAGCCTGCTCGACAGCCTGCGCCGTCTCGGCAAACAGCCGATCGGCAGCTTCTTCACCTGCATGGTGATGGCTGTGGCGTTGAGTCTGCCGATGGGGCTGTCGCTGTTGCTCAATAACGTCGAACGTCTCGGCGGTTCCTGGCAGCGCGCGGCGCAGATTTCACTGTACTTGCAACTCGACGCCAGCCCGGAGCAGGGTGAAGCACTGCGTGAGCAGATCAAAGGCATGCCCGGCGTCGCTGATGCCGAATATGTCGGCCGCGATCAGGCGCTGGAAGAGTTCCAGCAGCAGTCCGGCCTGGGCGAGGCCCTGCGTGAGCTGCCTGACAACCCTTTGCCGGGTGTGGTGCTGGTGACACCGAACGAAGTCGACAAGCCGACACTCGAAGCATTAAGACAAAAACTTTCCGAGCTGCCGAAGGTACAACAGGCGCAACTTGATCTAGTCTGGGTCGAGCGTCTGGCCGCCATCCTCAAGCTTGGCGACCGCTTTGTCTTCGGTCTGACGGTGTTGTTGGTGTCTGCATTACTTTTGGTGATAGGCAATACTATTCGTCTTCATATTGAAAACCGCCGCACCGAGATAGAAGTGATTAAACTCGTCGGCGGCACTGACAGTTATGTGCGCCGCCCTTTCCTGTATATGGGCGCGTTGTATGGCTTCGGTGCAGGGCTGTTGTCCTGGGGTGTATTGGCGTTTGGCCTCAACTGGCTGAACGATGCGGTGGTCGGACTGGCCGGTTTGTACGGCAGTGATTTCGCCCTGGCCGGCGTGCCAGTGGCCGACGGTCTGTCGCTCTTGCTTGGCGCGGTGCTGTTGGGTTATATCGGTGCATGGATTGCAGTCGCACGTCATCTCAGGGAGCTGGCGCCGAAGTAGAATCTTTTTTGCGCGTGATTGACCTTGCGGTTTTTATGGGAACTTGTACCTGAGTTCCCGGTCAATTTTTCGCAGTGCCGAGAGGCACGAGTATGTGAGTGGGAGGTTTTTTCGTATGACCAATTCTTTGCAACCTGCGTATGCGCTGGTTCCGGGTGCGAACCTGGAAGCCTATGTGCACACCGTCAACAGCATTCCATTGCTGACGCCGGAGCAGGAGCGTGAACTGGCCGAGAGTCTCTACTATGAGCAGGATTTGGGGGCGGCTCGGCAGATGGTGCTCGCCCACCTGCGTTTTGTCGTACACATTGCCCGTAGCTATTCCGGCTACGGTCTGGCTCAGGCTGACCTGATCCAGGAAGGCAACGTCGGCCTGATGAAGGCCGTCAAGCGCTTCAACCCGGAAATGGGCGTGCGTCTGGTGTCGTTCGCCGTGCACTGGATCAAGGCGGAAATTCACGAGTTCATCCTGCGCAACTGGCGCATTGTGAAAGTCGCGACCACCAAGGCCCAGCGCAAGCTGTTCTTCAACCTGCGCAGCCAGAAGAAGCGTCTGGCGTGGCTGAACAACGAGGAAGTCCACCGTGTGGCGGAAAGCCTTGGCGTCGAACCACGTGAAGTGCGCGAGATGGAAAGCCGCCTGACCGGCCACGACATGGCCTTCGACCCGGCTGCCGAAGCCGACGACGACAGCGCTTTCCAGTCGCCGGCCAACTATCTGGAAGACCACCGGTACGACCCGGCCCGTCAACTGGAAGATGCCGACTGGAGCGACAACTCGAACACCAACCTGCACGAAGCACTGGAAGTGCTGGACGAGCGTAGCCGCGACATCCTCTACCAGCGCTGGCTGGCAGAAGAGAAAGCCACGCTGCACGACCTGGCGCAGAAGTACAACGTGTCGGCCGAGCGAATCCGTCAGCTCGAAAAGAGCGCGATGAACAAGCTCAAGTTGTCGATCGCCGCGTAACCGGCGCATCAGCAATAAAAAACGCCCCGATCAGCGATGATCGGGGCGTTTTTATTTCTGTTTCAACACCAATCCCTGTGGGAGCGAGCCTGCTCGCGAATGCGGTTTATCAGTCACATCAACACAGGCTGACACACCGCTTTCGCGAGCAGGCTCGCTCCCGCATTGGTATTCCGGTGTTATTCAGCCCAAGGCGCCCGTCGCGAATCATTCAGCCCGAGCAAGTAACTGTCCCCGCCCAACTGACTCATCTGCTGCCGAATCCACCCGGCACGGCGCGATACATAACCGGTCGGATGACTCGCGCTCCACACCCGTGGATTGGGCAGTACCGCCGCCAGATAACTCGCCTGCTGGCGCGACAATGACTTCGCGCTCACGCCAAAGTGGTGGCGGGCCGCCGCTTCAGCGCCAAATACGCCGTCATCCCATTCGACGCTGTTCAGGTACACCTCAAGAATCCGCTGCTTGGGCCAGAACACCTCGATCAGCGCGGTAAACCACGCTTCCAGGCCTTTGCGCAGATAGCTGCGGCCGGACCAGAGAAAGAGGTTTTTCGACACCTGTTGGCTCAAGGTGCTGGCACCGCGAATCGAACCGCCCAGTTCGTTGTGGGCCAGAGCGGCCTGTATTGCGCGCAGATCGAAACCCCAGTGCTCGGGGAATTTCTGGTCTTCGCCAGCAATTACCGCCACTTTCAGGTCATCGGAGATTTCGCCCCACGGTTTCCAGGTGCGCTGCAGGTCAATCGGCTCGCCGTCGACCCAGGATTCGACCTTGCGCTCGACCATCAGCGCCGTGCCTGGCGGTGGCACGAAGCGAAACACCAGCACCAGCAAGACACTGCCGCCGGCGAACCAGAGTAGAGCCTTCATGAGACGACGGAAAATTGAACGCAGCATAGAGATGGCTTGGCCGAACCCGTGGAGCGGGCCATTATACAGACCCTGCCGATGGCGTCTGACTGGAGTTCCCCATGCTGCGTGGCTTTTTGATGATGGCCGCTTTTTTCGGATTCACCGGTGTTGCGCTCGGTGCGTTCGCCGCCCACGGCCTGAAAAACCGTCTGACCCCGGAATACCTGACGATTTTCCACACCGGCGTCACCTACCAATTGGTGCACACACTCGCGCTGTTCGGCGTTGCGCTGCTGGCCACGCAGATTCAAGGGCGGCTGGTCACTTGGGCCGGCGTGTCCTTCACCGTCGGCATTGTATTGTTCTCCGGCAGCCTGTATCTGCTGACCATGACCGGCATCAGCAAACTCGGCATCATCACGCCGTTTGGTGGCCTCGCGTTTCTCATCGGTTGGGTTTGCCTCGGCCTCGCCGCCTGGCGCCTATCCTGAATCTGACGCTCCCTCCTGTAGGAGCTGCCGAAGGCTGCGATCTTTTGATTTTGTTTTTCAAGATCAAAAGATCGCAGCCTTCGGCAGCTCCTACACGGACGTGTTTCAAGACGAATGGCTTGGGTCAGCCTGATTGATCGGGCTAGAATGCCAGCCCCTAAAAATGATGGCGGCGTTGTGCATGCGCATTCAGTTGAACGGTGAGTCCTTTGAATTGCCCGACGGTGAAACCGTTGCGGGCCTGATCACCCGTCTGGATCTGGCCGGACGTCGCGTGGCGGTCGAGCTCAATCTGGACATCGTCCCGCGCAGCCAGCATGCCGACACCACATTGAACGACGGCGACAACGTCGAAGTGGTCCACGCCATCGGCGGCGGCTGATTGTCCCGGCCCGCAAGGGCACAGAATTCTGCAAGACCCTCACCCTTAAAGAGGATTCCCCATGAGCATCGTTCGTAGCGACAAGCCTTTTGTGCTGGCCGGTCGTACTTACCAGTCGCGTTTGCTGGTCGGTACCGGCAAGTACCGTGACATGGAAGAAACCCGCCAGGCCATCGAAGCCTCGGGTGCCGAAATCGTCACCTTCGCCGTACGCCGCACCAACCTGGGCCAGATCGAAGGCGAGCCGAACCTGCTCGAAGTGCTGTCGCCGGAGCGCTACACCTTCCTGCCGAACACTGCCGGTTGCTACGACGCCATCGAAGCCGTTCGCACCTGCCGCCTCGCGCGTGAACTGCTCGACGGCCACAATCTGGTGAAGCTGGAAGTGCTGGCCGACCAGAAAACCCTGTTCCCCAACGTGATCGAAACCCTCAAGGCCGCCGAAACCCTGGTCAAGGAAGGCTTCGACGTGATGGTCTACACCAGCGATGACCCGATCATCGCCCGGCAACTGGCGGAAATCGGTTGCATCGCCGTGATGCCGCTGGCCGGTCTGATCGGCTCCGGTCTGGGTATCTGTAATCCGTACAACCTGCAGATCATCCTCGAAGAAGCCAGGATCCCGGTGCTGGTGGATGCCGGTGTCGGTACCGCTTCCGACGCGACCATCGCGATGGAGCTGGGTTGCGACGCCGTACTGATGAACTCGGCCATCGCCCACGCCCAGCAACCGGTGATGATGGCGCAAGCCATGCAGCACGCCATCGTTGCCGGTCGCCTGGCGTACCTCGCCGGCCGCATGCCGAAAAAACTCTATGCCAGCGCCTCTTCGCCGCTGGATGGTCTGATCAAGTAAGAGCCATTGATGACTGAATCGAACGACACGCCTGTCCAGCCGGACGAAGGCGACGAGCGCCAACACCGCCGCATCAAGAGTTTCGTGATGCGCGCCGGGCGCATGACCGAAGGCCAGCAACGCGGCCTGGACCAGGGCGCGCCGCTGTATGTGCTGCCGCTGGCCGATGCGCCGGTCGATTACGACCAGGTGTTCGGCCGCTCGGCGCCGCGCTCGCTGGAAATCGGTTTCGGCATGGGCCACTCGCTGCTGGAAATGGCCGCTGCTGCTCCAGAGCAGGATTTCATCGGTGTTGAAGTGCACCGTCCGGGTGTTGGCGCGCTGCTCAATGGCGTGTTGACCCAAGGGCTGACCAACCTGCGGGTCTACGATTGCGACGCGATCGAAGTGCTCAACCGCTGCATCGCCGACAACAGCCTCGATCGCCTGATGCTGTTTTTCCCGGATCCGTGGCACAAAAGCCGCCACCACAAGCGCCGCATCGTCCAGGCCTCGTTCGCTGAACTGGTGCGCAGCAAGTTGAAGGTCGGTGGCATTCTGCACATGGCCACCGACTGGGAACCGTACGCCGAGTACATGCTGGAAGTGATGAACGTCGCCCCGGGCTACCGCAACCTCGCCGAAGACGGCAAATGCGTCCCGCGCCCGGCCGAACGCCCGATCACCAAGTTCGAACGCCGTGGCGAACGCCTTGGCCATGGCGTGTGGGATCTGAAGTTCGAAAAGATCGCTTAAGCATCACGCAATAAAAACTGTGGGAGCGAGCCTGCTCGCGAAAGCGGTCTGACAATCAACGATGATGTTGGATGTTAAGACGCCTTCGCGAGCAGGCTCGCTCCCACAATTGTTTTGTGTATGAGGAGATTACAGGCGGGCAAGAAATCGAGCGGGCACCTGCTCTGTCAACCAGACGCCATTTTCGGCCTGATAAAACTTGAAGCCCTGTTCTTCCATCTGCTTCGCGGCAACCTTCAGAACGACTGGCGTTCCGTAGCGTTGACCCACGGCCGACGCGGTGGCGATCTCATCGGACAGATGCACCTGATGGCGTTGTCCTGGAATCAAGCCTTGTTCGTGGATCGAGTCGAGAAAACGCGTCGCTGTTCCGTGGTAGAGCGTTTGCGGTGGCTGTTTCTGCTCGAATTGCAGATCAACGCTTTTCGTCGAGTGGCCTTGAACAGCGCGTATACAGTGGCCATCAGCGGAAATCGTAAAACGCTTCTTGTCACTGCTGGTCACGACGTTTTCAATCAGCTCACGACTTAAATGTCTGCCATCACGCGCCGCGCCGCTGATCAGTGCGTCGATATTTGCCCAGCCATCCGAATCCAGCGTAAGACCAATCGCTTGAGGCTGGTGACGCAACACGAAGCTGAGAAATTTGCTCGTCTCATCCAGTAGTTTTTTACTCATGAACTTCCCTTTCATTGCAATCAACTGTGGGAGCGAGCCTGCTCGCGAAAGCGGTCTGACAATCAACGATGATGTTGGATGTCATGACGCCTTCGCGAGCAGGCTCGCTCACACATTTCGTTTTGGGGTGTTTGCGGGGTCAGCGGCGGTCGGCTACGACGCCGATCAGCACCAACACCACCAGCAGCACCGGCGCCAGGCTGTAGTTGTTGAACTGGCTCAGGCCTTTGATCACCCACGGCGTGGCGTAGATCAGCGCGGCGCCGCTGCCGATCAGGCAGAGCAGGGCCATCAGCGGCACGCGCAGGGCGCCGGCGATGCTGCCCAGGCGTTGCTCGACCCAGCCTTTGAAGTCAGCGCCGAACAGCACCAGCAGGCAACCGACCAGCGCCAAAGCGATTTCCGAGAGATTGCTGCGGCTCCAGCGGGAGACGGTGGCCAGCAGGTCGAGTATCAAATCCATGCGTTTTCCCTTTGAGCTGAAGTCAGTTCAGAAATTGTTGCAGCAAATCGTTGAGGAACAGCTGGCCGCGTTCGGTCGCCGCCAGGCGTGACGGTTCGACCTGCAACAGGCCGCTTTGTTCGGCCTCGCGCCGGCCTTCGGCGAGGGTCTCCAGCGACAGGCCGGTGCGCTCCGGATACAGGCGCGATTCGACCCCGGCGGTCAGGCGCAGGGCGTTCATCAGGAACTCGAAGGGCATCTCGTCATTGCTCAGCGATTTCTCGCCAGCCTGAAAGCTCTTCGCGGGATTCAGATAGTCCTTCGGCAAGCGGGTTTTCCATGTGCGCACGATGCGCCCGTCCGGATGACTCAGCTTGCCATGGGCACCGGCGCCGATGCCGATGAAATCGCCAAAACTCCAGTAATTGAGGTTATGCCGCGCCGGGCGACCGGCCTGGGCATACGCCGAAACTTCATACTGCGCGTAACCGTGCTCGGCCAGCAGCGCCTGACCGGCTTCCTGAATGTCCCACAGGGTGTCGTCTTCCGGCAGCACTGGCGGCTGGTTCCAGAACACCGTATTGGGCTCCAGCGTCAGTTGATACCAGGAAATGTGCGTCGGCTTCAGCGCAATGGCCTGGCGCAGATCGCTCAAGGCATCGTCCAGCGACTGATCGGGCAAACCGTGCATCAAGTCCAGGTTGAAGTTATCGAACCCGGCCTGCCGCGCCATGCCCGCCGCACGCACGGCTTCGTCACCGTTGTGGATGCGGCCGAGGGCCTCCAGCTTTTCTTGCTGAAAGCTCTGGATGCCGATCGACAGCCGATTGATCCCCAGCTTGCGATAGGCAACAAACTTCTCTTGCTCGAAGGTGCCTGGATTGGCCTCAAGGGTAATTTCGATGTCGGCGGCGAACGGGATGCGCTGCTCGACACCCTTCAACAACCGCCCGAGGGCTTCGGCGCTGAACAGGCTTGGCGTCCCGCCACCAAAGAAAATCGAGGTCAGCTCACGGCCATACACCGCATGCAGATCCTGGTCGAGATCGGCCAGCAGCGCGTCGACGTATTCCTGCTCAGGCAGCACCGGGCTGGCGGTGTGCGAGTTGAAATCGCAATACGGGCATTTGCGCACACACCACGGGATGTGGATGTACAGCGCCAGGGGCGGCAGGGTTGGCAGCGGTGCCCGAGGCGAGGACGCGGCGCCGCCGATGATCAGCGACGACGCGGAAGAATCAGTGGTCATTTCAAGCCCAGACGCTGGCGCAGCAGGTCCATTGCACGGGCGCGGTGGCTGATCTGGTTCTTGTCGGCCGGGCTCAGTTCGGCGCTGGAGCAGTCGCGCTCCGGCACCCAGAACAGTGGGTCATAACCGAAGCCGTGCTCGCCGCTGGCAGCGGTGAGGATGCGCCCGTGCCACAGGCCTTCGCAGAGGATCGGCAGCGGATCATCGGCGTGGCGCACCAGTGCCAATACACAGACGAACTGCGCGCCGCGCTCGGCTTGTGGCACGTCCTTGAGCGCATCGAGCAGTTTGGCGTTGTTCGCCGCATCGCCCTGGCCGTCGGCGTAACGCGCCGAATAGATGCCCGGCGCACCGCCAAGGAAATCCACTGCCAGTCCGGAGTCGTCGGCCAGTGCCGGCAGCCCGGAAATGCGCGCGGCATTGCGGGCCTTGAGGATCGCGTTCTCGACAAACGACAGGCCGGTTTCTTCCGGTTCGACCTTGCTCCACTCGCCAATCGAGCGCAGTTGCACCGAGTCGCCGAGCATGGCCTGGAGTTCTTTGAGTTTGCCGGCGTTATGGCTGGCCAGTACGAGCTGCTTGATGTTCATCATTCGCCGGGAAAGAGTTCTTGGTTGAAATTGATGGTGTCGATCTTGTCGCCGTTCTGCACCTTGATTTCAAAGGTGCGGGTTTCCTGCTGCGGCACCGGGTACTGGGCGATGTAGTAGATCGCGCCCTGTTCGGTGACCTGGCGGAATTTCAGCGGCACGCTGTTGCTGGTCAGGTCCTTGACCGTGCCGGTGACGCTGGCGATCAGCGGTTTGCCGTCCTTGACCACCGAGACGTTGATCACGCCCTGATTCTTGCTGCGGATCAGCTCGGCAGCCTTGGCGATGTCCGGTTGCAGGAACGTCGAGTTGAACGTGTTGTAGTGCACCGTGATGTCGCCGAAGGTTTCCTTGCGTTCACCTTTGATGACGTCCGCCGCCATGGCGCTGGCGCTCAGGCAGGCGGTGAATAACAGCAACGCTAGACGACTCATGTCCGTGCTCCTTCAAATGCCCAGGCTCAGACCGCGACTCGGTGGTCCGCCAACTGCGGACTGCTGACGCGGTAGATACCGATTTCACCTAACAGATTAGGCCATAGCTTACTGGCCCACCCGTGCCGGTGCTGTTGATCCACGGCAAGCCGATCAATGACCTTCGCATCACGTTCGCGGCACAGTTCTTCGAAGTCCTCGAAGGTGCAGAAGTGGATGTTCGGCGTGTTGTACCAGGTGTAGGGCAGGAATTCCGAGACCGGCATGCGGCCCTTGCTCGCCAGATACCAGCGGCAGCGCCAGTGGCCGAAGTTGGGGAAGGTGATGATGCACTGACGGCCGACCCGGAGCATTTCGTCGAGGATCTTGTCCGGGTAATGCACCGCTTGCAGGGCCTGGGTCATGACGACGATGTCGAAACTGTTGCTGGCAAAATTGCCCAGGCCTTTGTCCAGATCCTGCTCGATGACGTTGATGCCCTTGGCCACGCACTCGGCGATGTTGTCAGCGTCGTTTTCCAGGCCATAACCGGTGACGTTCTTGTTGTCGCGCAGCCAGGTCAGCAGCTCGCCGTCGCCACAACCGAGGTCGAGGACGCGGCTGCCAGCGGGGATCCATTCCTGGATGATTTCCAGATCAGCTCTCATGGCTTTCTCACAACGAAATGCGGTTCATGTAATTGCCGAACGCCTGCAAGTAACGCGGGATCGGAATCAGAAAGGCGTCGTGGCCCTGCGGTGCGTCAATTTCCAGATAACTGACGTCCTTGCGCGCGGCCATCAGCGCATCCACCAGCTCCCGCGAGCGCGCCGGGGAGAAGCGCCAGTCGGTGGTGAACGACATCACGCAGAACTTGGCCGTGGCGTTTTCGAAGGTTTTCGCCAGGTCATCGTCGAAGTTAGCCGCTGGATCGAAGTAATCCAGCGCTTTGGTCATCAACAGATAGGTGTTGGCATCGAAGCGCCCGGAGAACTCTTCGCCCTGATAACGCAGGTAGCTTTCGACCTGGAACTCGACACTGTGGAAGTCGTAGTTGAGCTTTTCGCTCTTCAGACCACGGCCGAATTTTTCGCCCATCGAGTCGTCGGACAGGTAGGTGATGTGGCCGACCATCCGCGCCAGCATCAGCCCGCGCTTGGGAATCACGCCGGCTTCCTGGAACGAACCACCGTGGAATTCCGGATCGGTGAGGATCGCCTGACGCGCGACTTCGTTGAAGGCGATGTTCTGCGCCGACAATTTAGGCGCCGAGGCGATCGCCAGGCAATGCCGCACGCGATTCGGGTAGGTGATGGTCCATTGCAGGGCCTGCATGCCGCCGAGGCTGCCGCCGATCACCGCTGCCCACTGGCCGATGCCGAGCAGGTCAGCCAGACGCGCCTGGCTGTGCACCCAGTCTTCCACGGTGAGCACCGGGAAATCGGCGCCGAACGGCTTGCCGGTTTCCGGGTTGACGCTGCTCGGGCCGGTGGAGCCGTTGCAGCCGCCGAGGTTGTTCAGGCTGACGACGAAGAACTTGTTGGTGTCGATCGGCTTGCCGGGGCCGATGCAACTGTCCCACCAACCGGGCTTGCGGTCGTCGACGCTGTGATAACCAGCGGCGTGATGATGACCGGACAGCGCGTGGCAGATCAGCACGGCGTTGCTCGCCTGGGCGTTCAGCGTGCCGTAGGTTTCATAAATCAGGTCATAAGCGGCCAGCGAACGGCCACAGGCCAGCGTCAGCGGTTCGCTGAAATGCGCGGTTTGCGGCGTTACCAGACCAACAGAATCGGCGGGAAAGGCAGTTGGCATCGACCCTGCTCTCGTTGAAATGAGGCGTAAGTCTAAAGACCGTGGGGGTTAGCGGCAAGCAACGATCAGGTCCGGCGTTTTCGCTTCGGATCGAGGTGCAGCCATTCGCGAGCAGGCTCGCTCCCACAGTTGAAATGCATTCCAATGTGGGAGCGAGCCTGCTCGCGAAAAGGGCGACTCGGTCAGTCAGACCGACCGCACTGGCTTACATCAGCAAACGCAGAATCTCCGGCATCATCGTCATCGCCGCCAGATTGTTGATCACCAGCATGTCGATCAATTTCAGCGCAAGGAAGGCGAAGATCGGCGACAGGTCCAGGCCGCCGAGGTTCGGCAGGAAGCGGCGGAACGGTGCCAGTGCCGGCTCACAGATCTGGTTGACCAGTTCGGCGCCCGGATTGTGGCTGCCCGGTGCGACCCACGACAGGATCACGCTGATGATCAGGGCGAAGAAGAAGATCTTCAGGAACAGCGCGGTGACGCCGATCAGCGACCAGATCACCAGTTGCAGCGGGTTGCCGGTGGTGCCGTAGGTCAGCAGCAGGGTCAGCGCCATCAGCAGCAGTTGCACCAGAATCGCCAGCACCAGCGACGACATGTCGAGGCCGAACAGGCTTGGGATGATCCGGCGCAAAGGCTTGAGCAGCGGCTGAGTGGCCTTGACCACGAACTGGCACAGCGGGTTGTAGAAGTTCGCCCGCACCAGTTGCAGGACGAAGCGCAGCAGCACGATCAGCAGGTACAGGCTGCCGAGGGTTTGCAGCACGTAAACCGCTGCGGTGTTCAATCCGATCATGTAAGGCTCCTTATTTGCCCAGTTGTTCGGCCATTTCGGCCGAGCGGTGCGCGGCGGCGCCGAGTGCGGTTTCAACCAGCGCTTCAAAGCCGCCAGCCTGGAATGATTTGATCGCCGCTTCCGTGGTGCCATTCGGCGAGGTCACGCGGCGACGCAATTCGGCGGCGTCGACATCGCTGGACACCGCCATGTGCGCGGCGCCCAGTGCGGTCTGCACGGTCAGTTGCTCAGCGATCTCTTTTGGCAGGCCAAGTTTGACGCCGGCGGCGGTCATCGCTTCGATCAACAGGAAAAAGTACGCCGGGCCGGAGCCGGACACTGCGGTGACTGCGTCCAGCTGCTGTTCTTCGTCCAGCCACAGCGCAATGCCGACGGCGGACAGCAGCTCTTCGGCTTGCTGGCGCTGCTCGGCGCTCACTTCGCTGGTCGCGTACAGACCGCTGACACCCTGACGCAGCAGCGCCGGAGTGTTCGGCATGCAGCGCACGATCGGTTGTTCGCCGAGCCACGCGGTCATGCTTGCGCAGGTGATGCCGGCGGCAATCGACACCACCAGTTGATTCGACTTCAGACTTGGCCGAATTGCCTCGCACACGGTTTTCATCGCCTGTGGCTTGACCGCCAGCACGATGACATCGACGCCGTCGATGGCCTGGGCGTTGTCAGCGAAGGTTTCGATGCCGTGTTCGGCGCTGACCTTGGCGCGGGTGTCTTCGCCCGGATCGCTGGCGCGGATCTGCGCCGCTTCCAGACCTTTGGCGCGCAAGCCGCCAATCAGACTGGCCGCCATGTTGCCCGCACCGATAAACGCAATACGTGTGTTGCTCATGTGTGGTCCTTATCTGGAAACGTTCAAGACTGGGAATAATCTCTGGCGCCAAACAGCGCGGTACCGATCCGCACCCAGGTGGCGCCTTGGGCGATGGCCGACTCAAGGTCGTGGCTCATGCCCATGGACAGTGTGTCGAGCGGCAGAGCGAGGCTCGCCTGCAATGCCTGTACGGCGGCGAAGGCAGCGTCCTGTTCAGCGCGCTCCTCGGTCGGCTCGGGAATCGCCATCAGTCCGCGCAGTTTCAAGCGTGGCAACGCGCTGATGGCCTCGGCCAGCGCTGGCAGATCGGCCGGGGTGCAACCGGATTTGCTCGCCTCGCCGCTGACATTGACCTGAATGCAGATGTTCAGTGGCGGCAGTTCGGCCGGGCGTTGTTCGGACAGGCGTTGGGCAATTTTCAGACGATCCACGGAGTGCACCCAGTCGAAATGCTCGGCAATCGCGCGAGTCTTGTTCGATTGAATGGGGCCGATGAAGTGCCAGATCAAGGGCAGGTCGGCCAGCTCCAGCTGTTTGCCCAAGGCTTCCTGCAAGTAGTTCTCGCCGAAGTCGCGCAGGCCGGCGGCGTAGGCTTCGCGCAGGGCCTGGGCGGGTTTGGTCTTGCTCACGGCGAGCAAATGGATGCTGTTTTCGTCGCGGTGCGCAGCTTTGGCCGCTGCCTGGATGCGCGAACTAACCTGAAGGATGTTGTCTGCTATCGTGGACATCAAGAGGCGCCAGCGGTCTGTAGGTTCGCGGCATTCTACTGGAATTGAGGGACGCTATGGATATCACTGAACTGCTGGCCTTCAGCGCCAAACAGGGCGCTTCCGACCTGCACCTGTCGGCCGGCCTGCCGCCGATGATTCGCGTCGATGGCGACGTGCGACGGATCAATCTGCCGGCGCTGGACCACAAGCAAGTGCACGATCTGATCTACGACATCATGAACGACACCCAGCGCATCGAATTCGAGAAAAATCTGGAAACGGATTTTTCCTTCGATGTACCTGGCGTGGCGCGCTTTCGGGTCAACGCCTTTAACCAGAATCGTGGTGCCGGCGCGGTGTTTCGCACCATTCCGTCGAAAGTGCTGAGCATGGAAGACCTCGCCATGGGCGATGTTTTCCGCAAGATCACCGATGCGCCGCGCGGGCTGGTGCTGGTCACCGGGCCGACCGGCTCCGGCAAATCGACCACGCTGGCGGCGATGATCGATTACCTCAACACCCATCGCCATCACCACATCCTCACTATTGAAGATCCCATCGAGTTCGTCCACGAATCGCGCAAATGCCTGATCAATCAACGCGAAGTCCATCGCGATACCCGCAGCTTCGCCACCGCACTGCGCTCTGCCCTGCGTGAAGATCCGGACGTGATTCTGGTTGGCGAGATGCGTGATCTGGAAACCATTCGCCTCGCTCTGACCGCCGCCGAGACCGGGCATCTGGTGTTCGGCACGCTGCACACGACCTCGGCGGCGAAGACCATCGACCGCGTGGTCGACGTGTTTCCCGGCGACGAGAAGTCGATGGTCCGTTCGATGCTGTCGGAGTCGTTGCTGGCTGTGGTGTCGCAGACGTTGATCAAGAAGATCGGCGGCGGGCGGGTAGCGGCGCATGAAATCATGCTCGGGACGTCAGCGATCCGTAATCTCATTCGCGAGGACAAGGTGGCGCAGATGTATTCAGCGATTCAGACCGGTGGGTCGTTGGGCATGCAGACACTCGATATGTGCCTGAAGGATCTGGTAACCAAGGGCTTGATCAGCCGCGAGCATGCGCGGGAGAAGGCGCGTACGCCGGATAATTTTTGAGGGTCGCTGGTGTGGCTGCCGGCCCCTTCGCGAGCAGGCTCGCTCCCACATCAAACCGCATTCCTTCAGCTGGAATGCATTCTTCTGTGGGAGCGAGCCTGCTCGCGAAGGTGGCGGTACTGCTTGAGCAGATTTCCGGATCAGTCAGCTCAGCGCTGGACTACGCGCAGCTGCTGTTGCTCTTTCGGCAATACGCGCTTGGCCACGACGTAATGCTTTTCCCAGTACGGCTTGTTCAGCGTGTCGATGCTCACCGCTTTGCCCCGGCGCGGGGCGTGGATAAAGCGGTCGTTGCCCAGGTAGATGGCAACGTGATTGACCCGACGGCTCTTGATGTTGAAGAAAATCAGATCGCCCGGTTTCAGATCCTTGCGCTCGACTTTCTCGCCGTGACCGCTGGCCATGGCATTGGAGGTGCGTGGCAGGTCGAACGTAGCGTCGTTGAACGCATATTTCACCAGACCGCTGCAATCGAAGCCTTTACTTGGGCTGCTGCCGCCCCAACGATAAGGTGTACCGAGGACGTTTACCGCACGGCTCAGCACATTGCTGCTTTCCTTGCTCGCCATCGGTGGCACCAGCTTGCTGCGGCTCTTGCTGCTCAGCGTGGTGGTCTTGCTCTTGCTGCTTTTGCTCGAAGGAGCCGAAGCATGGGATTTAGGGGTGAATCCGTTGACGTTGGGAAGACGTTGCTCACGATTGGTGGCGTGGGCGGCCAGTGGCATTAATAGGCAAATAGTCAGCCATGTCTTGAAAAATGGTCGCATTAGGCGTGGCTCATAAGTGATAGCGCGCAACTTTATAACAGCTTTTTTTGCCGTTCCGAGGCCGTTCATCGATTCATTCGGCTGGCTACGGAACCAAAAACGCTCAAAAAGTACGCAATTGTCCGACAGAAGTCAGGTTCTACAAGGGTTTCGCGCTAGCAACGGTAACATTTGCCATACGTCGGCCACCTGTAAAAAAGTCACAAAGAAATGAAGAATATTTATCTATCGAGTGCAATGAGGTCTTAATGAACAGCTATCAGCTACCCCGCGTGAAAGAAAAAGACACTCACAGCAAAGTCATCGGCTACCTGCTGTGGATTTTCGGATTCACCGGTGCGCACCGCTTTTATTACGGCAAGCCGGTGACCGGAACGATCTGGTTCTTCACCTTCGGTTTGCTGGGGATTGGCTGGCTGATCGACCTGTTTCTGATCCCGGCGATGGATCGCGAAGCGGATTTGCGCTTTGCCGCCGGGCCGATCGAGTACAACGTCGCGTGGATTCTGCTGACTTTCCTCGGTGTGTTCGGCGTGCACCGGATGTATCAGGGCAAATGGATCAGCGGCTTGCTGTATCTGCTGACCGGCGGGTTGTTCTTTATTGGTGTGCTGTATGACTTCTGGACCCTGAACGATCAGGTGTCGGTGCGCAACGCGCAGAATCGCGGCGCCTTCCAGTAACCAGTAAGTAGTGGCGAGGGGATTATCCCCGTTGGGCCGCGAAGCGGTCCTGAATCCGAGAACGCGGTGGATTTGCTCCACCGCGTGCAATGGCTTCGCGACTGCTACACAGCCGAACGGGGATAAATCCCCTCGCCACAATCTCCCTCAGCAGCAAGTCATGCCTGGTGAGTAATCCGCCCATCCACCAGCGTATAGCGCACCACGCCCGGCAGACTGTGGCCGATGAACGGGCAGTTCTCGCCCTTCGACAGCCAGTGTTCACCGGCCACCGTCGATGCCTTCGGATCGAACAGCACGATATCCGCCGCACCACCTACCGCCAGTTTGCCCGCCGGCAGGCGCAGGGCTTCGGCCGGGCCTGCGCTCAGACGTGCCAGCAGCGTCGGCAAGTCGAGCAAACCATCCTCGACCAGCGTCATCGCCAGCGGCAGCAGCAACTCAACACTGCTAATGCCCGGCTCGGTCGCGCCGAACGGTGCCAATTTGGCGTCGCGCTCGTGGGGCTGGTGATGGCTGGAGATCGCCGAAACCACCCCGGACTTCACTGCCTCACGCAGGCCATCGCGGTCGGCACGGGTGCGCAGCGGCGGTTGCACGTGATAAAGGCTGTTGAAGTCGATCAGCGCTTCGTCAGTCAGGATCAGCTGATACAACGCAACATCCGCCGTTACCTTCAAGCCACGAGCCTGCGCCTGAGCAATCAGCGCCACACCGCGCGCACTGGTCAGCTGGCTGAAATGCGCACGCACGCCGGTCTGCTCGACCAGCAGCAGATCGCGAGCCAAAGCCACGGTTTCGGCGGTTTCCGGGATGCCCGGCAGGCCAAGGAAACTGGCGACCGCGCCTTCGTGGGCGAGACCGCCCTCGGCCAGATCGTGATCCTGCGAGTTGAAGATCACCGTCAGGTCGAAAGTCGCCGCGTATTCCAGCGCCCGGCACAGGGTGCGGCTGTTGCGGAAGCTCTCCAGACCGTTGCCGAACGCCACGCAACCGGCGTCGCGCAGCGCGACCAGTTCGGCCAGTTGCTCACCGTCCAGACCTTTGCTCAGCGCGCCAATCGGGAACACTTTGGTGTTGCCGGCCTCGCGGGCACGGTCGAGGATCAGCTCAGCCACGGCGGAGGTGTCGAGCACCGGTCTGGTCTTCGGCGGGCAGCACAGGCTGGTCACGCCACCGGCGGCGGCGGCGCGGGTTTCGCTGACGATCGAGCCTTTGCGGCTGTAGCCCGGCTCGCGCAGGGCTACGTTGAGGTCGACCAGGCCAGGCGCGGCGACCAGGCCTTGAGCATCGATGGTTTCCACTGCGCTGAAACCGGCCGGTGCGGCGCCGAGGGCGACGATCTTGCAGGCTTCAACGTGGATGTCGGTGATTTGATCCAGGCCGCTGCTGGGATCGATGACGCGTGCGCCGAGAATGCTGAGCTTCACTGGGCGTTCTCCTGCTCGAATTGACGTTGCGCAGTCTGCCCGCTCATGGCCATGGACAGCACGGCCATACGAATCGCGATGCCGTAGGTCACTTGATTGAGGATCACCGAGTGCGGGCCGTCGGCCACCGCCGACTCGATCTCCACGCCACGGTTGATCGGCCCCGGGTGCATGACGATGCAATCGGGTTTGGCTCCGGCCAGACGTGCGGTGGTCAGGCCGAACAGGCGATAGAACTCGCCTTCGCTGGGCAGCAGGCCGCCGGTCATGCGCTCACGTTGCAGACGCAGCATGATCACCACGTCGACGTCTTTCAGGCCTTCGGCCATGTCGGTGTAGACCTTGACGCCGTATTGCTCGATGCCGATCGGCAGCAGGGTTTTCGGCGCGATCACGCGGATGTCCTGGCAGCCAAGGGTTTTCAGCGCGAGCATGTTCGAGCGCGCCACCCGCGAATGCAGGATGTCGCCGACGATGGCGACCGAGACGTTTTCGAAACCGCCCTTGTGCCGACGGATGGTGAGCATGTCGAGCATGCCCTGGGTCGGGTGCGCATGCCGGCCGTCGCCGCCGTTGATGATCGCCACCTGCGGGCAGACATGCTCGGCGATGAAGTGCGCCGCGCCCGAGTCGCCGTGGCGCACGACGAACATGTCGGCGGCCATCGCTTCAAGGTTGCGCAGGGTATCGAGCAGCGTTTCGCCCTTGCTCGCCGACGATGTCGACACGTTCAGGGTGATCACGTCCGCCGACAGGCGCTGGGCCGCCAGTTCGAAAGTGGTGCGGGTGCGCGTGGAGTTCTCGAAGAACACATTGCACACGGTCTTGCCGCGCAGCAACGGGACTTTCTTCACCGCCCGGGCGCCGACTTCAAGGAACGAGTCGGCAGTGTCGAGAATTTCCGTCAGCAACTCGCGGCGCAAACCGTCGAGCGAGAGGAAGTGGCGCAGCTGGCCCTGATCATTGAGCTGCAGCGGGCGCTTGGTATCTAGAGGCGTCATCGCGAGGGGGACTCTCAATTGGGCGGATTAAAGGGTGACGTCTTGCAGCTCGAGCGTCAGCGGCTCGGGGCCGGACAACTTGACCCGCTGGTTGCCGGCCAGGGTCAGGGTGGCGCCGACCACGTTCGGGCGGATCGGCAACTCGCCGGCGTCCAGGTCCAGCAGGCAGACCAGGGTGACGCTGGCCGGACGGCCATAATCGAACAGTTCATTCATGGCGGCGCGGATGGTCCGACCGCTCATCAGCACGTCGTCGATCAGCACCAGATGCTGGCCTTCGATCTCGAAGGGCAGGGCGGACGGGCGCACTTGCGGGTGCAGGCCGTTCTGGCTGAAGTCGTCGCGGTAGAAGGACACATCCAGCGTGCCCAGTGGCGCATCGCTGGCCAGCTCCTTGAGCAGCGCTTGCGCGACCCAGATGCCGCCGGTGCGGATGCCGATGTAACGCGGTTCGCTGATGTCACGCTGGGCAAGGTGCGCCTTGAGGCGGGTCGCCATCTGGCTGATCAGATCGGCGGGATTGGGCAGGCTCATGGTTGCTCCTTCGTGATTCCGCGCTGCGTCCTGCCGGACGAAGCTCGGTTTATAACCAAAAGAAAAGCGCCGAAGCGCTTGTCAGGATTCAAACAATGCAGTGTTTTCATCGAGCCAGCCCTGCAGCAGCAGGGCAGCGGCGATGGCGTCCACCGGGTTGTCGCGGTAACTGCCTTTCTGCCCGCCACGCACCAGTCGCTCGCCCTTGGCTTCGAAAGTGGTCAGGCGTTCGTCGTGGGTATAGAAGGGCAGGTTGTAGCGGCCGTTGAGGCGGCGGGCGAATTTCTCCGCGCGTACGCACATCTCACTGGGCGTGCCGTCCATGTTCAACGGCAGGCCGACCACTACGGCGTCGGGTTTCCATTCTTTTATCAGCGCTTCGACCTGATCCCAGTTCGGCACGCCGTTCTGCGCTTTCAGGGTGCACAGCTCGCGGGCCTGGCCGGTGATGACCTGGCCGACCGCGACGCCGATCTGTTTGGTGCCGTAGTCGAAGCCGAGAATCAGGCGCAGGGCCATCAGGCGTGACCCGCCTGGCTGGTGAGCAGATTGAGGTCGATGCCCAAGTGCCGCGCTGCCGCTTCCAGGCGCAATTCGCTGCGAGTGTTGAAGAGGATGTCGGCGTTGAACGGGCAGGTCAGCCAGGCGTTGTCGGCCAGTTCGGCTTCCAGTTGCCCGGCTTCCCAACCGGCGTAACCCAGGGTAATCAGGCTCTGCGCGGGGCCGACGCCGTCAGCGATGGCGAACAGCACGTCCTGCGACGTCGACAGGGCGAGGTCGCCGTCCAGCTGCGCTGTGGCCTGGAAGGTCTGGCCCGCCGGGTGCAGGACGAAACCGCGATCGGTCTGCACCGGCCCGCCGATGAAGATCGGCACATCCTGGCAACGCGCCGGCGGCTCGATGTCCGGGCGCAGCTGTTCGAGGATGTCGGCCAGGTTCAAGTCTTGCGGCCTGTTGACCACCAGCCCCATCGCGCCATTGGCCGTGTGCTCGACGATGTAGGTCAAGGTGTGGGCAAAGTTCGGGTCGGCAATGTGTGGCATGGCGATCAGGAAGTGATGCTTGAGGTAGCTGGGGCTGACGTTTTTCATGAGCGCTAGTGTGGCGTTCGAGGGGCGAACTGACAAGCTGGAGATGCTGACAACAACACAGATCCATTATTGGAACAGAGCTTTTGTGGCGAGGGGATTTGCTGTGGTGAGGGAGTTTATCTGTGGTTAGGGGATTTATCTGTGCTCAGGGAATTTATCTGTGGTGAAGGGATTTATCTGTGGTTAGGGGACTTATCTGTGGTTAGGGGATTTATCTGTGGTGAAGGGATTTATATGTGGCGAGGGGATTTATCCCCGTTGGGGCGCGAAGCGCCCCTGAATCGCTTGATGGGTTCTGCCTGACACTCCGTATGGAATGGTTTTGCGGCTGCTGCGCAGCCGAGCGGGGATAAATCCCCTCGCCACAGATAAATCCGCTCGCCACATAAATATTCAGTTGCTGGAGAGCTTGTCGCCCCGGGCAAACTTCCAGGTGCGGATGATTTCCAGGCGGTCGATGTCCGACAGATCGCCGGTAAACGGTGCAAACGGCGCGGCCAGGCGGACGATGCGCTGCGCCGCCTGATCGAGCAGCGGCTGGCCGGAGGATTCGAGCACCAGCACTTCATACAGCGAGCCGTCGCGATTGATCGAGACCATCAGGCGCAAATTGCCGTAGATCTGCTTGCGCCGCGCTTCTTCGGGGTAGTTGAGGTTGCCGATGCGCTCGACCTTCTTGCGCCAGTCGTCCTTGTACCAGGCGCCCTTGTCGCGCATGGTCGAGGCCGCGCTCAAGCGGTGGATGCGCGGGCGCTTGGCGTACAGCTGTTGTTCCTTGGCCAGCTCCGCCTCGAGGCTGGCGATGTCGCTGGACAACTGCGAGCTGTCGAACACCGGCGCGTCGACGGTCGGTTTGACTTCGGTTTTGCTTTCTTCTTTCTTGGTCGGCGCCTTTTTCGGTTTCGGCGCGACGGTGGTCACCGCTGCCTTCGGTGCGGCTTCCTGCACTACTGGCTTGGCGGCGGGCGGCGGGGTGACCTTTTTGACCTGATTGTCCTGGAACGGCGCGACTTCGGTGGTCTTGGGCAGGGCTTTCTTGTCCAGCGTGCCGCTGCCTTCCTGGTTTTCCTGAGCGAGAAAATCTGCCTTTTCCGGCTTCTTCTCGGCCTTGAAGGTGGCCAGGGTGATTTCCAGGGTTTTGCTGATCTGCTGCGGCTCGACCATGGTGAAACCGACGCCGAGCAGCAGCGCCAGGTGAATCAGCGCCGCGAGAAACAGGGTAAACCCGAGGCGATCGGCCGGGCGCACGCCACGATGGGCGAGTTCAGCGGGCAGATCGGACGGGAGGGTCATGACAGAAAAACCAACATCGCGTTTTCATGGGCCCGGCATGATAACGCAATGTTGGTTTTTAGCTGCAAGCGACGAGCTTCAAGCGACAAGCTGCATAGGGGCAGCTTCAAGCTTCAAGCTTCAAGCTGACGCGGGCCGGCTTCAAGCTTGTGGCTTGCGGCTCGAAGCTTGCAGCTGCTTTTCGATAGCATCCATGAGCATCCCGCCGATGTCAGTGCCGAACGCATTGTCGATTTCGCGGATGCAGGTCGGGCTGGTGACATTGATTTCTGTCAGGTGCTCGCCGATCACGTCGAGGCCGACGAACAGCAGGCCTTTCTCGCGCAAGGTCGGGCCGACCTGGGCGGCGATCCAGCGATCCTTCTCGGTCAGCGGACGTGCTTCGCCACGGCCACCGGCGGCGAGGTTGCCACGGGTTTCGCCCATGGCCGGGATCCGCGCCAGGCAGTAGTCCACCGGCTCGCCATCGATCATCAGGATGCGCTTGTCGCCATCGACGATCGCCGGCAGGTAGCCCTGAATCATGATCTGCTGCTTGCCGTGCAGGGTCAGGGTCTCGAGGATCACCGAGAGGTTCGGGTGGCCGGCGGTGTGGCGGAAGATCGACGAACCGCCCATGCCGTCCAGCGGCTTGAGGATCACGTCACCGTGATGGTCGGCGAACTGACGCAATACGTCCGGGCGGCGGCTGACGATGGTCGGCGGCGTGCACTGCGGGAACAGCGTGGCGAACAGCTTTTCATTGCAGTCGCGCAGGCTCTGCGGCTTGTTCACCACCAGCACGCCAGCGGCTTCGGCCTGTTCCAGCAGATAAGTGGAATAGACGAATTCCATGTCGAACGGCGGATCCTTGCGCATCAGGATCACGTCCAGATCGCTCAGCAGTTTGTCCTGCTCGGCGTCCAGTTCGAACCATTTGTCCGGGTTGGCGAAAACTTTCAGCGGACTCATCCGCGCCCGCGCCTGGCCTTCGGCCTGATACAGGTCTTTCTGTTCCATGTAGAACAGTTCCCAGCCACGCTTCTGCGCGGCCAGCAGCATGGCCAGCGAGCTATCCTTTTTATAGGAGATGCTGGCGATAGGGTCCATGACAATCCCGACGCGAACGCTCATTGGGTTTTCCTCGAAATTTGGCTACCGGATCGGTATTGAAAAAGTGCCGCCAGAGTGGCGCCGGGCGGGTTTCGGGTCAAGGAAAAACCCGTCGATAGATTGCATCTGGAGACTGTGCTAAAAAGGCTGGCAGATCGCGCCGCCCCATGGGTTTCAAGGGTTTCAGGCCATTATTCACAGCAAAACGGACAATTTGATTCGCAAAGGCGACGGTAGAACCCTCTTATGGAACAGCAGTCCAGCGCCTTGAAGGTCATGGTGATCGACGACTCGAAAACGATTCGCCGCACCGCCGAAACATTGTTGAAGAATGTCGGTTGCGAAGTGATCACCGCCATCGACGGTTTCGATGCGCTGGCGAAGATCGCCGACCACCATCCCGGGATCATCTTTGTCGACATCATGATGCCGCGTCTGGACGGTTATCAGACCTGCGCCCTGATCAAGAACAACAGCGCCTTCAAGGCGACGCCAGTGATCATGCTTTCATCCAGGGACGGGTTGTTCGACAAGGCCAAGGGGCGGATCGTCGGCTCTGATCAATTTCTGACCAAGCCGTTCAGCAAAGAAGAACTGCTCAACGCGATTCAGGCCCATGTTCCGGGCTTCGCCGCCGTTTTGCCGCAGTAAGACACGCACAGTGACGCTCGGCCAGCGGGCCGGCAGTCGACCAGAAAAATGGGGAAGACCATGGCACGTATCCTGATCGTCGATGATTCGCCGACTGAAATGTACAAACTCACCGGCATGCTCGAAAAGCACGGCCATGAAGTGCTCAAGGCCGAGAACGGCGCCGACGGCGTGGCCCTGGCCCGTCAGGAAAAACCCGACGCGGTGCTGATGGACATCGTCATGCCCGGCCTCAACGGTTTTCAGGCGACCCGTCAGTTGACCAAGGATGCCGACACGGCGCACATCCCGGTGATCATCATCACCACCAAGGATCAGGAGACCGACAAGGTCTGGGGCACCCGCCAGGGCGCCAAGGATTACCTGACCAAACCGGTCGACGAAGACACCCTGATCAAGACCCTGAACAACGTACTCAACGGCTGATCGCGCGATCATGAACGAATCGCTGACCGCGTTCGAACTGCTCTGGCAGATCGACCAGCGCTGCCGCCTGCTGGCAGCCGACCTGCCGTCGCAAGCGGCGCGCCCGGATCGCTGGAGCGGCATCGGCTTTCGCCTCGGCGAGCATTGGTATGTGGCGCCGATGGGCGAAGTCAGCGAAGTTTTGCATGAACCGCGCTTCACCCAGTTGCCCGGGGTCAAGCCGTGGGTCAAGGGTGTGGCTAACCTGCGTGGGCGGCTGCTGCCGATCATGGACCTGTGCGGGTTCTTCGGCCATGAGTTGTCGCCGCTGCGCAAACAGCGGCGGGTATTGGTGGTGGAACATGAAGACGTGTTCGCCGGAGTGATGGTCGACGAGGTGATCGGTTTGCAGCATTTCGAACAGGGCAGTTTCGAGCCGCTGTCGATCAGCAAGCGCCAGGGCTCCAAGGCCGAATTCGTCAAAGGCTATTTCCGCCGCGAACAGAACTGGCGGGTGTTCAGCCTGTTCGCATTGGCCAGATCTCCGGTGTTTATGGGTGTCGCTCTTTAGCACGAACAACAGAACCCATGTGGACGCGGGCCATGTGGCGAGGGGATTTATCCCCGTTGGGTCGCGCAGCGGCCCCAAAAACTGCAATGCCTGACACCGTCAGCGCATGCGATATTTTTGCGACTGCTGCGCAGCCGAACGGGGATAAATCCCCTCGCCACAAGGCTCGCTCCCACAAGGGCCATGGCAGGTTTCATAGGCGAGGACCGATGACAACAGCAAAAACAGGCAAGTCGGCAGAAGCATCGCGCAGTCGCGCACAGATCATCGTGCTGTTTATCGCACTGATCGTGTTCATCATGCTGCTGTTCGCCAACTTCGCGTACCTCAACACCCAGGCGAACTACGACAAGCAGTACATCGGCCATGCCGGTGAGCTGCGCGTGCTCTCGCAACGCATTGCCAAGAACGCCACCGAAGCGGCGGCGGGCAAGGCTGCGGCGTTCAAGTTGCTCAGTGATGCGCGCAACGATTTTGCCCAGCGCTGGGGTTACCTGAAAAAGGGTGACCCGAACACCGGCCTGCCACCGGCACCCGTCGCCGTGCGCCCGGAAATGCGCGCGGTGCAGATGGACTGGGAACGCCTGCTGAAAAACACCGACGCGATCCTCACCAGCGAACAGACCGTGCTGTCGCTGCATCAGGTCGCCGCGACACTCGCCGAAACCGTGCCGCAGTTGCAGATCGAATACGAAAAAGTCGTGGAAATCCTCCTCCAGCGCGGCGCTCCGGCGGCGCAGGTGGCGATGGCGCAGCGGCAGTCGCTACTGGCTGAACGCATTCTTGGCGCAGTCAACACCGTGCTCGCCGGTGACGAAAACTCGCAGCAGGCCGCCGACGCCTTTGGCCGCGATGCCGCGCGTTTCGGTCTGGTGCTCAACGGCATGTTGCAGGGCAACCCGGCGCTGAAAATCAGCCAGGTCGAAGACCGCGACGCCCGCGCCCGTTTGAGCGAAATCTCCGAGCTGTTCCAGTTCGTCTCCGGCTCGGTGGACGAAATCCTCGAAACCTCGCCAGAGCTGTTCAAGGTGCGGGAATCGGCGAGCAACATCTTCACCCTGTCGCAAACCCTGCTCGACGAAGCCTCGCACTTGGCCACCGGGTTCGAGCACCTGGCCGGCGGGCGCAACACCGACACCATCGGCGGTTATGTGCTGGGCTTGCTGGCGCTGGCCTCGATCATTCTTATTGGCTTGGTGATGGTGCGCGAAACCAATCGCCAATTGCGTGAAACCGCCGAGAAGAACGAGCGCAACCAGAACGCGATCATGCGCCTGCTCGACGAAATCGAAGACCTCGCCGATGGCGACCTCACCGTGACCGCCTCGGTGACCGAAGACTTCACCGGCACCATCGCCGACTCGATCAACTATTCCGTCGACCAATTGCGTGATCTGGTGGCGACCATCAACCTCACCGCCGGCCAGGTTGCCGCTGCTGTGCAGGAAACCCAGGCCACCGCCATGCATCTGGCCCAGGCCTCGGAGCAACAGGCCCAGCAGATTTCCGAAGCTTCGACGGCGATCAGCGACATGGCCGAGTCCATCGATCAAGTCTCGGCCAACGCTGCCGAATCGTCGGCGGTGGCCGAGCGTTCCGTGGAAATCGCCAACAAAGGCAACGAGGTGGTGCACAACACCATCCACGGCATGGACAACATCCGCGAACAGATTCAGGACACCGCCAAGCGCATCAAGCGCCTCGGCGAGTCGTCCCAGGAAATCGGCGACATCGTCAGCCTGATCGACGACATCGCCGACCAGACCAACATCCTCGCCCTCAACGCGGCGATCCAGGCATCGATGGCGGGCGACGCCGGGCGCGGTTTTGCCGTGGTTGCCGACGAAGTGCAGCGGCTGGCCGAGCGTTCGTCCGCCGCGACCCGGCAGATCGAAACCCTGGTGCGGGCGATTCAGGCCGACACCAACGAAGCGGTGATTTCCATGGAGCAGACCACCACCGAAGTGGTGCGCGGCGCGCGACTGGCGCAGGATGCCGGTGTCGCCCTGGAAGAAATCGAAGGCGTGTCCAAGACCCTCGCGGCGCTGATCCAGAGCATTTCCAACGCGGCGCAACAGCAGACGTCTTCGGCCGGGCAGATCTCGCTGACGATGAACGTGATCCAGCAGATCACCTCGCAGACTTCGTCGGGGTCCACGGCCACCGCCGAGAGCATCGGCAACCTGGCGAAAATGGCCAGTCAGTTGCGTCGTTCGGTGTCCGGTTTCACCTTGCCGGCGGCGACAGATAAAGCGTGAGTGGAGTGGTTATGGGTGATCGGCACGACTACGTGGCCCTGGAATGGGTCAAGGGCGAAATTGCCGAAACGCTGAAGCTGGCGCATCAGGCGATCGAGGCCGTGCTCGACGATCCGCAGGCCTTCCCCGGGCTGGACGAGTGCCTGGCCTACATTCATCAGGTCCACGGCAGTCTGCAAATGGTCGAGTTCTACGGCGCAGCGTTGCTGGCCGAAGAAATGGAGCATCTGGTCGAAGCCCTGCAACATCAACGCGTGCCGCACCGCGACGAAGCCTTGCACCTGATGCTGCAAGCCTTGGGGCAATTGCCGCTTTACCTTGACCGCGTGCAGAGCGCCCGCCGCGACCTGCCGCTGGTGGTGTTGCCGCTGATCAACGATCTGCGTAGCGCCCGTGGTGAAAGCCTGCTGGCAGAAACCAGCCTGTTCAGCCCGCCACTGCCCGAGCTGGCGCCGCTCGGCGACGAGGCGCTCGCGGCATTGGAACCACCCGATCTGCCGAACGTGCTGCGCAAACTGCGGCAGATGCTGCAAATGGCTCTGGTCGGTCTGCTGCGCGAACAGGATGACCAGACGCACCTCGATTATCTGGCCAAGGTATTTACTCGCCTGGAAGCGTTGAGCGGCGCTGCGCCGTTGAGCCCTTTGTGGCAAATCGCCTCGGCATTGGTCGAGGGCATGCGCGAGGGCGTCATCGCCAACAGTCCGGCGCTGCGCAGCCTGTTCAAGGACGCCGACCAAGAGCTCAAGCGCCTGCTCGAGCAGGGCATCGTCGGGCTCAACCAGCCGGCGCCGGCCGAGCTGCTGAAAAGCCTGTTGTTCTATATTGCCAAAGCCGAACATCCCACCGGGCAGATGCTGACCATGAAAGATCACTACTCCCTGGACGACGCGTTGCCCGACAGCGCGATGGTCGATGAAGAACGCGCGCGCCTCGCCGGCCCCGACCGCGATGCCATGCGCTCGGTGCTGGCGGCGCTGTGCGAAGAGCTGGTGCGGGTCAAGGAGCGCCTCGATCTGTTCGTGCGCAGTGACCGCCAGCACGCTTCGGATCTGGACAGCCTGCTCGCGCCGCTGCGGCAGATCGCCGACACCCTCGCGGTACTGGGTTTCGGCCAGCCGCGCAAAGTCATCATCGACCAACTGGCAGTGGTGCTCAGCCTCGCCCAAGGCCAGCGCGAACCGAACGACGCGATCCTCATGGACGTCGCCGGGGCCTTGCTCTACGTCGAAGCGACGCTGGCCGGCATGGTCGGCACGGTGGAGACGCAAAGCGCCGAAGACGCGCGTCTGCCGACCACCGACCTGACGCAGATCCATCAGATCGTGATCAAGGAAGCGCGCATCTGCCTGCAACAGGCCAAGGACATGATCGTCGACTACATCGACGCCGATTGGGACCGCCAGCATCTGCAATCGCTGCCCGAGCTGCTGACGCAAGTACGCGGCGCGCTGGCGATGATTCCGCTGGCCCGCGCAGCGAGTCTGGTCGAGGCCTGCAACGGTTTCATTCGCGAGCATTTGATGCTCGATGCCCACGAACCGGGCTGGGAACAACTTGATCATCTGGCCGACGTGATCAGCAGCCTGGAGTATTACCTCGAACGCCTGAGCGATGATCCGCAGGCGCCCGCCGAGCATCTGCTCGATGTCGCGCAAAACAGCCTTGCCAGCCTCGGCTTCTTCGCCAACGAACAGCCCGGTGAACCGCAGGTGCCGGTGCTCGATGAGGTGCTCAGCCCCAGCGAAGCGCAGCTCATGCAGGATCTGCAAGCGCTCGACGACCCTGACGTCGTGCAGTCGCTGGCCGAAGTGCTGGCCAGCCCGCTGTCGGCGCTCAACCCGCCGGCGCGCAACAGCCCCGACAGCCTGATGCCGCCGCCAGCCGATGAAGAACCGGTCGACGATGAACTGCGCGAAGTGTTCCTGGAGGAGACCGACGAAGTCCTCGCGGTCCTCCACGAATACCTGCCGCGCTGGACCGCCAATCCCCAGGACCGCGCCGCGCTGACCGAACTGCGCCGGGCCTTCCATACCTTGAAGGGCAGCGGGCGCATGGTCCGCGCGTTGGTTCTCGGCGAACTGGCCTGGGCGGTGGAAAACCTGCTCAACCGCGTGCTCGAACAAAGCGTCGAGCCCGGCGCAGTGCTGCGCCAATTGCTCGACGACGCGGTGTTGCTGCTGCCCGAGCTGATCAACGAATTTGCCACCCAGCGCCAACGCCAGCGCAGCGATGTCGACCAACTCGCCGCCCGCGCCCACGCGTTGGCCAAAGGCGATGAGCCGCTGGCTGCCGAAGACACCGACGACGTCGCCGCGCTTGATCCGCTGCTGCTGGAAATCTTCCGCAAAGAAGCCGAAACCCACCTCGCCAGCCTCAACCGTTTCCTCGATCAGGCCGCCGAACAGGTGCCGTTGCCGGCCAGCGACGAACTGCAACGGGCGCTGCACACGCTCAAGGGCAGTGCCTCGATGGCCGGCGTATTGCCGATGGCCGAACTGGCGGCTTCGCTGGATCAACTGGCCCGCGAGTTCAAGGCGCATCAGTTGCCGCTGGATCTGGACGAGGTCGAACTGCTGCTCGAAGCCGAGGGCCTGTTCCGCGTCGGCCTGCGCCAGCTCAAACACGATCCGCTGGCGCCGATTGTAGGTGCGCAGTCGCTGATCAAACGCACCGAGGCGCTGCTCGCCGAGCGCCTGCAAGCCAGCTCCGATGGCGCTGACAGCGGCCTGCGCCTCAAGCGCGATCCGCAGCTGATCAACAACTTCCTCGCCCAGGGCATGGACATCCTCCTCGACGCCGAAAACCTTTTGCAGCGCTGGCAGCAGCACCCCGGCGAGCGCCAGGAACTCAGCGCCTTGCTCGATGAGCTGACCACTCTGGGCGAAGGCGCGCATCTGGCCGATCTGCAGGCGGTCGATGGCCTCTGCGAAGCCTTGCTCGACCTGTATGGCGCGGTGGAAGAAAGCAGCCTGGCGGTCAGCGAGCGGTTTTTCCACGAAGCGCAACTGGCCCACGAAGCGCTGATCAACATGCTCGACGAACTCGCTGCCGGCCAGGAAATCACCGCGCAACCGGAGCGGATTCGGGCCTTGCAGGAACTGCTCGACGAAGGCCTCGACCCGGCGGCGATGGGCCTGATCCGCAGCGATGGCAGCCGCACCCTGGATATTCGCGAGCTGGGCAGCGCCACCGCGCAATTGCAGCAATCGGTTGCCGCCCTCGAGCCGGACGACGAAATCGTCGAAATCTTCCTCGAAGAGGCGGTGGACATTCTCGACAGCGCCGGGCAAGCCTTGCAGCGCTGGCTCAAGGACCCGGACAACGCCGCGCCGCTGTCGTCATTGCAGCGCGACTTGCACACGCTGAAGGGCGGCGCGCGCATGGCCGAGGTCGAGGTCATCGGTGACCTCGCCCAGGAACTGGAAAATCTTTACGAAGGGCTGGTCGATCGACGCTACAGCCACAGCGCCGCGCTCGAAGGTTTGTTGCAGCACAGTCATGAGCGTTTGGCGCTGATGCTGGAGCAACTGCAAGCGCATCAAGCGCTGACTCCGGCGCAGGATCTGATCGACGCGATCCGTCAGTTGCGTCAGGGCCAGGCCGCCAGCGAATCTGCCCCCGCAGCGCTCGAACACGACAACGCCGGGCATGATCCGGAGTTGCTGGAGATCTTCCTCGAAGAAGGTTTCGACATCATCGAAAGCTCCGGCGCCGCGCTGTTGCGCTGGCAGGCCGAGCCGGGCAACCGTCAGGAAATCGAAACCCTGCTGCGCGATCTGCACACCCTAAAGGGTGGCGCGCGGATGGTCGAAATCGGCCCGATCGGCGACCTCGCCCATGAGCTGGAATTTCTCTACGAAAGCCTCTCCACCGGTGCGCTGCAACCGTCCGCCGAACTGTTCGCGCTGGTGCAGCGCGGCCATGACCGACTGGCGCAAATGCTCGATGGCGTGCGCGCCGGGCAACCGTGCCCACCGGCCGATCGGCTGATCAGCGCGATCCAGAATTTCAGTCACCCGGTGCAGGTTGAAGCGCCGCTGGCGCCAGCTCCGGTGATCAAGCCTGAGGCAGCGCCTCCGGCCGCCGATGCTGGCGCGGACATGGTCAAGGTCTCGTCCGAGCTGCTTGATGAACTGGTCAACCTGGCCGGGGAAACCTCGATCTTCCGTGGGCGGATCGAGCAGCAAGTCAACGATGCGCAGATTGCTCTCAACGAGATGGAAACCACCATCGAGCGCATGCGCGATCAGTTGCGCCGCCTCGACACGGAAACCCAGGGGCGCATTCTCAGCCGCCAGCAAGTCGATGGCGAACGCCTCGGTTACGAAGATTTCGATCCGCTGGAAATGGACCGTCATTCGCAGTTGCAGCAACTGTCGCGGGCGCTGTTCGAATCCGCCTCGGACCTGCTCGACCTGAAGGAAACCCTCGACCGTCGCAACCACGATGCGGAGAACCTGTTGCAGCAACAGGGGCGGATCAACACCGAATTGCAGGAAGGCCTGATGCGTACGCGCATGGTGCCGTTCGAACGCATGGTGCCGCGTCTGAAACGCATCGTGCGGCAGGTCGCCGAAGAGCTGGGCAAGGATGTCGCGTTTGTCGTCGGCAACGCTGATGGCGAGATGGATCGCAACGTGCTGGAGCGCATGGCCGCGCCGCTGGAGCACATGCTGCGCAATGCCGTCGACCATGGCCTCGAATCCACCGAGGTGCGGTTGGCGGCGGGTAAACCGGCGCAAGGGCAAATCACCCTCGATCTGTCCCGCGAGGGCGGCGACATGGTTTTCGACATCCGCGACGACGGCGCCGGGGTGCCGCTGGAAGCCGTGCGGCGCAAGGCGATCAAGCGCGGTCTGCTGGCGCCCGACGCCGAGATCAGCGACCGCGACGTGTTGCAGTTCATTCTCCAGCCGGGTTTCTCCACGGCGGAAAAGATCACCCAGATTTCCGGGCGTGGCGTCGGCATGGACGTGGTCCACGAAGAAGTGCGTCAGCTGGGCGGCAGCATGAGCATCGATTCGGTGCCGGGGCAGGGCGTGCATTTCCGCATTCGCCTGCCGTTCACCGTGTCGGTCAACCGCGCGCTGATGGTGCAGTGCGCTGAGGATCAGTACGCGATCCCGCTGAACACCATCGAAGGCATCGTGCGTGTGTTGCCGAATGATCTGGAAGGGCACTTCCGTCAGGATCCGCCGAGTTATCAATACGCCGGCCAGCGTTATGAGCTCTGTTATATCGGTGAGCTGTTGAAGACTGCGCCACGGCCAAAACTGCTCGGGCAGAACCTGCCGTTGCCGGTGCTGCTGGTGCATTACAACGACCGCCATGTTGCGGTGCTGGTCGACGCCATGGCCGGCACTCGCGAGATCGTGGTCAAGAGCCTCGGCCCGCAATTCGCGGCGGTGCAGGGCGTGTCTGGGGCGACGATTCTCGGCGATGGCCGGGTGGTGCTGATTCTGGATCTGCTCGCACCGATCCGCGCGATGCAGGCGCGAGTGGCGCAGGAACCGACGGCCACGGAGATCGACAGCGAACCGCACAAGCCGCTGCTGATCATGGTCGTCGATGACTCGGTGACGGTGCGCAAGGTCACCAGCCGTTTGCTCGAACGTCACGGCATGAACGTGCTGACCGCCAAGGACGGTGTCGATGCGATGCTGCTCCTCGAAGAACACACGCCCGACCTGATGCTGCTCGACATCGAAATGCCGCGCATGGACGGCTTCGAAGTCGCCACCCAGGTGCGCGCCGACGAACGCCTGCGCCACTTGCCGATCATCATGATCACCTCGCGCACCGGCCAGAAACACCGCGACCGCGCCATGGCCATCGGCGTCAACGACTATCTCGGCAAGCCGTATCAGGAATCGGTGTTGCTGGAGAGCATCGCCCAGTGGAGCAAGAAACATGCATGAGCACCGGCACAACCCGCGCACCAGCCAGCTCACCGGGCTGCTGCTGCCGCTGGCCGATCGCAACCTGATCCTGCCCAATGTCGCCATCGCCGAGCTGATCGACTACCAGGCCAGCGCCTTCGATCTCGACACGCCGCCGTGGTACCTGGGCCGGGTAACGTGGCGTGAGCGGCAGATTCCGCTGATCAGTTTCGAATCGGCCTGCGGGCAGAAAATCGTCATCGGCGAACGGGCGCGGATCGTCATTCTGAATGCGCTGGGCGGCTTGCCCGAGCTGAGATTTATCGCCCTGTTGGTGCAGGGGATTCCTCGGTCGTACAAGCTCGACAGTCAGTTGAGTTACGTGGATGTGCCGTTGTGCGCGCTGGAGCAGGCGGCGGTGCAGGTGGGCGAGCAGGTGGCGAAGGTGCCGGATCTTTTGGGGTTGGAGAGGTTGTTGGTGGATTCTGGGCTGGTCCATTGACCCAGAGTCTTCAGTGTTCTGGCTGGCCTCTTCGCGAGCAGGCTCGCTCCCACAGTTGATCTTCAGTGAACACAAATTTTGAACACGACACAGATCCCCTGTGGGAGCGAGCCTGCTCGCGAAAGCGCCAGTCGCCACACCTTAATCCGACAGACAAATCATCAATCTCTGTGCGCAATAAATGACTTCTAGTCGCGTTGTTTAAAGACACCCGGTGTTACGGCTTCCTAGCCTACAAATCCTTGCGCCCCTGCCTACGCCTGCGCCAGAATCCGCCGGCTTGTGCGCCCAGGGCTTGCTGCGTAACTTGGATCGGGTCACTGATTCCCAGTGATCGGGTTTAGTAGCCCGCGGTAATTCAGCTGGTCGTGCATTCATCACAGGTGTCCGCATCTGAGCTTGATGGTGGCTGTACGTAGGGCGCTTCGGCGCGCCGGCTTAAGCTGAGTTCCCCGGTCTACTAACCTGCGTACAGTCGCCTCCCTTTCGTTTAGTAGCCAAGGGGTTGGCGCTCAACAACGGGAACACAGCTCATGTTCAAAGTAACGCCAAATCCGCCGACCCAAGACCCGGCATCGCCCTACCAATCCCCCGACTCAAAGAAATTCCACGAAGCCGCCGAGCGTGCCCTCGACCATTACCTCGGCCCGCCCGCCGCCGACTTCATGGCCCCGCCGTACACCCCCAACACGCTATACATGGCCAACCCCGAAGCCGACACCGAATCCTTGCTGGCCGACGCCTGCGAAACCCTCGGTTCGGCAACGGTGATGCTACATAACCATGCTGCCTCGGTGGACGGCTCGCAGCGCAAGACCCTGCAGGGCATCGCGCAGATTGTCATGGTGGCGGAGATGGCGGTGAACCGCGTGCTGGACAAAATGGTGCCAACCGACTGAAAGCCCCTCACCCCAGCCCTCTCCCAGAGGGAGAGGGAGCCGACCGAGGTGTCTCGCGTCCTACATCGACCTGAATGACCGAGTCGATTATGGATTCACTACAACGGGTTCAGGTCAGAGTCATCCCAAGCATCCCCCAATCAGTCCCCTCTCCCTCCGGGAGAGGGCTAGGGTGAGGGTAGCTTTTGAACGTTACGCTCAGCGTAATGATTCACCACCCAGCTTGATTGATGCCCTCACCACACACGCCTAACTTGGCTCCACGACAGCGAACCCCGTGGAGTGAGCATGACAACAACAATTTCCCCCGACTCGCGCTGGACGCGGCGGCGTGACGAGAAGCAGCGCCGGCTCGACAAGGTGCGCGGGCTGGCCGATGGCGTGGTGTTGCCCAGTGACAAAATCGTCGCCGCGCTCGAAGCGCTGATCCATCCCGGCGACCGTGTGGTGCTGGAGGGCAACAACCAGAAACAGGCGGATTTCCTCTCGCGTTCACTGGCCAAGGCTGACCCAGGCAAGCTCCACGATCTGCACATGATCATGCCCAGCGTCGGCCGCTCCGAGCACCTTGATCTGTTCGAACGCGGCATCGCCCGCAAGCTCGATTTCTCCTTCGCCGGCACCCAGAGCCTGCGCATCAGCCAGTTGCTCGAAGATGGCTTGCTCGAAGTCGGCGCCATTCATACCTACATCGAACTCTACGCCCGCCTCGTCGTGGACCTGATCCCCAACGTTGTGCTCTCGGCCGGTTTCATGGCCGACCGCGCCGGCAATATCTACACCGGCCCGAGCACCGAAGACACTCCCGCACTGATCGAACCGGCGGCGTTCAGCGATGGCATCGTTATCGTTCAGGTCAACCAATTGGTCGATGACGTCAGCGAACTGCCCCGCGTGGACATTCCCGCTTCATGGGTCGATTTCGTCGTGGTCGCCGACAAGCCGTTCTACATCGAACCGCTGTTCACCCGCGACCCACGCCACATCAAGCCTGTGCACGTGTTGATGGCGATGATGGCGATTCGCGGCATCTACGAAAAACACAACGTGCAGTCGCTCAACCACGGCATTGGTTTCAACACTGCCGCCATCGAACTGATCCTGCCGACCTACGGCGAATCCCTTGGCCTGAAAGGCAAGATCTGCCGCAACTGGACGCTCAATCCGCACCCGACGCTGATCCCGGCGATCGAAAGCGGCTGGGTCGAGAGCGTGCATTGCTTCGGTACCGAACTGGGCATGGAAAACTACATCGCCGCTCGGCCGGATGTGTTCTTCACTGGCCGCGACGGCTCGCTGCGCTCCAACCGCATGGTCTGCCAACTCGCGGGGCAATACGCGGTGGATCTGTTTATTGGCGCGACATTGCAGGTCGATGGCGACGGCCATTCCTCGACGGTGACTCGGGGCCGTCTCGCCGGTTTTGGTGGTGCGCCGAACATGGGTCACGATCCGCGCGGCCGGCGTCACGGCACTCCGGCGTGGCTGGACATGCGCCACGCCGATGGGCCGCAACCAATGCTCGAACGTGGCAAGAAACTCGTAGTGCAAATGGTCGAGACCTTCCAGGAGGGCGGCAAACCGACCTTCGTCGAAACCCTCGACGCGGTGGAGGTGGCGAAGAAAAGCGGCATGCCGCTGGCGCCGATCATGATCTACGGCGACGACGTTACCCACCTGCTCACCGAAGAAGGCATCGCCTATCTGTACAAAGCGCGCTCGCTGGAAGAGCGCCAGGCGATGATCGCCGCAGTCGCCGGGGTTACCGCCATCGGCCTGCGGCACAACCCGAAAGACACCGAACGCATGCGCCGCGAGGGCCTGATCGCCCTGCCCGAAGACCTCGGCATCCGCCGCACTGACGCCACGCGCGAATTGCTCGCGGCGAAAAGCGTCGCCGATCTGGTCGAGTGGTCCGGTGGCCTGTACAACCCGCCCGCCAAATTCAGGAGCTGGTAATGCACGCATTCAACCTGCAAGCGAAACCGCTGTCCCTGGCTGACCGCTTGGCCGATCTGGCAGTGGACGCGCTGATCGACGAAGCGGATCTGTCGCCGAAACCGGCGCTGGTCGATCGTCGCGGCAATGGCGCACACACCGATCTGCACCTGGGCCTGATGCACGCGTCGGCGCTGGCCTTGTGGCCAGCGTTCAAGGAAATGGCCGAGGCGGCGCTGGAGATCGGCGAAGTCGGTGTGCCGTTACGCGAAGCGATAGGCCGCATCGGTCGTGAAGGCGAGCAAGCGATGCTCGTGACCACCAACGGCGTCAACACCCATCGCGGTGCGATCTGGGCGTTGGGACTGTTGGTGACGGCCGCTGCGCTGCAACCGAAATCCATCGCCCTGTGCGCCGCACGCCTGGCACTGCTCGACGACCGCTACGCACCGACGCCGCTCAGCCACGGCGCACAAGTCGCTCAGCGTTACGGCGCACGCGGTGCTCGCGAGGAAGCGCAACTGGGCTTCCCGTCCGTGCTGCAACGCGGCCTGCCGCAACTGCACAAAAGTCGCGCCAACGGCCACGGCGAGCAGAACGCCCGGCTCGATGCGTTGCTGGCGATCATGACCGAGCTGGCCGACACCTGCGTGCTCTACCGCGCCGGGGAACCGGGCCTGCAGGCCATGCAGGCCGGCGCGCAAGCGGTGCTCGATGCCGGTGGCAGCGCCAGCCTCAGCGGTCGTCGCCGCCTGCACGAACTGGATCAACAACTCATCGCATTGAATGCCTCGCCCGGTGGCGCCGCCGACCTGCTCGCCGCCACATTGCTGCTCGATCGTATCGAGCGCGACGGCATCTCTCAGGGAGCGTTTTGATGGAAAACCTATCGTTTGAATTCCCCGCCGGGCAGCCGCCACGCGGGCGTGCGCTGGTCGGTTGTGTCGGCTCGGGTGATCTGGAAGTGCTGATCGAACCGGGTCTGGCCGGCAAACTGACGATCAACGTGCAAACCTCGGTCAACGGCGCACAGCAGCGCTGGCAGCACCTGTTTGCGCGGATGTTCGACGGCACCACGCCGCCGGCGATGGCCATCGATATCCACGATTTCGGCGCGACACCGGGGGTGGTGCGCTTGCGTCTGGAACAGGGTTTCGAGGAGATCGGCCATGACTGACAGCGCAGCGTTGCTCAACAAACACAGTTTCGTCGAACTCGGCGCGCGGCAGCGGGCGAAAGCCTTGCTCGACGCCGGGACCTTTCGTGAACTGCTCGATCCGTTTCAACGGGTCATGTCGCCGTGGCTCGAGCGCCAGGGCGTAGTGCCGCAAGCCGACGACGGGGTGATCATCGCCAAGGGCAGCCTCGACGGTTTGCCGGTGGTCATCGCAGCGATTGAAGGTGCGTTTCAGGGCGGCAGCCTTGGCGAAGTCGGCGGGGCAAAGATTGCCGGTGCGCTGGAACTGGCCGCCGAAGACAACCGCAACGGCATCCCCACCCGCGCCGTGTTGCTGCTGGAAACCGGTGGCGTGCGCTTGCAGGAAGCCAATCTCGGTCTGGCGGCGATTGCCGATATTCACGCGGCGATTGTCGATTTGCAGCAATACCAACCGGTGGTCGGGGTGGTCGCCGGCAGCGGCGGTTGCTTCGGCGGCATGTCGATCGCCGCTGCGCTGTGCAGTTATTTGCTGGTGACCCAGGAGGCACGTCTCGGCCTGAACGGCCCGCAAGTCATCGAGCAGGAAGCCGGGATCGAGGAGTACGACTCCCGCGACCGGCCATTCATCTGGAGCCTGACCGGCGGCGAACAGCGTTTCCACAGTGGTCTGGTGGATCGTTATGTCGGCGATGATGTGGCGCAGATTCGTCAGCAGGTTGGTGAATTGCTCAAGCAAGGCCTGCCGGCTCAGCCGCGCAGCCAAAGCGCCGAGTGGTTCCTGCAACGCCTCGGCAAGCTGAACACTGGCCAGCAAATCGAACCGTCGGTGGTTCGCGATCTGTATCAAGGAGAGCGCTCATGAGTGGCTATTCTCTGCGCGGTTTGCACTGGTTCAACGCCTTGAGTGCTGGCGCTAAAAGCGTCGAAGGCCTGCCGCCGTCGTTGAAAGTTGCTGACGGTGAACTGGGGCGATTCATTGCTGTGGTCGCCGACCCGGACAATCGTTTCCCTCGCGCCAGAAACGGCGAAGTCGGTCTGCTCGAAGGCTGGGGGCTGGCCAAGGCTGTGGATGACGCGATCAGCGCCGACCGCGACAGCGCGCAGAAGCGCCCGATCATTGCCATAGTCGATGTGCCGAGCCAGGCGTATGGCCGCCGCGAAGAAGCCCTCGGCATTCATCAGGCCCTGGCCGGCGCGGCGGACGGTTATGCCCGTGCGCGTCTGGCCGGGCATCCGGTGATTGCGCTGCTGGTGGGCAAGGCCATGTCGGGTGCATTTCTCGCCCACGGTTATCAGGCCAATCGCCTGATTGCTTTGCGCGATCCGGGTGTGATGGTGCACGCGATGGGCAAAGCCTCGGCGGCGCGGGTCACCTTGCGCAGTGTCGAGGAACTGGAAGCGCTGGCGTCGAGCGTGCCACCGATGGCCTATGACATCGACAGCTACGCCAGCCTCGGTCTGCTCTGGGAAACCCTCTCGGTGCAGCAGATTGAACAGCCGACAGAGGAAGATCTGACGCGCGTGACTGAGTGCCTGAAGCAAGCGATCAGCGATGTGACCAGCACTGATTTGAAAGGGCGCCTTGGTGCGAGCAATCGTGCCGCCTCCAGCAAAGTCCGCGAATTGCTGAGGGCGCAGTGGTGAACCTGCCCCTGGCCCACGATCTGCTCTGGGGCATGACCCCGGCGCAGTTGCCGGCGGATGCGCCAGCGTGGGCGATCGCGGCGCTGGCGGCCGGGCAACCGGTGGTGGTGCGCCGGGCCTTGAGCGAGAAAGGTCTGGTCGCGGTCGGCGTTCGTGGTGTGTTGCGCGAGCAGCGGCTGGCGACGTTTATGCCGCTGGATTCGATTGCCTGTCGGGTCAGTCCGGAGGCCCTCTGTCAGGTTGAGTGCGAGCGAGATCTGCCGGTGATGCAGGCGCTCAAACAACTGCGGCCGATACTCGATGACTGCGGTTGGGTCTGGGGTGTCAGCGGCAGTGTCGGGTTTGAATTGGCCAGCGGTTTTGCAGCGATGCACGCGGCCAGTGATCTCGATCTGATTCTGCGTGCGCCGCAGGTGATCGGCCGTGATCAGGCGCGCGAACTGGTCGTGCTTTTTGATCAAACTGCGTGCCGGGTCGACATGCAATTGCAGACGCCGTTCGGCGCTGTGGCGCTGCGTGAATGGGCCAGCGGTTCGGCCCGAGTGCTGCTGAAAAATGCCCATCAGGCGGCATTGGTGATCGATCCTTGGAACCCCCAGGAGCAGGCAGCGTGAGCAGCCTGTTGGTGTTTCCCGGCCAGGGCGCGCAGCAAGCGGGCATGCTCCAGCGTTTGCCTCGGGAAACGCTGGCCGAGGCCAGTGATGTACTCGGCGAGGATGTTTTGCAGCTTGATTCAGCCGAGGCATTGCGCACGACACGAGCGGTGCAGCTGTGCCTGCTGATCGCCGGTGTCGCTGCTTCGCGGCAGTTGTTGCAGGATGGACTGACTGCGGATTACGTCGCCGGCCTGTCCATCGGCGCCTACCCGGCAGCAGTGGTGGCGGGGGCCTTGAGTTTCAGCGATGCGCTGCATCTGGTCAGCCTGCGCGGTGAGCTGATGCAAAAGGCTTATCCACAGGGCTACGGCATGACCGCGATCATCGGCTTGCAGTTATCCACCGTCGAAACCCTGCTGGCGCAAGTGCACAGCGAAGATGCGCCGGTGTATCTGGCCAATATCAACGCCGATAACCAAGTGGTGATTGCCGGCAGCGACAAGGCCATGCACGCGGTGGCCGAACTGGCGCGCAGTCGCGGCGCCGGAGTGGCGAAGCGGCTGGCGGTGAGCGTGCCGTCGCATTGCCCATTGCTGGAAAAACCGGCGCAGGCGCTTGCCGAGGCCTTCGCCAAGGTTGAACTGAAGAACCCGAAAATCGCTTATCTGAGCGGCAGTCGCGCGCGGCCTGTGAGCAAAGTCGAAGCGCTGCGCGATGACCTCGCTTTCAACATGTGCCGCGTGGTGGATTGGCGCGGCACCGTGCAAAGCGCCTACGAGCGCGGCGTGCGTCTACAGATCGAACTGCCGCCCGGTGCGGTGCTGACCGGGCTGGCGCGCCGGGTGTTCGAGCAGGGCACCGTCACTGCCTTCGACAGTGCCCGCCTCGATACCCTGCAAGCGCTGTTGCGCGAGGAGGGTGGCCGCCAACTCTAAAACCGCCGCGACTCAAGCTTCGAACAACAAAAACAACATTCGACGATGCACTTTGAGGACTACAACAATGATTATTTACGGTGTGGCGTTTCTCGCCTTCTGCACGCTGGTCGGTATCTGGGTCGGTGAACTGCTCGGCAAGCTGATCGGCGTGCCGGCCAACGTCGGCGGTGTCGGTATTGCGATGCTGCTGCTGATCGGCCTGGGCAGCTATCTCTACAAGAGCGGCTGGCTCAAGGGCAAGACCGAGCAGGGCGTGGAGTTCTGGAGCGCGATCTACATTCCCATCGTGGTCGCCATGGCCGCGCAGCAGAATGTCTACGGTGCGCTGAAGGGCGGGCCGATGGCGATTCTTGCCGGCACCCTCGCCGTAGTGATCGCGTTTGCCTTGGTGCCGGTGCTGACACGCATGGGCAACAAGCAAGAGACACCGATTGCTCCTGCCAAGACTGCGGGGTAATCGCCATGTACGAATCAATGATGAAAGTGATCACCGGCTACGGTCTGATCAGCGGCTTTTTGATTGTCGGCCTGACCATGTGGGTGTCCTACTGGATGTCCAACACCTTCACCAAGGGCCGTCTGCACGGTTCGGCGATCGCGATTCTGCTCGGGCTGGTGCTGTCGTATATCGGCGGCGCACTCACCGGTGGGCAGAAGGGCGTGGTGGATATTCCCCTGCTGTCCGGCATCGGCCTGCTCGGCGGTGCGATGCTGCGGGATTTCGCGATTGTGGCGACGGCGTTTGGCGTGAGTGTCGATGAGCTCAAACGCGCCGGACTCGTCGGTGTGCTGGCGCTGTTTGTCGGCGTTGGCACCTCGTTCGTCGCCGGGGTCGGCGTGGCGATGGCGTTCGGCTACACCGATGCGGTAAGCCTGACTACCATTGGCGCGGGTGCGGTGACCTACATTGTCGGCCCGGTTACGGGGGCGGCGATTGGTGCCAGTTCCGAGGTGATGGCGCTGTCGATTGCGGCGGGGCTGATCAAGGCGATTCTGGTGATGGTGATGACACCGTTCGTGGCACCGATGATCGGCCTGAACAACCCGCGCAGCGCGGTGATTTTCGGTGGTTTGATGGGCACGTCCAGCGGCGTTGCCGGCGGCCTGGCGGCCACCGATCCGAAGCTGGTGCCATATGGTTGCCTGACGGCGGCGTTCTATACCGCGCTTGGGTGTCTGCTGGGGCCTTCGCTGCTGTTTCTGGCGATGCGCGGGTTGATGGGCTAGCTAGTCACCCCCAAAAGCCCCTCACCCTAGCCCTCTCCCGGAGGGAGAGGGGACTGACCGCGTTGGATGTTCGAGATACGCCGACCTGAGATATCGAGTCGAACTCAAGTTTTGAACATTCCCCGATCTGCTCCCTTCCCCCTCGCCCCCTTGGGGGAGAGGGCTGGGGTGAGGGGGTAGCTCTTGATTTTTGATCTTGATCTAAACCCCAGCCTGCCGATTGGCATACATCCGACACTCCGCCAGCAACGCCAGCAGATTCGGATCACGCTCCTTGGCCTTGAGAAACACCACGCCAATGTGCTGCTGCAAGCGGTACTTCTCCTGCAACGGGATGAGCTTCACCCGGTTCTCGTACACCGCCGCAATCCGCCCCGGCAACAAGGCGTACCCCACCCCTGAGCTGACCATGCTCAGCAAAGTGAAGATGTCGTTGACCTGCATCGCCACCTTCGGCTCGAATCCCGCTTGCTTGAACACCCGCACACCGTCCTGATGCGTGGCGAAGCCCTGGGTCAGGGTGATGAAGGTTTCATCACGCACTTCCGCCAGATCGACTTCACTGCGCTGAGCGAATTTTGAATCGGCCGGGGTGGCGAGGAAGATGTCGTCGGAAAACAGCGCAATCTGCTCGCAGTCCGGATCGTTGATGCTGTCGTCCAGCGACACCAGAATCGCGTCGACTTCCATGTTTTTCAGCTTGTAGAGCAGGTCGATGTTCGAGCCGAGGATCAGGTCGATGTTGAGTTCGCTGCGGCGGATCTTCAGGCCCATGATCAGCTGCGGCACGGTCTTCACCGTCAGCGAATACAGCGAGCCGAGCTTGAAACGCTCGGCGGAGAACCCGGCGGCTTCGCGGGTCAGGCGCACGCTGTCGACGACGTCGTTGATCAGCTTCTGCGCACGTTCTTCCAGCACATAGGCGCTTTCCAGTGGCGTCAGATTGCGCCCTTCGTGTTTGAACAGCGGGCAGCGCAGGGCGTTTTCCAAAGAGTGAATGGCGCGGTGCACGCTGACGTTGCTGGTCTGCAGTTCGGCGGCGGCGCGGGCAAGGTTGCCGGTGCGCATGAAGGCGAGGAACACCTCGAGTTTTTTCAGGGTCAATTCTTCGTCGATCAGCATGGCGCGGACTCTTTTTGGTATCGGCCGATTGTGCCCAATTCCCGCGTGCCGCGCAGGCGAGGTTGAACAGAAACATTGCGCTTTTACGCTCAAGGCCCGAGCCTTGCGCGCTTGCGGTAGTGACTACGAGGTATGCGACACATGTATCACGGGGAAAAACTCAACGCCTGGACCCATCTGGTCGGAGCTATTGCGGCGTTTATCGGCGGCGTGTGGATGCTGATCATTGCCAGCCTCGACGGCAGTCCGTGGAAGATCGTCAGCGTAGCCATTTACGCTTTCACCTTGCTGGTGCTCTACAGCGCCTCGACCGTGTACCACAGCGTGCGCGGGCGCAAGAAAGCGATCATGAAGAAGGTCGACCATTTCTCGATCTACCTGTTGATCGCCGGCAGCTACACGCCGTTCTGCCTGGTGACGTTACGCGGGCCGTGGGGCTGGACGCTGTTCGGGATTGTCTGGGGGCTGGCGCTGATCGGCATCCTGCAAGAAATCAAACCGCGCTCCGAGGCGCGGATTCTGTCGATCGTGATTTATGCGGTGATGGGCTGGATCGTGCTGGTCGCGGTCAAACCGCTGATTGCCGCACTGGGCACAGCGGGGTTTGCCTGGCTGGCGTCGGGCGGCGTGCTGTATACGGTGGGGATTATCTTTTTTGCCCTCGATCACCGCCTGCGGCATGCCCATGGCATCTGGCACCTGTTCGTGATTGCCGGGAGCTTGCTGCATTTTGTCGCGATTCTGTTTTACGTCCTGTAAATGCAATCCCTGTGGGAGCGAGCCTGCTCGCGAAGGCGTCAGGTCAGCCAACACCTTCGTTGAATGAAACACCGCTTTCGCGAGCAGGCTCGCTCCCACAATAAATCTTCAGTGAACTCTGGTGTTGTGAACACCCTAGATCCAATGTGGGAGCGAGCCTGCTCGCGAAGGGGCCTTAGAAATCACCCCAAAGTTGCTGGGCTACCGCCAACGCCACCACCGGCGCGGTCTCGGTGCGCAGCACCCGCGGGCCGAGGCGCGCGGCGTGGAAGCCGTTGCCTTTGGCTAACTCGACTTCGCCATCCGTCAAGCCACCCTCAGGTCCGATCAGGAACGCCAGCGTCGCCGGTTTGGCATGGCTGACCAGCGGTTCTGCGACCGGGTGCAGCACCAGTTTCAATTCGGCTTCGGTCTGCTTGAGCCAGTCTGCCAGCAACACCGGCGGATGAATCACCGGCACCCGTGAACGCCCACACTGTTCGCAGGCACTGATCGCCACTTGGCGCCAGTGCAGCAAGCGCTTGTCGGCGCGTTCGTCCTTGAGCCGCACTTCGCAGCGCTCGCTGAAGATCGGAGTGATTTGCGTCACGCCCAGTTCAGTGGCTTTTTGAATCGCCCAGTCCATGCGCTCGCCCCGGGACAGGCCCTGGCCGAGGTGGATCTGCAGCGGCGACTCGATTTGCCCGGCGAATTGCTCGTCGAGCTGCACGACCACGCGTTTCTTGCCGACGTCCACCAACGACCCGCGAAATTCATGGCCGGAACCGTCGAACAACTGCACCGCATCGCCTTCGGCCATGCGCAGTACGCGGCTGATGTAATGCGCCTGGGCTTCTGGCAGTTCGTGTTCGCCAGTGCTCAGCGGGGCGTCGATAAAGAAGCGGGACAGTCTCATTTCGGGTCTCTGGAAAGATATGAATCAGTTGGATCGGTGTCGACTTCATTCGCGAGCAGGCTCGCTCCCACACTTGAAATGCATTCCCCTGTGGGAGCGAGCCTGCTCGCGAAAGCGGCAGTCCAGCCACCGCAAATCTCAAGCAAGGCGAATCAGCCCGGGTCGCGGAAACCGGGGTGGAAGTCTTTCGGCACCGCCACGCTGACGCTGTCACGTGTAGCAATATCAACACCTTCACTGGCCACTTCGGCCAGGAAGTCGATCTGCTCCGGGGTGATCACATACGGCGGCAGGAAATACACTACGCTGCCCAGCGGCCGCAACAACGCACCACGTTCCAGTGCATGCTGGAAAACCTTCAAGCCACGACGCTCCTGCCAAGGGTAGGCCTCTTTCGTGGCTTTATCCTTGACCATCTCGATGGCCAGGACCATGCCGGTCTGGCGCACTTCGGAGACGTTCGGGTGATCGACCAGATGCGCGGTCGCCAAAGCCATGCGCTGAGCCAGCGCCTGGTTGTTCTCGATGACGTTGTCCTGCTCGAAGATATCCAGCGTGGCCAGTGCCGCAGCGCAGGCCAGCGGGTTGCCGGTGTAGCTGTGCGAATGCAGGAAAGCGCGCAGAGTCGGGTAGTCGTCGTAGAAGGCGCTGTAGACCTCGTCGGTGGTCAGGCACGCCGCCAGCGGCAGATAGCCGCCGGTCAGGGCTTTCGACAGGCAAAGGAAGTCCGGGCGGATGCCGGCCTGTTCGCAGGCGAACATCGTCCCGGTGCGGCCGAAGCCGACGGCAATTTCGTCGTGGATCAGGTGCACGCCGTAGCGGTCGCAGGCCTCGCGCAACAGCTTGAGGTACACCGGGTGATACATGCGCATGCCGCCGGCGCCCTGAATCAACGGCTCGACGATCACTGCCGCGACGCTGTCATGACTTTCCGCCAGCGTCTGTTCCATGGCGGCAAACATGTTGCGTGAATGTTCTTCCCAGCTCATGCCGTCGGGGCGCCCGTAGCAATCCGGGCTCGGCACCTTGATGGTGTCCATCAGCAGGGCTTTGTAGGTCTCGGTGAACAGCGGCACGTCGCCGACTGCCATCGCTGCCATGGTTTCGCCGTGGTAGCTGTTGGTCAGGGTGACGAAGCGCTTTTTGTTTGGCTGGCCGCGATTGAGCCAGTAATGAAAACTCATCTTCAGCGCGACTTCGATGCAGGACGAGCCGTTATCGGCGTAGAACACCCGATTCAGGCCTTGCGGCGTCATCTTCACCAGACGCTCGGACAGCTCGATCACCGGCTGATGGCTGAAACCGGCAAGAATCACATGTTCGAGTTGATCGACCTGATCCTTGATGCGCTGGTTGATGCGCGGGTTGGCGTGGCCGAACACGTTGACCCACCAGGAACTGACTGCGTCGAGGTAGCGCTTGCCTTCGAAGTCTTCGAGCCAGACGCCTTCGCCGCGCTTGATCGGGATCAGCGGCAGCTGTTCGTGGTCTTTCATCTGGGTGCAGGGATGCCACAACACCGCAAGATCGCGTTGCATCCACTGGTTATTCAGGCCCATTTACAGTCTCCTCGAGGCGGCTCGCGTCAGGCGCGGGCGAACAATCGCGCAAGCCTATGCAATGCATCGCGTGGGAACAACCCATTGTGTCGATTGAGCTACTTTGTCTGAGCCGATAGACGTCGCTGGCGGCGTTTTGATGGCTAACGTATTCTTCGCGGTTCTTTGAGTCGTCTGACTCGCAAAACTGCTTTTTCCCACATGTTTTTCCGGAGTTCGCTGAATGTCTGTCGGTTGGCTGCGCGCCTGTGCGCTGGTGATGTTGGGGCTGTTCAGCGTTACGGCGCTGGCCAAGGATAAAACCGCAATCGTGATTGGCGGTGGCCTGTCGGGTCTGACCGCCGCTTACGAACTGCAGAACAAAGGCTGGCAGGTCACCCTGCTGGAAGCCAAACCGAGCCTGGGCGGCCGCTCGGGCATGGCCACCAGCGAGTGGATCGGCAACGACAAGACCCAGCCGGTACTGAACAAGTACGTGTCGACCTTCAAGCTCGGCACCACGCCGGCGCCGGAATTCGTGCGTACGCCAGGTTATCTGATCGACGGTGATTATTTCTCCGCCGCTGATCTCGCCACCAAGCAGCCAGCCACCGCCGATGCGCTCAAGCGCTACCAGAAAACCCTCGACGATCTGGCGCGCTCGATCGACGACCCGCAGAACCCGGCGGCGACCGCCACCCTGCATGCACTGGACCAGATCACCGTATCGAGCTGGCTCGACAAGCAGAACCTGCCGGCCACCGCGCGTCAGTTGATCAACCAGGACATCCGTACCCACTACGACGAACCTTCGCGTCTGTCGCTGCTGTATTTCGCTCAGCAGAACCGCGTCTATCGCGGCGTCTCCGACCGCGACCTGCGCGCCTCGCGTCTGGTCGGTGGCAGCCAGGTGCTGGCCCAGGCCTTCGTCAAACAGATCAAGACCATCAAGACCAGCTCGCCGGTCTCGGCCATCATCCAGGACAAGGACGGCGTGACCGTCAAAGTCGGCAGCGTCGGCTATCAGGCTGACTATGTGGTGCTGGCGGTGCCTTTGCGCGCACTGAACAAGATCTCGCTGACCCCGGCGCTGGATGCTCAGCATCTGGCAGCGATCAAGGGCACCAACTACGGTTGGCGCGACCAGATCATGCTGAAGTTCAAGACGCCAGTGTGGGAAAGCAAATCGCGCATGTCCGGCGAGATCTACAGCAATACCGGTCTGGGCATGCTCTGGATCGAACCGGCGCTGAAGGGTGGCGCCAACGTGGTGATCAACCTGTCCGGCGACAACGCTCGGGTGATGCAGGCGTTCGGCGACAAGCAGATGGTCGATCAGGTGCTGATCCGTCTGCACGCGTTTTATCCACAGGCCCGTGGCTCGTTCACCGGTTATGAGATCCGCCGATACAGCACTGACCCGTCGATGGGCGGCGCCTACCTGGCTTACGGCCCGGGGCAGATCAGCAAGTTCTGGCGCCTGTGGGAACGTCCGCTGCAACGCGTAGCGTTCGCCGGCGAACACACCGACACCTTGTACCCGGGCACCCTGGAAGGCGCACTGCGCACCGGCCAGCGCGCGGCCAGCCAGGTTGAAGATCTGGCGGCAGGCAAGTCGTTTGAACCGGTCAAAGTGGTTCCGGCTGCAGCAGCGGCAGGCGCGGCGGGTGCGGCGGCGGCGAAGAAGGGCAACTTCTTCAGCAACCTGTTCGGCGGCTCGGATGACGAGAAGAAGCCTGAGCCTGTGAAGGCGCCAGAGCCAGCACCTGCTCCGGCCGCTCCAGCGCCTGCACCGACCCCGGCACCTGCGCCAGCGCCGGTGGAAGCACCGAAACCAGCGGCCCCGGTGAAAGCCGAGCCGGCAAAGAAAGCAGCGGCCAAGCCAGCGGCGAAGAAACCGGCGGCAAAAACCGACACGAAAAAGCCGGCGGCCAAACCGGCGGCGAAGAAGGCTGAACCGGCGAAGAAGCCAGCGGCCAAGCCTGCTGCAACGACCGAGACCAAGGCGCAGTAAACCTTGGTTCATATGAAAAACGCGGCCCTCGGGTCGCGTTTTTTTTGCCCTGCGTTTGTGTCCTTCGCGGACCGGTTCCATGGCTGACCTGCGTACCGGAGGCTTCCCACAAGACGCTCGGAATCAGGTGATAGCGGCTGCCCGTCGACCAATTTTATGCTGGGAAAAATTGGAGCTCTCTGATGAAAACACTCACGCTGATACTGTTGCTGATTGCACTTCCCGGTTGTAGCAACGGGCAATTCTTTCCCGGCGGTTATGGTTCGGAACTAGCGCATAAATGCCAGATAGATCCTTACAATGCCGAGTGCCTGCAACCGCCCGCAGTACTTCACAACTAGCCAGTCACACCGTCTGAATCGGTCAGAACTCCCACTTGAAGAACTCTGTCCCGTTCGGCAGTTTCCTCAGCCACTTTTGCTTGGGTTTGCGCAGGCGCCCGGGAATGAAACCGAAACGCGCCCAGCGCAGATTGCCCGTGCGCTGGTCGTAAATCACCAGGTTTCCATCGTCCTGCACAGTCATGTATGTGTTGTACCAAAGCGCCTTGTCGGCGCTGTGCGTGCTTTCCGCGATCCATAATCGTCGCCTGGAAGGGTCATACAGAAAGCCGCTGTTGCTGATCACGAACTGCAGCGGCTCGCGCATCTTCTTCGGGTGCAAAGTTGCGCTGTAAGGTTGATTGGCGTCGGCGATCCAGATAACCCCCTCACCGTCTTTGAGGACCAGATTTCCATCGCTTTGCAGCATCAGACGAAATCGACCGTTCTCGGATTGCAGGAATTGGCCGGGAGACATCGTTTGATTGGGCGGCAGTACAGAAGAACCGCTTGCTTGAAAGGGCGTATATCGCAGAGCCATGTTTTTGCACCTGTCTGTAATGAGAATGGAGACATCATTCGAACAGGTTCAAAAGCCGCATCAGCGGTACAGGGTTATCGGCTTCGCAGTCCTGTGCCTTTGTCGTCGAAACGCGGCATCAGTCATTTGTACAAGCACCTCACAGCGAATTCGCCTTTAATCCTTCCTTAACACCCCGCTCGCAGACTCTTGATCGTATTTCTCGATATTTCAAAGCAAAATTTTCCGCTTTAATTCGATAGATAACTCGCTAGTCTTGGTTCGCAGTTCTCACAGGATTTGGGCAATGCAGCTACGTAACTCTTCTTCGCGCTATGGTTGGGTCAGCATCTTCATGCATTGGGTCGTGGCGTTGGCGGTCTTCGGGCTGTTTGCGCTGGGTCTGTGGATGGTCGGGCTGGATTACTACAGCACCTGGCGCAAAGACGCGCCGGACCTGCACAAGAGCATCGGTCTGGTGCTGCTCGCGGTGATGGTGTTGCGAGTGCTGTGGCGTTTCATCAGCCCGCCGCCGCCAACGCTGCAAAGCTACAGTCGCATGACCCGTATCGGCGCTAAATTCGGCCACGGGTTTCTGTATCTGGCGCTGTTCGCTGTGATGATTGCCGGTTACCTGATTTCCACCGCAGACGGTGTCGGGATCCCGGTGTTTGGCCTGTTTGAAGTTCCTGCTCTGCTCTCCGGACTACCGGATCAGGCAGATACCGCTGGGGTGATTCATCTCTGGCTGGCGTGGGCACTGGTAATTTTTTCCGGTCTCCATGCGTTGGCAGCATTGAAGCACCACTTTATCGATCGTGATGCGACCCTCACTCGAATGCTCGGTCGCAAAGCCTGAAATTCAACCTCGACTCAAAGGAAAAGAAAGCATGTTGAAAAAGACTCTGGCCGCTCTGGCAATCGGTTCGGCCGTACTGTCCGCCAACGTAATGGCTGCTGACTATGTGGTAGACAAGGAAGGCCAGCACGCCTTCGTCGACTTCAAGATCAGCCACTTGGGCTACAGCTACATCACCGGTACCTTCAAGGACATCGACGGCAAGTTCAGCTTCGATGCTGCCAAGCCTGAAGACAGCAAGATCGAGTTCAACGTCAACACTGCCAGCGTGTTCACCAACCACGCCGAACGCGACAAGCACATCGCCAGCGCTGACTTCCTCAACGCCAGCAAATTCGGCAAGGCCACCTTCGTTTCCACCAGCGTCAAGTCCACCGGTGCCAATACCGCTGACGTGACCGGCGACCTGACCCTGCTGGGCGTAACCAAGCCAGTTGTCGTCAAGGCCACCTTCCTGGGCGAAGGCAAGGATCCATGGGGCGGCTACCGTGCCGGCTTCGAAGGCACCACCACCATCAAGCGCTCCGATTTCGGCAAGCAGAAAGACCTTGGTCCGAAGTCCGATGCGGTCGAGCTGTATGTTTCGTTTGAAGGTGTGAAAGCGAAATAAATTTCGCCGCCACATGAAAACGCCCCCGGTCGCAAGGCCGGGGGCGTTTTTTATTGCCACAACACAGATCCCCTGTAGGAGCTGCCGAAGGCTGCGATCTTTTGATCTTGATTTTTGAAGATCAAGATCAGGATCAAAAGATCGCAGCCTTCGGCAGCTCCTACACAAAGCGATTTGCAGCGCTCAGAAAAATGCCCCGGCTCTTTCGAGTCGGGGCATTTTTCATTGCGGCTTGAAACTCAGCGATTGCGGGTCAGCAAGGCTGGTTTCTCGCCACGCGGGCGGCTTGGCAGTTGATCGAGCTGCTCGGGCGTCGGGAAGCGGTCGGCTTTCGATTCCTTGTGCATGATCTTCGGGCCATTGCTGCGCGGGTTCTGCACGGCTGGTTGCTCGGTACGTGGCTGATCGTCACGGGCCGGGCGGCGGTTGCGCTGAGCGGATTCGTCACGACGACCCTGACCGTCACGCGGTGCGCCATTGCGCGGGCCGCTGCGTTTGGCCGGTGGCGTGCCGGTGCTCGAACCGTTGCTGTTGCGCGGACCGTTCTGGCGACCCTGTGGCTGACCGCCGCGTGGTGCGCCAGTGCCGGCGCCTTGCGCCGGAGCGCCAGGACGACGGCCACGGCCGCCGGCCGGAGCAGCCTTCGGCACGTAGTCAACGCGGTTACCGAAGTTATCCACATCGTCGTCGAGGAATTCGTCCGGGGCACGGTCAGCCGCTGCACGCGGTGGCTGGCTTGGGCGCTGGTCGCGGCTCGGGGTGCCTTCGCGCGGTTTTTGCTGACGGGCAGGGCGCTCGCCACGTTCACCGGCCGGCTTTTCCTTGCCCTTGTCTTTGCCCTTGTCCTTGCGACCGCCGCCACCGCCGCCGCCATTCGGGCCGTCGCCACGTGGGCCACGGGAATTGCGCGGGTTGCGGATGTCCGGACGCTCGCGGGCTTCCGGCTTCTCGGCTTCGATGGTGCTGGAGTCGAAGCCCATCAGATCGCCGTCGGCAATCTTCTGCTTGGTCATGCGTTCGATGCTTTTCAGCAGCTTTTCTTCGTCCGGGGCAACCAGCGAGATCGCCTCACCCGAACGACCGGCGCGGCCAGTACGGCCGATACGGTGCACGTAATCTTCATCAACGTTCGGCAGTTCGAAGTTGACCACATGCGGCAACTGATCGATGTCCAGGCCGCGGGCGGCGATGTCGGTGGCAACCAGAATGCGCACTTCACCGGCCTTGAAGTCGGCCAGGGCTTTGGTGCGGGCGTTCTGGCTCTTGTTACCGTGAATCGCCACGGCTGGCAGGCCGTGTTTGTCCAGGTATTCCGCGAGACGGTTGGCGCCGTGCTTGGTGCGGGTGAACACCAGCACCTGTTCCCACGCGCCGGCGGTGATCAGGTGCGCCAGCAGTGCGCGCTTGTGGCTGGCGGGCAAGCGGAATACGCGTTGTTCGATGCGCTCGACCGTGGTGTTCGGCGGCGTCACTTCGATGCGTTCCGGGTTGTGCAGCAGTTTGCCGGCGAGGTCGGTGATGTCTTTGGAGAAAGTCGCCGAGAACAGCAGGTTCTGGCGCTTGGCCGGCAGACGTGCGAGGACTTTCTTCACGTCGTGGACAAAACCCATGTCGAGCATGCGGTCGGCTTCGTCGAGGACGAGAATTTCCACGTGGGACAGATCGACGCTGCCCTGGCCGGCGAGGTCGAGCAAGCGACCCGGGCAGGCGACGAGGACGTCGACGCCACGGGACATGGCCTGGACCTGCGGGTTCATGCCGACGCCGCCGAAGATGCAGGCGCTGACGAATTTCAGGTCACGGGCGTAGATCTTGAAGCTCTCGTGCACCTGGGCCGCGAGTTCGCGGGTCGGGGTCAGGACCAGCACGCGCGGTTGGCGCGGGCCGTGACGCTGGGATTTGTCCGGGTGACCGTTAGGGAACAACCGCTCCAGAATCGGGAGGGCGAAGCCGCCGGTTTTACCGGTACCTGTCTGAGCCGCCACCATCAGGTCGCGACCTTGCAACACGGCGGGAATGGCCCGCTGTTGCACCGGAGTAGGCTCGGTATAGCCCGCATCTTCGATGGCACGGACTAAAGCCTCGGAGAGACCGAGGGAAGCAAAGGACATGAGTAATCCTGTTTTAGTTAGGGCTTGGCCCAATGGGAGTCTTGCCTGGCGCGAATCACGTTTAAGAGGACGCAATCCCGTCCGGTCCAGCGGCGGTTCCGAAGGCACGTCAGGAGCGCTCGCGCGGGCTGGAAGCTGCGCTGTAGCGGGTCGAGAGGCCTGTTACGGTTCCGGGCGTCCGGGCGTGAGCCTGGCGGGAACGCCGGAGTATAACAGAGCAATCACTGCGCGCTGCTTTCCTGCTGCTCAACGGTTTTGCCGCCAACCTTGGCGTCACGCAGTGACGCGCTATCAACCGGCGCAGCACCGTAACGTGCGCTGAGCTCGGCGTAGGCCGGTTCGCGCTTGAAACGCTTGAGCTCGGCACCAAAGCGCTGCACCAGCAAGTCCATGCCGGCATTGCGCCGAACCGCAAGAAACTGGCTCTGGCGGCTGATAACCGTCGGGTTTTCGGTGATCAGATCGCGGATGTTCAATTCATCGAGCAAATGCTGGCCGACGCGGCGATCGGTAATCAGCAGATCGATACGCCCGCGCACCAGTTTGCCGAAGTTGGCTTCATGGGTCGGCGCAGGCTCACGGGTAAACAGCTGCGACTGGCTGAAGTCAGGGCTGTACAGATAGCCCGGCGAGGTGCCGATGGTCAGGCCTTTGAGTTGTTCGAGGGTGGTGAAAGGGTGCGGCCGATCATTAGCGTAGAACATCACGAATTCGACGTCGGACAGCGGCTCGCTGGGGTAAAGCAGGGTGGCGTCGCGCTCGGCGCTGTGAAAGATGTCCAGCGCACCGTCGGCCTGACCGGTTTCAAGCATCGACAGGCAGCGTTTCCACGGCAGGAACTGCCATTGCACTTCAATGCCCAGACGCTTGAACACGATGGCCGTGGTTTCGTAGTCCAGACCGAGGTTCTTGCCGTCCTGTTCGTAGACGTACGGCGCCCAGGGCTCGGTGACAATACGTAACTTCTCCCCCCGGGCGCCGACGCTCAGGCAAGTCAGAAGAATAACGCTCAGCAGTTGGGCAATAAGGGGCATGGCCTGAGGTTAGTACGCGAAACGCCTGATGAGAAGCTCTGGCATGCATGTTTCGCGCAGACCCCAGGCGCAATGGCCGCCATGGTCTTATTTGCTCGAGGTTTTCAGCAGGTGTTTATGAACCTTGGCGTGGCGCGCACCGAGAATCCGCTTGACCAGACCACGACTGAACCAGTCCCTGAGCAAGTGCTTGCAGACCGGCTTGCCGATGCGTTGCTGCTGGTTTTCCAGCGCCTTGTCCCACCAGACCGGTGCACACGCCTGATCGAACTCGTTGGGGTGGTCATAGCAACCGTAAAGGATTTCGCGAATGAACTGACGCAGATGTGCCGGCAGCAGCAGCGTGATGAGCTTGTAGAACATTCGCTGCAGTCGCGGCGGTCGAGGCAGTTGTGGTGACACACGCCGGGTGTCGTCCAGCGCAGCTTCGCCCGTCGGGTTGTCGCCATGTTTGGCGACCCAGGCCTGAACCTTGGCCCTGAACAGATGTTTGCGGCTCCAGTAATGGTGAATCAGATCCGGGCACTTGTTGACGTCCAGCGTGCGATAGGCGGCCACCGACAGGCAGAACTCTTCAAGGGTGTAGGCGCCCTGTGCCGACGGAAACAGCTCATCGATCAAGGCGATGGAGCGGTCGAGCACGTGTGCGTCCTGCCGGTGCAAGCCAATGACCCCGGAGTTGAGCAGGCGCATATGATCGTCAGTCAGGCCTTTGTCCAGCAGGGTTGCCGACAGCGTGCGGTAGAGCAGGCTCATCTTGTTGTCGCCATAGCGGGCGTAATAGTCGTTGCACAGCAGCGTGCCGGGCTGAACCCGCTCGAACAGTTTCAGCGGCGAGCAGTGGAAAAACGTATCGGTGTCGATCAGCAGCGCCGTTTCATGCTCTTCAAGTACCGAGCGCAACGCGACATGTTTGATGCGGAAATGATAACCGTGGGGCTCGCTCCATTTCTGGCGCGTTTCGGCGTCCAGCGGGCGAATGCGTACGGGGAGATGCTCGTAGGGTTGCGGATTGTCGCTGAAGACCTGGATATCGATCGCGGCATCCGGAGTCTCGCGCAACCACGCCAGAGCACTGGCGATGCTGAAAACAGCTTCCTGATGGTAGGTCTCGGCACCGAAAACCAGATAGACCAGTTGAGGGCGTGTTTTTGTTTGCGCGCAGATCATTGACGACAACATTCCATTTGGTGCTTTTCATTGAAAAGGCCCGGTAAGGGCCTTTTTTTATACCGCATGAAAAACCTTCAGCGCGGCAGCTTGAGGTTGTTCCAGATCGCCAGGCTAGGTTCGGCCTGGTTCATCGAGTAGAAGTGCAGCCCCGGTGCGCCGCCCTGCAGCAGGCGTTCGCACATTTCGCTGACGACTTGTTCGCCAAAGCTTTGAATGCTTCGCGTGTCATCGCCGTAGGCTTCCAGTTGCTTGCGGATCCAGCGCGGAATTTCCGCACCGCAGGCATCGGAGAAGCGCGCGAGTTTGCTGTAGTTGGTGATTGGCATGATCCCCGGCACGATCGGCAGATCCACGCCCAGCGCCTGCAAACGGTCGACGAAGTAGAAGTAGCTGTCGGCGTTGAAGAAGTACTGGGTGATCGCGCTGTCGGCACCGGCCTTGGCCTTGCGCACGAAGTTGGCGAGATCGTCTTCGTAGTTGCGCGCTTGCGGATGCATCTCCGGGTAAGCGGCGACTTCGATGTGGAAATGATCGGCGGTTTCTTCACGAATGAATTCCACCAGTTCATTGGCGTGACGCAGCTCACCGCTGGTCATGCCCATGCCGGACGGCAGGTCGCCACGCAGGGCAACGATGCGCTTGATGCCGGCAGCCTTGTATTCGTTCAGCAGGCCGCGCAGGTCGTCCTTGCTGTCACCAACGCACGACAGGTGCGGAGCGGCGGGAACTTTGACTTCGCTTTCCAGCTGCAGCACGGTGTTGAGCGTGCGATCACGGGTCGAACCGCCAGCGCCGTAGGTGCAGGAAAAGAAATCCGGGTTGTAGGTGGCCAACTGACGGGCAGTGGCAAGCAGCTTTTCTTGCCCGGCATCGGTCTTGGTCGGGAAAAACTCGAAGCTGTAGCGACGGTCTTGGGACATTGGAGGGGACCTCCAGCTGCAAGCTGCAAGCTTCAAGCTGCAAGAGCAGCGGAGGTGCGCTGATCTCTTGTGCTTGAAGCTTGCGGCCTGACGCTGTTTTGAAATAGTGGCAGAGACTCAAGCTACGTACGACAAACTCGGCTTTTGACCTTACTTGCCGCTTGTAGCTTGAAGCTCCCAGCTGCTCTTAGTACCGGTAGGCGTGCGGCTTGAACGGACCTTCGACAGTAACGCCGATGTAGTCAGCCTGTTGCTTGGTCAGTTGGGTGACCACGCCGCCGAAGCCGCGAACCATTTCCAGGGCCACTTCTTCGTCGAGTTTCTTCGGCAGTACTTCAACGGTCAGACGCTCGGCTTTCTGTGCTGGCGACAGGTCGGCGTATTTCTGGCCGAACAGGAAGATCTGTGCCAGAACCTGGTTGGCGAACGAACCGTCCATGATGCGGCTCGGGTGACCGGTGGCGTTGCCCAGGTTCACCAGACGGCCTTCGGCCAGCAGGATCAGGTAGTCGTCGTTCTGTGGATCGAAGCTGCCAGCGCCGGTGCGGTGAACCTTGTGCACCTGTGGCTTCACTTCTTCCCATGCCCAGTTCTTGCGCATGAAAGCGGTGTCGATTTCGTTGTCGAAGTGACCGATGTTGCAGACAACGGCGCGCTTCTTCAGGGCTTTGAGCATGTTCGCGTCGCAAACATTGACGTTACCGGTGGTGGTCACGATCAGGTCGATCTTGCCCAGCAGTGCTTTGTCGATGCTCGCTTCGGAACCGTCGTTGATACCGTCGATGAACGGCGAAACCAGTTCGAAACCGTCCATGCAGGCTTGCATGGCGCAGATCGGGTCGACTTCCGACACTTTGACGATCATGCCTTCCTGACGCAGGGACTGGGCCGAGCCCTTGCCCACGTCACCGTAACCGATGACCAGCGCTTGCTTGCCGGACAGCAGGTGGTCGGTGCCGCGCTTGATCGCATCGTTCAGGCTGTGACGGCAGCCGTACTTGTTGTCGTTCTTGGACTTGGTCACCGAGTCGTTGACGTTGATCGCCGGGATCTTCAGCTCGCCCTTGGCCAGCATGTCCAGCAGACGGTGTACGCCAGTGGTGGTTTCTTCGGTCACGCCGTGAACGCGATCCAGCACTTGCGGGTATTTCTTGTGCAGCAGCTCGGTCAAGTCGCCGCCGTCGTCGAGGATCATGTTGGCGTCCCATGGCTGGCCATCCTTGAGGATGGTCTGCTCCAGGCACCACTCGTACTCTTCTTCAGTCTCGCCTTTCCAGGCGAACACCGGGATACCGGCAGCAGCGATAGCGGCAGCGGCCTGATCCTGAGTGGAGAAAATGTTGCAGGACGACCAGCGTACTTCGGCACCCAGGGCAACCAGGGTTTCGATCAGCACGGCGGTCTGAATGGTCATGTGGATGCAGCCGAGGATTTTTGCGCCCTTGAGCGGCTGCTCGGAAGCGTATTTGCGGCGCAGACCCATCAGGGCAGGCATTTCCGATTCGGCGATGATGGTTTCGCGACGGCCCCAGGCAGCCAGGGACATGTCGGCAACTTTGTAATCGGTAAAATCGGCAGGCGTGTTGACAGCGCTCATGAAGAGCCTCCATTCGTAATGTATGCGAATGGGCGCCGTTGTGCGTTTAGTGTCCGGCGCAGGCCGGTCAACGCCCCATCCGAGCCTGACAGGTCGAACCTGCTGCAGCGCCCCTCGGACAGGTGGCGGGAAAACGGTAGCCAGTGAACGTTACCGTTTTTTGAAACGGGGGCGATTATAGCCGCCCGGGCTGATCTTCCAAAGGGTTTCTGTCGGCCAGATGAAGATAGCCAATGGCGACCATAGTCGCAGCTGCCTGGAGCCTGACTGAGCAGTCTGCCAAGATGGGCGCATCTTTCGGCAAGCGCTCAGGAGTGAACATGAATTTCCACACCCGCAAATGGGTTAAACCCGAAGACCTCAACCCCAACGGCACCCTGTTCGGCGGCAGCCTGCTGCGCTGGATCGATGAAGAAGCGGCGATCTACGCCATCGTGCAACTGGGCAACCAGCGTGTGGTGACCAAGTACATCTCGGAAATCAACTTCGTCAGCGCCTCGCGCCAGGGCGACATCATCGAACTGGGCATCACCGCCACCGAATTCGGCCGCACCTCGATCACCCTGACCTGCGAAGTGCGCAACAAGATCACCCGCAAGAGCATCCTGACCGTCGAGAAGATGGTGTTCGTCAACCTCGGCGAAGACGGCCTGCCGGCGCCGCACGGGCGGACCGAGATCAAATACGTGAAAGACCAGTTCAAGGATGACGAAGCTGTTCAATAAGATCGGCGGCGCATTCTTCGCGAGCAGGCTCGCTCCCACAGGTACAGCGTGATCCTTGTGGGAGCGAGCCTGCTCGCGAAAGCGGTTGCCAATTCAGCGGAGATTCGCCTGGCCACTGAACAGCCATGAAGCGCAACGGTCGTAGCTACATCGCCCCCCACCGGTTGCCACGCCATGACCACCCCCACCAGCGACAAGACCCCCGACCTCTCGGCCAAGGAGCAGCACGAAGTCGAGAAGAGCCAGCCGCCGCGCGCGGCCGTTCTGCATGAAATCATCCGCACTCAGGGCGACCAGGAACTGGAGCGCAGCATTGCCGCGCTGTGGTGGTCGGCGCTGGCGGCAGGATTGACCATGGGCCTGTCGCTGATGGGCATGGGATTGCTCAATTCGCGCCTGCCCGATGGCGACGAATTCAAGGTGATCGCCAGTTTCGGCTACTGCGCCGGTTTCCTCGCGGTCATCCTCGCGCGCCAGCAACTCTTTACCGAAAACACCCTGACCGCCGTGCTGCCGGTGATGACCAGGCCGACGCTGAAGAATTTCCTGCGCCTGATCCGTCTGTGGACAGTGGTATTGGTCGGCAACCTCTGCGGGACGATTCTGGTGGCGTACGTGATGCTGGAACTGCCGATTTTCGACAGCAAGACCGACGTCGCCTTCCTCGAGATCGGCCGCAAGGTCATGGAACACAGCGCCAGTCAGATGTTCGCCAAGGGCATCGTCTCCGGCTGGATGATCGCCACCATGGTCTGGATGATCCCGTCCATGGAGAGCGCGAAGATGTGGATCATCATCCTCATCACCTACTTCATGGCGCTGGGCGACTTCACCCACATCGTCGTCGGATCGGCGGAAGTGTCGTATCTGGTGTTTGCCGGCGAGTTGCCGTGGAGTGATTTCTGGGCGGTGTTCGCCGGGCCGACGCTGGCGGGGAACATCATTGGCGGCAGCTTCATCTTCGCGCTGATCAGCCATGCGCAGATTCGCAGTGAAAGCGGTGCGCCGAAGGAATCTGCGGATCAGGCTGTTAAGCCCGATCCGCAGTCGATCAAGAAATGATCAGTGGTGGGCTGGCTCAGCCACGCTGGCCGGCTCATTACGCGTCGCGTGCTTGACCAGTTTGCCGATGGTCAGGCCCTGCAGCAGGATCGACGACAGCACAACGATGTAGGTGATGCTCAGCAGCAGGTCGCGTTCCGGGCCCAGCGGCAGGGCCAGCGCCAGGGCCACCGACACACCGCCGCGCAAACCGCCCCAAGTGAGGATGCGGATGGTGCCGGCCGGCACTGAGCGCCAGCGCCGCAGCAGCAGGATCGCCGGCGCCACGGTAAGCAGGCGCGACAACAGAATCGCCACCGCCAGCAGACCTGCGGCGGCCATGTGCAGCCAGTTGAACGGCAGCAGCAACAGTTCCATGCCGATCAGCGCAAACAGCAGCGCGTTGAGCATGTCATCGAGCAATTCCCAGAAGCCGTCCAGATAACGCCGGGTCATGTCGTTCATTGCCAGATTGCGCCCCAGGTTGCCGATGATCAGGCCGGCCACCACCATTGCAATCGGTGCCGAGACGTGCAGTTCGGTGGACATCGCCGAACCGCCGATCACCAGGGCCAGGGTCAGCATGACGGTGATCTGGTGCTGCTCGACGCTTTTGATCATCCGATAGACCAGATAACCGATCAGCCCGCCGAACAACACGCCGCCGATCGCCTCATGGACGAAGAGCATGGCCGTGGCGCTGACGGTCGGGGTTTCGCCCAGTTGCGCGATGCCCAGCAGCACGGTGAAGACCACCACCGCCGTGCCGTCGTTGAACAGTGATTCGCCGACGATGGTGGTTTTCAGTGGTTTCGAAGCGTTGGCGGTACGCAGTACGCCGAGCACGGCAATCGGGTCGGTCGGTGAGATCAGCGCGCCGAACAACAGGCAGTAGAGGAAACTCACATGCCAGCCGAACAGGGCAAAAATGTAGAAGGCCAGGCTGCCGATCACCACGGTGGCGATCAACACGCCGAAGGTGGCCAGCAGGCCGATCGGCCAGCGGTAGCTGCGCAAATCATTGAGGTTGACGTGCAGGGCGCCGGCGAACAGCAGGAACGAGAGCATCCAGTTCATCAGCAGATCGCCGAAATCGATCTGGCCGATCAGTTGCTGCACGCGGTCTTCGAGGCCGGGAAAGCCGAGGACGCTGAGGCCTTGCAGGAGCAGTGAGAACAGCAGGGCGGTAACCATCACGCCGATGGTCGGCGGCAGGCCGATAAAGCGGAAATTGACGAAGGTCAGGAGGGTGGTGAGGCAGATGAAAGCGGCGACGAGTTCAAGCATCCGGGGTCCTTTGGATGGAGAGTGAATGGAGCGCGACCGGAGGTTGGACGCAGGGGTTTGATGGGCAAACAGCGACATGGGACACACCACAGTTCATTGTGGCGAGGGGATTTATCCCCGCTCGGCGGCGAAGCCGTCGCAATCGGGCTTATCGATTATTTCTGACAAAACCCGATTGAAGGTTTTTGGGGCTACTGCGCAGCCCAACGGGGATAAATCCCCTCGCCACAGGTAGTCAGTCGCAGAGGTCTCAGCCAGACACATTGACCGCACTCGCCCGCCGACGTTGCAGGTAAATGAACAACAGCGCCGTCAGCACCGTCAGCACGCCGACCAGCGCCCCGGTCCACGGCAGGTCCGCCAGATCCGCGCCGCTGGCAACCACCAGCCCGCCAATCCAGGCACCTGCTGCGTTGCCCAGATTGAACGCGCTCTGGTTCAGCGTCGAACCCAGATTCGGCGCTTCGTGCGCCTGATCGATGATCAACAGCTGCAGAATCGGGCACAGCGCAAAGGCGAAAATTCCCCACAGCACCAAGGTAATCGCCGCCGGAATCACCGCACGGCTGGTCTGGCTGAATGCCGCGAGAATCACCACAACTGCCAGTGCCACGCCGACCAGTGACGGCAGCAAGCGGCTATCAGCCAGGCGCCCGCCGAGCATGCTTCCCGCTGTCAGGCCGACGCCGAACAACAGCAGCATCACCGTCACGCCGTGGGGGCTGACGCCAGTGATGTCTTGCAGGATCGGTGCGATATACGTGAACACGCTGAACAGGCTGGTCGAGGTCAGCACGCTCATGCCCAGCGCCAGCAGCACGTTGGCCTTGCCCAGCACTTTGAATTCGCTGGCGAGATTGGCCTTGTCCATCGCGATGTGTTTCGGCAACCACAACCATTGCGCCAACGCCGCCACAATGCCAATCACCGACACCGCCCAGAAGGTCGAGCGCCAGCCAGCGTATTGGCCCAGCGCTGTGCCGAGTGGCACGCCAAGCACGTTGGCCAGTGTCAGGCCGGTGAACATCATGGCAATCGCCTGCGCACGTTTGTTCGGCGCAACCAGCCCGGCAGCAACCACCGAGCCAATGCCGAAAAACGCCCCGTGACACAGCGCCGTAACCACCCGCGCCGCCATCAGCGTCGCGTAGTTGGGTGCCAGCGCGCAGAGCACGTTGCCGAGGATGAACATCAGCGTCATGCCCAGCAGTGTCGCTTTGCGCGGCATATTGGCGGTGCCGATCGCCAGGATCGGTGCGCCGAACACCACGCCCAGGGCGTAACCGGTGATCAGCAGCCCGGCGTGAGGAATGCTCACCGCCAGATCGCGGGCGACGTCGGGCAGCAGGCCCATGATGACGAATTCGGTAGTGCCGATGCCGAACGCGGCAACGGCGAGTGCAAGCAAAGCGAGGGGCATGCGCAAGGTCTCTGTCGGTAGTCTTGACGCTTTGATCAGGCATACGCGTGCCAGCGACCGTTTTCGAAGAAAGCGGAGCAGGCAGCTTTTATTGGAATTTTTTGGTGTGCAGCTGAGTACGGCGTGGTGGGTTGCAGTATAAACAGCTGCTGACACATGACGAATCAATAATCTGAGTAATCGACGGCGCGCTGGAAGTGCCTTGTTATATCCAGCTGAAAGAACCTTTCTGCCGGGCGCGGCTCTTAGCCTGTGGGCAGGTGCTGATCGGCATGCTGGTGATGAATTTCTGATCGCTCGCCAATTTCTCCAATCGAAAAAAGGACGACGTTATGACAGTGGCTCTGTGGTGTGTGTTGGTCGCGATTTTCCTGCCGTACGTATGCACGATCGTGGCGAAGGCCACCGGCGGTTTCCGCCTCAAGGACAATTATGATCCACGGGACTTTCTCGACAGCGTCGATGGCGTCGCCCGTCGCGCCCACGCCGCGCAACTGAACAGCTTTGAAGTAACGCCTGCGTTTGCCGCTGCGGTGATCGTTGCGCACCTGGTCGGCACTGCGCAGCTGGTGACGGTCAATGTGCTGGCCGTGCTGTTTATCACCAGTCGCCTGCTGTACATCATCTGCTACCTGGCTGACTGGGCTGCACTGCGTTCGGTGGTGTGGTTTATCGGGATGGGGCTGATTGCTTCGTTCTTCTTTGTGTCGATCTGATTATCGGCTATTGCTGCCGGCCTCTTCGCGAGCAGGCTCGCTCCCACATGGAAATGCATTTCAGATGTGGGAGCGAGCGTGCTCGCGAAAGCGATGGATCAGACTACGAAGAACCTAAGACTTTTGCTTCGGTGTATCCGCCACCTGCGGCACTTGCGGCAACTCTTGTCCTTTAGGCCAGAGCATCCAGATCTGCCCCTGCTGCTTCATGTCCCCGGCCAGTTGCCCGGCCGCATCACCCGTGCCCCAGAACAGATCCGCGCGCACCTCACCGGCAATCGCGCCGCCGGTATCCTGCGCCGCGACCGGGCGCACCAGTGGGGTGCCATCCGGTTTGGTGGTCGACAGCCATAACAGACTGCCCAACGGAATGACCTTGCGATCCACCGCCGCGCTGTAGCCGGCGGTCAGCGGCACGTTCAGCGAGCCGCGTGGGCCTTCGTTGCTGTCCGGGTTGCGGGTGAAGAACACGTAGCTGGGGTTGCTGGCGAGCAGTTCCGGAATGCGCGTGGGGTTGGCCTTGGCCCAGTTGCTGATCGCGCTCATGGTCACGTCTTCTTTCTTCAGCTCGCCTTGCTCGACCAGCCAGCGACCGATCGGCCGGTACGGGTGGCCGTTCTGATCGGCGTAGGCGATGCGCAACTGTTTGCCGTCCTCGGTCTGGATCCGGCCCGAGCCCTGGATCTGTAGAAATTGCAGATTCATCGGGTCAGTCAGATAGGCGACCACTGGCGCTTTCACGCCTTTGGATTCAATGGTCGCCGCGTCGTCGTAAGGCTTGAGCACGCGACCTTCGAGGCGACCGCGCAGGCGCTTGCCCTTCAATTCCGGGTAAATGCTGTCGAGCGAGACGATGATCATGTCTTCCGGCACGCCGTACACCGGCACGTTCGCCGTTGCGGTGGGCGTCAGGCTGCCGGGGTACACCGGTTCGTAGTAGCCAGTGATCAGACCATTGGGGTTGTCATTCTCGGCGCGCAGGCCGTAGACATCGAGATTCTGCTTGAGGAATGCACGAATCTCGGCGGCGCTTTGCGGCACATTCACCGCCGCAGCGCAGGTCGGCCCCCAGACTGTGTCGGCTTTGAGTCGTGTGCAGGCGCTGCGCCACGAGCCGAAACCGGCGACCAGATCGCTGTCGGAGACCGCAGGCAACGCTTCCCAGGTCGCGCTCGAATAAGTGGCCAGCGCATGGGTTTTTGGTTTGGCGCTGTCGCCGCCTGTGCAACCGGCGAGGATGGCGAGCAGTGGAAGGGTGACGATAAGCGGGTGACGCCAGGCCGTGAAGCGGCTGTTCATGGAGTGATTCCTGTGCCGGTTGGCCGAGTGCTCCATGCGCTCGACCAACCCGTATTTTTAATAGGGCTATTGGTGTTTGGCGGTGAGCCGAGGATACTGGCCGCCGATTTCCGCGACCTGAAGCCACCATGACTCTGAAACCAGTTGCTGTTGTATTGCTGGCCTGCCTGACCTTGTCCGCCTGTGGCGGTGTCGACCCGAATTCGCCGCTGGGCCAGCGCAAGGCGATCTTCAAGCAGATGCTCAAGACCAGCGAAGACCTCGGCGGCATGTTGCGCGGGCGCATTGCCTTCGACGGGCCGAAATTTGCCGAGGGCGCAGTCAGACTTGATGCGTTGGCCCATGAGCCTTGGAAGCATTTTCCGCAGGTGCGCGAGGAAGATCACACCAGCGCCAAAGATGATGTCTGGCAGAAACAGGCGCGTTTTCAGGAACTGGCCCGCGCCCTCGAAGCGGCTACCGGTGAACTGGTGGTCGCCAGTCAGGTTCAGCCGTACAAGGCCAGCAATCTTGGGCCGGCAGTGCAGAAAGTTGAAGATGCCTGCAGTGCTTGCCATAAAGAGTTTCGCGATCATTGATTCCTGCAGCTGCTGAGTGCCTTGTGGCGAGGGGATTTATCCCCGATGGGCTGCGAAGCAGCCCCAAAACCATATAACCGAGTTTTTTCAGTCGGACCCAACTAGCCGAATGTGCGACGGCTTCGCCGCCGGACGGGGATAAATCCCCTCTACACAGGTCTTTGGTTACTTGTCGATCTCGTCCAGCGCTTCCTGCAGTTCCTTGCGCGACTCGGCGAGTTTTTCCTTGCGCTTGTTGATCTTCTCCGGATCGCCCTTCTTCATGGCCTTGTCGAGGTCCGCCTGACGCTGGCTCACCTCATGCTTGGCCTCAAGCACTTTGTTCTCACGTTCTTTTTTCAGCCCGGCGTCGGTGCAATGTTCGTTCACTTCACGCAGTGCGGTTTCCAGGCCTGCCTGCTGCTCCATGTTGCCGCGCGACTTGGCCTGTTCGATCTGATTGATGATGCCCTGCTTCTTGGCAGCGCAACCGGTCAGGCCCGGGCCGTCTTCTTCGGCCATGACCGGGGCGGCCATGACGCCGCAAAGAGTAAGCAGGGCGAGCGGTGCGAGAAATTTCATAAAAGCCCCATGTGCAAAGGCAATCGGGGTGGGAGGGCACTGCGCTGTTGGAGCGTCTGGCCGGCCGTTGGGTTCCCGCCGGGCGGGGATTGCAGGTTCAGAAGCCGTCGATTCCGGCGGCTTTCAGGGTTTCACTCAAAGCCAGTACCTGCGGGTCGCGAAAGAATGCGCTCAGTTGCGCCGCGCGTCCCGGGCCGATGCCGGCTTCTGCCTGCCATTGTTCAGTGTCGCGTTGTGCCAGGGCCTGCCACGAATCGTCCAGTTGTGCCTGTCCGGTCGGCGGCATGCCCAGCGCTTTCAACCATCGAGCGAACGGCCGTTGCCGCGCGCCCTCAAAACTCTGGATCAAACGTGCGCTGCTGCGCTCGCCGAGGCCGGCAATGTTAGCAAGCTCTGACGCATCGAGGGTCAGCCAATCCAGCAGGTGTTTCAGACGGCCTGTTTCCAAAAGTTTCTCCCAGGTGCCGCGACCGACATGCTGCATGGCCAGGCCCTGCTTGCCACTGAGCCAGGTCAGACGCGCGAGAAACTGGCTTTCACACCCCGGCGTCGGCTGCCAGCAGCTCAGGGCGTGGTAATCGCCGGCATCGGGAATGCTGATGTCTGCCCGTTCGCTGGTGCGCAGCACGACACTGTCGAGGCGCGGAATGGTCAGCCCGGCCAGACTGATTGCCACCTGATCGCCGGGACGGATGTCGAGGGTTTGCCAGCGCTTGAGCGAGCTGACGCTGACCCGTTTGATCTCGCGGTCATCGAGTCTGACCGGCAGCAGTTCCAGCACCGGCGTGATCCGCCCGGTGCGGCCGATCTTGAAATTGACCTTGCGCACCTCGGCCAATGCCTGGGCGAACGGGTATTTCCAGGCGATCGCCCAATAAGGTGCCTTGGCCTGCCAGCGTTCGGCAGGTGGCCGTTGGCTCTGACGCAGGACCACGCCGTCGCTGGCAAAGGGCAGGGGCGAGCGATACCAGTGCTCGCGCCATTGTTGCGCGTCTTCGAATCGGCTGACGGGCTGGGTATAGGGCTCGGTTGTGGCGAACCCCAATGTCTGAAGTTCGGACAATCTTTCCGGCAGCCGCACAGGAGCTTGCGGCCAGTCCCATACAAACAGACCGATCCCGGCGGCCTGTTCGGCATCCAGGGATTTGCGCCCCATCAGCCCGGCGACGGTGGCGCGGGCGTTGACGCTGCCGGACTGTGATTGAACATGGGCGTTCAGGCGCCAATAGAGTTCGCCTTGCACCAGCAGATCCCGTGGCTGCCTCAACCGTTGCGGAATGGCTGCAATCCTGCGCGCGGAAGTGGTCCAGTCCTGACCATTGACACCGTCGCCGCGGCTGATCGCCTGCTGCAATATTCCCTGGCGGTAGATCAGGGTGACAGCCACGCCGTCGACCTTGGGCTGCACCCAGACGTTCTGGCGATCGCGCAACCAGTGGGCGACGTCTTCGGCTTTGTGCAGCTTGTCCAGGCCGGTGTGGGCGATGGGGTGGGTGACCGGGCCGGACGCGGTGCGCAACGGCTGCGGGGATGAGGGTTGGTTGAAACAGGCTTGCCATTCTTTCAGCCGCAGCTGGGACTGGTCATAGAGTTCGTCGCTGATCAATGAGCGGCCTTCGCGGTGATAGGCGTCGTCCCATTGGTCGATCTGGTTTTGCAGGGTGGTGATTTCGCGTTGGGCTTGGGAAAGATCCCAGTTCGGGCAGTTGGCTTGGCTGACGAGGGTGATGAGTGCCAGCAGGAAGGCCAGCAACAGGCGCAGTGTGAAGAGCATTGTGAGCGTCCTTGCTCGGGGGGTGATGCTTGAAGGGTAGGTGAGGATCTGAAGAACGCTGCGCGGCTTTTTTGCGAACTGTTTCGGGGCAGGGGAACTGGTGTTGCCGGGGCGGGCGCCTGCGCGAGCAGGCTCACTCCCACAGGGATCTCAAAAAATCTGTCAGGCATGAAAAAGCCCCGCACGGCGCAAACCGTACGGGGCTTTCATGCAGCCAGGGGGTTACAGGCCAGCGGCAGAACGCAGGGCGTCGGCGCGGTCGGTTTTTTCCCAGGTGAACGTGGTGAAGCTGTCTTCGCCAACGGTCTTGGTCTGCGGCGCACGACCGAAGTGGCCGTAGGCTGCGGTTTCCTGATACATCGGGTGCAGCAGGTCGAGCATGGTGGTGATTGCGTATGGACGCAGGTCGAACACTTCACGCACCAGTTTGATGATCTTGTCATCGCTGACCTTGCCGGTGCCGAAGGTGTTCAGCGAGATCGACGTAGGCTGGGCCACACCGATCGCGTAGGAAACCTGAATCTCGCAACGCTCGGCCAGGCCGGCCGCAACGATGTTCTTGGCCACGTAACGGCCAGCGTAGGCAGCCGAACGGTCAACCTTCGATGGATCCTTGCCGGAGAACGCGCCGCCGCCGTGACGGGCCATGCCGCCGTAGCTGTCGACGATGATCTTGCGACCGGTCAGACCGCAGTCACCTACCGGGCCGCCAATGATGAACTGGCCGGTCGGGTTGATGTGGAACTGGGTGTCCTTGCTCAGCAGTTCGGCAGGCAGTACGTGCTTGACGATCAGCTCCATCACGCCTTCGCGCAGGTCTTTGTACGACACTTCCGGGTTGTGCTGGGTCGACAGCACCACAGCGTCGATGCCGACAACCTTGCCGCCTTCGTAACGGCAGGTCACTTGCGACTTGGCATCCGGACGCAGCCAAGGCAGCAGGCCCGACTTGCGTGCTTCAGCCTGACGCTGCACCAGCTGGTGCGAGAAGGTGATGGGCGCTGGCATCAGCACGTCGGTTTCGTTGCTGGCGTAGCCGAACATCAGGCCCTGGTCGCCGGCGCCCTGATCTTCAGGCTTGGCGCGGTCAACACCCTGATTGATGTCAGGGGACTGCTTGCCGATGATGTTCATCACGCCGCAGGTGGCGCCGTCGAAGCCGACTTCGGAGCTGGTGTAGCCGATGTCGCAAATCACGTCACGAACGATCTGCTCCAGGTCGACCCAGGCGCTGGTGGTCACTTCACCGGCAACGATGGCCACGCCGGTCTTGACCAGAGTTTCCACGGCCACGCGAGCGTGTTTGTCCTGGGCAATAATGGCGTCCAGCACCGCATCGGAAATCTGGTCGGCGATTTTGTCCGGATGTCCTTCAGACACGGACTCGGAGGTGAAGAGGGAGTATTCGCTCATCTCGATGTTTTCCTGAATTTACCGATGGTGAGTGTCGCCAGCCGGTCGCTGAAAATGGCGGACCTGGATCTGGAAACCATTACGTAAGCCTACATAGAGGCTTTCCCCGGGAACGAGTCCCGCAGCGGTGGCCCAACGGGCCAGATCGTCCTGTTCAAACCCCAACCAGAGATCACCGCAGGCCTCCCTGGCCCAACTCTGGTTGTGGCTACATAACTCTGTCACGAGCAGGCTACCGCCCGGTTGCAGCAAGTCGGCCATGTGCCTGAGCGCATCGGCCGGGGCGGCGAAATGGTGCAGGACCATGTTCAACACCACGCAATCGGCTTGAAGGCTTGTGCCGTTCAATGCATCGGCCAATTGCAGGCTGACGTTAGCCAACTGTTCACGTTCACATACCTGACGCGCCAGTTCGAGCATCGCCGGGCTGTTGTCCAGCGCGGTTACGGTGCCGAAGCGACGGGCCAGTTCCGGCAGAAAAGCACCATCGCCGGGGCCGACTTCAATGGCCGTGGCTGCACCATCGAAGTTCAGTTTGTCGAGCAGGGCCAGCACGCTGTCACGGTACTGCGGCAGGCCTGCGATCAAATCCTGCTGGGCACGGAATTTTTCCGCGACCCGGGCGAAAAAGTCCCGGCTGGCGGCGGCACGCTGGCCGTGAACCTGCTCGATGCGTGCTTGCACTTCATCAGGCAGATCCAGATTGTCGACTTCTTCCAGCAATGCCGCGTGCAGCTTGCCGCCGAGCAATTCGCTGTGGGGCAGGGCGCGACGATAAAAAATCGCGTTGCCCTCACGGCGGGTCGCCACCAGATCGGCCTGCGCCAGCACTTTGAGGTGGTGACTCATGCCCGACTGGCCGATGCCGAAAATCTGCGCCAGCTCCAGCACGCCAAACGAATCGTTGGCCAGCGCGCGCAATACATTCAGCCGCAGCGGATCGCCGCCGGCCTTGCACAGGGCCGCCAGCTCGTCGCAATCGTCATGGCGAATGGAAGGCACGCGTAAGTTCATAGGGCTGGCAGTCTAGAGACGGGGGCAAGGCACCGCAAGGCCAATATCAAAAAGTTTTGATATTGCTCGATAAATGGCACTTCTCAGCGCACGGCAGTCTCTACAAACGAATAGCGGAAAGGTTTCACCAAGCGAAACCTGTGCTATCGATTGGAAAAACGCCTGCCGATGACTATCTGTCATTGCCCCGAGGCGCATGGGTGAGGGAAAATGCCCTCCTTTTTTCCGTTTCAGTCTATTCACACCCAGGAGATCAGCGATGCCTAGCCGTCGTGAGCGTGCCAACGCCATTCGTGCCCTCAGCATGGATGCCGTGCAAAAAGCCAACAGCGGCCATCCCGGTGCCCCTATGGGTATGGCAGATATTGCCGAAGTGCTGTGGCGCGACTACCTCAAGCACAACCCGAGCAACCCGTCGTTCGCCGACCGTGACCGCTTCGTGCTGTCCAACGGCCACGGCTCGATGTTGATCTACTCGCTGCTGCACCTGACCGGCTACGACCTGTCGATCGACGACCTCAAGCAGTTCCGTCAACTGCACAGCCGCACTCCAGGCCACCCGGAATTCGGTTACACCCCGGGCGTCGAAACCACCACCGGCCCGCTGGGTCAGGGTCTGGCCAACGCCGTCGGTTTCGCCTTGGCGGAAAAAGTCATGGGCGCGCAGTTCAACCGTCCCGGCCACAACATCGTTGACCACCACACCTACGTGTTCCTCGGTGATGGCTGCATGATGGAAGGCATTTCCCACGAAGTCGCTTCCCTGGCCGGCACGCTGGGCCTGGGCAAGCTGATTGCCTTCTACGATGACAACGGCATTTCCATCGACGGTGAAGTCGAAGGCTGGTTCACCGATGACACGCCGAAGCGTTTCGAAGCCTACAACTGGCAGGTGATCCGCAACGTCGACGGCCATGATCCGGAAGAGATCAAGACCGCCATCGAAACCGCGCGCAAGAGCGCTCAACCGACGCTGATCTGCTGCAAGACCACCATCGGTTTCGGTTCGCCGAACAAGCAGGGCAAGGAAGATTGCCACGGCGCCCCACTGGGTGACGCGGAAATCGCCCTGACCCGTGAGGCGCTGAACTGGAACCACGGCCCGTTCGAAATCCCGGCCGACATCTATGCCGAGTGGGACGCCAAAGAAGCTGGTCGCGCGGTCGAAGCCGAGTGGGATCAGCGCTTCGCCGCTTACTCCGCTGCATTCCCGACTGAAGCCAACGAGCTGATCCGTCGTCTGAGCGGCGAACTGCCGGCCGATTTCTCGGAAAAAGCCTCGGCCTACATCGCCGAAGTCGCGGCCAAGGGCGAAACCATCGCCAGCCGCAAAGCCAGCCAGAACACCCTCAATGCTTTCGGCCCGCTGCTGCCGGAAATGCTCGGCGGTTCGGCTGACCTTGCCGGCTCCAACCTGACCCTGTGGAAAGGCTGCAAAGGCGTCAGCGCTGAAGATGCCAGCGGCAACTACATGTACTACGGCGTGCGCGAGTTCGGCATGACCGCGATCATGAACGGCGTCGCCCTGCACGGCGGTCTGGTGCCTTACGGCGCGACGTTCCTGATGTTCATGGAATACGCACGCAACGCCGTACGCATGTCGGCTTTGATGAAGAAGCGCGTGATCCACGTCTACACCCACGACTCCATCGGTCTGGGCGAAGACGGCCCGACGCACCAGCCGATCGAGCAATTGACCAGCCTGCGCAGCACGCCGAACCTCGACACCTGGCGCCCAGCCGATGCCGTGGAATCGGCAGTGGCCTGGAAAAACGCTCTGGAGCGCAAGGACGGCCCGTCGGCGCTGATCTTCTCGCGGCAGAACCTGCAGCACCAGGAACGCGATGCTGGCCAGATTGCCAACATCAGCCGAGGCGGTTATGTGCTCAAGGACTGCGCAGGCGAGCCTGAGCTGATCCTGATCGCCACCGGTTCGGAAGTTGGTCTGGCGGTTCAAGCCTTCGACAAACTGACCGAGCAGGGCCGCAAGGTTCGCGTGGTCTCCATGCCGTGCACCAGCGCGTTCGATGCTCAGGATGCGGAGTACAAGCAGTCGGTTCTGCCGTTGCAGGTCAGTGCACGTATCGCCATCGAAGCGGCCCACGCCGACTTCTGGTTCAAGTACGTGGGTCTGGAAGGTCGCGTGGTCGGCATGACCACCTACGGTGAGTCGGCGCCGGCTTCGGCATTGTTCGAAGAGTTCGGCTTTACCCTGGAAAACATCCTCGGTCAGGCTGAAGAGCTGCTGGAAGACTAAATCTGACAGTTGTGTTGTCCGGGCTGACGCCTTCGCGAGCAGGTCGAGTCGTCGCACCGTCGCTCCCACATTGGAATGCATTTCCCTGTGGGAGCGAGCCTGCTCGCGAAAGCGTTGGTTCAGGCAACATCGCACTGCATGATTCACCACGGTAATCGAGAACCCCATGCCTCAACCGCGTCCCTACAAAGTTGCACTCAACGGCTACGGCCGCATTGGTCGTTGCGTCTTGCGGGCGTTGTTCGAGCGCGGCGCGCAGGCCGGGTTTGAAATTGTCGCGATCAACGATCTGGCCGACATGGCCAGCATCGAATACCTGACACGCTTCGACTCCACCCACGGCCGTTTTCCCGGCGAAGTGCGGGTTGAAGGCGATTGTCTGCATATCAATGGCGACTGCGTGAAGGTCTTGCGCAGTGCCACCCCCGAAGGCATCGATTGGGCGTCGCTGGGCGTCGATCTGGTGCTGGAATGCTCCGGCGCTTACCACACCCGTGCCGATGGCCAGCGGTTTCTCGACGCCGGCGCACCGCGCGTGCTGTTCTCGCAGCCGATGGCCAGCGAAGCGGATGTCGACGCCACCATCGTCTACGGCGTCAATCAGGACTGCCTGACCGGCGACGAACTGCTGGTGTCCAACGCCTCGTGCACCACCAACTGCGGCGTGCCGCTGCTACGTCTGCTCGATCAGGCGATCGGTCTGGATTACGTGTCGATCACCACCATTCACTCGGCAATGAACGATCAGCCGGTGATCGACGCCTATCATGACGAAGACCTGCGCCGCACGCGTTCGGCGTTCCAGTCGGTGATCCCGGTGTCCACTGGTCTGGCGCGTGGTATCGAGCGCCTGCTGCCGGAACTTGCCGGGCGAATTCAGGCCAAAGCCGTGCGCGTGCCGACAGTCAACGTGTCCTGCCTCGACATCACGATGCAGACCGCCACCGCGACTGACGCCAGTGAGGTCAACCGGATCCTGCGCGAAGCCGCCACCAGCGGCCCGCTCAAGGGCCTTTTGGCCTACACCGAGTTGCCGCACGCCAGCTGTGATTTCAACCATGACCCACATTCGGCCATCGTCGATGCCAGTCAGACCCGTGTTTCCGGACCCAAACTGGTGAACATCCTGGCCTGGTTCGACAACGAATGGGGTTTTGCCAACCGAATGCTGGACGTTGCAGACCACTATCTGCAAACAGCAACTTCAAAAAAACCGTAGGAAGTGCGACCCATGACCGTGTTGAAGATGTCCGACCTCGATCTGCAAGGTAAGCGCGTATTGATCCGCGAAGACCTCAACGTCCCCGTCAAGGACGGTGTTGTCACCAGCGACGCGCGCATCCTGGCTTCGCTGCCGACCATCAAGCTGGCCCTGGAAAAAGGCGCGGCAGTGATGGTCTGCTCGCACCTGGGCCGTCCTACCGAAGGCGAATTCTCCGCCGAAAACAGCCTGAAACCTGTCGCCGACTACCTGAGCAAAGCGCTGGGCCGTGAAGTGCCGCTGGTGGCTGATTACCTCGGCGGTGTCGAGGTCAAGGCCGGCGACATCGTGCTGTTCGAAAACGTGCGCTTCAACAAGGGCGAGAAAAAGAACGCCGACGACCTGGCCCAGCAATACGCGGCCCTGTGCGACGTGTTCGTGATGGATGCTTTCGGTACTGCTCACCGCGCCGAAGGTTCGACCCACGGTGTAGCGAAGTTCGCCAAAGTTGCCGCTGCCGGCCCGTTGCTGGCCGCTGAACTGGACGCACTGGGCAAAGCCCTGGGCGCACCGGCCAAGCCAATGGCGGCCATCGTCGCCGGCTCCAAGGTCTCGACCAAACTCGACGTGCTCAACAGCCTGAGCCAGATCTGCGATCAACTGATCGTCGGCGGCGGTATCGCCAACACCTTCCTCGCTGCCGCCGGCCACCCGGTCGGCAAGTCGCTGTATGAACCGGACCTGCTCGACACCGCCCGTGAAATCGCGGCGAAAGTCAGCGTGCCGTTGCCGGTTGACGTCGTGGTCGCCAAAGAATTTGCCGAAAGCGCTGAAGCGACTGTCAAGCTGATCGCTGACGTCGCCGCTGACGACATGATCCTCGACATCGGCCCGCAAACCGCGGCCAACTTCGCCGAGCTGCTGAAGTCGTCGAAAACCATTCTGTGGAACGGCCCGGTCGGCGTGTTCGAGTTCGATCAGTTCGGCAACGGCACCAAAGTGCTGGCCCAGGCCATTGCCGAAAGCTCGGCATTCTCCATTGCTGGCGGTGGCGACACCCTGGCGGCGATCGATAAATATGGCGTGGCTGAGCAAATCTCCTACATTTCCACCGGTGGTGGCGCGTTCCTCGAATTCGTCGAAGGCAAGGTGCTGCCTGCCGTTGAAGTCCTGGAAAGCCGGGCCAAGGCCTGAGGCCGCCCGTTTGGCCAGGCAAAGGAGTGTTCACATGGTCAAGTCGTTAGCGCTGTTGTTGCTGACCGGTACGCTGGCGGCCTGCGGGAGCACCCCGAAGGCTGACGCGACGCCAGCACCGAGCGAGCCGCAGAAGGGCTGTTACCAGGCCGACTGGCAGGCCGAAACCAACCCGGTGCTGAACAAGCGCTCGGGTCCGGACGGCCTGGACAAATACGAGACGCAAACCCCGGCCAAGGAACATGGTTGTCCTTGACGGGTCTGACTCTTTAACTCAGGGCTGGCGGCATGCGTCGTCAGTCGAGGAACACGGATGAAAGGCTTGATCGCCGTTGCGGCGTTGGCATTGTTGGGCGGTTGCGCGCAGTTGAACCTGTTTCAGTCGTCTGCCCCGGCAGACAACTGGACGACCTGGACCTGCGACAGTCAGGCCAAGGTGTTGTGGCGTTACGCCGATGCCGGCCAGAAGGAAGTCGACGTGCGCCTCGGCGGCGGTGATCAGGTCTATCGCCTGAAAGAAGAGCCGGGCGCCTCGGGCACGCTGTACAGCGATGGCATGCTGGCGTTTCACGTGAAGGGTGACGAGGGCCTGGTGTACTGGGTCGCCACCAATGACCTGATTGGCCGTGGTTGCAAGGCCGAGTAACACGATTGGATTGATGTACAGAGATCCAAATGTGGGAGCGAGCCTGCTCGCGAAAGCAATCTTGCCGTCGATGATGCAATGTCTGTCAGACCGCTTTCGCGAGCAGGCTCGCTCCCACAGGGGTTCTCTGTTGTTCACACAGTTTTGGTAACACCGAATCACCAGACCGGGCCTCAACCCCCGATCTGCATTAACTTGAATAGCCGCCGCCGCTCCGGCAGGCTGGCACGATCAACGACCCTCAACCGGGAGAGACACACACAATGGCACTTATCAGCATGCGCCAGATGCTGGACCACGCAGCCGAGTTCGGCTACGGCGTTCCAGCTTTCAACGTCAACAACCTTGAGCAGATGCGCGCCATCATGGAAGCCGCTGACAAGACTGACTCCCCGGTGATCGTCCAGGCTTCGGCCGGCGCCCGCAAATACGCCGGCGCACCATTCCTGCGTCACCTGATCCTGGCCGCGATCGAAGAATTCCCGCACATCCCGGTGTGCATGCACCAGGACCACGGCACCAGCCCTGACGTCTGCCAGCGTTCGATTCAACTGGGCTTCAGCTCGGTGATGATGGACGGCTCGCTGGGCGAAGACGGCAAGACCCCGACCGACTACGACTACAACGTCCGCGTTACCCAGCAAACCGTAGCCATGGCGCACGCCTGCGGCGTTTCGGTAGAAGGCGAGCTGGGCTGCCTGGGTTCGCTGGAAACCGGTATGGCCGGTGAAGAAGACGGCATCGGCGCCGAAGGCGTTCTGGATCACAGCCAGATGCTGACCGACCCGGAAGAAGCCGCTGACTTCGTCAAACGCACCCAGGTCGATGCCCTGGCCATCGCCATCGGCACCAGCCACGGCGCCTACAAGTTCACCAAGCCACCTACCGGCGACGTGCTGGCGATCGACCGCATCAAGGAAATCCACAAGCGCATCCCGAACACTCACCTGGTGATGCACGGTTCGTCCTCGGTGCCACAAGAATGGCTGGCGATCATCAACCAGTACGGCGGCGACATCAAAGAAACCTACGGCGTACCGGTTGAAGAAATCGTCGAAGGCATCAAGCACGGCGTGCGCAAGGTCAACATCGACACCGACCTGCGTCTGGCGTCCACCGGCGCAATGCGTCGCCTGATGGCCACCAACCCGAGCGAATTCGACCCACGTAAATTCTTCGGCGCCACTGTGACTGCAATGCGTGACGTATGTATCGCGCGTTATGAAGCGTTTGGTACTGCGGGTAATGCTTCGAAGATCAAACCGATCTCGCTGGAAGCGATGTACCAGCGTTATCTGAAGGGTGAGTTGAACGCGAAGGTCAACTGAGCCTGAGTGTTGAGCTGATTGAAAAGAAACCCGCCGAGACAGACTGTGTGAAAACGCACTGATGGTGGTTCCAGCAAACGCCCCGACTTGTTCGGGGCGTTTGCTTTTGTGCTCACAGCAAACGAAAAAAGGCGTTTCAGC